>NZ_JANZQH010000006.1:0-326595 GCF_025153485.1 Chryseobacterium pyrolae
AATATCAACACAATTATTGAAAAAATATAAATATTTTAACTTATAAAATTTGCTAATTAACATAGAATGTCAAGGTTTTAAACCTTGACAAGGATATTTTCTGAAGACTGTACCCTCAAACGTAGAAAGTTATTAAATAAAATATTGGAGTTTAAATTAAGAATACGCTTTCAAATCGAAGTTCAGAATATCTCCTACTCTTTTGAACTCGTCATCTATAGTGGCATTTACCGTAATTCTTTCGTTAGAAATAGGATGATTAAAAATCAATTGATGTGCGTGAAGCGTCATTTTTGTGATCTCAAATGTTTCCAGCCACAATCTATTCTGTTTATTGCAGCCGTGTTTACGACAACCTAAAATAGGATGCAGAATATGTTTAAAATGTTTTCTCAACTGATGAAATCTTCCCGTTTCAGGAACAGCTTCTACTAAACAATATCTTGAAGTCTGATGTTTTAAAAAAGGTAAATTTATTTCCGAAGTCTGCAAACGACGATAGTAAGTAACTGCATTCTGCTTGACCTCATTTTCATTAATCAAGTCATAATCGATGGTTTCTTCTTCCTTTGTCCAACCACGAAGAATGGCTATGTATTTCTTTTCGACTTCTCGTGATGCAAACTGATCACTCATGATTCTCAAGGTTTCTTTATCTAAAGTAAACAGCAAAACACCAGAAGTTTTTCGGTCTAGCCGATGTACAGGAAACACTTTTTGCCCAATCTGCTTCTTCAATTCCTGAATAGCATAAGTATCTGCTTCTCCTGCATAAAAAGATTTATGAACCAGTAATCCGCTGGGTTTGTTGATGGCAATAAGATGCTCGTCACGATAAAGAATTTCTAACATGGGGCAAAAGTAGAAATTTTCCGATGATTTAGCCCTGATTGAACGGCATGTTTGAGCTCATTTTATTGGATTATGCGCGGCGGCAGAGCCGCCGCGCATAATCCAATAAAATAGCGAGTAGAGAAAGCAGGTTCCCGGCTCCTGAAAATAGTACAAAGTTTTGCCGTTATCTGTTTTATTTTTCTATTTTCGCGGAAAAATTACTTTATGAAACTATTATTTTCGGCTTTTTTCATGGCTTTTTTCTTTATTTCAACCTCTGCTCAAGTTTCAGATTCTCTTAAACTCGGGAAGAATAACCGTGAATTTTTTATCAAAGGCGATCAGAAATTCAAATTCTCGGAATACAAAAAGGTATTCACCAATCCTGAAGCTTTAGGCTACATGAAAAAAGCGAATACCAACGGTACGGTGGCACAAATTTTTGGAGCTATAGGCGGAAGTTTTGTAGGTTTCGGACTGGGTAAAGAAATATTCCGAACGAAAACAACCTATCAAAATGGGGTTGCTTACAAGAAAAAAGATAAAGGCGGCTGGGGATTGGTAGGAATTGGTCTGGGAGCGATCGGAATCGGGATTCCTTTTGCCATAAGCTCAGGAAAGAATATGAAAAAGGCCATCAATACACAGAATCAGGCTGGAGGAACAGACGAAACGAAGACAACTTCTTACCAACTTGACCTCAGCGGAAACAGCATAGGTCTTACTTATAGTTTCTAAAATCCGGGGAATCTGTTCAATCAGCAAGAGTATTTAACGTAACATTTATAATTTAAACTTGAATTTTAAGGTGGCTAAAAGGAATCAACAAGTTGAACTTTGAGTAATCTTCCTTGGATGAACACCTATTTTTTCTGTTAATACACTCTTTTTTTATTGAATTTCATGAATTTGGAATCCAAATTCATATTTTTGCACATCAGACGTAAAAAAATTATGGCAAAGCAAGAAGATGTTTTCAAGAAAGTGATTTCTCACGCTAAAGAATATGGTTTTATTTTTCCTTCCAGTGAGATCTATGACGGTTTATCCGCTGTTTATGATTATGGACAGAACGGTGCCGAATTAAAAAACAATATCAAACAGTATTGGTGGAAAGCCATGGTACAGCTTAACGAAAATATTGTGGGTATTGACTCGGCGATCCTTATGCATCCTACCACATGGAAGGCATCAGGCCACGTAGACGCTTTCAACGATCCATTGATTGACAATAAAGATTCTAAAAAACGTTTCAGAGCAGATGTTTTAGTGGAAGATTACTGTTTGAAAATTGAAGATAAAGAAAATAAAGAAATTGAAAAGGCAGCGAAAAGATTCGGTGACTCTTTTGACAAAGCTCAGTTTGTAGCTACGAACCCGAAAATTCTGGAATACCGAGCAAAAAGAGAGGCTATCCTTTCAAGACTTGCAAAATCTCTGGAAAATGAAGATCTTGCTGATGTAAAAGCATTAATCGAAGAATTAGAAATTGCTGATCCTGATACAGGTTCTAAAAACTGGACGGAGGTAAGACAATTCAACCTGATGTTCGGAACTAAGCTTGGAGCTTCTGCAGACAGTGCGATGGATCTTTATTTAAGACCAGAAACGGCTCAGGGTATCTTTGTTAACTTCCTGAATGTTCAGAAAACATCACGTCACAGACTTCCTTTCGGTATTGCACAAATAGGTAAGGCATTCAGAAACGAAATCGTTGCAAGACAGTTTATCTTCAGAATGCGTGAATTTGAGCAAATGGAAATGCAGTTTTTTGTAGCTCCGGGAACTGAACTTGAATTCTACGAGCAGTGGAAAACAAAACGTCTGAACTGGCACCTTGCTTTAGGTTTAGGGAATGACAACTACAGATTCCATGATCATGAAAAATTGGCTCACTATGCGAATGCAGCGGCTGATATTGAATTTAACTTCCCATTTGGTTTCAAAGAACTGGAAGGAATTCACTCGAGAACGGATTTCGATTTAAAAGCTCATGAAGAATTCTCAGGAAGAAAACTTCAGTTCTTCGATCCGGAAAGAAACGAAAACTACGTACCTTATGTAGTGGAAACGTCTGTAGGCTTAGACAGATTATTCCTTTCCATATTCTCTCACTGTCTGAAAGACGAAGTACTGGAAGACGGTTCAGAAAGAACAGTTTTATCTTTACCGCCGGCATTGGCACCTATCAAAGCGGCCATTCTTCCATTGATGAAAAAAGACGGTCTTGCTGAATACGCAGAAAAGATCTTCAATGATCTGAAATATGATTTCAACTTATTCTACGAAGAAAAAGATGCCATCGGAAAACGTTACAGAAGACAGGATGCCATCGGTACACCTTACTGTATCACGATCGACCACGATTCTCTAACCGATCATACAGTAACGATAAGAGACAGAGATACGATGCAGCAGGAAAGAGTTCCTGTTTCTGAATTAAGAAGAATCATCGACGAGAAAACGAACTTCAGAAATTTACTTTCTAAACTATAGATTAAAGCCCCAGTCATTTGGGGCTTTTTTATTACTTATCTACAACACAAACAGCTGTGAACTGTGGGATCTGTTAAATCTGTGGGAGATTTTTAATCGCGTGTAGATTTTTTTCTAAAATACATTAACAATCATCATTTCTGTTACAATCTTATGGTCTTGATGACGTATAAGGCCTTCCCTCCGTTAAAAATTCAAATAAAAAAGCATCTAATTATTGAATTCGATGGCTTGTCTTTCTTGATTTCTATGAAATTTTAATAAAGAAAACGAAACTTTCCATACGTATTCCTTAATTTATTATTTTTGGCAAAATAATAATCATGAAAAAAATATATTTTGTACTCTTTGGACTATTTCAAACCTTATCCTATTCCCAGACCCAGGACCTTACAACACTCGCCGCCGGCGACCATGTGGGAATGAATGCCCTGTTTGATGATAAAGATAATCTTTACGGCTATGTCTCTCTTTATTCTTACGGAAAGGCAGGCGACAAGACCAAAAAATTCGAATATGTAATTCTGGATAAAAACCTTAACCCTGTTGCCAATAAAGAGTTTGAAGGAGATATTACTGCCGGTTCTTACCGTGGTTATGTTGACTTTAAAGGGCAGATCATCTTAAGACCTTCCATGATGGATTATTCTCTAGTCAAAACAAGAGAGATCTTTACCCCTGTTTCTATGGTGATCGATCCGAAAACCAATACCATCAAAAGAAAGGTTTACTATGATTATCTTGAGGATGGTACTTTCAAAGAGATCAATGAGCCTAAAAACTGGAAAGCTCAACGTAAGGAAAACCGCGAAGAGAAGAAGGAGAAGGGCTACAACTATGTTTCTGCTGTAGGAGAAGTAAAGGAAGGTGGCTATTTTGCCGTAGAATATAAAGACTATGGAAAGTATGTGAACAACAACAGCATCATTAAATTTGATGATAATAAAAAGGAACTTTGGAGATATAAATACAATACTGATGGTTCCAAAAAAGTTTTCTCCACCCTCTCTGTTCTGGAAAGGGATGAGAAATACATGTATTGTATCATGAAAAAGGCGGATGACGACAAAAAGTCTTTCAGCCTGGTTGTAATCGACATGAAAACCGGAAAAGAAGCCGCCAACAAACCTATCACAGGCCTTTCTGATACTACTATCGACCTCATCGACAGCTTTTCTTTAGGCTACGACAGCAGCCTCGATAATGATAAAACATTTGACGACAAGATCGTTTTGTTGGGAAGAAATTTCGCTAAGTATGATTTTATCGGTTACGCCAGAATGATGGTGAACAAATCTGATTTTACGGTAGATACCAAAGAGATCAATTTTAAGCCGGATTTTGCATCCTATCTTCCAAAGATCAATGCCAACGGCATGGTAGAAAGTGGTTATATGCTTCAAACCAAAGATATGTTCTTTATGAATGACGGAAGTGTGGGAATTCTTTCTGAAAAGTACAAACCGGCCGGTCAGTACAATGCCCCTAAAACCACTGACCTTGTGTATGTGTATACGGATAAAGATTTCAAAATCAAAAATGTTAAGGTTTTTGAGAAAGAAAAAACGAAATGGGTGAACAGTGATTATCTTTTCTCCCAATACCTCAACGGAGGAAAAGATGTTGTTTTCTTCTACCGCGACTATCAGAAAGATGAAGTAACAAAACAGAAAAAATGGAACCTTTTCATCAATACGGTTATCGATGGAAAATTCAAGCAGGAAATCATTCCCATCTCTGAAAAAGACAATTATGCTGTTACACCATACGTTGGAAAAGAAGGGTATATTCTTCTCCGCGAGTACAACGAAAAAGAAAAATTCAATAAGATCCGTTTAGAAAAACTGAACTATTAGAAAGAGAAGAATCCTGATGTATTATCAGGATTCTTTTATTGGGTAGCTGCTTTGATAAAAGTCTGCTATATTTTTAATATCGTCCAGACTCAGATTCCACATGAAATTCAGGAACTGCTGGTAACTTTCACTCTGATTTTTAGGCTCTATTCTATCAAGATAACGGTTCAGATTGTAGTTTTTACGGGCTTCATATATTTTCAAAAAACATTTTCCTAGCCAGCCTTTGTAGTATTTTTCCTCTTCCCCATCCTGCAGAAACTGCATCGATGCATAAATGCCCAGTCCGTAATCTTCGGAGTGAAAATAATTGGGAAGAATCTCCATTCTGGCCATTTTCTTTAAGCCTGTAAACGTTTCAGAGGGTTTTTCAAATTCCACCGAAGTTTTAAGTTCCGGGAATATTTTTTTCAGTCTTTCAATTCTTCTGGACATCTCAGGATGTGAGGCAAGGGAATCTTTATCCAGCTTTTCTTTGTAAAAATTATAATTGTACAGTGAGAAATCTTCTTTTTTCATCCACTTTTCATTGAAGGCCTGTTTGGGAAGATCAAAAAGTTTTTTATAAGTTTCCATCTTCAGTTCTCGGGGTGAGATCGTATCAAAATCCTGTAGCCGCTGAAGTGCGTTCACATATTCATTTTTATTGAAATCACTGTTCTTAAAGATTACATAACCTAGTGAATCGGCCTTCATTTCCTGCTGTCTTCTTTCAACTCCTTTTTTATAAGCGCGGTTTTTAAGAATGTCGAATGCTTTCTTATTTTGAGTCTGGCTACGGCTCGCAGTCGTTTCCTTCAGATTCTGAACGGCAATTTTATCCAGCTGATTCTGTTCGATAATACTTAAAAATGTTTTCAGTGAATGTTCATCGATTTTATGTCCCAATTCGTGAGTGATAACTGCGGCAATCTGATCTTCACTGTTAAACCAGTTGTATAATCCCATATTGATCACGAAAGTACCGTCAGCAAGACAGTATGCATTGGGCGTATTATCTCTTGCCACCAAAATTTTCAGGTCCTGTGGGACTTTAGGATTGTTTTTTCTAAGGCGCTGGATGAGTGTTTTTATTTCGGTTTCAAATTCAGATTTAAAAATAAAATCTTTGTTTTTTACCTGTTTTTCAAAATCAGTTCCGAATTCCTTATAAATTTTAGACAGTTCTGAACCTGTCTTCCCGGAATACTGCGATCTTAATTTTTTTATAAAACCTTCGTTATTTCCGGCAAAACTTTTTAAAAATTCTTTTCTCTGCAAATAGTCTGCGGTGTCTATCATTTTATAGGTCTGGGCGGTTCCCATCACTGAAAAAATGAAAAACACGAATACAATGAGTTTTCTGGTCATATTTTTCATCAATAATCACAAAAATAGTTTATTTACTGTTGCTTTCTCCTTTTCTTATCAAAATTACTTTAAATTTGTTTGAGACTGATACTCATGATCATATGAAGGCATTAAAATACGTAATAGGCGGAGCAGCCGTAGGGGTAGCCGCTGTTTATCTTTTGGGATACGACTATTTATTCAGTGGGATTTCCAAAACCTATCTCAAAGGAAAGTCAAGCGCTTATATCGACGATGGGAAGCTCTTTCCCGGAAACCTCATCGCTACCGAGGAACCTGAACTGTGGGCGGAAGATTCCGACTACAACAAAAAGGAACTGCCTGAAAATGTGATTGAAGATTTAAAACATTCCAAAACAGCAGCTTTTGTCGTTATAAAAAACAGGAAAATTCTTCATGAGCAGTATTGGGATGGCTATAATCAGCTTTCACAAACCAATTCTTTTTCTATGGCTAAAGCTGTAACGGTAATGCTTTTGGGGAAAGCTTTGGAAGAAGGTATCATTAACAATATTGATGAAAAGCTCTCTGACTTTTACCCTGAATTTAAAGAAAAACAATTCGGAAATGAGGTGACGCTCAAAAATTTAGCCCAAATGGAAGGCGGACTGGACTGGGATGAAGATTACAATAATCCTTTTCTTCCCAATGCAAAAGCCTATTACGGCAGGAATCTCATTAAAACCGTGTTTTCAAGAAGATTTAAAGAAGAACCCGGCACCCGGTATGAATACCAGAGCGGATCTACACAGCTTCTTGGATTTGCTTTAAAAAAGGCTTTGAACCAAACATTAGCAAGCTATTTATCCGAAAAATTCTGGATTCCAATGGGCATGGAACAGAACGCCTCATGGAGCACCGACCATCACGGAATGGAGAAAACGTATTGCTGCATCCACTCCAATGCGAGAGATTATGCGAAACTGGGACAACTATTTTTAGATAATGGAAAAGTTGGAGAACAGCAAATTCTCAATCTTGATTTTATTGAACAGATGAGAACACCTACTGAAAAATCTAAAGAGATTTACGGAATGGGCCTTTGGATCAATCATGACAATCCCATTAAACATTATTATTTCCTCGGATTACAGGGACAGTACATCATTATGGTTCCTGAACATCAAATGGTGATTGTAAGAACAGGAAGCTACAGCAATAATCCTAAAAACGACAGAGGAAGACCGGATCAGGTAAAATTCCTTGTTAACGAAACGGTTCAATTATTCCGGTAAAACGTATGGAAAAACACAGCCCGAAAATAGACACCTATATTGAGAAATCGCAGGATTTTGCCAAGCCTGTTTTACAGTATATCCGTGAAATTGTCCACGAATTCTGCCCCGATGCCGAGGAAACCATGAAGTGGAGTTTTCCACACTTTATGTACGAAGGGAAAATTCTCTGTGCAATGGCTTCATTCAAACAGCACTGTACCTTCGGCTTCTGGTTGGAAAAGGAAATGAAGACGATGCAGGAAATCACCAGTGGCATTGAAAAAAACGCTATGTTCAGCTTAGGAAAGATTACAAAAATTGAAGATCTTCCTCCAAAAATTCAACTAAAAAAAGCGATTAAAGAAGCGATGGAACTTACCGATATGGGAGTTACCATGAAAAAAGCGCCGCCAGCTAAGACAGAAACTGAGATTCCGGATTACTTTCAAAATGCTTTGAATGAAAATAAAAAAGCTTTGGAAATTTTTGGAAAAGGATTGCCGTCTTTCAGGAAAGAGTATATCAACTGGATCACTGAAGCTAAAACCGAAGCGACCAGAAATAAAAGAATGGAACAATCTTTGGAATGGATAGCCGAAGGAAAATCCAGAAACTGGAAGTACGAAAAAAAATAAACACAATACACACAAATGGAGAAAAAAATCATATGCTTTCTCTTCCTTATCTTCTCAGGTCTTATATTCTCTCAAAACTATGATTTTGAGGGTCAATACAAATATGCGCGTTCACTGGCTTCAAAAAATCCGGACAATTCGGAAATTGTCCTGAACAGCATTATAGATTCTGCTCAGAGGAAGAATCAGCCCAATTATCTGGCAAAAGCCTATTATCTGAAATCATTCAACAGCTATTTGAAATCAGATGCCAAAAGCACCCTCGATTTTGCAGAAAAGGCGCTGAAGATTTCTACGGATAACCATTATGCACCGGGAAAGGCACTCGCTTACAGAATGCAGGGGACCCAATATGCAAAACTGGGACTTTTAAAGGAAGCTTCAGAAAGCCTGAACAAAGGTTTATCTGAAATAAAAAATGAAAATACCGATGAGGGACATGAGTTGAAAGGAATGATTTACAATTCGTTTTTAATTCTTTTCAATCAGAATGAATATAAAAAAAAGGAATCCTATTCTAAAAATGCGGTCCGGGAATTTCAACAGATCAAAAATGTTTTGAGACGGAATGAGTTATTGGTTTCTGCCTACACCAATCTGGGCTATAATTTGTCTGAAGTAAAGAAATTTGATGAAGCCAAGTCTTTTTTTGTGAAAGCACTTGCACTAGTTGGGAATGATAATCATTATCTGAGATCCAATATTCTTCATGATATAGGCTTCTCGTACTCGCAGCAGAATAAACCGGACAGTGCGGTTTTATATTATCAGAAATCTTTAAAAATTGCGGATCAATATGGTTTTAATGAAAAAAAAATAGAAATTACCAAAAGCCTTGAGGAAGCTTATAAAAAATTGGGAGACCCTGCGAATGTCCGGAAATACAAACTGGAAAACCTTGAATTAAAGGATAGTATCGCCTATAATCAGAAAATGGCCGTTAATAAAACCCTTAATCAAAAAGAGGAAAATTTTGACCAGCAACTCATCAAGAGCCATAGTCTTTCAAAAGGACTGATTGCCACTTGTATCATTCTGCTTCTTGTTTTGGGAGTAGTTGTATATAACACCATCAGCCTAAGGAAAAAACATAAAAAAGCGGTAGCCCAGATTTACCAGCAAGGGATCACTCCGGTTGCTTATGAAGAAGATCCGCAGGAAACTGAAACTGAGAGTCCATCCGGAAATAACATTCCTGCAGATATCAAAATTTCCCCTGAAGCAGAGGAACATATTTTGACAGGATTACAAGCTTTTGAAGAACATCTTGAGTTTAATAATAAAAATATTTCACGGTACAATTTATCCAACACACTGAATGTGAATACCAAGTACCTGTCTGCTGTGATTAGGAAGCATAAAAATTTCAATTTCAACCAATACATCAATCATCTGAGAATCAACTATATCGTTGACCAACTGAAAAAAGAGCCCCAATACCGTAAATACAAAATCAATCACCTTGCAGAAATCACAGGATACTCTTCCCACAGTGCTTTCTCCCTTGAATTTAAAAAAATTACAGGAATGCATCCTTCTGCTTTCATTAAAGCACTTGAGGAAATTTCTTAATTAATTTAAGTTCAGGTTAATAAAATTTAAATTAAGGGCCTGAAAGCTGGAAGAGAGAAGTTATTATTGGATTTATTGTAAAGTTTGATGGTGTTGTATTAAAAAAATCAATAAAATGATTTGTAGTTGTCTTTAGCGTCTCAATAACTTCTCTCTTCCAGCCTCAAGCTTCCTTACCTATTAAAAAAACTGAAATATCTTATCCCAAACTCAGCTTACTTTATTGTTCTGCTATCGTCAGGTTATTATATCCTCCGATATTGTTTAGTGAAAACCCTGCTGTATTTAAACCATTCAGATTGAACCAGATATAAGGCATTAAACGCTGCCCGGTCGTCATATAAAAAGAAGCTGTACAGTTACTTCCGGCATCAATATTTCCGTTGCTGTTTGAAGACATGGTATTCACACATTTTACGGTGTTGACAATATTAGTCGCAAGAACGCCGGTTGTGTTGTCATACAGCTGCCAGATCGCTTCTATCTGAATCGGATTTAATGGATCTACCGTATAATTGATGGCAAGAGGAGCCAGATCTGTCGTGAAAGAGGCCACATACACTCCATTTCGAGGGGCTGTAAAAATTCCGGTCGAAGCATTAAAGGTATTTCCCGAATTGCTTTCAAAAGCTTTTGTCCAACCTACCAGATAATTACTCGCCCTGTTCTGTAATCCTGTAGTGACCAATGCAGAAGGATTCAACAGTTTTACGGTGTTGTCTGTTTTGGCAGCGATGACGATGACTTTATTGACGGTTGGCTGGGCGGTAAGAAGAGGAAGCCACTCATTTCCATTAGAATATTCCATCCCGGTATTGTAACGGACTGCACCTTCATCGGCTGTTGAAGCTGTCAGGGAAGAAGTTCCAAAACCTATGGCTCCGTTTCCGGAATTTCTGGCATCTACTTTTACAGTAGGATTAATAGTTCCTACTCCTATTCTTCCGGTGCTGGTTATCAGAACGTCATTCATCTGCTGAGCCGGAGTAAATGAAGATCCTGATGTGGGATTATCTTTTTGCCCGTCCGTGTGAAGAATTCCTCTTGGATTCGGGGTATTGATTCCGACCTGCGAAAATGCAACATTGAAACTTAAGGCTAAAATAATTAATACAAATTTTTTTCTCATCATTGCTGTTTTTATAATCCGAAAATACTTAAAGAAGTCAGTGTGGCATCCGCATCCAGTGTTTTTGATGTCCCTAAAGCCTGGTTCAGGTTTACGGTAATATTATCACCCTGAGTCAGGTTAAAAATTCCGGAACAGTTTCCGGCAACACGGTTGGAAAGTCCGTTTGTTCCCGGGTAACTTCCTACACACTTGAAAACCTTATTGGTTGCTGAGGATACGGAATTAGTTTGGATCAGGGTTTCGTAACGAGAATCGTTGGCAATAGTGCCTGAAACCAGAGAAAATGTAAAAGAAACGATATAAACACCGGTTTTTGATGCTACAAAAATTCCCGTTGCCGCATTAAAGCTTTCATTAACGTCTGTTTTTTTCGTCCAGTTTGTCACGATAGCCTGTGTTCCGCTGGTGAAACTCTGTGCTGAAGGGTTCTCAGCATCCACAAAATCGTTGGGCGCCTTGTGTGCCAGCGCCGTCCATACAGTCCCGTTGGAGTAGCTCAGGTCCTGAGTTCCTGAGTTATACCTCAACGCTCCGGCTTTTGCTGCAGAGGCTGTCTGTGCTGTTCCTCCGATACCTATGGCATTCTGATGCTCATCAGACCTCATATCCAGCCTTGTTTTGGGTGATTTTGTTCCGACTCCCATATTTCCTGAAGAAGTCACAACTACATCATCATAATAGCTGGCTGGAACTACTGGAGATGTGTTTTTCTGTCCATCTACATGGAGAATTGCTTGAGGAGCGGACATATTGATTCCGACCTGTGCTTTAATCAACAGACCTGCGCCGATCATTAAAGCAATTGCTAATCTTTTTTTCATATCAAGTGTGTTATTGTTCTACAATGGAAAGATTCACAAAACCGTACTCATTACTTGCAGGTGTTGTATCGGTACGGAGGCTTAAGCTTCCGTTGTATACCGACTGGTAAATATGGGGCTGAAAAGTATCTCCTTTATTGAGCTGAACTCCTGCAACGCATGAACCCGCAACCTGTGCCTGTTTTGAGGTATTCGAAAAAGATTTTACGCATTTCTTAACGATGTTGTTTCCATTCACCACGTATCTGGCTTCAGAAAAATATCCTGAAACAATAGGAATTCTAACAAAATCGTAGGTAAAGGAAACTAAGTAAACACCGGTTCTGGGGGCTGTAAAGATTCCTGTTCCGGGAGTAAAGTTGGCGGTAGGATCAGAAATTTCCGTCCATCCAGCGATTCCGGTAGAGACCTGATAAGGGATTTTAACGGCAAAATTAGCAGCCTGGATATTAGCGACTACAACCGCTTTTGTTGGGGAAGAAATCAGATCCTGCCATACAACGCCATCTGAATACTGCATTTTCCCTCCATTCAGCGGATTATACCTCATCGCTCCTGAACCCGCTACAGCTGCCGTCTGAGTAGTCTCACCTACTCCAATAGAGTTGTCTGTGTTATTAGCAGAGCGTACGTCTATTTTTACCGCGGGGGTAAGCGTTCCCACTCCTATTTCTCCGTTAGCGGTGAACACTGCATCATTGGCTGCCTGAGCCGCAGTTGGAATTCCGGAGGCGGGATTATCCTTAGCACCATCGGCATGCAGTACGGCTTGAGGATTTGAAGTATTAATGCCAACTTGTGCGTTTGCGAAATTCATCAAAAAGCATCCTCCAGCCACTACACCTTTCATCAATGTGTTTATTTTTTTCATTTCATTTGTGTTTTTTAGAACGTAAAATTCTCCCACAAAGATAGACTGAAGTGAATCACCTGTACAATACACAAAAAAGCAAAATAACCTTAAGATGCTGAAAATGTTTACATTACATTAATTTAAACCATATCAAAATTCGGAATTTTAATAAATACTGACCACAAACTTCAAAAAACAATGCATTTTTTTAACCAAAAAATACATTTATCAGAAATATTTAAATAGTAATGAAATCTAAATAGGCTTCAGCTTATGTCATATTTCTAAGAAAGCTTCCTATTCAGAAGAGAACTTTTCGTAACTGAACTTTTTCCTGCTCATTTTCTACATTCAACTTTACCTTCCACTATTTTTTTGTTTCAGTATTTAACAGTCATTTCCCATACCGGTTTATCATAACTCCTGAAGGAATCTATGCCCGCGGTTTTAGATACTGTTCTTGAAAAGGTAAAAAAATGAGCAAGTTGACTGTCACAGTTAAAGAAATATTCATTGTTATATAGTACTCCTATTCCGTCAAAGCTCTTTTAAGAAGTAAAAAACAAAAAAAAGACTATAAATAAAATACCCCTGGAATTTCATTATTTTTTCTGACCAAAAGGTATAACAGCCAACATTCTTTCAATTGATTATTGGCAGGCCCTGAATTCAAATTAAGTTAGATCATTTTCAGACGTTCTTCCTCCAGATCGATCTGGTATAACTGCTGGCGAATGACTTCTTCATTAATCGTAATATCTTTATTGAGCTCTGAAAGGTATTGTCTCTGGCTTTCTAGCATTTCAACAAAAATAATTTTGTTTTTTTCATTCATCCAACCGTCATCATTGGCTTTGGTTTTTTCCTCCCAATGTTTTAACATCTTTTCTATTCCGACATGGCCCTGAAGTTCGTTTTCATGTTTTGCCTTAAGGAAATGATAGACATGCTGCTTCAGTTCGTGTTTTATTTTCAGCCTTGTTGCCTCCTCTTCTTCTTCATTCATAAAATCCTGGAATGCACGTCCTTTATTGATAATATAGGGCAGCGTAAGTCCCTGAACCAGCAATGTAAGGAGAATAACAACAAAAGTGATAAACAGGATCAGGTTCCTGTTAGGGAAAGGCTCACCGTTTTCAAGGGTTATCGGAATAGCCAATGCCGCGGCAAGAGATACTACTCCTCTCATGCCGGTCCATCCCAAAAAAAGAGGCATAAGCATTTGCCTTCTTCTGGAAGACGCCCTGGGTGCAACGCTTGGACGAAAGACATAAGTAGCCAGCATTGCAGCATATGAACTTATGATTCTGGCCAAAATAAGGATAACAGTTACCAGTATCCCATATTGAACAGCTGTGCCAAAAGGAATTCCTTCGGAACGAAGACCGCCTACAATTTCAGGAAGTTCGAGACCTATCAGTAAAAAAACGATACCATTCAGGATAAATACAAAACTTTCCCACACACTGTGTCCTTTTATTCTGCTCGCACTATTCAAAAATATTAAGCGTCTGGTCGACATAAACAGGCCTCCACATACTACGGCAAGCACTCCGGAGCTGTGAAACTGTTCTGCAACCCAGTACATGATATAGGGTTCTATTAGGGTCAAAGCAATATCCGAAGATGCATCTGTTGGTAAACGTTTGTGGGCCTGTACAAAGATCCATGCGAGCAGCAGACCTATTCCGGCTCCGCCAATAACCATCCATAAAAAGCTAAGAGAGGCTTCCTGCCATACGAATTGTCCGGTACCCACGGCTATGAGTGCGAAGCGGAAAATAATAAGGGAAGAGGCGTCATTGAGCAAACTTTCTCCTTCGAGAACTGCAGAAGTAGTTTTGGGGATTTTTACAAATTTCATGATCGCTCCGGTACTTACAGCGTCAGGTGGTGAGACAATTCCTCCCAACAAAAATCCTAAAGCGATCGTAAACCCTGGAATAAAATAGTTAGCAGCCACAGCTACAGACAACGCAGTAAAAAATACAACCAAAAAGGCGAAACTCCCAATAATACGCCACCATCTCCTCATCTCCTTAAATGAAATCGCCCAGGAGGCTTCAAATAGCAGTGGCGGCAAAAATATAAAGAAAATAAGATCCGGATCTACCTTTACAACAGGAAGTCCGGGTACAAAACTTACAAGCAGGCCGAATACAACCAATAGAATCGGGTAAGCGATTTTCAGTTTAGTCGCCCACATATTCAGCAATACGATGGCGGCTATCATAGCCAGGAAAAAAGGTAAAATAGTATGCATTGGAATATTGTGTTTTTTGATCAGTACTCATTCAATTTTCCAACCATAATGAGCAAGTTTTTTACAAATATACAGTCAATTGTCTTTTGTTGTATTCAATTTTCTGATCCTATATGAACTTAAACTGAAATAATCATTGAAACCTGTAAGTCAATACATTTCATATTTTCCAATCGATATATTATGTTAAATTTTATGTCCTTTTTTATCTCTCATTAAGCATTTTCATAAAGAGTATGAACAGTAATACCTTTACAAAAAAGGTCTTTTTTATTTAAAAATTTAATTAAACACGTCAAGTTTCGTCGCTATTAACCTATACTTTTGTTCTATAACAATACATCATGGATAAAATAACGACACAAAGAATAGACAAACTTCACCCTTCTGTAAGAGATGAAGTAAGGCAGATCATCAAAGAATGTGATGAATCCCTTACCGGAAGAGCAAAGGTCAGAATTACCCAGGGATTGAGATCTTTTGAGGAACAGGAAAAGCTGTATGCCATCGGAAGAATCACTTCAGGGAAAAAAGTAACTAATGCGAAGGCTGGACAAAGTATTCACAATTACGGTCTTGCTGTTGATATCTGCCTGATGATCGATGGAAAGATCGCAAGTTGGGACACGGTAAAAGATTGGGATAACGATAAGGTAGCCGACTGGTATGAGTGTGTGAAAATTTTCGCAAGACACGGCTGGGACTGGGGCGGAAACTGGAAGACTTTCAAGGACCTCCCCCACTTTGAAAAAAAGAATATGCAGACTAAAAAAGGTCTGGTGAAAACGAGTTGGCGAACGCTATCCAAGATGCCAAGGGATAAGGAAAATTATATTCTGTTTTAATTCCCTTTTATTTGAAAATAATTATAATACGACAAGTTCTGTCGCTTCCCAGTCCTACCTTTGTTTTATCAGAAAATGTTAGTAAACTGAGATCTCAAATACTAAAACCAGCATCCGCTTTCAAGGGCAGAACGTTGGTTTTAGTTGTCTCAGGACTCTAGTTTTATCTTTTAAAAACCAACAAACATCACATGAAAAAGACAACCATTCTTTCTTTGGACGGGGGCGGAATAAGGGGCATTATTACCTGTATTATTCTCCGCTACATAGAGGAACAGCTTCAGCATCATGATAATCCGGGGGCCAAACTCGGTGATTATTTTGATCTGGTAGCCGGAAGCAGCACAGGAGGACTGATCGCTTCTATTATTCTATGTCCCGATGAACACCGAAAAGCTAAATATTCTATCCAGAAAGGATTGGAATTATATGCTGAAAAGGGCGGCGACATCTTCCAGGTTTCTTTCTGGGAAAAACTGGTCAATCCGTTTGGCTTATTGAATGAAAAAATCCCTCAGGAATCACTTGAAAAAAATTTGAATGACTTTTTTGGACATCTGGAACTTAAAGAATTTATAAAACCCTGTTTAATCACCAGCTATGATATTGAAAACAGGCGAGCCAAGCTTTTTAATTCCTGGGAAGCTAATCTGAGTACAGACAATTTTTATGTAAAAGACATTTGCAGAGCAACATCAGCGGCGCCTACTTATTTCAGTCCTGTACAGATCAAATCTATGTACGGACAGATCTTCAGCCTGATCGACGGCGGTATGTTTGCCAATAATCCTGCTCTTTGTGCCTATGCGGAAGCAAGAAAAATTCCTTTTGCTGAAGTATTGAAGAATCATCAGAAGGCCAATCATCCTGGTGTGAATGATATGATCATTGTTTCTATCGGAACGGGTATCGAGGCAAGGCCTTATTCTTTTAAAAAGCTTCAAAAGTCGGGAAAAATAGGCTGGGTAAACCCTATTATTGATATATTGATGTCTGCCAACGCAGAAACCGTAGATTATCAGCTTTGTCAAATGTTTCAGACTTTGGGCCAGCGAAATCAGAAAAATTATTACCGCCTGAATCCATCGTTAAAAAATGCATCCCCGGGTATGGACAATGTCAGAAGATCAAATATTGAAAATCTAATCCAGGCAGGATTGAGCTATATTGATGATAACAGGGAAACACTGAATCAGATTGTACAGAAACTGATCAGAAATAAAATATAAGCTTTTTACCTTATAATCACTCAATATAAGCTTAAAAGATAATATTTAAAATTTATCAAAAGTTTTTAAAACACGTCAAGTTTTGTCGTCTTCCCTCACTACTTTTGAAGTATAAACAAAGACACAAAAAACAATCCTTAAAATTTAAAAAAGCCTTTGAATTCAACATTTATCAATGCTGGACAGCCAGAAATATGTTTAGAACATAACCTCAACTTTAAAACACAAAACATGGAAACACCAGATCACAACCCAGATATACTTTTTGATGAAGATCTCTATACTATTGAATGGAGTGACATCGAACATGCAGAGATGGACTATGAGAATTACCTCAACGACATTGAAAATTTTTTCCGGGAAGATTTCGAAGATGGTATTCCTGAAGAAAATATATACTAAATACATTATAACACGACGAGTTCTGACGCTGTCCGGAATTACCTTTGAAATACCAAATCAAGAGACCAGACATCATCCTATAATCATTCAAAAACACCTTTGAATCCATCATTCACAAAATGCCGGACAGCCAGAACTATGTCTAAAAAGATATAAAAATAACAGTATATGAAGATGTAATGGTAAAGCGGAAATAGAGTCTGCAACCGCAAAAAAATGAGACTAAAAACATGAAGGGAATCTATTAAAAAGACTCTTCAAACATAACCTATTAATTAATCAACAAAATCACACAATTTTATTATGAAAACAAAAGAAGAATTAAGACTCTTATTCGAAAACGGAGACAAGCCTACACAGGAAGATTTCTGGGCTTTGCTGGATTCTTACTGGCATAAAGATGAGAAAATGACTCTAGAATCTATTGAAAGTATTGAAAAAGTAGTGCCGTTTTTTACCGAAGTCGGATTACTTGGCTCAGCAGCAGTAGTTACTATTCCTGCCTATACAAAAAAAATCCTTCCATCAGCCTTTGTTTATACAGGTATGTCATACCAAATCATAAAAGTAGTTTTCAATGAAGGGCTTGAAGAAATAGGAGAATCTGCATTTCTAGGACAAAATATTAAAAGCATCAAAACTCCCTCAACATTAAAAACCATTAAGGATCAAGCCTTTACTAGCCAAGGAAATATTATTAATGGTCCAGATTCATTAGAAGAAATTATTCTCAATGATGGCTTAACTAGTATTGGAGCTGCTGCATTTTACTGCCCCAGAGCAACCGTTATTTCAGACTTATACATTCCTAGCACAGTAACATCTGTCGGGCAAAATGCATTTGCCATTCCTTCGCTAAAAACAGTTTCAGCTCCCTCCGGTCTGGATCTGAGTAATGCCGGAATTCCTGCAACAGCCATAATCACCTATAGATAAAATATTATGAAAACAAAACAAGAACTAAGGCTCAAATTCGAGAACGGAGACCAGCCTACACAGGAACATTTCTGGGAGTGGCAAGACTCTTACTGGCATAAAGATGAGAAAATTGATATGACTAAAATCACCGGTCTGGAAAATGGTTTTCCCCGGTGGAATGATTTTCATGCGGAAATAGATGAAAACGGAAACGCCACATTAGCGCCTCTCCGAGTTATGAATATATTTATAAAGCAAGGTACTCTGCACATTCCTGCACGATTTGCGTCAGGAAGCGGAATATCAAATTTATTCCTTGCGGACAGTGTTCTTACCATCGGGGAAGAAGCGTTCAGCAATAATCAACTACAATCTCTGAATATTCCAGGAAGTGTTACCATCATCAATGACCGAGCTTTTTCATCTAATCTACTGGAAACAGTAACGATTCCAGCTAATGTAAAAGAAATTAAAGATTATGCTTTTGCCTACAACAAGCTTAGCTCAATATACATTGTGGCTGGCGTTTCAAAGATCGGAGCCAATGCCTTCAATTACAATCCTGATGTAAATACTGTAATACTTGATAGTAATACACAATACTACTCCAATTCATTTGACCCTAATACCAAGGTCATTGGAGGAACTCTTATCAACGAATCTTAAATAATTCACAATATGAAAACAAAACAAGACCTAAAAAAATACTTCGAAAACGGAGATATCCCAAAACAGGAAGAATTCTGGGAGTGGCAGGAATCATACTGGCATAAAGATGAAAAAATTCCAGCAGAAAAATTAGAATACGACTTTTCCAAGAAAGCAGATCTTATAAGCGGCAAAGTTCCCGCATCCCAACTGCCGAGCTATGTAGATGATGTACTGGAATTTGCATCAATATCTAATCTACTGCAGCTTGGTGAATCAGGAAAAATTTATATTACTACAGATACCAATAAACTATATAGATGGACCGGCACCCGATACATTGATATTACTCAGGGAGACGTGGGAAGTCTTCAGGCCGTAACCGACAGAGGAAATGAAACAACCAAAAATATCAAAGTACAAGGAATAAATTATGGTGGTTCTTCTCAATTGGACAATATTATCATAGGTGAAGAGGCGGATGACTTAAGTAGTCAGGCAACTTATACGATCTCAATTGGTAATAAATCAAAAACTCTAGGTAATGACAATATAACCATTGGACATCAATCTGGTAATACTGATCAGAGCTCTCAGGGAAATACCATTATTGGAAATTTCAGTCTAGGAGAAGGTCTTTATTCTAATGAAAATACAATTGTAGGATATTCCAGCTTTAGCAATGGGAAAAATTCGCAGGGTAATACTATTATGGGAGCTTACTCAGGGAACTCCGGAGGAGGTGATAACACTATGAATATTATTTTGGGTTATAAAGGAGGAACAGGTCTTGGAGCCAAATCCGGAAACAATATTATCATTGGAAATAATTCTCATTTTGAAACATCCACACTTGAAAATAAGCTGTACATCCATAATGAGTCACCAGGCATTAGAACAACATTATCAGGAGCCTTGATTTCTGGGGATTTTGCAGATAGATTTGTAAACATCAATGGAGTATTTTCAATAACTCCAGGTCAAATGCAGTCAGCAGACAGCAGCTATACTAAAAATGTTGTTGCCAAACCGGACGGAACTTTCGGGTGGGAAGATAAAACTGACGGAATACCACTTTCAGGTACCGTTGACAACAGACCCTTGACAGGTTCCATTCAATATAAAGGTAGTGACACTACAGGTTATAATTCCTTCGGCTTCTATAGCAAACTTTCTAATAATGAGAAATCAGGATTTGATATACAGGATGATGGCACTCTAACTCCACTTATATATTGGATTGGAGGTGATAATGTAGTATCCACATTAAGTGTTTATCATAATGATGTCAGTATAGGTTCTACTAATCCCACTTTCTCAGGTTTACGAGGGGCAAGTTATTATGGTGATTATTACGTGGATGGAAGTTACATCCAAAAGAAATACGCAGACAAACAGCATTCCTATACCACTAAAGAAGAAAAAACAGGTGGATTATGGATCAACAATAAACCGGTTTATAAAAAAACCTTATTCTTCGATCAAATTCCAAGAAACGGAGAAATCTGGATTGATAAACTTATCGAAGATATGGAAGTAATTGTATCCAATCAGATGTTTACAGAATGGTATGCCCTGGATGCTGCGTTCGCAGGAAACCAGTGGAGATCAAAGGCTTTTATCACTTTAGAAAAAACACATGTCCAGTTTGAAATCATAGGAGCCCCAGATAATGATTATTCTGCTATCGATTCATTTACATTGACCCTTGAATATACCAAAAAAGGTGACAATCCGGTATTCTAATCTCTTCATCATTGAACAAAAACCAAACAACAATTAAAAACAAAATATTAAAAATGGCAACCAACAACACACAAAATAATACTTCGCAAACTCTTTTTAGATTTGTCAGCTTAAGAAATCCTCAACTAACAGAAACTAAAAAACAGAACCTCGGGTTTATTCACAGACCTTCCGGACTGACAGGCTCATTTGATGTAGCAGTCGATCCTAGTGACACAGCACTCGTTAAATTCCAGGCTTTGGTACGTGCTGTAAAGTCTTTCGATCCGGTAGGGTACAAAACCGAACTTCAAATTGAAGAAGGTTCTTTTGCAGAAGCCTTAAAGATCGGGAGAAAGATCGCAAAAAAAGAAACGCTCTCCACCGCTGATGAAAATACTGCGAAAAGCCTTTACAATAGTAATATTCTTCAAGGCAAGCTGGGACAGGTTTGGGATAACTTGATTTACCAAACTGTTACCCAAGATAATTTCTACGTTAAAGAAGCACTTGTTCACATTCTAAAGGCACTTCATTTCGGATATGTTGCTGATCTGCCAGCTACACCGGAATTAATAAAGATCAATGGAGCAGACTTAAAAGCTAAAGCTCTTGAAGCCAGAGTAGTCTTACCCATGAAATTATTTGGCGATGGATATGAAGGAGAAAGCCAAACCACAACTACATCTCCCACTGGCAATGCATTTCAGGTAAATGTGTCCCAAATTGGAAGTGGAGTTATTAACGGAACAACTCTACCATCAGCAGTTAAACAACAGCTTAAAGTGGACGGGCAAAAAATCTCGGAGTTATCTCTTCTCAGCTTTGAAAGAGACCAGTTGGTACAACTAAGATCTGAACTTGAAAAAATGCAGAAACTCTTCTATACGCTTAGAACAAAAGCATATGATGCTGCCAACAAACAATATCTGAACACCAACCAGGCCGGTATTGATGCCTACAATGCAATGCTGGAAAAAATCAATGCTCAGATTGACAAAGGAGGAGTAAGCCAGGAAGAGATCGATGCATTATATGCCGCGTTGGAAAGACTGAATGTTCCTGAATTCAAATTCGAATACAAAAATGAACTGAATTTCGAAGATCTTCAAGCAAGACTTTCAAAAGATCTGTTTGAAATATTCATTAAATATTTTGCACTTGTAAACAATGGCAGCCCGGTAGAAAAGGAACCAGATTTTACAAAGATTGAATTTGTATCTGATAAAGAAATCCTTATTGATAAAGTGCCTGTGACAATTACTGAAGAATACGATACATTTATTGAAGTATTTGAAGTCATTGACGAGCTTACATCGGCTAAAACACAGGAATTATTTACAAAGTCTCCTATTCAGCAACAGGAATATGCAAAAATAGGAAGTGTTTTAGTACCCGTAGCCAATAAAACTACCTACGTAGAAATTGCAGGAACTTATTATTTAAAAGTAATTTCTAAAAAGGTTTTATTTACAACAAGTAATGCCATTGTTTTCTACTATAATACCGACAGTGATTCTTTAGCACTTTCTTCTGCTATTATGGAAATCACAGGTAGTGAGCAACAGAATGTAAGCATTCCGGCTACGGATATTGTTGACGGAAAAGTAGTTTTCCCTCCTACTCTAAATTTCATGAAAAGTGTAACAAGGATAAAAATCAATTTATACTTCAAAAATGGAGAACATACTGTAGTTGAGCATGCTATCACTCCTAATCAGGAATACACAGGAAGATTCTCATTCAGAACCATGGTAGACGATGGTGATGGCGGAGAAACCCCTGGCGGCGGCGAGAACCCTGGTGAAGGAGGCGGAAATCCCAATCCTCAACCTGGAACTTTTATCCCTAAACACTTTGGCGTAAAAAGACTGGGTATTGCAGATTATCTAAAAGTAGTACAGTCAACGCACGCTTATATTCCTGGAGAAGTTACCCATATCGAAAACATAATGGCCAAGGAGTTCAAACAGAAATCTACCAGAAGGCTCCGAAGAAGCGAAATTCAGACGACAACATCAAAGTCTACAGAAAGAGAAACATTAAGCGACACGACTACAACGACCAGAAATGATATGCAGTCTGAAGTAGCCAACGTTATCCAGCAGGACATCAATACTGAAGCACACTTCAGGTATGGTGGAATGCAAAAAACCTTTGAGATCGGAGGAAGCTTTGCAGCCCATAATTCCAAAGAAACCAGCACCAGACAGGCTATGGAAAAATCTCAGGAAATTACAGCAAAAGCCTCAGAAAGAATTCTTACAAAAGTAGCTGAAGAAAGAATTGAAAAAATCATTGAAGAGTTCGAAGAAAACAATGCTCATGGTTTCGATAACAGAAACGGAAACAAACATGTAGTAGGTGTATACCGATGGGTAGATAAAAAGATGAAAAATCAGATCTACAACTATGGTAAACGTACTATGTTCGAATTTATGATCCCTGAACCGGCAAGACTTCATAACCTAGCAACTCCTTCTGTAAAAGCAGATACACTGAAAGCTCCGGTTGACCCAAGAAAAGCAGACGGCGAATGGAAAATGCCTGATTTTAAATCAGCAACGAAAGAGCAGCTTCAGCATTGGGCTGAAATTTATGGGATTACTTTATCTGTGATGCCTCAGTCTAATATCACGGAAGACCAGTATCATGATGATACTTCAGGAGCTTCCGACTGGGAAATGAGAAATGTGGCAATGTCAGTTCCTCAAAATTATAAATGTACCCATTACAACGTTCATTACTCTTACAAAGAAAAACGTAAAAAAGGGAAGATCAAAATTAACAATACTGGTGAATTGACTGACCATGAAGGAGACAAAAGTTTTGCGGCCAATGCCACAGGATCATTTACACTTACTTTCTACATTTATTTCATAGATATTGCTTCTTTTAAAGTTACAAAATACTGTACGCTTTCTGATGAATTCATTGAATCATGGAAAAAAGAAAACTTTGATGCAGTTATCAAAGCATATGAAGAAGCTTATGCTGATTTTCTTGTCAAGCAGAAAGAACTCGATGATAAAGCAAAAGAAGAATCTGATGCAGCCAGCGAGAAAAAAGATGGTCTTGCTAATTTCTACCGCGATATGGAATCGGTAATTCTAAAGCACAATTGTATTGCCTATCTCTTACAGGATTATATTGCTCCTTTAGGAAAAGCATTTACTGTTGGAGATAAAATGAGCAACTTTGAGGTCATTCTTGGTGAAAAGCTTGAAGAATACACCGCATTAGCCAAATTTATGGAACAGGCCTTCGAATGGAATATTATGGATTATACCTTCTATCCGTACTATTGGGGTGACAGAAAAAGATGGCAGGAAATGTATCTTTCACAAAACACAGATCCATTATTCAGAAGTTTCCTGCAGGCAGGTATGGCCAGAGTCATCGTTACGGTAAAACCAGGATTTGAAGATGCTGTACAGTTCTTTATGTCTACAGGAAGAATCTGGAACGGAGGTGAAGTACCGGTAATCGGAGATCCTATGTATCTGAGTATTGTAGATGAATTGCGTGAGCCAATGGGTATGAAACAAGGAAAACCATGGATCACTACTCTTCCAACATCATTAAACATTTTACAGGAAGGTTCTGCAGGGTTACATACTCTTAATGCACTGCCATTTACCAAAGAAGATCCTGAAGAGTTTGAAGTTCCTTCAGATGTTGTGACTGAGGACACAGATTTTGTAAAGAACGACAATCTCCTTGGAGTTCAAGAATCAGGAACATCTTCTGAAAAAGTAATTTCCGGAGACTGGAAATAAAGTTTATTAATCCAAATTAATAAAAAAAAACAATATGTCCAATATAGGAAAAATTACCTCAGCAAATACGTTCCCTCCTGAAGGAGAAAGAGAAACAAATGTCATTAATTTTTCAGTTTCGGACAAAAACGATTAGTAAAACTGGGCAGAGTTTAAACATTCTGCCCTTTTTAATCTTCAAAATTATTAAAAATGAAAAATACAGAATATAAGGGTGTTTTTGATATCAGTGGCGAGGCCTTATCAGTGGACAATAAATTTGTTTTCCCAACATTTCCGTCCTTAAAAAACCCTTTTACAATTGGTGAAAATATCAGAGGAATGAATAATGTAAGCCCGTTGGCAACAGTAAAACTTTTCAACCAGACTGCCGAAGATATTCACAAGAAATATTATCCAGATGGGAACATTTCTGGCCATGGGAACACGAATGTCATTGAAGAAGTTAACCTTACTGTTAAAGACAAATATAAGTTTAACACTTACAATTATTATTTTGATAACAATAGAAATTCTAATTATGGAGATCAGGGAGATTTGTTGGCTTTTAAATTATTATTATTTGTTTCGAATGACGGAAATAAGGTTAGAGAATGTTATGAAATTGTACAACCTAAAGATGATGAAGTCATTCTATTCCTGGAAAGTGATTCAGGAGAATTAAGTAATGATGTTTTATTTGGAAAAATGTCTTCAAAAGTCCGAAAACAATTTACTGATGATCAAGGCAATCTCAAAAGCAATCTCTTTGATAATGAAATTATGAAGGCTGTATTAAAAAATACAGATAGTGTAAATCAGGAAATTGTAGAAGAATTAATGAAGAATGGCTACATCAAAGAAAGTAAAATAAAAAGTGGATTCTTTAGCCTTTTAAAATATGTTATGCTGGGAGTTTCTGCCCCTGCTAAAGCATTAGGCTGGGTATTAAAGAAACTTGGAGAGGGCATCGACTTTTTAAAAATTTCAGATAACTTCTGGGATACAGAGATTGAAGGTTATTTTTTCAAAAAGGATAAGTTAGTTGAAGCGTTTACTATCCCAACAGAAAAATTAAAATATTTACGCAATCTTTTCACAGATAAGAAAGGATTTGATCTTACAGATCTTACTCCAAAATTTTTAGATGATCTGATTCTCGATCAACTAAATATGGTTGAAAAATTTATAAACAAATATAACAGCTATGTAAAACAACAGATAGAAAAATTCTTCGAACCATCTGATTCATTAGCTGGATTTGTAAAAGAGAATCTGACCGAAAACATTGCTTTACTTTGTGGAATATGGAATGGCTTGGTAGATTTTGTTGCTTCTACTCTTAAATTCTTTGGAGGTCTATTAGAAGCTCCTTTCGACATTAGCAAAGATTTTCAACATACATTAGAAATGATTGACAATTTCTGGGATATGCTGGATATGACATTACTAGAAAATCTCTGGGAAGCTATAAAAGAAGGCGCAAAAAAAATCAAAGAATATCTCACCGGCAAAGACGGTGATGATTTGAATTGGGTTAGAATTAATTATGCTGCCGGTTTCACAATTTCATTTATAGGTACTTTTTTTATCCCGATAGCAGATATAGCAAAAGTATCTGAAATTGGAAAAATGGGTGAGATTCTTGCAAAAATTAATTCTGAAATTGGAAAAACAATCTCTCAAACTACTAAATTTGTAAAAATACAAACTGCTGAAGCTTATCAAAAAGTGAGCAAAGCCTTAGAAGATTTAGTATTCTTGTTAAAAGAAGGAGGAAAAAAATTACAGGATTTTGTTAATAATCTTTGGAAAAAAATAGCAGATTGGTTTTTAAGTAATAAAAAGCTACTTCTTTATGAAGGAACAGGCAATGAGATCAGAAGTATCTTAGTAAAAGTGGTGGATATAGCCTCCGATATAGCTCCTGTTGAAATTCTTGAATACGAAAAGAAAATCTTTGAACTCGCAGATGAATATGCAGGAATTAAAAAAGCCACAGGAGAAATGATTGAAGGCATTACTAGTGGGAGACGTAAAGAAGTAGATTTGACTCCTCATTCTGAACATTTACGAGGGTCAATAGTTACACATAACCATCCACTTGGCAGTAGTTTAAGTACTGGAGATATTAGAGCATTCTTATTTAATCAAATAAAAGAACTTAGAGCTATAGCAGCAACTGACAAAAGTGTATTTGTGTTAAAATATATAGGAGAACCATTAACAACTACAGAGATTAGACTTCTTATAAAGGAAATAGTAAAAGCCAAAAATGAGAAAAAAATGTTTTCGGCAACTCTTTTTGATAATTCTTTAGAAGTTGCAGATCTTTATATAGAGCAACTTATGAAATTAAAAAACAGGGTAGAATATATTCATTATAAAAAATTATAAAATGATAACAAAAAAAAACTATGAAGTGTTATATTATGTAACACCGAAACAATACAGAGCGATTGTATTAGATCAGCAGCAGTACGATCCCAATGCAATGGAGAATTTAAATAAAGAAGAGGCATTGGAAGAATTATTATTAAAATGTTCTCTCTCTGAATTAATTTCTACTTTAATAATAATTTTCAAGGAAAAGTATGCAAATCCTTTACCTGTATGGACAGGAATTGTTGACTATGAGATAAACACAAAAAAAGAGAATTCTAAAAGAAAAGATATCAAAAAAATACAATTTGATTTTAAAGATGGGGTAAAAACTGATTTCGGAGGAAATACTGAATATTTGGACAACTTATTTATGGAATTCTCTATTCCTTCTCAGGTTTTTAAAGATATTGTAAAAAATAATTTACAAGGGAAAACATTTACAGAAAATGAACAAAATAACAAAACTACCTTTGTTATTTCCAATAGTCCCATTTCAAAAATAGAAGTTACACCCTCCACATTTCACCTCTTCATAAATAAGAGTTCTTTCATAGATTACGGGCAATAAATTTCCACAAAAAAATAAAACACGACACGTTTTGTCGCATTAAGCCTATATATTTGTCTTATAAAAATTTACCATGAAACGCAGCAGTGCTGCCATATAAAATACAGACGAATGAAAAAAGATTTTTATCTGACAAGATATGCCTTAATAATAAAAAGATTAGAAAGTTCTCCGGCTACCTATTCCCAGCTGGAGGACTATCTTCTCAACTCTTTCGAATTTCAGGATGCAGGGATCAAAAGCTACTCGATCCGTACACTGCAGAGGGATATTCGTGAGATTTCTGATCTTTTTAATCTTTCCATTCACAACAAAAAGAAGGGAGATAACCGATATTATATTGAAAGCCGCCCCATTATGGAAGTGGATGAATACAACCAGAAATTATTGGAATCCTTTCAGGTAAGTAATGCTTTGAATCTTCATCCGGACTTTTCAGATTTTATCTTTTTTGAAAGCAGAAAACCAACCGGAATAGAGCATTTCTATGATCTTTTCTTCGCCATCCGTAACAAAAGAGTCGTAAGTTTTGAACATTACAACTACAAAAATAAAATAATGACTTCCCGCAAGGTACATCCACTGGCCTTAAAAGAATCCAAGGACAGATGGTACCTCATCGCCATTGACACCAAGGACAAGATCTTGAAGTCATTCGGTTTAGACAGAGTCAATTATCTGGATGTGAGCGACAACAAATTCCGCGAAAAGTATAACTACAATTTCAGGGAACATTTCAAAAATGCTTTCGGCGTTATGAATCTGGCAGAGCAAAAACCACAGAATATCGTCATGAAATGCAGCAGACATCAGGGCGAATATATCCGGAGTTTTCCTTTGCACCAGTCCCAGAAAGAAACGAAAGAAACTCCCGAAGAGATCTATTTTGAGTTTTTCCTCCACCCTACGTACGATTTTATGCAGGAAATTCTTTCGTATGGAAAAGAAGTCACCGTCCTTGAACCTAAATGTTTAGTTGATGACATCCGCACCCATCTTCAGGAGTCACTGAACCGCTATCTGGAAAGCTGATCATAAGGCATAAAGCTCATTTTTTTTGATTATATTTACATAAATATACTCTTTGAAAGCTTTATTTCTATACCTGTTCTGTCTCATTTCTTCCGTTTGCTTTTCCCAGCAGAAGGAAGAATTCAAGCATGTAAAAAACTATTACAACCAGCACAGAAGTATGCTGAATACAGAATTCAAAAAGAAGTTCGATCAGGAATCTGACTCTTTCAGAAAGGCAAGCATAAAGCTTGATTATGTTCTTTTCATGAAAAAGATGGACAGCATTGAAAATGTATCTATGATCGCAGCTTTGTTAAAAGTAAGAAATCTGGAAGACCTTCAATCTCTAAAGAGTCCAAAAGGCATATCAGAAAACAATCCCGATAAACCAGTCGATTTTGAAAAATCCGCAGATTACCCTGGTGGATTCAATACACTGAGGCAGGAAGTCGCCAATATTTTTTACACAGACGGAGTGTATACTGAAGTAAAAACCGTCAAAACAGATGTAGCTTTTATTGTTGAAAAAGATGGCAGCATCAGCAACGTTCATGCACAGGGAAATAATTTCACTTTTAACAGGCAGGCTGAAATCGCGCTGTATTCCGTTTCGCAGAAGTTTTCTCCGGCAGTTAGCAAAGGCGATCCGGTAAGATATTACCTCAAGCTTCCTTTAACCTTAACTCTTCAGGACTAATGAAAAATTGTTTCCTATCATTTTGTTTTTTGATTTCCTGTTTCTGTTTCTCTCAACAGACCGAAAATCTTAGACTGATCAAAGAGAAGTATGGGATACAGCTGCAAAATCTGGAAAACCATTACAAAATCCAGCTGCTGGAAAAAAAGACTAAAAGGCAAATTAAGAAGATTAATATACAGAAATCTGAAGACATAAGAGATCTGGAATTCAACAGAGAATGTGAATATCTAAAAGCAATTAAACTGACTGAATCCGACATCTTAAATATGAAATCTGTTAAGTCCCAAAATGGAGGAACAAAGCCCATTCATCCTAAGGGAGATGCTTTTTTCAAAGAGGAGCTTTCTAAAAATATGAACATTCAAAATATTCAGGGTAAAGGTCAAGTTACCTGTAAATTGATATTTATTGTTGAAAAAGACGGCAGTATCATTAAAGCAGTAGGAATCGGAGATAATGAAAAATTTAATAGATACGCGGAACTTGCCATATTACTAACCCAAGATAGATGGGAACCTGCAAAAAAAGATGGGTTGCCGGTAAGAGCTATAATGTCAGTTCCTTTAATGTTAAATTTTGATTAAATGTTTACCGACGAATACTACATGAAAATGGCCCTGCAGGAAGCAGACGCTGCATTAGAAAAAGATGAGGTTCCTATTGGATGTATCGTTGTTTCCAATAACCGCATCATTGCGAGAGCTCATAATCTTACCGAAACATTAAATGACGTGACTGCCCACGCAGAAATGCAGGCCATTACTTCCGCCGCCAATTTTCTTGGGGGAAAATATTTAATCAACTGCACATTGTATGTAACGATGGAGCCTTGTGTGATGTGCTCAGGAGCGCTTTCATGGTCACAGATTTCAAAAGTGGTGATTGGTGCCAGAGATGAACAAAGAGGATTTATCAACAAGCATCTTTCTTTACACCCCAAAACGGAAATAGTAACCGGAATCATGGAACATGAATGTTCATCCATCGTGAAAGAGTTTTTCAAAAGCAAAAGATAACTTATTGTCTGGCATCTCTTACATACCTTTCCGGAACGACACCAAGATTAGATAAATTGGTATCATAAAAATTTTCAGAAACGGCGGCACTAAAGTGTGTAGAATTTCCGCTATGGCTTTTAAAGCGATCAGCTTAGTTTGTGAAAAAAGAAATGTGCTTAAGATTAAGGCTACTAGAAAGTAGGTTGTTTTCATGGAAGTATTTTGAGATTTGAAGCCTCCTTCCGTGAAAAGTTAAATCAATATTTATTTTTCAGGACAGAATACATCATGACATCAAAATATTCACCGTCCTTTTTAAGGTGTTGTTTCAGCCTTGCTTCTTCATCCATTCCTATCTTTTCCAGGATTCTTCCGGAGGCAGGATTGTGAAGAAAATAAGTAGCATAAATCTTGTTGAATTCCAGTTCCCGGAAACCAAATTCAATCAACGCAAGAGCTGCTTCTGTGATATACCCTTTGTTCCAGAAAGGTCTTCCCATCCAATAACCAAGCTCGGCTTTATCATCTTCCCTGTCGTGAAGTCCTATTGCTCCTATAATTTGTCCGTCTTTATTACGGATGGCAAATGTGTATCCTGTATTATTATCAAAAGCTTCCTGAGACATCTTAATCCAAAGTTCCGAATGCTCTCTGGTATAGGGATAGGGAATATTGGAGGTAAGGTCCGAGAAAATTTTGTTCTGAAGATATTCAGTCACAAAAGGAACGTCTTCCTCCTTTAGTTGGGAAAGGATCAGTCTTTCTGTTTCTATTTTTGGAAATTTTTCTAGTTTTCTCATGGTTTATTTTTATTGAACAATCCTTACACTTAACCTTGACCTGAATCTCTTATATCTATAAATTTTTACCTAAAAAGTAAAGTCCCTTCAATGTATGTAACCTGTCCATTACGTGAATCTTTTCAGTCAATGGCTTATAAACATGGGAAACACCACCCGTTGCCACCACAAAACAATCATCATTCACCTCATCGTTGATACGGTCTATAAAACCTTCTACCATTCCCAGAAATCCATATACCATTCCGCTCTGCATACACGTCACCGTATCCAGTCCCAATACAGATTTTGGTTTTTTAAGCTCAATATCAGGAAGCTGAGCAGTCTGATTGATCAAAGAATTTAAAGAGGTTACAATTCCGGGAGCAATAATCACTCCCAGTGTTTCTCCTGTCTCTGTTACACAGCTTGCTGTAAGCGCAGTTCCGAAATCGATGATGATTTTTTTTCGGTCAGGATACAAATTATGGGCAGCTACAAGATTAGCATAAATATCTGTTCCCATCTGCTTAGATTTTGCCTGCACTCCTGAAGGCGTAGACCGGTCAACAATCACAGGCAGAATACCATGGATTTTTTTGATGGCCGAACTAATCACTTTGGTAAGCTGAGGTACTACGGACCCTATAATGATTTTACTGATCTCTTTCGGTTCTATTTTATAGGTTTGGTACAGCATAAGCATCTGTACATAGAGCTCATCTACTGTTCTGTAGGGCTTTGTATTGATTACCCATGAAATATCACAGTTATCTCCATTGAAAAGTCCAAATCTGATATTGCTGTTCCCTACGTTGATTACGATTGAATTCATTTATCCTTTTTTCAGTTGCTCGATTTCCGCTTTTAAAGCTTCTATTTGGTTCTCATAGTTAGCAATAAGTTTCTTGGAAACTTCAGAATATTCATTAAAAATATTATCATTGAAACCTTGAAACCCATGTGCATTATCTTTATTTTCTTGGTTAAAATTTTTTTGCGAATCTGTATCCAACAAATCGTTAAGAGGCGTTTCTAGTATTTTAGAAATATCAACCAGCCTTTCTACAGTAAGCTTAGTTTCTCCCATTTCTATTTTTCTGTACGCTGAGGTACTAAGATCCAGATCATGAGCCATATTCTCATAAGAAAAGCCTTTTCTGGTGCGGATCTCCGAGATCTTCTTGATAATCTTTTCCATAATAGTAAAAATAGTTTTCGTAAAAGTAATAATTTTTCCGAAAAAGTGTGTTGCAGATTAATTAAAAAATTCTATTCTTGTGAAAATTATTAATTCAACACAAAATGAAAAAAAACAACTTCCTAATGCTCTTCATATTAGCACTATTATCTGGGTGCCGTGAAGAGCTGGATTATATGAATAATGAAAATTCAAAACAAAATCCACATGCCTTTACAAAAGATAATATTATCACAAAGCAACTGTTTAAGAGTGATTACGAAAGTAGTTTTTCTTTAAAACAAAATATTGAGGGCGTAAATGTATTTTTAAAACAGGAAAGCCCACCCACTTCAGGCTCTTCATTAAAAAATTCGATAATAGAAGGAATTGAAGTTTATACAGATGTTTTTGAAGAGGTTGATTATCTTAATGTAAAATACTATTCATTTTATATTGTAGGAACATCTCGCAATGATTACGAACAGAAACTGGTATTAAAATATGTGAATAATCAAATTTCTGAAAGGCATATTATTAAATATAAACGATTACCAAATCTACAAATCGACCCCAACTCTTATCAACTTGAGAAATTGATCCAAAATACTTCAGGGAGTTCAAATTCCAAAATAATGTATATAGATACTTTTTCTGTAGGCTGTACAACATATATGGTTACAACTTTCAACTGTGGTCATCAAGGAAACCATTCAAACGGTCAATTCTGTGATGTAGAGCAGACTTATATGCCTCAGGATATTATAGCGTCATATAATAATCCCAACTGCAATGTTGGTGGGGGATTAAACACTGGCTACACTCCGGGAGGAAACGAAGGATCCCCAGGGGGAGTAAGTGGCGGTGGCGGTGATCCCGGCATCCCATCTACTTCTACACCCGCTGTGATTACAATTCCTACCGTTGCCCCTATATACAGCATTAAAGGAATAAAAACGGGAACTATAAAAAACCCACCTGATTTTAATCCATTGGGATTAAATAATACAGAAATTACTCAAATTAACAGCAATGATCAATTTAGACTAAAAATATACCAATTTTTTGCTATTGAACATCTGTATCCTTTCGATTCTTTTCTATCTGATGAACAACAAACTTTTGTAAAAGCACTCTTAAAATATATTCAAGACAATCCTAACGTCCAAATTAATGACTTAAACCATGAATTTTTAAATTCTGTTTATAAGTTTCTACAAGAAGAATATGGCGATATAAATGTACCTTTAGAAATATTCCATCGTTTTAAAGCTCTTGATGATGCGATAACACAAAACCCTAATTTGCTATTAGATATCCCATGTACAGAATTACCGAAATGGCAAGAACTGGCCACCCACCCAATTCCACAATCTGTTAAGAATAAAATATTTCAGGTAAATGGAAATACGGGCTGGTTTAGTAGTGCAGTTATTCAAAATTTAGATTATTCGAATTCTTTTACTATCAATATGGATGTTTACCCCGTGAAAATTTCTAATATGCCAGAAAAATCACCTGGAGTAAAATATACACCTGCCGAATTTTTTGATTATTTTAGAAAAAATATAAATAATTTCACAGATATAAATCATGGAATGTTTTATCCTGTTGTAGAGTCTCAATATGGAATTGATGATACCCAACTTTGGAACTCAACTAATCCTATAGGAGCTTTGATTACAATTAAAATTCCGCCAGATAACGGTACGGTAGTATGTAGCGGTTTTGGCTCACAAGCATGGATTTTCACTACTGTAAAATCTCCATGGGACGGGGAACATCCTGTAAGCGGCAACAGGCTATTTGGATATTCTGTAGATGCTTCAGGTGACATGATTATTTATACTAGAGGTGTGGATCGATTTACTACAAAAGTATCAAATAATGCATTGCAATACACGGTTGAAAGCTTTGGATATTCAAAAGCTCAGGAGATGTGGACGACTATGCAGCAAAAAGTTTCATCATTTGTAAATAGTAAAAATGGAAGTTCATCAATTATACCAAGTACTGACTATACTCCAAATTATATCTTTGTAAAAGATTATCTTAGAGGAAATAAACCAATAACAGCATTAGGATGTCACTAAAAATTTATACAATAATTAACTGTTTTATTTTTTCATTAATATTATTGATATTTTCACTAATATTAAGTATTTTAATTTGTATCATACAATTTGATTTTCGATTTTGGTTTTTATATTTGATTCAAGTTATTAGTCATATTTTTGAGCCATATAATTTTATTTGTCTCTCATTTTTCTTTGTTTTGTATATATTAATTACTTATTATCTAAAAAAATCAAGAAATATAATTTTCACCATCTTTTCAGGATTAGTGTTGGGCGGTATATTAAACGAACATGAAATAAGATCTTTATTTGTTTATAAAAGCTATCCTGTAAATCAATATTTTTATACATATTTAATTGCTTATTGCATTACTTTAATAATTTGGTATATGCCACTAAAAAAAGTATGGAAAAATATGTACATATAATTAAAATTTTAAAAACCGCAGAAAACTCTGCGGTTTGTTTTACTATTAGCTAAAAATATGTAGCGGCAATCGTCAACTTTTTAAAACAAGTTTACTGAACTTAATATACAGATGCTGAATATAAAACAGTTCTTTTAAATGAAAACAAATATCGCTCTTACAATCTCTCTTTTATTATTTTTTAGTTGCAGTTCTCTACAAGATAATCTTGTAGGAAATTGGAAACTTTCCAGTATAATTAATAGTGATAATATTTATGTTGCTCGCTCATCATTGACTCCTGAAAAAGTAGAAAGTAAAATGACAGTATCGCTTAAAACTGATGGGACATTTATTTCAAATGGAGATTTATGTACAGGAAATTGGAAAGAAACTAAAGATAATAATTCAAAAGGAAAATTTTATATCCCAAAATACATGAAACTGGATAAAACATTCCGATTAGAAGCAGATAAATGCCCGGGATTAGGAGGAGACCATCATCTTAAATTACTTAATGAAAAATTAGAATTATACTATCCGTCCGCAACAGGGTATCGGATTCAAATATTTGAAAAAATATCAAAAGAGAAAGTGTAATATTAAAAAAAACTGATCAAATTTAGGCAAGCAGACTTCCTCACAGAATAAAATACTTATCAAAAACTAACCACAATAGAATGAAAAAGATAATTACCCTGATATTATTAGCCCAATTTGCTTTAATATTCGCGCAGAAACCGGCAAAAATATACTTTGAACAAAAGAAAGATTCAGTCACCTACTATGTAGATAATGCTGAAATTTATCCTATTTCAATATCATTCCCTCAGCAACCTGAAGTTGAAAACATGAGGACCCCAGAAGCATTCAAACTCATTCAGGTAATACCTGCAAATTCCACAAAATACAGAATTACTTATTTTGTAGTTAATGATAAGACGAAAGGCTGGAAAATAAAGAAAATGCCCAACTATTATACAATGATCGGAGATGTCACCATTAAAACCTATGATTCTGACTACCAATACGACCTCCCTTTTCAAAAAGGCAAATCTTTCAATGTCTATCAGGGTTACAACGGAACATTTTCTCACCAGAATGAAAACTCTTTAGATTTTGTAATGCCTGAAGGCACGGAAATTACAGCGGCAAGAGAAGGAAAAGTGATTGAGGCTGTTCAAACCAGCAACAAAGGATGTCCCACAATAAGTTGTGCAAATCTGGCCAATTATATTTCTATTTTACATTCAGACGGAACAATTGCTCAATATTTTCACTTAAAACAAAATGGAGTTAAAATAAAAATCGGGGATACTGTAAAAAAAGGTGACCTAATAGGATTAAGTGGCAATACAGGTTGGACAAACGGACCTCATCTGCATTTTGTATGCTATTTACCCGACTTCACAAATGCTAAACAAAAGAAAACAATTAAAACTCTTTTCAAAACTGGAAACGGAAGTAAAACTGAATATCTGGCAGAGAAGAAAACTTACGCAAAAGAATATTAAGATTAATTCTTGATTCCTCTAATGAGTGTACTACTTTCTTTACACGTACTAAAGAAAATTTAGATCGAAGATTTAGAAAAGTGGAAACATTTAGTTACCTTTAAAACTGAAAATATTTTAAACCGGTTTTCTATGAAAAAATTGATCTTAGCATTTTTCTTTTGTATTGGCCTGAGTGCTTTTGCGCAGAGTGGAGCCCAAGTAAAAGACCTATTCCAAAAAATAAAAGAACAGGCCAAGATTGACAAGAATGACCGCGCTGTCTATGAAGTACTGGATGAGTTTTACAACAAAAACCTGCAGGCAGAAAATGATGAAATGACCACGGAGACCATTCAGAGAATTGAGAAAATGGCTTCAGATCCCAATACAAAGAACCTTCATATCCTGATGCTTTTTCTGATGTATCAACAGCACATCAGCAGAACTTCAATGGCTGGAAAAGCACCTGATACCGAATTCCAGATCGAAACCATGAACATCCTGGAGAACGAAACCAGGGAGGTTTATGGAAAAGTACCGGCCATCATCTATATCTATAAAGCCGAATCACTGGACGGAGCAGGAAAGAAAAGCGAAGCCAAAACGGTATTAGATCAGGGATTAAAAGAATATCCGGATTCAGTTCCTTTAAAAGTATACACTTACCTTAACACGAAAGATGAGGTTCTAAAAAATGATCTGGTCAAAAATCACCCTAATCACTGGATGGTACAGCAGTTTGGAATAAAATAAAGAGATTTACTGAGGTGAATTTTGCTTCGCAAGTGAATGATGAATAGGTTAAGATGTGAGACATCAGATTTCAGGCCGGAATACTCGAAATTAAATACAAATAAAAATCCCACAGAGTTTTCTGTGGGATTATCTTTTTATCTTATAGGATCTATGGTTTCACTTCTACAATATTATCATCCATATTTACATCTGCCAATCTTTGGCTGAAATCTATTCCTAAAACTGACAGCTGACCTTTCGTGTAAGGAATTGTCAACATATATTCTTTCTGCGTCCATGGCCAGTAAGGCATTGTCTTAAAGTCTCCATATATATCTTTTTCCTTCCATGTATGGGTCATATTCAAAGGGATCTGGTAGGTAACGACCTTTTTATCTGTAGTCAATACACTGAAATCAACAGGCATGGGAACCTGCCCATTATTCACCAAAGTGATTGTAGTAGATTTTGCATCATACTTCACGTCTTTGATCCCGTAATCAATAGTTTTCGTCGTGTTGATCCAGTAGTTATGGAACCATTTCAGATCCATTCCTGACACTTTTTGAGCAATGTGAAGAAAATCTCTGTCAGAAGGGTGTTTCAGGTGCCATTGGTCGTAATACTGCTTTAAAGTCTCAGTAAGTTTCTGCTCACCCATGATGTAACCAAGTTCTACCAGATACAGTTCTCCTTTTACGTAGGATGCATAAGTATATGCATTTCCATTGTCATGGTGGTCTCCCAACCATACCGCAGGTTCTTCAATGCCTTTTTTAATGAAAGCTCTGTATGCATTCACTGTATTGGCAAATGGGTTGGGAAGTTCTTCCGGAAACAGCTGATACATCACAGAACCTTCCGCATAGCTAGTAAATCCTTCATCCATCCACGGGCGTACCGATTCGTTGGTTGCCAGCATCTGCTGATACCAGGAGTGTGCGCCTTCGTGGGCCATTAGCCCCATTAAGCCTTTAATATCTTTCGCTTCTCCCAGGATCATGGTACACATTCCGTATTCCATTCCGCCATCGCCTCCCTGAATGAAAGCGTATGTCGGGTACACGTATTTTCCGAAATGCCTGTTCATTAACTGGAAATATTTGGTCACATAAGGCTGGGCTTCTTCCCAAACTTTCGTTTTGTCATTCTGCTGATAAACCAGGAATACCTTTGGTCCTTCCGGAACATCAAAACTTTTGATGATATAATCTCTGTCTGCACTCCAGGCAAAATCCAGGATATTATTGGCTTTCCATTTCCAGACTGCTTTTTTATTTTTATCAGCTGTAATTTTTGCAGCGGCATCATATCCTTTTACTTCCGTCGGATTTTCAAGAATTCCTCCTGCTCCGATGACATAATCTTTGTTGATCTTGATGGTAACGTCAAAATCCGAGAACGGCGCATGAAACTCTCTTCCTATATAATCAAAGGTTGCCCAACCATCATAATCATATTCTGCAATTTTCGGATACCACTGGGTCATCGTCATATCTACACCTTCCCTGTTGTTTCTGCCGCTTCTTCTGATCTGCTGAGGGATGACAGCATCCCAATCCATTGTAAAGGTGGTCGTAGCATTCGGCTGGATAGGTTCTGCCAGATATACCTTCATGATGGTTTCCTGGATCTCAAATTTCAGATCTTTTCCGTTTTGTTTGATCCAGTGGATATTTTGGGCACCTTCCTGATCTTTCGGAATAGACGCCAACCTTGAAACCCCATCTTTCTGCAGTCTGGAATCTCCATTTTTCCCCTGGCCAGCAATTCTCTGGTCCATCATCGAATTAGGCTTAAAAGCATTCCAGTACAGATGAAAATACACAACGTTCAGCTCATCAGGTGAGTTATTCGTGTATTCTAAACTTTGTTTTCCCTGGTAGGTAAATTTTTCAGCATTAACATCAATATCCATTTTATACTTCGCAGCCTGCTGATAATAAGCTCCCTGCTGAGCCTGAAATTGTGAAATGATAAACGCAAAAATGATTGCAGCCGATTTTCTCATTTAAAATTTATTTTTTTTAAAGGTAGGTAATTTATGTAAAACCCTCAAATATGGAGCTATTTTAGGGCTTTTTGATCTGTTATGGCTTTAGATGGATTTTAATTCTGATGGTTAAGTTTCACTCACAAAAATTTTGGAGATGAAGTAGATTTTTTAAACCAAAACATAATCATTGAGTTCCCACAGAAGACACAGATTTCACAGAGAACGATGCTTAAAATCTGAGAAATCTGTGGGAAATTTAAATAAGCCTATATCTTTTTTTAACCACAAATGACACAAATTAATACACAATTCTAAATACAATCATTCATGTCCCGTGAGCCTAGTCAAGGTTTAAAACCTTGACTAGGCTGATTCTAGAATTTGAATGAAGCATAGGTGTTTTTTAAAAAGATTAAACAGGCGACTTACAGATCAGTATCTCCAATCATCTTAATTTTCTTATTTTCGCAGATTAAATAAAGTTGTATAATGCTGACCGTAGAAAAAATAGGAGGAACTTCCATGTCTCAGTTTCATGATGTTCTTTACAATATAATTATTGGAAAAAGAAAGGAAGGAGAATTTTATAATAGGGTTTTTGTAGTTTCAGCCTATAATAATGTCACCAACTGGCTATTGGAACACAAAAAAACAAATGAGCCTGGTGTGTATCAAAAATTTTTGAACAGTGAAGACTATAAAGCTGATCTCGATAAGGTATGCCAAAAACTGATTTCCATTAATGAAGGATTGGAAAATGTTGGCCTTCAGCTTTCTGAAGCTAATGAATTTATAACAAACAGAGTGGAGCAGGCAAAAACGATGCTTAGCAGCCTGAGTAAGGTTTTGGCATCGGGATATGTAAATGCACACGATATTCATCTTGCAGCAAGGGAAATTTTAGCTTCTATTGGGGAAGCGCATTCTGCGTGGAATTCTACTAATATTATCAACAATAAAGGAATTCATGCAAAATTTGTGGATTTATGCGGATTTGATGACAACGAAGCCCTTACTATTGATGAAAGAATTACAAAAGAATTCAGCGGAATAGATTTTAAAAATGTGATTTGTGTAGCAACGGGATACACTAAAGGAACTGAAGGAATTATGAGAGTTTTTGATCGTGGATATTCCGAAGTTACCTTCAGTAAGGCCGCTGTAGATATAAAGGCTGATGAGGCAGTTATCCATAAAGAATATCACTTATCAAGCGCAGACCCAAATATCGTGGGTGTAGAAAACTGTGTTCCAGTGGGACTGACCAATTATATCATTGCAGACCAGCTGGCTGATATAGGTATGGAAGCCATTCACCCAAAGGCAGCAAAACCATTAGAACTCTCCGGAATTAATATCCGTATTAAAAATACATTCGACCCGGATCATATCGGCACCCTGATTTCAAAGAATTATGTATCTCCTGACGCTCGTGTTGAGATTGTTTCCGGATCAAAAAAAATGCTGGCCATAGAAATTCACGATCCGCTTATGGTAAGTGAAGTGGGTTATGATGCCCAAATCATGACCTATTTCCAAAAGTATAATATAAGTTATGTGTTGAAATCTACAAACGCAAACTCAATAACAATGGTGATTTGGGAAAGTAATGCCTCGGAAAAGCTTTTGGAAGAACTTAAACAAAATTTCTATCAGGTAACGGGAGTTCCGGTTGCATTAGTCTGTGCAATGGGAACCAATATTGCTACACCCGGATTCTTATATCGTGCGGCAAAAGCCCTGTATGAGAATAATATTAATATCGAATGCTATGCACAGTCCATCATGCAGGTTAACATGCAGTTTGTAGTAAAAAGGGAGCATTATGAGAAAGCTATTATAGCTTTGAACCAAGCATTATGCAATTAAGCATTTTCTGAGAACATATAAAAGCACCCCTAAACAGAGCGGTTTTAAGGCTTTTTAGGTCGCTTATGATAATTCCTTCAGATTTTATGCGCAATTTTCCCCTGAGACCTGTACAATCTGCGGGAAGTCTAAAATAAAAAACCTCAAATGCAAAACATCTGAGGTTTCAATATGACTTAAAATCAAATTATTTTTTAGCAGGAATTTCTTTTTTTCCGCTTTGTAAGATCTTTTCAAGGATTCTTAAAGTGATCAGATAAGTAGGTTTCACTCCCGTAAGACCAAGACCTCCTGAAGAAAGTGTACTTCCCGTTTCCAATGGATTATCCGAAGCATAGTAAGCGTAACACACAAACAGGTCCGGTGCAATGTGATGTCTGATCTTAGAAGCTACCTGAATCGCTTTCTGGTAATGTGCTCCTTCCATTTCAAGACCAATTGCCTTCCATGAAGTGTTCATAAAGTACGATAAGATATCTCTGTTCTGAAGTGATGTTCCTAATACAGTGATCATCGGGCCTTCAAATGCTTTCAGTTCATCATCTTTAAAATCATCCAGTTTCAAAGCATTTTCAAAAGGATAGTTATCTGCCGTTCCTTCAAAAATATGAGCGGTAGGAATCATAATATCTCCTTTCCCTCCGGCAAGAATTCCGGCTTTACCCATAATAGAAACAGATTTCACTTTCATCATATACACCTCTCCTTTGTGTTCGAAGGGTCTCAACAATTCGTCCATTACTTCAAAAGCCTGTTCTCCGAACGCATAGTCAAAAACCATGATCACATCGTCTCCGCCGTATTTTATACTGTTGAATGGTGTATTTTTAAGGTCTGTTTTGCTTAAATCAATAATCTGAACATCAATATTACTTCCGCTCTTATCATTAATATAAATCAATCCTTCCTCCAAAGCATATTTTGAAACTTTGTCACGAAGTTCTTTTTTATCAGAAATCTCTCCGTAAAGTTTATAATCAACTTCTTTGTTGTCTTTTTTCTTTAAGGCATCATTTCCATACAGCATATTTTTCACGGAGTGCATGTTGGCAGAAATGATGTGAAGCGGACGCATATGAAGATTGTTTTCAAATAAAACTTCTTTCACTTTGTTCGCCCATTTTTCGCCGAAGTAATGGTGTCCTACTCTTTCCTTTAATATAGCACTGAAATGAATTTCTCTTTCTCTCGTCTGTTTGGCATCCTCAAGGCTTACTTTTCCTAAGTTGTAGATGATTTTAAATAAACGGTCAGGATTATTGTCATCCCCAAAAGAATTATAAGCATTCAGTGTTTCTTCAAAAGTTCTTCCTATTAAAGAAGATAAATGAATAAGAGCAACCTCTTTTTCCTTTCTGCTGAATTTCTTTTCCCCTTTTACTACTTCTTCGATAATTTTGAAGGCACGTGTAGGCTTCCAGTTTTCATCCTGAATAAAAGCCAGATTTCTCACTTTATCTGCTTCTATAAATAAGAAGGTAAGGTGCGTAAGAATATCATAAATTTCAGAACGTCCCAAAAGAACTTCAATATTCATTTGGTGCTCATCTATCCTGTAACAGTTTCTTCTTCTCTTTTTAGGGACAATAGGTTCGAAACTTCCTTTATCAAAACCCTCATCTGATGTAAGATGAATAAAAGCACATTCTTCAATTCCTTCCGGAAGTCTGTCTAAAACATACATCAAACCATCTAATTCCAATTTGTTAGGAATATTCATGGTACCATAAATCTCTGGATTGATAGTCTTTAACAAACTTCTGATACTTTCTCCAGAAACACCGGCAGGTTTAAAAAAACCTCTGTAAAAGAGGTGTCTCATAGAAATGTACAATCTTTCAATTGCTTCCGTTGTTTCTCTAGCTCTAGAATTTGTCATAAAATAAATTTCACACAAATATACAAAATCTTTGCGCATTCTATTTTAAGTATCTTTTAACAAGCAGTTTAAATTTGTATATTTAAAGATTGTGAATCGTACATCATAAAATGAATTATGACGCTGTTATAAGGCTAAACATTATATTTCACAGGCTACCTCCCCCTATTAAAAAAATTAAACCACCGTTTATATTTATAAAATTTCACAATAACCCCTAAAAAAATTAGGGGTAAATCATTTTCAATTCATTTTTTTTGTAAATTTGCCCCACAAAATACAACCTTAATATGTCAACTTTAAGATTCAAAGCGTTAGAAACTTTACCATTTAAGGACTTCAGAAGAGATAATTCTGTTGAGGTTCCCGGAAAACTGTCAGATTTATTCTGCCAGAATGTTTTCTCAGAAGAGACCATGAGAGCATATCTGACAAAGGAAGCATTCCAGTCTATTATGGATGCTATTAAAAAAGGAACAAAGATCCAGAGACACATTGCAGACCAGGTAGCCGTAGCTATGAAAGACTGGGCAATGAGCAAAGGAGCGACTCACTACACCCACTGGTTTCAACCATTGACAGGAACTACTGCAGAAAAGCATGATTCATTCTTTACCCCTATTGAAGGAGGCAGAGCCATCGAAAGATTCAGCGGAAACTTATTGATCCAGCAGGAGCCTGATGCTTCTTCTTTCCCGAACGGAGGAATCAGAAATACTTTCGAAGCAAGAGGTTATACAGCATGGGATCCTACTTCTCCTGCGTTTATCATGGGAACTACTTTATGTATTCCTTCTATCTTCATTTCTTATACTGGGGAAACTTTAGATTATAAAGCACCTCTTTTAAGAGCTTTGAACGCTGTAGATGAAGCCGCAACCAACGTAATGCAGTATTTTGACAAAAACGTAACAAAAGTAACCCCTACTTTAGGTTGGGAGCAAGAATATTTCTTAGTTGATTCCGCATTATTCCAATCCCGTCCGGACCTTGTTTTAACGGGAAAGACTTTATTAGGACATTCTCCTGCGAAAGGACAACAGCTGGACGACCACTATTTCGGTTCTATCCCGACAAGGGTAATGAACTTCATGAAAGAGTTGGAAATCGAATGTATGAAATTGGGAATCCCTGTAACAACAAGACATAACGAGGTGGCACCTAACCAGTTTGAGCTTGCCCCAATGTTTGAAGAAGTAAACGTTGCTGTAGACCACAACTCTTTGTTGATGGACATCATGGCAAGAATTGCTCACAAGCACCATTTCCACATTTTATTCCATGAGAAACCATTTGCAGGAGTTAATGGAAGCGGAAAGCACAACAACTGGTCTTTAGCAACCGATACAGGTGAAAACTTATTAAGCCCCGGGAAAAACCCTAAGAAAAACTTACAGTTCCTAACCTTCTTTGTTAATACCATTAAAGCAGTTTACGAATATGCTGACCTTTTAAGAGCAAGCATCGCATCTGCAAGTAACGACCACAGACTGGGTGCCAACGAAGCTCCACCGGCAATTATTTCTGTATTCATCGGAAGTCAGCTGTTCAGAGTATTGGAAGAACTTGAAAAAGTAACAGAAGGGAAACTTTCTCCGGACGAAAAAACAGATTTAAAACTAAACGTTGTTGGAAAAATCCCTGAAATTCTTTTAGATAACACGGATAGAAACAGAACTTCTCCATTTGCATTTACAGGAAATAAATTTGAGATCAGAGCAGTAGGATCTTCTGCCAACTGTGCAGAGTCTATGACTGTAATGAACACGATCGCTGCAAAACAATTGATCGATTTCAAAAAAGAAGTTGATGCCCTTATCGAAACAGGACTGAAGAAAGATGAAGCGATCTTCAATGTATTGAGAGAGTACATCAAGCAGTGCAAGAGCATTATGTTTGAAGGAGACGGATATTCTGATGACTGGGCAAAAGAAGCTAAAAAGAGAGGTTTGAATAACTTAAAAACCACTCCTGAAGCCCTTAAGCAGGAAATGGATAAAAAATTCGTTGCTCTTTATGAAGAAATGGGAGTATTCACTCACAGAGAGGTTGAGGCCAGAAACGAAATTAAATTAGAAAAATATTCTACTGTTATTGATATTGAAGCAAGAGTTTTAAGTGACATCGCAAGAAACCACATCATTCCTTCTGCTTTAAATTACCAAAACAGATTGATCGAGAACGTAAAAGGTCTTAAAGAAATATTCCCGGACAAAGAATTCAAAACATTGGCGAAAGAGCAAATGAGCTTAATCACTAATATCTCTGAGAATGTTTCCAAGATCAAACTTGGCGTTGAGGATCTTATTAAAGCAAGAGAAGCAGCGAAAGCTGTATCCAATAGTCAGAAGCAGGCAGAAACTTACTGCAGCAAAGTAATCCCTTTATTTGATGTGATCAGAGAAGCTTCTGATGATCTTGAAATGATGGTGGATGATGAGCTTTGGCCAATGACTAAATATAGAGAAATGTTATTCACAAAATAACATCTGTAAAGTTCCATATTAGTTAAGCTCCCTGGTTTTTCCGGGGAGTTTTTTTGATTTATTAACAGCCTTGAAAATTAGAGTTGTGAATCTTAAAATCCGATAAATAAAGGAAACGCCTTTTATTATGTTAAAGAATCATAATAAAAAAAACCGCGGACTCACCAAAAATAGGCGGTTGCGGTTTGTTTTTCTTTAACATACTTAAATAATATGTTAAAATGTGTTAAATAAAGAAGCTGACAATAATCATATCAGGGGTCTTTTGCTCGGAATCTCTACTTTTGTAATGCTTTGAGAAAATAAATATTCCTTTTAACACGGATAATCAAATATATATGAAGAAAAGAGTTTTGTTTTATTTAGTTGCTTTAGTGTCTACAGTATCAGTTCAATCTTGCGCTACAAATTATGTAGTTTCACAACCAGCAACTTATGCTAAAGAATACAAAACAGATGCCAAACTAGCTTCTCTTGACAACAAGAAAATGGAGCAGGATAAGCAAAGACTTATTGATTCTTTTCTAGCTGAAAAGGCGGCATCTATAGCCAATGCAAAAAAATCCATTAAGAATTCTGAGATTGCAAAAGCAGTCAAATACAATAAAACGATCGATAATATCCTAACAGAAGCTGAAACATACCTTGGAACTCCATACAGATACGGAGGAATGACCAGAAGAGGTATTGATTGTTCAGCTTTCGTTCTTTCTGTATTCGGAGCAGCAGCAGGGCTTAGCTTACCAAGAGTAGCAGCTTCTCAGGCTCAGGAAGGAGAAAGTATTGATAAAGGAGACCTTCAGAAAGGAGACTTGATCTTCTTTTCACACGGAAGAAGAATCTCTCACGTAGGTATCGTAGAAAGTGTAACTGAAGAAGGTGAAATCAAATTCATCCACGCAGCCACTTCTAAAGGGGTAATGATCTCATCGCTGAATGACTCTTACTGGGGACCGAAATTCAGGTTCGCAAAAAGAGTGATCAACGAGAACGGAGACGCTTATAACAATTTAGCTTCTTCTACTCCATCCGCAGCGACAAGTTTTTAATTTTAAATAATTGATTTAAATAATGAAGCCATCAGAAATCTGATGGCTTTTTTATTTTCTGGCTGGTGAGCTTTTCATGAAGAGTGTTTTACTACCCCGTCTTTTTGCTGCGCAAAAATCCACCCCTTCAAGGAAGGGGAACAATATGTAGGTAAAATGGATTTTAGCCATCGTAATAAAAAACGTAGTCATCAAGGTATGTTTGATAGGCAGGAATAATACGTTTTGGCTAAAGCCTTATCTTGAATCTTAAAATACAAAGGCGGGTTAAAACCCGTCTCTATTGAATTATTTATGTATAGATTTTCAGAATAAAAGAATTTGTCGTGGCTTCCACCCTCTAACTTCTAACCTCTAATATCTAATATCTAACTCCGGTCAATTTCAATATCCAGCTTATACAGGAGTCCATGTACTTCGGAAAGTGAAAATTTAGCCTTTTTAAGACGATTTACGGAAGGATCTATAGAATAGTTGAAGGAAGTTCTCAGATCTGCTTTTTCAAGGTTTGTCCGGTCGAAAATAGCTCCGGAAAGATCACAACCTTTGAGCACTGAATTGGAGAGATCACATTCTGCAAAATCGGTTTCAATCAATCTTGAATTTTTGAATATGGTCTTTTTAACCGATGTATTGTAGAACACAGAATTATTGAGGGCACAGTCGTCAAAAGTAAATGAAAGACCGAAACCGTTACAGTCATTAAACTGAAGTCCGAACATTTTACATTCTTTGAAACGGATACCTCGAAAAGCTGTTTTAAACAGTTTTGCCATACTCAGATTACACCCGATAAATTCACAGTCTGTGAAACTAAAATCAGAAAGGTCTGCATATTCAAAGCTGCAATTCCTGAATGTACAGTTTTCGTATTCGCCTTTTTCAAAAGACTGGTCGGTACAATTTATATTTTGAAAATCCTGGTCTGAAAGATAGGCTTGCTTCATACGTAACTACATTCTTAAATGATAATGATTATGTTCTCCTTTATTAAGGAATATTGCAGGCTTTAAGGAAACATCAAAGATTTCGGCTTCCCTTTTCCCCTCACAACTTACACCAAGCTGTTTTTATCCGAATAATTAAGTTTAAAGAAAATAAAAGTCATCATAGAAAAGGCAAGCAACGAGCTTCCTCCATAACTGAAATAAGGAAGTGGAATACCCACAGTTGGGAAAAGCCCCATAACCATCCCTAAATTAATGGTAAAGTGCATCATCAGGATGGAAGCAAAGCAATATCCAAATACACGGTTAAAGGTGGATTTCTGTTGTTCTGCCAGATAATAGATCCGGCCGATATAGACCATATAGCATAATACGAGAACGGCACTTCCTACAAAGCCCCATTCTTCGCCTACCGTACAGAAAATATAGTCAGTTTCCTGTTCAGGAACAAATTTCCCCTGTGTTACAGAACCTTCACGGTATCCTTTGCCTAAAACTCCGCCAGATCCGATAGCCGTTTTGGAATATAATAAGTTATACCCGGAGGTATCTCTAAATGCTTTTTCTCCTTTATAAAGAACCTCAATTCTTTCTCTCTGGTGCTTGGGAAGTTTCTCCAAAATGTAAGGTGATCCGAAAGCCAATCCGCACAGCAAAATAATGGATCCTGCAATTCCTGAAATAGAAATAACATCCCAGGACATTCTATGATAATTCATCGCGATCAGAACACCTGCGATGACAACAACAGCGACTGCTACATACACCGGAGGAATAGCCAAAGCGATCAAAAAGACGCCGGCAAAAATAAATCCTACTCCAAACAATAGTCCACTCAGTCCTTCTCTGTATAACGCAATAAAAAACGCAATAAATACAAGCATAGACCCTACATCGGGAATCGCCAAAACTACTGCTGCAGGAATTCCGATAATAGCCAAAACTGTCCAGAGTGATTTTTTAATTTTAAGATTAAAATCTGGTCCTGACACATAATTCGCCAGCATAAGAGCTGTTCCTATTTTAGCAAATTCAACGGGCTGCATGGTGAAGCTCCCAAATTTATACCAGTTTTTCTGCCCCAGAATCTCCTTTCCAAAAGGAAAAAGCCCGATCAAAAGTAAAACACCACCGATATAAATAATACCCGCCATGTTTTCGAAGAATTTACTCCTTCCAACGAATATTATAAGTCCAACAAATAAGGAGATACAGAAGAAAACCAACTGTTTTTCTCCCAACTTCTGGTCAACACTGTAAATATTGGCGATTGCAAAGATACAAAGCGCAAAATACAGCCCAAGACCTAGCTTATCTATTCCTTCTGCCCATTTCATTACTTTACCTTTTTAGTATTGTTCTTTGTTTCTTCTTCTATTTTTTTCTGCAGTTTTATTTTCTGCTCTTTAATAAAGTTCAGACTGTCCTGCTTTCTTTTTAGCTTAACAGAATCTTCTTTTGGGTCTTTATATAAACCTTTACGTTTAAGATCTGCTACCCATTGTCTTTTGTACTCAGGCATGAAGCTGGCACTGGTCATCTTCTTATACAGATTTTCTCTCTTCAGATCTCCGGTAATATATTTTTCTGCAATCACTGTACACGCAGGACCTGCCCACGTTGCACCGAATCCGGCATGCTCCATTACTGCAGCTACAACGATTCTAGGTTTATCTGCAGGTGCAATTAAAACAAAGATTGAGTTATCTTTCCCCTGAGGAACCTGTGCAGTACCTGTTTTTGCTAATTGAGTAAAGTCATTGGATTTTAAGCTTCTTGCGGTACCTCTTAATACTACAGCTTCCATACCTTTCAGTACAGGCTCGAAGTGTTTAGGATCTACAAGCGTTTTATGTTTTGTTTTAAATCTTTTGTCCGGATTAGGTTTTCCATCAATAGATTTAACGATATGCGGGGTATAAAACCATCCCTTATTGGCAATGGCGGCAACATAATTTGCCAATTGAAGAGGCGTCACCAAAACGTCTCCCTGTCCCATTCCATTGAAAATAGAACCGTTCATGGTATAGTCACCCGTCCAGTCTTTTTTACCGCTTCTTTTTTCGTAAAATTTCCCGGTAGGAATTCTTCCCGGTGAACCCACAGCGATATCATTATTCAGATATTCTCCTACGCCAAAGCTACTCATGATTTTTTTCCATTCATCAACGCCTCTGGAAGGATCTCCAGGATATTTATTCATGATCGCAATAAATGCATGGGAAAAATAACAGTTACTGGAAACCTGAATAGCCGGGATCAGAGGATCAGCTCCTCCATGTCCTTTAATTCTTAAACCTCTGTAAAAAAAACCGCCACCACAAGGAAAGACTGTATTTTCATCCATCACTCCCATTTGCAGTCCCGCAAGAGCAGTCAGCAATTTAAAGGTAGACCCCGGAGGATAAGCTGCCTGAACAGATCTGTCAAAAGTAGGTTTATTTTCGTATAAGGTATCTTTAGAAAGGGCGTAAAGATTTTTAGATTTATAAGGTCCCGTGAATAAATTAGGGTCAATATCCGGACCGGTTGCCATGGTCAGAATTTCACCGTTATTCGGGTCGATGGCTACAATAGCTCCGTGTTTACCCACAAGCATTTCTTCAGCCATTCTTTGAAGGTCATAATCAATCGTTAAGGTAATATCCTTTCCGGTAACAACATCTTTATCTAAGGTTCCATTTTTATAAGATCCTATATTTCGTAATCTGATATCCTTTTGAATATATTTTATTCCTTTTATACCGCGAAGTTCTTTTTCGTAAGATTTTTCAACCCCTGTTTTTCCGATAAAGTCTCCCGGAAGATAATAGGCTGAATCTTTCTTTATTTCTCTTTCATTAACCTCACTGGTATATCCTAAAAGGTTTCCGGAGGTCCCCACTTCATACTGACGCTGAGGTCTGGATACAATACTGAATGCCGGATATTTGAAAATAATCTCCTGTACTCTGGCAATGTCTTCTCTGCTGAGGTCCTTAAAAAAGGTCATAGGGGTCAGCTTCGAATAGTATTTTTCTTTCTTGATGAGGTCGATTCTTTTGATAAAATCAGATTTGCTGATCTGCATCAGATTGCAGAATCCCAAAGTATCAAAGTCGGGTTTCATTAAGGCCTGCGTAAAAGAGATTTCATAAGCGGGCTGGTTTCCTACGAGGATCTTACCATTTCTATCGAAAACAACACCCCTCTGCGGAATAACGTATTCTGTTTTAATGGAAGTATTGGCTGCATTTAAAGCATAACGGTCCGTCAGCAACTGTAAATAAGCGAGCCTCGCCACAAAAATAATGGCGATAACGACTAGTATGGAAAAGATTTTTAAATAACGTGTGTTCAAACTTTTTGTTTGATTTTAAATATTAATGCGTAAACAACGATAAATATAAAGGAAATTATACTTGTTATCACTACATTAAGTAATATTTCGAAAAAACGGCTCAATTTAAAAAATTCGATGTACTGCACTAAAAACTGGTGCAGAAAGATACTTGAAAACAGAAACAGTAAAAACTGCGCCCACTGAAGGGACTGAAAGGAGAAAAAGTCTGTGGAAGTATCTGTGGACGTCCTGAAAATCAATGTTCTGAAATAGGCGATCAGTGTTGTCGCAAAAGCATTGATTCCCCATGAGTAGAGGAATGCATCAACGGAAAGTCCTATTAAAAAGCTTAAAGCTAAAAATTGATATTTATTTCTGAAGAAAGGATAAAACATGACAAAAACCGGATAAAGAACCGGCGTATACTTTCCGAAAATGGTGATCCTGTTCAGTACAAAAATCTGTAATGCAACCAGAAAGATCATGATCAATATATCGGTAAATAAAGTCCTGCTAATCATTTTCTTTTTTTATTACGTTCTGCAATGTATCCTGGATTTTCTGAACTTCGGCTTTCTTAAGGTTTTTCACGACAAATACTTTGCTTAAAGCACCCATTTTTTCGCTCAGCTCTACAGAGATATCCCAGAAACCGGTTTTGTTGTCTACAGAATATCCTGCGATAGTACCAATCATTACCCCCTTAGGGAAAATAGCGGATTTACCGTCTGTAACAACAGTATCACCTACTTTTAAAGCCACATATTTAGGAATGTCAGCAAGATGCATCACTCGGGAATTATCCCCGTTCCAGGTTAAAGTTCCGAAATATCCGGAGTTTTTCAACGAAGCATTGATTCTGATTCTATTAACACTCAGGACAGACTGCACCAAAGCATAGCTGTCTGTAGAGTTGATTACAATTCCGGCAATTCCTTTAGGAGCCATTACGCCCATCTGAGGAAAAACACCGTCTCTGCGGCCGCGATTGATTGTAAAGTAATTATTTCTTCTGTTGATACTGTTGAATACGATTTCGCCGTCTACAAAAGTGTAGATCTGTCCACCGCCTAAAGTATCATGAACTTTTTTGAATACAGGATTCTTCGCCCCTTCTTTTCCATAAAGCTGGATCATCAGAGACTTATTCTGAGCCACAAGATCTTCATTGATCTGTTTCAGTTTCAGATATGAAACTCCTTCATCAATATACCCCGAAATCCACGAATTCAGCGCAGCCGACTGGCCAGCTACCCATGATTTCTGCATGGCATTTTTAGAGAATATAAGAACCAGAGCAACAATCTGCAGGAATATAAAGAAGACAAAAAGAGCGTTCTTCGAAAATAGTCTCAGCAAAAATCCCATTCAGATATATTGTCGTAAAAGGTTAAAATTATTTAATTAAGAAATTGAATTTATCCATATTCTTAAGGGCAATACCGGTTCCGCGAACAACAGCTCTCAACGGATCTTCTGCTACAAATACAGGAAGACCGGTTTTTTTGTGCAATCTGTCTGCAAGACCTCTCAATAAAGCACCTCCTCCAGCAAGATAGATACCTGTTTTATAAATATCAGCAGCCAATTCCGGTGGTGTAAGAGAAAGCGTTTCCATCACAGCATCTTCGATTCTGATAATGGATTTGTCTAATGCACGTGCAATTTCTTTGTACCCTACCATGATCTCTTTTGGCTTTCCTGTAATAAGGTCTCTACCCTGTACCGGGATATCTTCAATATCAACGTCAAGATCTTCTACTGCAGAACCTACTTCAATTTTGATTCTTTCAGCTGTTCTCTCTCCGATGTAAAGGTTATGATGAGTTCTAAGATAGTAAGCGATATCGTTCGTAAATACGTCACCTGCAATTTTTACAGATTTGTCACACACAATACCTCCTAATGCAACAACAGCAATTTCCGTAGTACCACCACCTATATCGATGATCATATTTCCTTCAGGTTTCTGTACATCGATTCCAACTCCTATTGCCGCAGCCATTGGTTCGTAGATTAATCTTACTTCTTTTGCATTCACTTTCTGAGCAGAGTCTCTAACGGCTCTTTTCTCAACTTCAGTAATACCAGAAGGGATACAGATCACGATTCTCAGTGCCGGCTGTATGAATCTACCTTTAATTCCAGGAATTTTTTTGATAAATTCTTTAATCATGTGTTCAGAAGCGTGGAAATCTGCAATCACCCCATCTTTCAATGGACGAATCGTCTTGATATCCTCATGAGTTTTACCCTGCATATGTTTGGCCTGCTCACCGACCGCAATGGGTCTACCCGTAGAACGTTCAATTGCAACAATTGACGGCTGATCTATAACAATTTTATTATTATGGATGATTAGGGTATTGGCAGTACCAAGGTCTATCGCAATTTCTTGCGTAAACATATCGAATAAACTCATATTTTCCTTCTGATTTTAAGTTTACAAAGATATGAATTTAACCCTACTAAAGAAATTTAACCTGCATATAATTTGGTTAAAATTTTATTAAAATTCACAATTCTTTATTAACTTTTGATTGAATCATTTAAAGAGCCTGATTTAAACTAAAATTAATGAATGGGATAAGGAAGTCGGGAGATGGAAGATGTTTCGGACGGAAATCAACAGACAGACCCGTCAGAAACAGATAAAACCTTGATTATAAAATATTTTTGAACATTAGACCTCCTTCAACTTCCATCTCCCTGCTCCCTTTTCCCTTCCTTCTGACAATAGTTTTTCACGATAATTATCATATACATTATCAGAGGATGGTTAATTAAAAAAACCGTAAATTTGCAGCGATTATGTTACAATATTCCAACATCCATCAAACATCGAATTTTGCTGTACTTTCCATCAGCTATGAAAAAGCAGATGCAGAAACGAGGGGGAAATTCGCATTCTTTGACGAGAATATCAAAAACTTTGTCACCAGGATTCACAATGTGGATTTAGGAGATGCATTTGTGGTTTCCACATGTAACAGGACCGAGATCTATACCACTTCACCCAATTACCTTCTGGTCGCAGAGGAATATTGCAAAACCATCGGGGTTCATCTTACGGATTTCCTTCAGTTTGCGAATATCCTGACCAAAGAAGAGGCTCTTATCCACCTGTTCAGGGTAGCAGCAGGACTTGAGAGCCAGATCATCGGAGATTTTGAGATCATCGGGCAGATCAAAAAAGCGTACAGCCGGTTTAAAAAAGAAAGACAGAATTCTAATCCTTATCTGGAAAGAGCGATCAATGCTGCCATTCAGATCTCGAAAAGGATTAAAAATGAAACCGGAATTTCCACCGGTGCTGCGTCTGTATCTTATGCAGCCGTCCATTATATTTTAAACAACCAGAAAAAAATTACGGAAAAGAACATTCTTCTTTTAGGCGTAGGCGAGATTGGACAGAATACGGTTGAAAATCTGGTAAAACATGTTTACCAACCTAAAATTAAAATCGCCAACAGAACGCAGGAGAAAGCTGAAAAGATTTCCGAAAAATATAATATTCCTCATGTTGATTATTCTGATTTTGACCAGGAATTAAAAAATACCGACATTTTAATCGTTGCAACAGGAGCAAAACACCCTATTATCAACAAGTCTCATTTCCCGAACGGAAAAGAAACACTCGTGATCGATCTCTCTATTCCGCACAACGTTGAAAAGAACGTTACTGAAAATGAAAATGTAACCCTGATTGATGTAGATGAGCTTTCCAAACAGATCCAGGAAACGATCCAGCAACGGGAAAAAGAGATCCCGAAAGCTGAAAAAATCATCAAAGAACTGATGAAAGAGTTTCTGGAGTGGGAAAAAAAGAGAAAGCTGGCACCGAATATTCATCATTTCAAGGCTGTTCTGAAGAACATGGAACGCAATGAAATGCATCAATTTTACAGAAAAAATAAATACATAAACATCACGGACATGGAGCTTTCTGACAAAATGATCCAGAAAATTACCAACCGTTTTGCAAAATTTATCATCGATAATCCTTTAAAAGCCGAAGAAATTAGTAAATTAATGCACGAAATATTAGTTGAACAACCAAACAACGAATTCAATGAAAAGCATTAGAATCGGAACAAGAAATTCCGCACTTGCACTTTGGCAGGCAAGAGAGGTTGCTAGGCATCTTCAAAACCGTAATTATTTAACGGACATCGTTCCTATCGTATCTTCTGGGGATAAGAACTTAAATCAACCACTTTATTCCTTAGGGATCACCGGGGTTTTCACAAGAGACCTTGATGTGGCTTTGCTGAATGATGAGATTGACATCGCTGTACATTCTTTAAAAGATGTTCCCACGCAACTTCCCCAAAACATTGAGATCATCACGTACCTGGAAAGAGATTTCCCACAGGATGTCCTGATCAGAAAAGAATCTGCACGAAATAAAGAATTCCATGAGCTGAAACTGGCTACCAGCAGTTTGAGAAGAAGAGCATTCTGGCTAAAGAATTACCCTCATGCTGAGTTTTCCGATATCCGCGGGAATATCCAGACGCGTCTTCAAAAACTGGAGAACGGAGATTTTGATGCTACTATTTTATCTCTGGCAGGAATCAAAAGAATGAAAATGGATATCGATTACGAGATGCTTCCATTGATGATCCCAGCTGCTTCTCAGGGAGTAATTGCTGTTGCCGGGCATTCAGATAAAACTGAGATCAATGAAATCTTAGGCCAAATCAACCACAAGAAGACTCAAATCTGTGTAGAGATCGAAAGAAATTTCCTGAGCACACTGGAAGGCGGATGTACGGCCCCTATTGGCGCCTATGCAGAGATCATCGAAAACCAGATTCGTTTCAAAGCTGCTCTTTGCTCTTTGGATGGCAAAAACTGCATTGCTACTGACGAGAGTTTTGAATATAATGAAACTGAGAATTTCGGAGAAAAGTTCGCCAAGATCGTTCTTGAAAACGGAGGAAAAGAGCTGATGACTGAAATTAAAAATTCTTATTAAGAACTTTTAAGCTTATTTGTACTTTCATATTCTTACGTACAAACAATGAAAAAGTCCCTGTTTTTATTATTACTCACATTCTGTGTGTTTATGGCAAATGCACAGAATAAATTTGCACTCCAATTATCTGATTCTGCTTTGGGATTAATAGATAACACGGTTACCTATGATCCCACTTATTTCATACTTAAGTACCCCAATGGAGATGTCCCTGCCAATAAAGGAGTCTGTACAGATGTTGTTATAAGAGCATACAGAAAACTGGGGATTGATCTGCAAAAGGAAGTGCATGAGGACATGGCAAAAAATTTCTCAAAATATCCAAAAATCTGGGGATTAAAAAAACCGGACACCAATATTGATCACCGGAGAGTTCCGAATCTTGCCGTCTTCTTTTCTAAATTCGGAAAAGCAAAATCCATTGAAACCAATCCTGCACTTTATGTTCCGGGCGATATTGTTACCTGGCTTTTACCCGGGAATTTAACGCATATCGGAATTGTCGTCAATAAAAAATCTGCTGACGGAAAGAGGTTTTTGATTGTCCATAACATAGGAGGCGGACAGGTGATGGAAGACGTGCTTTTTAAATATACGATTACAGGACATTATCAATACCAGAAATAAGCCCCCTTTTATGAAAAATCTTATTTATGCTTTCTTTGTATTGATGGCATGTTGTACGAAAGCTCAAACCAGCGAATTTAAAATCATTAATAAACCGATAGACTATTCTCCCGAAAGAGTCCGCTTAAGTTTAGAGTATCTTAAAAGTCATTATAATATTGTTCAGAATACGGTCACCATTTCGCCTAAGGTAATTGTACTGCATTATACCGCTGGCGGAACTGTAGAAACGAATTATAAATATTTCAATAAGACCCATTTGGAATCTGCCCGAAACGTTTTAAAAAAACAGAGTACATTGAATGTTTCTTCGCAGTTTATCGTAGACAGGGACGGTACGATTTATCAGCTTATGGAGCCTAATAAGTTTGCAAGACACACCATTGGACTCAATTACTGCGCCATCGGCATTGAAAACATTGGAAGCAAAAGCCAGCCGCTTACAGAAAAACAAGCTGTAGCAAACGCACAATTAATTAGACACTTAACTAAAAAATACAGTATAGAATATCTTATAGGACACTCAGAATATGGTATATTTAGGGGGTCAAAACTTTGGAAAGAGACTGACCCAGATTATTTTACAGCAAAAGACGATCCGGGTAAAGATTTCATGAAAAAAGTAAGACTACTCGTTACTGATTTACACTTAAAAGATAAGCCCTGATGACAATTCTATTTACCAAAACCATAGATGCCACCTTATTATCCAAAGAATTAGGATCGGATATCTCGGCTGAATGTATTGAGGTGATTAGGACTGAGCCTATAAAAATGGCGCCATTTGACTTAAAAAATCACTCATTGATTTTCACAAGTGTCAATGGGGTAAGATCATTTTTTAAAAATCAGTTTAAGCCCAACGAAGATTTTACCGCCAAAAACTACAATAAAATATACTGCGTTGGAGAAAAAACGAAGCGTGAGCTAAGAAAATACGGTTTCGGAACATTTAAAGTTCTGAAAAATGCCGATACCCTTTCGAGGTTTATCATCGGAAACTGCCAACACGAACAGTTCCTTCATTTTTGTGGCAATCTGGCCATTGATGTCCTGGACAAGGACCTTCCTCTTCAGAATATCCAATACAAAAAGATCACCATTTACAACACGGAAGAAATCCATCCTTCAGTACCTGAAAAATATCATGCTGCAGTTTTTTTTAGTCCAAGCGGAGTTCGTAGTTTTGCAAAACTCAACTCTTTAGAAGGAATGAAGATTTTTTCAATCGGAGAAACAACCTCCAATGAACTGCGCAAGCACACCACAGAGGAGATCTTTACATCAGAAGAAAACAATCTGGCTTCTATTTTTGGGCTGATAAAAAAAGAACTTTGAGCAGCTACAAGTTTGGCTGGTAAAAATAATGAGTGCCGGGAACGGCCGTATTAGTTTAAATAAATTATGATTAAAAACGACTTATATTTAAAAGCACTCCGCGGAGAAACGGTAGAAAGACCGCCGGTATGGATGATGAGACAGGCCGGAAGATATCTGCCGGAATTCATTGCTCTTCGTGATAAATATGACTTCTTTACAAGATGCCAGACTCCTGAACTGGCTTCTGAGATTACTGTACAGCCTATCCGTAGGTTTCCTTTGGATGCAGCCATCTTGTTTTCTGACATTTTAGTAGTTCCCCAAGCCATGGGAATTGATTTTAAAATGAAAGAGAATGTAGGTCCGTGGCTGGACAATCCGATCAGAACGATGGAACAAGTTCAGAATGTGATAGTTCCTGATGTGGACGATACTTTAGGATACGTTTTTGATGCCATTGAACTTACATTAATTAAATTAGACAACGAAATTCCATTGATCGGTTTCGCGGGTTCTCCTTGGACCATCCTATGTTACTGTATTGAAGGAAAAGGAAGTAAAGCTTTTGATATTGCGAAATCATTCTGTTTCCAGCAACCTGAAGCGGCTCATTTACTGCTTCAGAAGATCACAGATACTACGATTGCTTATTTAAAAAGAAAAGTTGAAAAAGGCGTTTCTGCTGTTCAGGTTTTTGATTCCTGGGGTGGAATGCTTTCTCCTGCAGATTATCAGGAATTCTCATGGCAGTATATCAACCAGATCGTTGAAGCCTTAAGCCCACTTACCCATGTTGTGGTATTTGGAAAAGGATGCTGGTTTGCTCTCGAAGACATGACCATGTCTAAAGTGTCTGCTCTGGGTGTTGACTGGACTATTAAACCTGAGCTTGCAAGAACATTAACGAACCATACGATGACTCTTCAGGGGAATTTTGACCCTGCAAGACTGCATTCTACTCCGGAAACGATCAAAAAGATGGTGACCGAGATGATTAACCGTTTTGGAAAAGACAGATATATTGCGAATCTTGGACACGGAATCTTACCTAACATCCCTGTAGAAAATGCGGAAGCGTTTATCAGAGCGGTTGTGGATTGGAAACCGAATATATAGGATTTATTTCATAAAAAACAAAAGCCCTTTCAATTGTTTGAAAGGGCTTTTCTATGAGAAAAAATTAGTATTTAATTCACTTCAGTAATGAAATCTTCTTTAGACTTTCTCACTTTGGTAAGATTCACCAACCAGTCCGATTCCGTATTTCTGTATCCGATTGGCAACAATAAAACACTCTTTAAACCTTTTTCTTTTAAGTTTAAAACTTCATCTACAGCCTCAGGTGAAAACCCTTCCATTGGGGTAGAATCCACTTCTTCAAAAGCTGCTGCAATAATGGCTGCTCCAAATGAGATGTAAGCCTGTTTTGCAGCGTGGGTAAAGTTCTCTTCGGCAGATCTTTGAGGATAAGTCCCTAACAGCATCTGTCTGTAGTTTTCCCAGCCTTCATTTTTAAAGCCTCTGATCTCGTTCGTAAGGTCGAACATACTGTTAATTCTTTCTTCCGTATAATTGTCCCAGGCAGCAAACACCAAAAGATGTGAACAGTCTGTGATCTGCGGCTGATTCCATGCATGAGGCTTGATCTGCTCTTTTACCTCCTGATTGGTGATCACAATAATCTCAAAAGGCTGAAGCCCGCTGGATGTAGGAGCCAGTCTTGCAGCTTCCAATATTTTATCCACTTTTTCCTGTGGTACTTTTTGACCGTTCATTGCTTTGGTTGCAAATCTCCAGTTCAGTTTTTCTATTAATTCCATTACGTTAAATTTAGACAGAGCAAAATTACTTCAAGAAGAAAGACAAGCCGGCATAAAAATTCCTATCTCAGAGATTGGCAAAGTCTATTATTTACATGTTCTCTGATAATATCCCATTAATTAAACTAATAAATCCCCCAAAATTTGGAGGATTTGTTAGTTTTCCAGTGATATTTTTAATTATCTTTATGTTATCATTAACATTTTAAATCATTGAATATGAAAAAATTAGACAAAGAAAAAATGAAAAAAATCGTAGCTGGCGGTGAAATCTGCCTTGAATGTGCAATTGGATATGTTCAAGTGATTGTTCAGGGAAGATGTTACTGTGTTTTTCAGGAGTAATTTATCACAAAAAGCAGTTAACCAACTGCTTTTCATTTTTATCCCAACATTTTCTGAGCTTTCTTCACGCCTTCTATAAGCTTGTCAATTTCTTCAAATGTATTGTAAACCGCAAAACTGGCTCTTACCGTTCCTGCTATATTGAAAAAGTCCATGATCGGCTGCGTACAGTGATGTCCTGTTCTTACCGCGATACCCATTTTATCAAGGATCATACCTACATCAGAAGAAATCCCGACCCCCTCCAGATTAAAGGAAACTACGCCCGTTCTTTTGGCTTTTTCACCGTAGATCTTTATGTTTTCCAGTTCTAAAAGCTGTCTTTGAGCATAGTCCAGCAAGGCATTTTCATGATTCTGAATATTCTGTCTGCCTGTTTTTTCAATAAAATCAACAGCAGCACCCAGTGCAATGTTTCCTCCTACATTCGGTGTTCCTGCTTCATATTTAAAAGGAAGCCCAGCGTAAGTCGTTCCGTCAAAAGAACATGTTGCGATCATCTCCCCTCCTCCATGGAATGGTGGTAATTCTTCCAGTATTTCCTGTTTTCCATAAAGGATTCCGGTTCCCATCGGCGCATACATTTTATGTCCGGAAAACACAAAGAAATCACAGTCCATCTTTTGTACATCAATCTCAAAGTGAGGCGCAGACTGTGCCCCATCAATCACGATATATGCATCTGAATTTTTCCTTGTTTTCGCAATGATCTCCTCAATAGGATTCACAATTCCCAATGCATTGGACACCTGGTTTACAGAAACTACTTTGGTTTTTTCACTTAAAAACTCATCCAGATAGTCCAGTTGAAGAATACCATTTTCATCAATCGGGATCACTCTAAGCTTTGCTCCTGTTCTTTCACAAAGCAATTGCCATGGAACAATATTGGAGTGATGCTCCAGATAGGAAATAATAATCTCATCATCTTTTTTAAGCTTCTGTGTTAAAATATAGGCGATGAGGTTCAGCCCTTCTGTGGTTCCTTTTGTAAAAATGACTTCAAAATCATGTTTAGCATTAATGAATTTCTGGATCTTTCTTCTTGAAAGCTCCATTTCTTCGGTAGCCAGCTGGCTTAAGGTATGGATTCCTCTATGAACATTGGCATTAAGCTCGGTATAATAATCATTCCAGACCTTTAAAACAGAATCCGGCTTCTGAGATGTTGCTGCATTATCTAAGTAAACCAAAGGCTTACCATTCACTTCGCGGTTTAATATAGTAAACTGACTTCTTATTTCCTGAATGTCAAACATTTATTAAAATTTTAAATTAGATCGCTCTTATTTAGAACACTTCAAATTTACGTCTTTTTTTCTGAAAGGACGCATGGGGCTCCAGGCTGATACTTATCAGCTGATAGAAAGATTCGATTGACATGATGGTAAGAAGGATCATTTACCCTTTTGGCTTTAAAATAAAAAACCTGCCAATAAATTGACAGGTTTTATATGATTTGTTGAATCAGCAAATATTATTCTGCTGCAGTTTCTTCTGCTGGAGCTGCTCCTTCTTCAGTTGCAACTTCTTCATCCTCATCATCTGCTACTGCACCACCTTTCATTGCATTTCTAGACATCTTAACAGCTACTACAACTGCATTGTCCGGGTGCACGAAAGAGAATCCTTCAGTCTTAATTCCACCTACATAAAGTTTGTTACCAATTTTCAATGAAGTAACGTCTACAACTACCTCGTCTGGTAAGTTTGCAGGAATTGCTTTCACTTTCAATTTTCTGAAAGACTGACGTAAAACACCACCAGCCACAACACCTTTAGAACGTCCGGTAAGTCTTACAGGAACTTCCATAACCACTGGCTTATCGTCAGATAATTGGTAGAAGTCTACGTGTAAAATTTTGTCCGTAATTGGGTGGAACTGAATATCCTGAAGAACTGCTGGAATTGTTTCTCCGTTTAGTTCAATAGATACCGTGTGTGCTTCAGGAGTGTATACTAAACCTTTAAAAGCTTTCTCTTCAGCAGAGAAGTTTAAAGGAGCTTCACCTCCATAAACAACACAAGGAACTAATTCAGCATCACGTAAAGCTTTTGTAGACTTTTTGCCCACGCTTTCTCTTTTTGTACCTTGAATTGTAATAGATTTCATTTATAAAAAATTTAAAAAATTGTTCAGTTTAAATTTGCAATATGCTAAAAATCAATTAGATAATAAACTTACTGCTAATTGATTGGTGCTCATGAACCATGGTCATAACATCCGCAAATAATGGGGCGCAAGATAGCACTTTTATTTTAGTTGACAAATTATTTTTAACAGGAATTGAGTCAGTTACAATAACTTCCAGCAATTTAGAGCTCTCAATATTTTCGTATGCTTTTCCGGAAAGTACTCCGTGAGTTGCCATCGCTCTTACTGATTTTGCTCCTTTTTCCATCAAAATATCTGCAGCTTTACAAAGTGTACCCGCAGTATCGATCATATCATCAATAAGGATCACATTTTTCCCTTCTACATCACCGATAAGGAACATCTCTTCTATAACATTGGCTTTTTTTCTTTCTTTGTAAGCAATTACGACTTCAGCACCCAGGTGACCTGCATAGTTTTTTGCTCTTTTTGCACCTCCCATATCCGGTGAAGCAATAGTAAGATTATCCAGGTTTAAGGCTCTGATATAATCCACAAAAATACTTGAAGCATAAAGATGATCTACCGGAATCTCGAAGAATCCCTGAATCTGGTCTGCGTGAAGATCCATGGTCATAATTCTCGTTGCTCCAGCTGCTGTTAATAGATTAGCAACCAGTTTTGCACCTATCGGCGCTCTTGGCTTGTCTTTTCTGTCCTGTCTTGCAAGTCCGAAATAAGGAATCACAACAGTAATGCTCTTTGCGGAAGCTCTTTTCGCTGCATCAATCATCAATAGAAGTTCTAAAAGATTGTCTGCTGGCGGGAAGGTAGATCCGATTAAGAAAACTCTTCCACCTCTTACAGATTCATCCAAAACAGGCTCAAATTCCCCATCACTGAACTCCTGAAAGTTGATTTTCCCTAACTCTTTCCCATAATGTTGGGCAATGTTTTCTGCCAAGTCCTTACTGGTTCTTGTACAAAATAGATAACTTAACTGATCGGCCATTTTTACTTTTTAAAGATTTTGCAAATTTAAAAAAAAACCACAAGAATTACTCTTGTGGTTTCTAAGTTTTTATTTTCCTGTATTATTACGGGAATTTTATTCCTGAATATTTATTAGGATCTACCTGCGGCAGCGTAGATTTATACTTCAAATTAATCGATTTCATAAACTCGTTGGCAATTACGGCATATCCTCTTCCTGTAAGGTGAACCCCATCAAGAGAGAAAGCTCCTCCTGTCACGAATTTGGCAGTATATCTTACCCCATCGAATAAAATACCTGATTGCCCATTAAGCTCAACCATTTTAGCATTACCATCTACAAAAGCTAATCCATAAGAATCAGCAAGTGATTTTATAGAAGCATTATAAGCATCTACTGCTGTCTTCACATAAGAAGCTTCTGTTTTTGTTAATACATGTTGGTTTTGTAACGGATAAGAAATTCCGTAAACATTTACAGGAGCCGGTACTCCAGCTGCAGTAGTCCCAATCAGAGAACTAGATGTAAGAAGGATATAGTCATCTGATTTAGCTTGTCTTGCCTGTCCAAAGATTTGTCCAAATGCCGCTGCTGTAAGCGGTCCTAAAGAAGGAGTCAATGCGGCAGTAAGCTGTGCAGACAGATCTGTAAGAGCAACATCTTTGATTAATACAGGATTGGAAGAAGTAGAAGAAAGTAAATTAATTCTGTCTCCAGCTCCAAAAGCAGTCAATGCCTGCTTTAACGGCCCGTACAAGCTTGCATTAAGAGTTGCTAAATTTGCCCCTAAAGTTGTTGGCGTTAAAGGATTGTAAGGAACTGTCGTAAAGAAAGGAATAGAAGTAACATAAGGAATATTTCCAATAACTCCTTTTGTTGTTCCTACACTTTTAAGACCATCCAATACATTTTTAATAGATCCTGCTACAAGATTAGGATCAGAAATATCATTTGATTTATACGTTAGTGGATTTACATTACCACTCTGAACCGTTGCCGGAGTATAAGTAGTAACCCCACCTACCGTCTGAGAATTTGTTCCTCCGTTAGTAGCATAAGATAATACGTCATTGTTTCCAATCCAAAGAGAGAAAAATGTAGGTTTCTGAGCCATTGCATCCTGTAAAACAGAAGTTGTTGCAGAAGTTGCAAATCGCACAAAATATGGATTGGCAGCTCCTACGGCAAGATTGGCAGCACTTCCGTAACCTGGCGCAACCAAGTGGAAAGATTTTGCCCCCGGAACTCCCATATTTTGGTAAGGTCCACCGGCTGTCACATTATCTAATGCTGCTGCAGGGCTACTCGCAACAGGACTTAAACTACCGCTTGCTGTAACTTGAAGATTCAATTTCCCAGGAAAGCCAGGTAATCCTATAAACCCACCTACATCATTGGGCATCAAAGGTTGCTTAAATGCTCCGCCACCTGCAAGTTTCATCTGCATTGCAATGATACTTGGATATGATTCATTTTGTCCACTGCTGTAAAGCGCTCCATCTCTATAACCGGAAGTCAAAGAGTTCCCCAGAGAAACATAATTAGAAAAGTTGGCCTCCCCGCTTGTTACCTGAATATCTTTTACATCAGTATCAAAATCATTATTACAACTTGTTGTAAAAAGAAGTGCAGACACGGCAAGTGCTGATATTATAATTTTTTTCATAGTCTTTCAATTAAAAAGGGTTATACGATAAACCTAAACCAAAGTAAAATGCTTGAGCTTTTGCCTGTCCGTTAAAGCCAAGGGCAGCATTCCTTACGTCTCTGGCCTGAGGAAGTGCATATCCTCCTGCTACATCAACTCCAAACTGCTTTAGTTTAAAGCCTACCCCTCCGGTAATCACATACGTGTTAAATGAAGGTGTTTCTGCAATAAAATGATCATCAGAATATGGAGATTCATCATAATATGCTCCCAAACGTCCAAAGATCATATCAGTGAATGCATACTGAGTCCCTAATCTAAATGTTTTTGAATTTTTGAAGTTTTTAGGAGCTACAAGTATAGTAGGATCGCCCGGCGTATTTCCAACCGGAGCATTAGCAAAATCTAATGTCAGTTTGCTGTATCTTTCCCATCCATGGTAGTTGAAGTCTGCCGAAACCAACCACTTTGGTGTTACTTTATAAGTTAAACCAATCGTATATTCTTCAACCAAAGGAAGAGTTGCAGTAAATTTATCCTGTCCCGTACTTGGGTCTAATCCTAATAAAGGATAAATAGATGCAGACGGGAACTGGAAGGTAGCCGTTCCTTTTTTAGCTTTCATGTCTACAGGCGAACGGTAAGCAATACTGATGTCTAATTTCGGATCAGGTCTGAAATAGAACCCGAATCCATAACCGCTACCACTTGCTTTTTCGTCTTTAATATTAAGTTCACCACCAAACTGCGTTACAGCTTTATCCCAGTTTACTTTACCTTTTGCATAAATATAGCTTGCCCCGAATGATACCCAAGGAGCCAATTTTACAGAAACCATAGGCTGAAAGTAGAAGCTCTTCAGCTCCAGCTTCTGCACCATTTCTTTCCCTTCCCAGTCACTTGGCCATTGAATTGTACTTCCAAAAGGGGTTGTAAAACTGAAACCAATAGATAGGTTCTCTATCGGTCTGTAAGCAACGGCAGCATATATCGGAGTTCCGATAGGGTTATCTGTTTCTGTACTCTGTAAAGTATTCAAGTTTTGAAAAGTAACTTTATTACTTGCACCAAACCCTCCTGCTACTATACTCAGTTTAGAAGGAATGAATGACATACCCGCTGGGTTAAAGAATGCCACACTTGCATCTTCGGCATGAGCACTAGTATGCGCCATTGCCAATTGTTTTACTCCCTGCAGAGATACCCTGAAGCCTCCTGCGTAAGATAAAACACCCGCCAATAAAGCAGTTGATACTAATATTTTTTTCATAGACTGTTATTATATAATCCAAATATAAAATTAATTTGAATACACCTGTTAATATTTCTTAATATTTTAAACAATATACGAAAAGAAAATTATGTTTGAAATAACACTTTAAAAATATATCAGGCTAAACACATATACACTAGTAACTTATAAGCTTTTAACATATTATATATTTTCTACGTTTAATGTTAAACGATACCTATATTGAATATTTAAGTATTTTAGAATTGCATAAAGATAAATTTACATAAATTTGCAAGATTATAAAAAATAGTTATATATGAGTTGTGGATGCAAAACATCCGGCGATTCTGCCCATTCTTGCGGACCAAAAAAAACCGCGAATGGCTGTGAAAGTGTAAATACCTGTGGTAATAGTTATAAATTAAGTGTTTTCGACTGGCTTTCTGACATTAACAATCCTGCATCGAACAGGTGCGATCTTGTAGAAGTTAGATTTAAAAATGACAGAAAATCGTTTTATAAAAATGTAAATAATATTCCTTTACATATAGGTAGCGTAGTAACAGTAGAATCAAGCCCGGGACACGATGTAGGCGTTGTAAGCCTTACCGGAGAATTAGTAAAGATTCAGATAAAAAAGAAAAAATTTCCTGAAGAATCAATACTTAAAATATACAGACAAGCTAACCAAAAGGACCTTGAAGTCTGGCAGGAAGCAAGAAATAGAGAAGATGCTGTAAAGCTTGAAGCGAGAAAAATCGCACACAGAATAGGTCTTGAAATGAAGGTCACTGACGTAGAATATCAAGGGGATTCTTCAAAGATTACCTTCTACTACACAGCTGATAACCGAGTGGATTTCAGACAGCTGATAAAAGAATATGCCGGTGCTTTCCGAACTAAGATCGATATGAAACAGATCGGGTTCAGACAGGAAGCAGCAAAAGTTGGCGGGATAGGATCATGTGGAAGAGAACTTTGCTGTTCGACCTGGCTTACCGATTTCAGATCTGTCAATACGAATGTAGCCAGATACCAGCAGTTAAGCATCAACCCGCAAAAACTGGCAGGACAGTGTGGTAAGCTAAAATGCTGCCTTAATTATGAACTGGACAGTTACCTTGATACATTGAGCCACTTCCCTTCTTCATCAACAACATTGGACACTGAAAAAGGAAGAGCATTTTGTATCAAAATCGACGTTTTCAAAAAGAAAATGTGGTTTGCTTATGTTGACAGTTCAATGGCATGGTATGATTTTGATATTGAACTTGTTAAGAAATTTATCGCAAAAAATAAAAAAGGCGAAAAAATCCTTCCTCTGGAAGATCTGAAGCAACCTGATACTCCTGTTCAAACCATCGACCTAATCCAGGAAAACAATATGGACAGGTTCGAAAAAAAGAACAGAGGGAACAATAACAGGAATAGAAACCAGAACAGACCGAACAGCGGTGGACAGGGGCAAGGACAACAGGTACAAGGCCAGAGCCAGGGACCAAAGAAAAGCAGACCAGAAAGGCCTGAAAGATCCGAAAGACCGGAAAACCCTAGCGCTAATTCCGGAAACCAGCCAAGACCGCAACAGAAACCGCAGCCAAAGCCGCAACAGCAGCCAAAAGCACAAACGGAAAAAACTGATGCACCTTCTAACCCGGAAGCAAAACAGCCAAACCCGAATAAGAAAAATTTTAAAAAGAAATATCCTCCAAAAAAAGATAAAAATGCGTAAAATTTTAGGATTATTACCTCTCATCCTTTTCTTTAGCTGTCAATCTTCTTCGGGAGAAAATGTCATCATGAACTCTGTTAACAACAAATGGAGCAAGAAAAGCGAGCAAAAATTTAATCTTGAAGTTTCAGATCCGCAGAATCCTAAAAATATTATATTTGTCGTAAGAAATAACAACAGTTACCCTTACAGCAATATAAGGTTTATTGTAAACTTCACCAATCTCCAGAACAAAAAGAAGGAAACAGATACCCTGAATTATGTCCTGGCAAAACCAAACGGAGAATGGCTTGGTACAGGTTTTGGTGATACGAAGGAAGCTTTATTTCAGTATAGACTGAACTATAAATTTCCGGAAAAAGGAAAGTATGAAATCAGCCTGATCCAGGCGATGAGAAATGACAACCTTCCGGGAATTGAAGATGTTGGAGTAAAAATAGAAACGGCTAAACCGTAACCATAAATGGAAGACAACAGACAAAACGCAGGAAATAAGGGGAAAACCTTCCCTCTTCCTCCCAAAAAAAAGAAAGATACCTCTTGGAAAAAGTGGGTTAAATTTATTTGGATTGGACTCATTGCAGTCGTTTTAGGTATTTCAGGACTTTTCTTTTCTGTTTCCCAGGGCTTTCTTGGAGAAATGCCGGATGTAAAGGAACTTGAAAACCCCGATATTTATGTCGCTTCTGAAATTATTTCTTCGGACGGTGTTACTTTAGGCAGGTTTGAAAAGGAAAAAACACAGCCTATTGTTTATAAAGACCTTCCCCCTTATCTTATTTATGCCCTTCAGGCTAAAGAAGATGAGCGTTTCAAAGAACACTCAGGAATTGACCTTCAGTCTATTGCCAGAGCTGTAGTCTATGGAGGTGGACGAGGTGGAGGTTCTACCATTACTCAACAGTTAGCGAAGCTTCTTTTCACAGGATCTGCTTCTCAGAATAAAATTGAAAGAGCATTTCAGAAACTGAAAGAATGGGTCGTGGCAGTAAGTCTTGAAAAAAGATACACCAAAGAAGAGATCATTACATTGTATTTCAATAAGTTTGACTTTCTTTTCAATGCAAACGGTGTAGAAATGGCATCCAAAGTTTACTTTAACAAAAAAACTTCGGAGCTTACCCTTCCTGAGGCTGCAACTTTCGTAGCCATGCTTGAAAACCCAAGAAAGAACAACCCTTACAGATATCCAGAAAAAGCAAAAGAAAGAAGAAATGTAGTATTGGATCAGATGCAGAAAACAGGATATATTGATCAGGCTACGTATGAAAAAGCGATCAGTACCCCTATAGCTGTAGACTTCCACCCTATTAAAAACATTACAGACGGATATTCGGCTTATTATAAGTTCTATTTAAGAAAAGAAATAGACAGATATCTTGAAGGTTATGAAAAGGAAACAGGCAAGAAGCTTAACCTTTACAAAGACGGGTTAAAAATATATGTTACTCTGGATTCCAAAATGCAGAAGTACGCAGAAGAATCTATCCGAGAACATCTTACTGATGTTCAGAAAAGATTTGATGCAGAACAGAGAGGAAGAAAGAACTGGCCATTTTATTACCTTAATGATAAACAGATCAAAGATGTAATGATGCAGGCGGTAAGAAGAACTGGCCGTTATAAGCTATTAAAAGCGGACGGTATGCCTGAAGACTCTATCATTATGGAGTTTAAAAAACCTACCAAAACTTCCCGTTTCACATGGAGCGGAGAAGAAGAAGTGGAAATGTCTCCGTGGGATTCCATCAGATGGCACAAAAAAGTGGCACAGGCCGGCTTAATGTCGATGGTTCCGGGAAGTGGAGAGATCAAAGCGTGGGTAGGAGGTATAGACTGGCAACATTTCCAGTATGACCACATCAAACAGGGTAAAAGACAGGTAGGATCTACCTTCAAACCTTTTGTATATGCCACCGCTATTATGAAACTGGGTATGACACCATGCTCTACAGTTTCTAATGCTTCTTACAGCCATAACGGATGGAATGTTCCAGGAAGAGGAGGAATGCTGACGTTGAAAGATGGTTTGGCACACTCTCAAAACCCGATTGCGGCTAGACTTATCGAAATGACGGGAGTAGACGCCGTTATCCAGACGGCAAGAGACCTGGGAGTTACAGAAGATATTCCTAGAAACAATACCATTGCTTTAGGTTCATCAGATATTACCATCTATGAAATGCTAGGTGCTTACAGTACTTTCGCCAACTATGGAAACTACAATAAACCGGAAATGATCTGGAGAATTGAAGATGCCAACGGAAGGGTGATCAAAGAAGTAAATGTAGAGCCGAAAGAAGTAATGAACCCAATGTATGCTTACACCATGATTGAACTCATGAAAGGGGTTGCACAATATGGTACCGCTTCCGGAGAATTAGGAAGAAGAGGAATCTCTAAAGGTGTGGAAATTGCTGCTAAAACAGGGACTACACAGAACAACTCTGACGGTTGGTTTATGGGGATCACTCCAAAACTGGCAACAGGAGCCTGGGTAGGATGGGAAGACAGAGCTACCCACTTCCTGGGGACCGGTGAAGGTCAGGGTGCGAAAATGGCATTACCGATCTGGGCTATCTTCATGAAGAAAGTTTGGGCAGATAAATCTCTGGGAATCACACCTGATGATAAATTCACCAGACCATCTGACTGGAAAGACGGATGTTCAAACCTAAAAGGCCTCGGTGAAGGCTATGGAGATGACGGAGGACTTCAGACCATTGATGAGATAAAAAATCCAAGGCCCGTAGATCCTACACCTAAAAACAATACAGAAAAAAAAGAAGAAAATATCAACGACAATCTTCACTCAACCGATGAGGTAGATTTCAATAAATAAATTCTCTTTTAGAAATACACAAGACCTTTCAATAATTTGGAAGGTCTTTTCTTTTATAATTAATACCTTTGATCTATGAATATTGAACAGATCAAACAGCCCTTCACCGATATATTTCCAGGAGATTTCTCTGACAATCCAATGCAGAGAAACACCCCGAAAGTTCTATTTGCAACCGTAAAACCTGCAGGTTTTGACGGACCGAAACTGATTGCCTTTAACGAAACCCTGGCAGAAGAAATAGGTCTTGGACCCTATGAAGAAAAGGATCTGGATTTTCTCGTAGGAAATAACCTTCCTGAAAACGTAAAAACATATGCCACAGCCTATGCAGGACACCAGTTCGGAAACTGGGCAGGGCAGCTTGGAGACGGAAGGGCAATCCTTGCAGGAGAAATCATCAGTAAGGACGGAAAAAAGACAGAAATCCAATGGAAAGGTTCGGGCGCCACTCCTTATTCAAGGCATGCAGACGGAAGAGCGGTATTGAGATCTTCACTACGTGAATATCTGATGAGTGAAGCCATGTATCATCTGGGAGTTCCTACCACCAGAGCTTTAAGTCTTGCTTTCACTGGTGAAGATGTGGTAAGGGATATGATGTATAACGGAAATCCACAACTGGAAAAAGGAGCTGTAGTTATCAGAACTGCTGAAAGTTTTCTCCGTTTCGGACATTTTGAACTGATCTCTGCACAGCAGGAATATAAAACCCTGCAGGATCTGGTTGATTTCACTATTACAAATTACTATCCGGAAATCACTACTGATGGTGTCGGAAAATACAAACACTTTTTTGAAAATTTATGTACAAGAACAGCCAATCTCATGACCGAATGGTTCAGAGTAGGATTCGTTCATGGTGTTATGAATACCGATAACATGTCTGTTCTAGGGTTAACCATAGACTACGGTCCTTATTCAATGATGGATGAATACGATCTGAATTTCACTCCAAACACAACCGATCTTCCGGGAAGAAGATATGCTTTCGGGAAGCAGGGTCAGATCTCACAATGGAATCTATGGCAGCTAGCGAATGCCCTTCATCCGCTCATCAAAGACGAAAAATTTTTAGAAGATACTCTCAATCATTATGGGTCCTATTTTTGGGAAGCTCACGACAAAATGCTCTGCAAAAAATTTGGATTCGACGAACTCAGGGAGAGTGATGAAGAGTTTTTCACGAACTGGCAGGGACTGATGCAGGAACTTCAGTTGGATTATACTCTGTTTTTTAATCAGCTGGAAAAATTAAATCATGAAAGTGACGTTAAGTCTTTTTTTGAAAATGTATCCTATGTCGTTTTAACAGATCAGCGAGTTCGAAAACTAGAGGACTTCACCAAAAAATATGAAGCAAGACTGATATCCAACACGATTTCGAGAGAAGAGTCATTATCTCTGATGAAAAAGTCAAATCCAAAGTTTACCTTGAGAAATTATCTTCTTTATGAATGTATCGAAGAGATCAATGCCGGGAAAACTGAAATGCTTGAAAAACTCACCCGTGCTTTAGAAAATCCTTATGAAGAATTATATCCTGAATTTTCAGCAAAAAGACCATCTGCCTATGATGATACGACAGGCTGTTCTACACTTTCATGCAGTTCCTAAAAGCTAAAACACACTTAATGAGCAATTTAAAATATATTTTTCAATATCAAAATAATAATTTTTCACTACTTTTGGAAAAATCTTATTATTATGAAAAAAATTCTCTTTTCTCTAAGTGTATTGCTTGGAATTACAGCATCAAATGCTCAGACGGTGCTTCTTGATGAAAATTTTGACTCTTACGGTAACTTCATTACTACAGGTTTTGGAAGCTGGCTTACTCTGGACCTTGACGGCAGACCTACCTACACAGGAGGTGGTCCTACAGAAGATGATTCCTGGACGGCAAACTGGGCAAATGCCAATGCACCAATGGCTTTTCAAATCTTTAACCCTTCTGCTTCAAATGTAACTAATAATGCTACTCCAATTCCAGGAGTGGATGAAGAAGTAAGAAACTTCGCTCCTCACAGCGGAGCTAAATACGCTGCCTGCTGGAATGCTACTCCACCAACAGGAGGTACAGTAGTTAACAATGACTGGCTGATCTCACCTCCGATAACTCTGGGTGCTGCCGCAAACACATTATCCCTATGGACAAAGTCATTGTCAAATTCTTATGGGCTTGAAAAATACAGAATAGGAATCTATGTGGGATCAGGTACCCCTACTGCTGCCGCCAACTTTACCATAATTGCAGGAGCAGGAGCACAACCACTGCTTGCACCATACCCCAATTGGGGACAAGGATCTTACAGCTTGGATACCTATGCAGGGCAAACCATCAGAATAGGCATCCAATGTGTATCAAATGATATTTACATGTTCATGGTAGACGATATAAAAGTTACAACTGGAACTTTGAGTACAAGTGAAACAGCAAAAACTAAAAATTCAGCAGCATTCTATCCTAATCCAACAAAAGGAGCGATCAACATCAAGACTGATAAAAAAGTAAAAATGATTTCTGTTATGGATATGTCCGGAAGAACGGTGATGAAAACGGAGTCTGACAAAACAGATATTTCATCGCTTTCAAAAGGAACCTATATCATCAAAGCGGAATTTAACGACGGTACATCTGCTATCGAAAAAGTGATCAAGCAGTAATGACATGATCATAATCTTTAAAACTCACCACACAAGGTGAGTTTTTTTATTTTATTTTTGCAAAAAACTGACACGTGTCTCTTATTAAAACAAAACTTATTAACCTTTTAAAACAGGTATTCCCTTCTACCTACACCGAGTTGGCAGTATTTCTGTTCTTCCTGATTTGTTACGGTATTCTGGGCTCTTATATTGCGCTTCATTACAGAATTATTTTTGACAGTAGAATTCCCTGGGATGCTTATTTCAGCTTTGACAATAAAGCGATTGTGATGACCGGCGGAAGTTTTGAGAGGCATCCTTTGGCTTACTACTTTTTCAACTGGATCAGAGAGTTTTCCTTAATGATTTCAGGCGGAAAAACGGACACCACCTTTAGACTTACGCTTGCCTGGCTCAGCAATACAGCCATAAGTCTGTGCATGGTTCAGATTTTCAAGTACCTTAAGAACATCACCGGACTCCCACTTACAATCAGTTTGCTGATCATTCTGTTTTTCGGAGCTTTTTCAACAAATATTATTCTTTCTTTTACCCCTGAAAATTTCACCTATACGCTGCTTTTGCTCAGTATTTACAACTATTATGCTGCTGTAAAGCTAAAAAGAGACGAAAAAATACCCGGATCGGCACTTACGCTTGCCGGAATTACCATCGGAGGCCTTACAATTACCAATCTTGTTAAGGTTTTTATTCCCATATTATTTGAAAAGGATCTTTTCAGAAGCTGGAAAAAATTTGGAAATGCGGTTTTTCGTGTAGTACTTACCACGGTATGTTTTGTATTTCTTTATCTGTTGAGAATTGATTTTAAGTATGAAAACATCTTTTCAAAAACCAACCAACAGTATGAAAAGTTCTCCAATGTAGAATCAATTCCGGATTGGGACATGATGCTTTCTTATTTTTTTGGCGGCAGTATTTTGTTTCCAAGCTTCATGACAACGGACAAACATAACATGAAAGGTTTTGACTTTAAAGGCCTTTTAATGGAACCATATTCTTCTTCATTCTGTTATGCTTTTATCATTGCATTATTAGCCCTTATTTTGTGGAGTTATTTTAAAAATTTCAAAAATAAACTGGTGCAAATCCTGGCCATTTCATTCCTGGTTGACATTGTCATTCACTGCATTATGAGGTTTGGACTTCACACTTCATATATCTATGGAGGACATTTTATTTTTGTCTATCCATTGCTTCTGGGGTGGCTTTTTAACAGCTACAGATCACACCAGAAAACCTTATCATTTTTAATGGCAACAATGGTTATTTTATTAGCTTTTCTATTGGCAAACAACTTTTTCCGAATGTCTGATTTTTTCCAGTTCCTGGAAACCTATTATCAATAAAAAAAGCTGAGAAAATTCTCAGCTTTAGTTTTATAATCTTTTCATCTTTATCTCGCTTCCGCACAGAAAATCCTGTACTGTACAGCAACCGCCGATTTAAAGTATTCTCTTATTTTTGACAGATCTGAAGCTGCACTCTGTTTGGTAAAGTAGCTTCCTGCTAAAATCTTATAGTTGGGTCTTAAAGAAGCATCCGTTTCCACTTTAAGATTCGGGAATCTTTTTCTGAAATAAGATTTCACCTCATTCGCTTCCTCGTTACTCTTTACCGTTGTGATCTGAATTTTAAATCCTAAAATTCTCGGATTTTTTCTACAAATCTCTGCATTGCTCAATTCTCTGCTCGGAACATAGATTTTTGGAGGCTTTGGAGCTGTAACAATTCCGTTATCTGTATTATTTTCTCTTACTGAAGAACCCGAAGGACCTCCGGCAGTCCTCGAACATTTATCTTCAATTCCTCCTAAAGCAGCGCTTACTTTGGGGTCCATCGTCATTATTAGCTCCGTACCAGACAGCGTATCCTTTTTAACAACCTGTTGGGCTTCAACACTATAAAACCCAAATAAAGATATTATTGAAAATATTTTGATTAAATTTCTCATTTAAACTTGTTTCTGCAAATCTATTAAAATTAAAAAATTATACCAAACAACACTATTTAGAATCAATACAAATTAAACGTAAATGATATTTTCCCTTTTCCATATACCGTTAAATTCCTGTTAAAAATATTATTTTTGCGGAATTGATTGGTTCAATATTTTACTAACATAAGATAATTTAAATGATTAGTTGGAGAAAGCATTATAAACAAACGTTGATCGCAATAGGCTTATTGCTATCGACAAGTGCTTCAATTTACGGGCAAGACGGCGATCCTAAAAATGGAGAGAAACTTTTCAAAGCGAATTGTACTGCATGTCACGCGCTGGACAAACAGGTAATAGGACCACCTCTTAAGGGTGTTGTAGAACGTGTAAAGACAGAGGGTGGTGTAGACAAAGATTGGCTTCACAAGTGGATCAAAGACAACAAAGCTCTGAGAGCTTCTGGGGATAAATACGCCAATGAGATTTTCGAAAAATTTAATAAGACTGAGATGTTGCAGTTTCCTAATCTTACCGATAAGGATATTGACGACATTTTAGCATTCACCACTAATCCTCCGGCTCCGGAAGAGAAGAAACCGGCAGCAGGAACAGCTACAGCAGACGGTGCCGCTGCAGCTCCAGCAAATAATACTACAACAAGCGTAGTTATTATTTCACTTCTGGCCATTGCAGCTCTATTGGTTTGGATCTTAATTAAACTGAGACAATTGGTTAAATTAGGTCAATCCGAAGACTTAGCAGGACTTAACGAAACGAGAGTTAAATCTTTCAGCGAAATTTATGAGAAGTACCACTACATAGGTAAAGCAGCATTGGGTATCCTTGCCCTTCTGGCCGCTTATGGAGTTTGGAACTGGATCATGTGGATTGGTGTTTACAAAGGGTATAAGCCTGAACAACCTATCTACTTCTCTCACAAAATTCACGCTGGGGAACAAAAAATTGACTGTCAGTTATGTCACTCAAGTGCCAAGTATGGTAAAGTATCCGAAATTCCATCGATGAACGTTTGTATGAACTGTCACAGAACTATTTCTGAGTACAATGCAGACCACTACATGGAGCCAGGAAAAGATAAAGCATTCTACGACGGTGAAATCCAGAAGATTTATGCAGCTACAGGCTGGGATCCTGCAAAACAGGTATACACTGGAAAAACACAGCCGGTTGAATGGACCAGAATCCACAACATGCCAGACTTCGTGTACTTCAACCACTCTCAACACGTAGTAGCAGGTGAACAAGCGATCATCAATTCTTTCAACAAAAAGAATCCAAACAACAAAATTGATGTTGTATGTAAAGCTTGTCACGGAAAAATTGATACAATGAATGTTGTTCAAATGGCTAACGACTTCACCATGGGATGGTGTATCGAGTGTCACAGAACTACTGAGGTTGATATGAACAACGGTTATAATAAAGAATACTTCAAGAATCTACATGACAAGTTGAAAAAACAATATCCTCAGGATGGCGGTAAGATCACTGTAGATGCAATTGGAGGTCTTGAGTGTGGTAAATGTCATTATTAATAACTAAAAAATTAGAAGTATAAATGGCTTCAAACAAAATACAATTTAGAAGTATTCATGAACTTAGAGATCCGGCTTTAAACAATAAGCTGGCTCAGAAAGAGTTTCAGGAAGAAATTCCGGTAGAAGATTTCCTTGGAGATGCTGAACAGAACGGATCCAGTACTTCAAGAAGAGATTTCTTAAAAATATTAGGATTCTCTACAGCAGCCGTAACATTGGCTGCCTGTGAAGCACCAGTGATCAAAACGATTCCTTATGTGGTAAAGCCACATGACATTATTCCAGGGGTTCCGAATTATTACGCTTCAACATATTTTGACGGATTCGACTTCGCCAGTGTTTTAGTAAAGACCCGTGAAGGAAGACCGATCAAAATAGATCCAAACCCGGCAGCAGGAGATTTAGGAACAACCAATGCAAGAGCTCAGGCAAGTGTACTTTCTCTTTATGATAATGATAAAGTAAAGCAGCCTAAACTGGACGGTAAAGACGAAACTTTCGATAAAGTAGACAGTTTTATCCTTAAAGGTTTGGCAGATGCAAGTGCAGCAGGTAAAAAGATTGTGCTTTTGTCACACTCTTTCCCTTCTCCTACTTTCAAAAAGTTGTTTGCTGAATTCAAAGCTAAATATCCTACCGCTGAACTGGTAACTTATGATGCTTATCCTCACTCTGCAGCTTTAGATGCAGCTCAGGAAGTATTCGGACAAAGAGCATTACCGGTTTATGACCTTAAAGGTTCAGAATTGGTAGTTTCTTTCCAGGCTGATTTCTTAGGAGATTACAACGGAGCAAGTTTAGAAACATCTTTCGCAGCAGCAAGAAAGCCAGGACCAAACATGTTGAGACACATTCAGGTGGAATCCAACATGTCATTGACTGGTGCTAACGCTGACTCAAGATACAGATTAAAGCCAAGTGCTGTAAACAAAACTCTAGTTGAAGTTTACAATGCAATCGTAGGTGCTGGTACTTCTGATAAGACGGCTACTGAAATTGCAACCGAACTAAAAGCGAAAGGCAGCAAAGCTGTTGTTTTAGCAGACGGTTCTAAAGGAGCACAGGTTTTAGCACACTTAATCAACCAAAAATTAGGTTCAGTTGCTTTCACAGGTAAAGCGAACTTCCTTAAAGAATTTGATAAAGCAAGATACCAGGAATTCTTAGGATGGGTAAATGCAGGTCAGGTTGGTGTATTGATCGCCAACAACGTAGACCCTATCTATTCTCATCCAAAAGGAGAAGATTTCAAAAAATCTTTAGCTAAAGTTGCTTGTGTAGTCGCTGTAGCTGACAAGAAAAATGAAATGTACAAAGCAGCGAAAGCTGTAATCCCGGTTGCTAACTGGCTAGAGTCTTGGGGAGATATCGAACCTCAGACTGGAGTATATTCATTAATGCAGCCAACGATCCAGAAGATATATAAATCAAGACAGATTGAAGAATCTCTATTGGTTTGGAAAAATGGAAAGAACAATGCAGCTAATAATTACTATGACTATCTAAAAGGAAGCGCTGCTTCTATCTTAGGAGCTACTTCTTTCAACAAAGCTTTATACAACGGTATCACGACTTCAAATAATGCAACTGCATTATCTTATTCAGGAGGAAATGCTGCTCAGGCTATTGCTGAATTAAGAAACTTCAAAGCTTCTGAATTAGAATTGGTATTATACACCAAGCCTTCAATGGGTGACGGTACTCAGGCCAACAACCCTTGGCTTCAGGAATTACCGGATCCTATCACAAGAATGTCTTGGGATAACTACTTGACAATTTCTCCTAAAGACGCAGAAAAGTTCGCGATTGACAATGATCTTAACGCAAGAATGCAGTTGGACGGTTCTATCGTAAACCTTACTGTAAATGGAGTAACCATAAAAGATGTTCCTGTATTCATTCAACCGGGACAGGCAGAAGGATCTGTAGGTCTTGCGCTTGGATATGGTAAAAAAGATTCCGGAACAACTGCTGATACAGGAGTAAACGCTTATCCATTATTTGACGGTTCTAACTTAACTGTTTCAGGAGTTAAGATCGAAAAAACAGGAGAAGACCACGAATTTGCAGGTATCCAGCTTCAGAATACATTAATGGGACGTTATGAAATCGCGAAGGAAGTTCCTTTGGCAGAATTCATCAACGTAGCTTTCGATGATGAACATAAAGGATGGAACAAGCCTTTGGAATATCATACGATCAGTGGAGCTCTTCCTGCAAGAAAGATTGACCTTTGGGATGCTTTCGATGACACGGATGGACCTCACTTCAACTTATCAATCGACTTGAACTCTTGTACTGGTTGTGGAGCATGTATCATTGCTTGTCAGGCAGAAAACAACGTTCCTGTAGTAGGTAAAGAAGAAATCAGAATGTCCAGAGATATGTATTGGTTAAGAATTGACCGTTACTATTCTTCAAGACAGAAAGTAGAAGTATACGAAGGATTGAAAGAAGGAATGGCAGTACCAGAATTGTATGGTACAGCATTCGGAGACGGAGGTGCATTAAACCACCCTGCAGACAATCCAGATGTGATCTTCCAGCCGGTAATGTGTCAGCACTGTAACCACGCTCCTTGTGAAACTGTATGTCCGGTAGCGGCTACTTCACACGGTAAGCAAGGTCAAAACCATATGGCTTACAACAGATGTATCGGTACCAGATATTGTGCAAACAACTGTCCTTACAAAGTAAGACGTTTCAACTGGTTCACGTATAACTTAAATGACAAGTTCGATTTCAATATGAATAACGATCTTGGAAGAATGGTACTAAACCCTGACGTAGTAGTAAGAACTAGAGGGGTTATGGAGAAATGTTCAATGTGTATCCAGGAAACTCAGGCTACTATTTTAGCAGCTAAGAGAGACAATAGAAAAGTAACAGATACTGAATTCAAGAATTCTTGTGCATGTGCTGCTGCTTGTTCTACCGGAGCAATGACGTTCGGAGACATGAATGACAAAGAATCTGAAGTGAGAGAATTATATTCTAGCAACAGAAGATATTATTTACTTGAAGAGATCGGCACAAAACCAAACGTGTTCTATCACACTAAAGTAAGAAACAGAGTAGAAAAATAAAGTTTAAATAATAAATAGGTAAAAAATGTCAGGACATTACGAAGCTCCGATAAGGGAACCTCTAATTATTGGTCACAAAACTTATCACGATATTACAGAAGATATCGCACGACCTATCGAAGAAAGAGCAGGTAAATTATGGTGGATCTCACTATATGCAGCCTTAGTTCTATTCATTTATGGATTCGGGTGTATCGCTTATACTATCGGGACAGGTATTGGAGCATGGGGGCTTAACAGAACTATTAACTGGGGTTGGGATATTACCAACTTCGTATGGTGGGTAGGTATCGGTCACGCCGGGACCCTAATCTCCGCAGTATTATTATTATTTAGACAGCGTTGGAGAATGTCTGTAAACAGATCTGCAGAGGCGATGACGATCTTTGCGGTTGTGCAGGCAGCAATCTTCCCTGTAATCCACATGGGTAGAGTTTGGGTAGGATACTGGGTATTCCCATTACCAAACCAATTCGGTTCTCTTTGGGGGAACTTTAACTCTCCTCTACTTTGGGACGTATTTGCGATCTCAACGTATTTCTCAGTATCAACTGTATTCTGGTTCATGGGACTAATCCCTGACTTTGCAATGATCAGAGATAGAGCTAAAACGCCTTGGACTAAGAAAATTTATACATTCCTAGCATTTGGATGGGGTGGTAAAGCAAAACACTGGCAGAGATTCGAAGAACTTTCTTTGGTTCTTGCAGGTTTAGCAACTCCACTTGTATTCTCGGTACACACCACGGTATCTTTTGACTTCGCAACTTCAGTTATTAAAGGATGGCACTCTACCATTTACCCTCCTTACTTTGTAGCTGGTGCGATCTTCTCAGGATTCGCTATGGTACAGACCCTATTGTTGATCGCTAGAAAAGTGTGTCACTTAGAAGAATATATTACTATGTATCATATCGAAATTATGAACATCGTAATCGTTCTTACAGGTGGTATGGTAACCGTAGCTTATGCTACTGAATATTTTATCGGATGGTATTCCGGATCAAGATTCGAAGACTTTACATACCTTTCTCCGGGTGCTGCAGTAGGACCTTACTGGTGGGCATTCTGGGCACTAATCACGTGTAACTTAATTGTTCCGGCTTTATTCTGGTTCAAGAGAGTAAGAACAAACATTATCGCAACATTTATTATTGCTTTAATTATTAACATCGGTATGTGGTTTGAGCGTTTTGATATCATCGTTATCAACCTTTCAAGAGATTACTTACCAGGATCTTGGACTATGTTTAAGCCAACGATCATTGATGTGGGTGTATACTTAGGAACAATCGGATTCTTCTCTGTATTATTCTTACTATACGCAAGAACGTTCCCTGTAATTGCACAGGCTGAATTAAAATCGATTCTGAAAATTTCAGGTGAAACTTATAAAGCAAAAGAAGGAGATGAGCACCACTAAAATTGTATACGGACTTTATGCTGACGACGACGATTTAATGAACGGCGTTAAAGCATTCAACGATAAAGGAATCGCGATAAACGAAGTGTATACTCCGTTTCCGGTTCACGGACTTGACAAAGCTCTAGGATTAAAGAAAACCAGAATTTCTGATGCCGCATTCTTCTATGCTCTTTATGGGGTTACCATTGGTGCTACTGTAACTTGGTATGTGATGAATCATGACTGGCCTCAAAATATTGGTGGTAAACCTGCTTTTGACTGGGCACACAACATGCCTGCATTCGTAGTTCCAATGTTCGAATTAATGGTCTTCTGTGCCGCTCACATGATGTCTTTAACTTTCTTGGTTAGAAACAAAATGTATCCGGGAGCTCCGGCTCAGAATCCAGATCCTAGAACTACTGATGATAAATTCATGATGGAATTTGTAACTGAAGACGTAGAGTCTGTAAAACAGTTACTTATTGAAACTGGAGTTGAAGAAATAACTGTTAAAGACGCTTAAAATGAAAAAGAATGTATTAAAAATTACAGCAGTTTTAGGTTTAACAACAGTTTTACTTAATTCTTGCGGACCAAAAGAAAATACACCCCTAGTATATTTTCCGGATATGTACTTTCCGGTAGCTTACGATCCATTGATGAAAGCTCAGGATGCTTATTCAGATCATGAAAATGAAATCCCTGCTTTCGTTAAAAATAGTTTTGCGACAGGTCTTGCACCGGTAGAAGGATCAGTGGCTCAAAACAAAGACGGAGTTTTCGAAGAAAGTCTTCTTCCTAAAAATGTAGATGAGTATAATGCAGGTTATGATGCTTCTAAAAAAATGACAGGATCCCCTCTTAATCCAGCTAATGCAGCTAAAGATATTGAAAGAGGAAAAATGTTATTTGATCATACTTGTGCAGCATGCCACGGAACTGGTGGTGATGGACAAGGTCCAATTGTACAAACCGGAGCTTTCTCTGGGGTACCAAACTATGCTGACAGAGAACTTACTGTAGGATCTGTTCATTATGTATTAACTAACGGTAGAAATGCAATGGGATCTTATGCTGGCCAGCTGAATGCTGGTGACAGATGGAGAGTAGCCATGTATGTGATGAGCGCCTTCAAAAAAGGAGCAGCAGCACCCGCAGCAGCTACAACGGCTACAGCTACACCAGCTGCAGCGGCAACAGAGACTACTACCGAAACTAAAAAATAAGAAAAGAAATGTATAGTTTTTCACCAAAATTAAAATCAACTTCTCTAATACTTCTTGTTGTAGGTTTAGTTCTGTTTGGTATTGGTTTTTTCATGAATCATGGAATCAGTACAGAGAGAATTAAAGAAATGATGGAGGCAGTTCATTCTGCAGGTCATAATGCACCTACTCACTCCAGTGAAATGGTAGGACCTCAAGATGAAGCTTCTCATTTAGAGCATGCGACAATGCAGATTCACAATTCGCCTTTAGCATCCATACATTTCGTAGCTGTATTCTTCTTTGGACTTAGTTGTGCAGTATTATTTTTCTACTGTATTCAGCATGCAGCTCATGCAGGATGGCCAATCATTATTACAAGAGTAATGGAAGCTATTGCTTCTTATATTCCTTATGGAGGTGCTATTCTAGTAATATTAATGCTATTGAATATCTTCCACCAAGGTCATATATTCCACTGGATGGATCCGGATTTGACAGACCCTACGTCTGCCCATTTCGATGTAATCTTATTCGAAAAGAAAAGATTCTTAAACATCCCTTTCTATGCGATAAGAACGCTTATCTACGTAATAGGGGCTTCATTCTTTGCCTGGAAACTGAAAGCTCAGTCTAAAAAAGTAGATGATACAAAATCTTTAGTTGAGTATCAATTCCTTTACAGATGGGCTGTTGGATATATTGCATTCTTCGGATTTGCTTCTGCCGCTTGGGCTTGGGACTGGTTAATGTCTATTGACCCTCACTGGTATTCTACAATGTATATCTGGTATTCAATGGTAAGCTGCCTTTCAAGTGGAATCGCTATGATTATCCTTCTAAGTGTTTACTTAAAGAAAAACGGATTCTTACCTCAGTTCAATGACAATCACTTACACGATTTAGGAGTATTCCTTTTCGCTACAAGTATGCTTTGGACATATACATGGTTTGCACAGTTCATGCTTTACTGGTATGCGAACGTTCCGGAAGAGGTTAACTACTTCTTTGGAAGATTCCAGCACTATGGTATTACATTCTTACCAATGCTGATCGTTAACTTCTTATTACCATTATTGGTATTAGTGAGCAGCAGCATCAAGAGAAACTACAAAGTAGTAACTGTTATGGCTGTAGTGGTTATTTTAGGACACATCTTAGACTACTTCAACATGGTAATGCCGGGAACGGTAGGTCCATACTGGAAAACTCCTGAAGTATTCATCTTAATATTAGGTGCTCTTCTTTTTGTAGTTGGATTATTTATGTTCACCGTATTGACAGCATTGTCTAAACTGAAACTGATCCCTACAGGTAACCCATACCTTCACGAATCTGAAATTTATGAGTATCCTTTCTAAGGATTTGTAACAGAAATAAAATAAAAAAGACTGATTGTAATGATCAGTCTTTTTTTGTGCAGACCCGTGAACATTTTGACTTGTTCAGGCAACCATTTTGAGTTTTGTGTGTCTTTATAATAAGACTGATCGATTATTATTTCAATAAACAAAAACAAGCTATTATTATGAAAAGAAATTATCTGCTCTTTACGCTGTTCGTTTTCTTATTCAGCTTCATTCAGGCACAAACCGTAACCTTTGTTTCTGAACAAACGAATAAACCGCTTCCCAAAGTTTCTGTCTTCGGAAAAGACGGAAGCATTCTTGCCTATTCTGATATTGACGGTAAAATTGATAAACAGGCAATTACCCCTTCACAGGAAAAGTTCCAATTGGTTTACAATAATTTCCGTGTTGCCACACTCTCCTATTCCGACTTCAGTCAGGACGTGATTAAAATTAACGATCAGGTCAAAGAAATAGAAACCGTGGTCATCAAAAACTCAAAACCTGCGAAATATATTTTCATCAAAGGAAATTTTAATGCCTACGTTACCGTAAACAGTAAGCTGAACAGTTATACCGACGGAATTGTCACTTACATTTTCGACAATAAAACCAAAAAACTGAAAAGCGCAAATGTTGAACAATACAGGGTTTTTAGATTGACGGGTTCGAAAAGTGAGAAAAAAGAAACTTCATCATGGGATTATGGTAATTCTTTACAGCTTCCAAAACTTAAAAATGTAGGAAACCCTGAAGAATACAAAACAAAAAGAAATACCATTAAAGAACTAAAAGGAGACCGTAAAGATCAGATAGAAGTGACCGGTGCTGCTCTTCAGGAGAAAGAATTTTCCATATTCGGATTCAGATTTTTTGATATCAGAACCATTCTGAACATGTCTTTCGAAAAAGGATCAGAAAAAACCCTGAAGGATTTCCTTGAATATAACGAAGTGGCTTTTGTAAAACTTAAACATAAAAGCGAACCTGATTACAACCAGATCATTCTCTACAATAACTTTTATCCTACAGAACTCAATTTCAGTAATGATGACGATATAGAAAAAGTGAAATTTAACAAGGAAAACAGTAACTATAAGACTCAGTTTTGGCAGGACTCTTCATTCCCCAATATGCAGACGATCTTCAGTTCATTTTTCAAAGATGATTTAAAAGAGCAGGAGAATAAAAAATAAGTAGCTGGTCTATTGAAGAACTTGTTACAGAAAAAAGACTGACTTTATTGATCAGTCTTTTTTTATGGAAAAACCTGAAAACACAAAACAAAAATAAAAACAAGCTATTATTAATAGGTTTTACTAAATTTGCAACAAACAAAATAAAATGAAAAAGTTTTCTTTTCTACTTGTTCTCAGTCTGTTGCTTTTTACAGCATGCAGGAAGGATCATGTAGATGCTACGAATACTAAAACGCTGCAGTCAAGTATTAATGATATGACTTCCAGCCTTTCAACAATTAAACAGATTAAATTCAGTGAAGCTCTTTATATTCTAAAGACTTTCGGTGTAGAAGCTGAAGGTGATGTAGAAGAATTGAAAGCTCTTGGAAAACTCATAGATGGGAAAAAAGTTCCTGAGATTCTTACAATGGCTGACGAAGTTGCCCAGAAAAACGGAATCGAATGGGCAAGCACATCTCCTCCTTCACTTGGAGAAATGAATATCTTCGGAGATGATAAAGCTAAAGAAACCGATCCGAATGATGTAAAAGCGAGCTCACTAAGCATTATCACCAGACCTACAGGTGATGACGGAACCGGTGCGCCTACAGCTATTCAAATTGTTCCCAGGCTTGTAGACACTGCAGGAAATCCTGTTTCATTTACCGGTGCAGGTTTAGAAGCTACTTTGGAAGTCTTCAGTAATGGAGTAAAGCTTTCTACCGCTAAAAACCTGATGCAGGATAATAATTTCAAAGGATTCAATTTAAAATTCTCTTCAATTTCTGCCGCAAAAGTGGTAGACGGCAAGATCGATATTACGGTTTCAGTAAAAACGACAGCGAAGACATTCAAAATGTCTAAAATCGGACTTGATGTCAATCCATCAGCGTTGAGAGTTCCTACAGTACCAAAAACGGATTCAACAGTTGTAACACAAGATCCTAACGCTGCAATTGATCCAAACAACCCTACTGCAACTCCAACAACCCCTACAGATCCAAACGCGGCTACTCCTACACCTACCGCTCCTAAACAACCGGCAGCAGATCCAAAAAATACAGTCAGCAAGTTTCTGAACAGCGTAAGCTCTCAGAACCTTAAAGCAGCATACGATACTTCCAGTAACCCAAGTTGGGGAAGCTATGAATCCTTCTCCAATCCTACTTCAGGTTTTGGATCTGTGAAAAATGTCAATGTAAAGAACATTACAACCAATGCGAACAACTCCAGTGGTGCTAGCGTAAATGCCACCTATGATGTAACAGATAAGAACGGAAAAACAACTTCTCTGAAGGTAACTTTCGGACTTAAAAATGTAAATGGAGACTGGAAAATTTCCAGCTATAAAATAAACCCATAATGGCTTCACAAGAACTGATCAAAAAACTCGAAGAAACCATAGAAAATTTCCCTGATTTTCCCATTCCGGGAATCCAGTTCAAGGATATTTCCCCTATTTTTCTAGATCCGAAGCTTTATCAAGAGGTCATTGCAGACCTGGCAGCTTTCAGCAAAGGAAAAGTAGACGCCGTATGCGGAATAGAAAGCCGTGGGTATCTTTTCGGAATTGCCATTGCTGTCGCTTTGGAAGCTCCCTTTATTTTAATCAGAAAGGCAGGAAAGCTTCCTCCACCGATTATTTCAGAAAAATATGACCTGGAATACGGAAGCGCCATCATTGAAACCCGTGACGGACAGATCAAAAAAGGACAGAGAATCCTTATCCATGATGATTTATTGGCAACCGGAGGAACTACAGAAGCTGCCGCAAAGCTTGTAGAAAAACAAGGGGCAACAGTTTCTCAGTTCAGTTTCCTTATTGGTTTAAAAGATCTTAATGGCGATGAAAAGCTGAAGAAATTCGGGGCAGAGGTTTATAACATCCTCGAATATTAAGCTTTTCTGATATAAAAATATAGGTACTAGAGATGTAACGGTAAGCGGAGTTGAAGCGTTTTTACCATTAACATCTGACAATTCACAACATTTTCACAATAATACTTCAAAGTATTTTGTAAATCATTCAGAAACAATTAAATTTGCATTTCAATTTTTAAGAATTTATGGCAAAATTGGGTAAGAATGCTCCAAATGAGCAAGAAGGTAAAGAAACGGTTGAGTTCTTTAAAGACCTTGACAGAGAGGCTTTAAACACTGAAAGATTTCTTGAGAAATATTCAAAGCAATTGGGTATTGTATTCGGAGTATTGATTTTAGGTGTTTTAGGGTTCTTCGCTTACAAACAGTTTGTAGTAGCTCCTCAAAACGTTGAAGCTGTAAAAAGTTTCCTTGCTGCTCAAAAGAAACAGACTGAAGGTAAAGATAAAGAAGCTTTAGGCGGAAAATCTGCTGCAAATCCAGGTTTTGTAGGAACATATAACGAATATTCAGGTACGAATGTTGGTAAACTTTCTGCTTACAATGCAGGTTTATTGAAATTCAAAGAAGGAAAATTCCAGGAAGCTTACGACCTGTTAGATAACTTTTCATCTGATAACAAAACATTAATGGCATTGAAATTCGGTGCTATGGCAGATGCAAAATCAGGTCTTAACAAAAATGATGAAGCTCTGGCTTTATTAGACAAAGCGTCAACGGCTTCTGATGATCCTTATACGACTTACTATTTCACAAGAAAAGCAGGTATCGTGGCATTAGGATTAAAGAAAAATGCAGAAGCTAAGAAATACTTCTCTGCTATTGACGAGAAATATCAGGACTACGATAACGGAATGTCTGATTCTTATATTGAAATGACTAAATACTTTTAAAAAATGGCAACAGTTAATCTTTCGGATTACAAGCCACTTCATATAACAAATGCCGAAGATTTTTCTATCGGCATTGTTTTTTCTGAGTGGAATGATTTTGTAACGTACAATCTTCGTGATGCAGCCTTGGAAATCCTTGAAAAAGAAGGCGTAAAACCAGAAAACATCAGATTATTCCCGGTTCCGGGTGCATTTGAGCTTAACTATGCAAGCATGCAGCTTTGCAAAGAAAGAAAGTATGATGCAGTTATTGCTATCGGATGTGTGATCCGTGGTGAGACGCCTCATTTCGATTTTGTATGCTCAGCAGTAGCACAGGGAATCAAAGACTGTAATGTCCTAACGGATACCCCTACTATTTTCTGTGTATTAACAGATGACACCAAAGAACAATCCATTGCCAGAAGCGGTGGAGATTTAGGAAACAAAGGGGTAGAAGCAGCCGTTACCGCTTTAAGAATGATTGATTTTAAAAAGAATCTTTCTAACAAAAAAGGAAACATCGGTTTCGGGCACTCTTAATTTTTTAATACATCTTAACAGCATACAGGACTATTTTTTAATAGTCCTTTTTTATTGATAATCAACTTCCCTCTACCCTTTTTCATACATTTGGTTTTATGACCTGATAAGTTAATTCTTCATTAATAATTCAAAAAAATGATAAGAAATGTCATGTTTTCGTTTTTTCTTATTAAAAGTTATATACAAAAACTATCTTTGCGAAAATTAACTTATACTTAACGTACATGTTTCCAAGCAAAATAAAACCATTCTTGTATTTAGGAGCTTTCTATCTTATTATTTCACTGATCCTACGGATCGTATTCTTTTTCCATCCGATCACTACGGCCAGCTTTGGCTTTTTTGAAGTAGTCAAGGTCCTTTCTATCGGTCTGTTGAATGATATTTTTGTTTTCACCTTAGCCAGTACAATTCTGGCGGTTTATTTTTTATTCTTATCGAATTCAAAATATAAAAAACCATACGGATACATCATTTTTGGGGCGTTGGTGCTATTTTTCCTGTACATTCTGCTCATTCCAAATAATATTTTCAATCAGTATGGGGGATCTATTTCAGAAGTCGCCTTGGCCTTTGTAGGAATCAAGACCCTTTTCTTTGGTTTGATGCTTTTTATCCCTTCAAAGAGGATCAGGATCAGAAATGTATTGTATTTCATTACGCTTTTGCTGTATGTTCTTCTGATCATCTTTAATGCTGTAAGTGAATATTTCTTTTATAATGAATTTGGGGTACGCTATAACTTCATTGCAGTAGATTACCTGATATATACTAACGAGGTGATTGGAAACATTATGGAAAGCTATCCTGTAGTTCCTTTGTTTTCAGCCATCCTGATTATCACTTTAGCCGTTACCTGGTTTATTTATAAAAAAACGAAAGGCGAGCTTTTAGAGCTTCCAAATTTTAAACAGAAAATGATACTGGTTGGTACTTTTGTAGTTCTGGCAGGCATCAGTATTTTCGGGATATCTTCATTAATGCAGATCAGGTCGGATAATGTGTTTGCTGACGAAATCGAAGACAACGGGCTTCCAAAATTCTATTGGGCATTTACCCACAATGAACTGGATTATTTCCAGTTTTATCCGCAGATTGGCCAGCAGGAAGCTGAAAAGAACTTTTTGAGCCAGTATCCCGAACCATCCTTAACACGAAATGTAGTTGCGGAACAGCCGGAACTTAAGAAAAACGTCGTTCTGATCTCTATTGAAAGTTTATCTGCCGACTTTATGGCCCATTATGGGGGTACTTTAAAGATCACGCCTTTCCTTGACAGTCTTGCAGATCGCTCGATGATGTTCACTAATCTTTATGCTACCGGAAACAGAACGGTAAGAGGGCTTGAAGCATTAACGCTTTGTATTCCTCCTACTGCAGGTGAAAGCATTATCAAAAGAGACGACAATAAGAATAAATTCACGACAGGAAGTGTATTCAAATCCAAAGGATATGATGTGAAATTCCTGTATGGTGGTTACAGCTATTTCGATAATATGCAGGACTTTTTTGCTGGAAACGGCTATGGTATTGTCGATAGAAATAATTTTAAACCTGAAGAAATCACTTTTGCCAATGTCTGGGGCGTTGCCGATGAGGATATGGCTAAAAAAGCAATTCAAACCATGAATGCTGAGGCTAAATCCGGAAAACCGTTTTTCAACCACTGGATGACTGTTTCCAACCACAGGCCTTTTACCTATCCTGACGGAAGAATTGATATTCCGGGAACGGCAAAATCACGTGACGGAGGGGTAAAATACACCGACTATTCACTCAAAATGTTCTTTGAAATGGCTAAAAAGCAGGATTGGTACAAAAATACAGTCTTTGTTATTATTGCCGATCACTGCGCATCCAGTGCGGGAAAAACAGAGCTTCCTATGGACAAATACAGAATTCCGGCGATGATTTTCTCGGAAGGCTTTATTCAGCCTCAGAAGTTTGACAAGCTGATGTCTCAGATCGATGTGATGCCTACCCTGTTCGGGTTATTGAATTTTAATTATCAATCTAAATTCCTTGGTCAGGATGTCTTCAAAAAAGAATTCCAGCCAAAGGCTTATATCGCAACATATCAGGACCTTGGATTAGTAAAAGACGGACATCTAACGATCATTTCACCGGTCAAAAAGGTAAAACAATATTCTTTACAGCTGGAATCCAGCAGCCTGGCTCCTGAATTCAAACTGCATTATGAGGAAAAACTGGTAAAAAATCCAGAACAGAAACTGGTTAATGATGCGGTATCTGCGTATCAATCTACTTCATTCTGGCTTAAAGAAAAGAAACTTAACCGATAAGGTGAGGTACAAAACGGCTCTGGTTATTGGTGATCAGGTGAACACTCTCTCTGATCCCAATACCAGCAGGCTCCTGCCCGATTACCCAGCTGCCAATCACCGGATAATTGCCTTCAAAATTGGGAAGATCAAATAATTGCTGATAAATAAAACCTTCTTTGCCATATATCCCATCGTTCTCCTCAACAGGAATATTATTTTTGTGTAAAATCACATTGGCTCCTTCTCTGGAATAAACAGGCTTTTTAGCAAAGTCTTTCAGATGTCTGGGTTCAAAATAAGACTCCAACAGATACAGATGATCCGGGTACATTTCCCAAAGGACAGGCAGAATTGCTTTAGATGAAAGCAGGATTTTCCATGCAGGTTCAATCCATTGAGATCTGAAGCCATTTTTCACAAGCTTCTCTCCAAAACCGTCTGCAAGAATCCACTCATAAGGATAAAGCTTGAAAATATACTCCATCACCGATCGGTCACCGGCCACGAATTCTGAAATATCCTCGGCCCAGCCAATATCCTGAACAGGAATAAACTCAGTATCAAAACCTGCCTGTGAAGCACAGTCACGCATGTATTCCACATTGGTGACATCTTCAATATTGGTAAGCGATGCGAAATAAACATGATGAGGATTCAGGTAGTTTTTAAGATGCTTCCAGTACTCTACAAGCTTCTCATGAATAGAATTAAACTGATCTTTATAAGGAAACTGTTCCTGAAGCCAATACCATTGTATCACTGATGCTTCATATAAAGAAGTAGGTGTATCGGCATTAAATTCCAGTAATTTCAAATTTTTACCATCAAAACCAAAATCAAATCTTCCATAGATCGAAGGATGATCTTCTTCCCAGCTCGTGATGATATAATTACGGAACCATTCGGGAATACTGAATTTTTCCCAAAGATTTTTCTCAATAATATAATCTACCGCTTCCAGACACATTTGCCAGAGTTCAGCAGTGGCACTTTCTATTGTATTAATTTCCTCTGGGGTTAACTGATAATAATGACTTTCGTCCCAGTAAAGCCCATCCAGAGAATGATAGCCGAAGCCCAGATTTTCAAGTTTATGCTGCCAGTTTTTCCTGAACTGTGATTGAATTCTTTCCATAATTTATGATGATGCACTGAAACCACTTCTTCCCAGTTGGCCTCTTACGACATTTCCTTTGTAATTATTTCTTCCGATATTGGATTTACTGCTTATTGCATCGCTGTAATAGCCCGCCTTTTGATAAGATCCAGAACTGTAAGCTCCGTATGGTCTGAATGCATGATACAGAAGGATTCCAGCCATAAAACCATGCGTCCTTGTATAAGAAGCCGTAGTATCGGACCTCATGTAGACTTTCTTTTCTGCTTTATCTTTAGGCTTTTCCTGAGAACAGGCTGCCAAGACACCTGTTACAAAAAGTAATTTTATAGAACCGGACTTTTTCATTATTGAACCGTTATAAAAAATTGATAGTCTTTTTTCGTTTTGGCAGTATGGTCGTAGCCATCACTGTCTTCTCCTGCTACCAGAGTATCTCCGAGGCTCGGGATGGTATCTCTTTTAACAATTTCTTTAAAAAGCTTTTTATCCTTCCAGATTTTGTGTTTAGTGATGAGAATATCTGTATTATCCAGATGTTCCACAGAAAGTTCGGTCTCAATAGAACCATTCTTATCCACACTGTTTACTTCATCTTCTTTTTCTTTTTCACATCCTGTAAGTGCCATTATGCCAACTAATAACAGGCAAAGTTTAATTTTTTTCACGAGGGCAGTAATTTTTCACAAAAGTAGTAATTTAGTAATGATATTATTTTAAATTTACAAGGCAAAAATTTTATATTATGAAATGGACAGACGATAGAAGCGACAACGTAGACGACAGACGCGGATCTGGCGGCGGAGGCGGAGGTGCTATTGTGGGAGGTGGATTGGGAACCCTGATCATCGCTGCAATTATATTCTTTTTAGGGGGAGACCCTTCATCACTGCTTTCTTCTTCAGGCGGAAATAGTTCAGCCCCTACAGAACAGAGAGAGTTAAGTCCTGGTGAACTCAAAATCAGTGAATTTGTAAAGATGGTGACTGCCGAAAATGAGCAGACCTGGACCAAAATTTTTGCTGAAAATGGCATGAAATATCAACCTGCTGTAGTTGTCCTGTTTGAAAGTACTACACAATCCGGTTGCGGAACAGCTGAGGCTGCCATGGGACCTTTTTACTGCCCTGCGGATCAAAAAGTCTATATGGATATGAGCTTTTTTAAAGAGCTACAGCAGAAATTTGGCGCACAAGTCACAGAATTTTCTATTGCCTATGTGATGGCTCATGAAATGGGACATCATGTACAGACGCTTTTGGGAACAACTCAGAAAGTTGATGCTTTAAGAAGAAGCGGAAGATATTCTGAAGCAGATATGAACAGAGTTTCTGTGGCTACAGAATTACAGGCAGATTTCTATGCCGGAGTTTGGGCCAGACAGACTGACAGCAGAGAACATATCCTTGAACCGGGTGATATAGAGTCTGCTATAGAAGCTGCTGAAGCTGTAGGCGATGACAATATTCAAAAAAGATCGCAAGGTTATGTCAACCAGGAAAGCTTTACCCACGGTTCTTCAGCCCAGCGTAAAGAATGGTTCATGAAAGGGTACAATACGGGAGATATTAAGCAGGGAGACACTTTCAACCAGCTTTTGAAATAATCCCCTTTTTATACAATTAAAAACCCCTGAAGAAAATCTTCAGGGGTTATTTTTTACGGCAACTCTATAGGATTGCTATTTCTCTTAGCTTCTTCTTTTGCTCTCTCTTCCATCCTTTTTCTCATATCGGCCGGATTTTGATTTCCGCCTCCGCCACCGGAAGCTCTCGGTGGTGCCGGAAAACCGCCTCCGCCTCCAGTGTTCTGCATAAATGACATGGGATCTTTTTTATATTTTTCCTGTTGCTTTACATAATCTGATCTTTTTACTTTCAGGACATTTCCAAACTGGTTCAAAGCAGGAATTTCAGCAATTTTATAATTCTTCATCAGATCAAAAGAATATTCTCCTTTATCATCTTCCACTTTAACGATCAGTCCCGGAAGTCCATTGAATTTATAGGGTCCGTCCTGATAAGGCAGATCTGTGGTAAACCAGGCTGTCCATTTTCTTCCGCCAAAATCCGTGGTTGCTTTTTGAACTTTGTACTCTCCTATTTTGGTGGTTTCAGAAGACATCTTCCAGTTCAATGGACGGTCTTCCTCGTAAACGTAAATATCTCTTCCTATCCTGTCCTTATAAGACATTTTCTGGGTAGACTTATCTTTTTCAATAGAATAATTGATATTGGACCTGAATGCTTCCAACTGCTCTCTATTAATTGAGCCCCTTCCACCGCCTCCCTGAAAAGCTTTCTGCAAGGTAGAATCTCTCTTGTACCTGTTTTCAGAATAAAAAATTGATTTTTCTGCGGAAATATCTAAATATGCGTTTTCAGTTTTAATATCGGATTTATTTTCCGCATCAGGTTTCATGGTTACCTGATACACAAACCTGTTGTTTTGCGCAGAAATATGCTGCATAAACAGTGCTAAAGCAATAATGCCTATTTTTTTCATTGTACAATAAATTTATTCTTTGGATGTCAAAAGATTAACAAAGTTAAGCCATCAATAATAAAAATCGATAAAATAAAAATGCTGATTTTTATATCCTGATTTTTGTTCGTATTTTTGCATCATTAAATCATTCTAAATAAATACAATGATAAAAGTATCAGACCAAGCAAAGGCAAAAGCCATCCAACTTATGTCGGAAGATGGCTTCAACCCTGCTGAAGATTATATAAGAGTAGGGGTAAAAAGTGGAGGATGTTCTGGTTTAGAGTATGTTTTGGGATTTGACAATCAAAAGACAGACACAGATCAAGTTTTTGAAGACAATGATGTGAAAATTATTGTTGAGAAAAAGTCTATCCTTTATTTAGCAGGAACAATCCTTGAATATTCGGGAGGATTAAACGGAAAGGGGTTTGTTTTCAACAATCCTAATGCATCCAGAACGTGTGGTTGTGGAGAGAGTTTTTCTTTATAATTAGAAGTTAGAAACCGGAAGTTAGAAATAAGCTTATTGCAAAAACTAACGCCTAAAAACTAACATCTAAAATCTATTAAAATGAGTAAATATACTGAAGACGACTTAAGAGTTGATCTTGAAAATAAAAAATATGAATTCGGGTGGGAAACGAAAATCGATTACGAAGATTTTCCAATCGGGTTAAACGAGGATATTGTTCGTGCCATTTCTGCTAAAAAAGAAGAACCGGAATGGATGACAGAATGGCGTTTGGAATCTTTCAGAATCTGGCTGAAAATGACAGAACCAACTTGGGCTAACATTAAATATGAAAAACCTGATTTTCAAGCCATAAAATATTATGCTGCTCCAAAGGTAAACGCTGAATTGGCAAGTTTGGATGAAGTAGATCCTGAATTATTGAAGACTTTTGCAAAATTAGGAATCAATATCGAGGAACAAAAAAGACTTTCAGGAGTTGCTGTAGACATTGTAATAGACTCTGTTTCCGTTAAAACAACTTTTCAGGATACCTTAATGGAAAAAGGAATTATTTTCTGTTCTATTTCGGAAGCAATTAAAAACCATCCTGACTTAGTAAGAAAATACCTTGGAAAAGTAGTTCCAAGAGGAGATAATTTTTATTCAGCACTGAATTCCGCAGTATTTTCTGACGGAAGTTTCTGCTATATTCCAAAAGGCGTAAGATGCCCAATGGAACTTTCTACTTACTTCCGTATCAACCAGGCAGGAACAGGACAGTTTGAAAGAACGCTTGTGATCGCTGACGAAGGAAGTTATGTCTCTTATCTTGAGGGTTGTACAGCACCTTCAAGAGACGAAAACCAGCTTCACGCAGCTGTTGTGGAACTGATTGCCATGGATAACGCTGAGATCAAATACTCAACCGTTCAGAACTGGTATCCGGGAAATGAAGAAGGAAAAGGGGGTGTTTTCAATTTTGTAACCAAAAGAGGATTGTGCGAAACAAAAGCAAAAATCTCATGGACACAGGTTGAAACAGGTTCTGCTGTAACTTGGAAATACCCTTCTTGTATCTTAAAAGGTGACGGAGCCATCGGTGAGTTCTACTCTATCGCTGTGACAAATAATCACCAGTATGCAGATACAGGAACAAAAATGATCCATATTGGAAAAAATACGAGATCAACGATCATTTCAAAAGGGATTTCCGCAGGAAAATCTCAAAACTCATACAGAGGCCTGGTAAAAGTAATGCCTTCTGCCAAAGGAGCCAGAAACTTTTCACAGTGTGACTCTCTGTTGATGGGTAATGAATGTGGTGCACATACATTCCCTTATATTGAAATCAAAGATCCTACTGCCCAGCTGGAACATGAAGCAACGACTTCGAAAATCGGGGAAGATCAGATCTTCTACTGTAATCAGAGAGGGATCAATACAGAAAAGGCGATCGCGCTGATTGTCAATGGCTTCAGTAAAGAAGTTTTGAATAAACTTCCAATGGAATTTGCCATTGAAGCACAAAAATTATTAGAAATCTCTCTGGAGGGGTCTGTTGGATAATTTGAGTATGGAGACTACAGAAAACTTAATTTTAAGAAAACCTGAAGGAAACGACTTTGAAAGGTTTTTTGAAATTAATAAAGATCCACAAACTAATCTGTATAACCCAAATGGACCAATGAGTTCTGCCAAAGCAGAAAATACATTCAAGAGAATGCTGGAACACTGGGATCAATATAATTTTGGAGGTTGGACTATTATAGCAAAAGAAAACAAAAACATCATCGGTTTTGGAGGCTTGAGCTATAAAATGTATGGAGAAGAAGAAAAACTAAATCTTGGATATCGCTTTGCCGTGGAAGCATGGGGAAAAGGATATGCAACAGAGTTTACAAAGAAAGTTATAGACCTTGGATTTACCAATATTGGTAAAGAAGAAATATTTGGAATTGTTCGTCCAGATAATATAGCTTCTGTTAAAGTTTTGGAAAAGGCAGGTATGACGCACATAGGGAAGCTTAACGATTTTCCTGGTCAGCCTGAAAGTTTAGTATATAGAATTCAAAAATAATTTGTTTAGCAAATAAAAATGTTAGAAATAAAAAACTTGCACGCCAGAATTGAAGACGGCGCAGAAATCTTAAAAGGTATTAATCTTGAAATAAAGCCGGGCGAAGTTCATGCGATCATGGGACCGAACGGAGCTGGAAAATCTACTCTTTCTTCTGTAATTGCAGGAAAAGAAGATTATGAAGTAACGGACGGAGAAATACTTTTTCAGGGAGAAAACATCAGCGAAGATGCTCCGGAAGAAAGAGCACACAAAGGAATTTTCCTTTCTTTCCAATATCCGATAGAAATTCCGGGAGTTTCTGTAACCAACTTTATTAAAGCTGCTTTAAACGAAACAAGAAAAGCAAACGGACTGTCAGAAATGCCGGCAAAAGAAATGCTTGCCCTGATCCGTGAAAAATCTGAGCAATTAGGTATAAAAAAAGATTTCCTTTCAAGATCACTGAACGAAGGATTCTCCGGGGGTGAAAAGAAAAGAAACGAGATTTTCCAGATGATGATGCTTAATCCGAAACTGGCGATCCTTGATGAAACCGATTCAGGTCTTGATATCGATGCCCTGAGAATTGTTGCAGACGGGGTAAACCACTTTAAAAACGAAGGAAATGCAGTTCTTCTGATTACTCACTATCAGAGATTGCTTAACTATATTCAGCCTGACTTTGTTCACGTTCTTGCCAACGGAAAAATCATCAAAACCGGTGATAAATCTCTGGCTTTAGAACTTGAAGAAAAAGGATACGACTGGCTTCTTAACTAAGAAGAAATTTTTCAGACGGGATTTTATCAATCCTTTCTGAAGATGCGGAAAACCCGCAGTACATAATGTTATTTTTAAATATATAAAATAAGGTGTGATGGCCGAAATATCAGTAATGGCTTTATACGATCAGATTATTGACAATCACGGTGAATTTTTGGAGAGTCTTCATCACAGGTTTCTGGATGAAGAGAGAAAATCTGCTCTTCAAAACTTCGAAAACTTAGGTTTTCCGACTAAAAAAGACGAAGAATATAAATATACCAACGTAAAAGAGATCACAGAGAAAAATTATAATTTTTTCCCTAAAGAAAGTCATAATATCACCAGAGAACAGCTGGACCAGCTGCATTTAGGTGAAGAGAATTTTGACTGGATCGTTTTTGTGAATGGTAAACTTCATAAAGAACTTTCGAAAGTTTCTATCGAGAACGTAGAATTCCTTTCAATCAACTACGCTTTGAATGATGAGAAACACAAAGAAGTATTTGATACGTATTTCAATACCATTGCTTCTAAAGATACTGCTTTCACGAACTTAAACCTTGCCTACTGCAAGTACGGTTTCTTTTTGAAAGTTCCAAAAAATGTAGTGATCGAAAAACCGATCCACGTTTTCTATATTTCTCAGAATCAGGAAGAAAACACTTTCTACAATACACGAAATTTACTGATTGTAGAAGAAGGTGCTAAGGTAGAGGTTATAGAAAGTCACCACAATTTTGACAGTACTTATGTGCTGACGAATTCTGTGACAGAGATCTTTACTTATCCCAATGCAAAAGCAGACTGGCACAAGCTTCAGAATGACAACAATACGTCATATCTTATCGACAGTACTTTTGCAAGACAGGAAAAAGACAGCTTAACAACTGTGAATACGTTCACTTTTGGAGGAAAGCTGGTAAGAAACAATCTGGACTTCATTCATAACGGAAGCAATATTAATTCGTTTATGAACGGGATCACGATCATTGGAAAAGACCAGCTGGTGGATCACCATACAGCAGTTCATCACAATTTCCCGAACTGTGAAAGCTACCAGAACTATAAAGGTATTTTCGACGGAAATGCCCACGGAGTTTTCAATGGAAAGGTTTTCGTAGATAAATTGGCTCAGAAAACAAATGCTTACCAACAGAATAACAACGTCCTTTTAAGCGAAGGAGCTACCATTGATACCAAACCTCAGTTGGAGATCTTTGCAGATGACGTAAAATGTTCTCACGGCTGTACAGTAGGTCAGCTGAACGAAGATGCCCTGTTCTACCTGAGAGCAAGAGGAATCTCTAAGAAAGAAGCCCAGGCATTGCTTTTATATGCTTTCGCGAATGATGCGATGCAGAATATTGACATTGAGCCACTTAAAGAAAAAATTTCGAAACTTTTAGCTGAAAAGCTTAAAGTGGATTTAGAGTTTTAAGACTTATATAAATTGATGCCAAAAAAAGCACTTCAAATGAGAAGTGCTTTTTTATTGATCCCCGGTGCAGAATTATTTCTTCATCCAGGACTGATTCTCTTTCTTATCAGAACGTTTTTTCCCGTTATCGATATTATAGGCGAAACCAACTCCCAAAGTCTGTTTAAGCTGTGTTTTTTGGATCTGGTTATGATCATACAACAAATCCAGCGTAATATTGGTTGAAATAAACTTATTGATTTTCATATTAAGAATTCCACTGTATCCAAGAACCAGTCTGCTAGGATGGTCAAGATAGTTGGAAAACACAGAAGCCGTATTCGTCAGATTGATATTCTCCATGATTTTGATCTTATATATCGCTGTCCCCAGAAAACCGAACTGGAAAAGAGAAGAATCTCCGTCATTTTTAAGACCGTACGTTCCTACTGTCTGAAGATCTTCATCCAGAACAAAAGTCCATCTGGCATTGGCAGGACGAAGCGTCAAAGTAAAATTATCATTGGGACGGTAAGTAACACCGGCACCGATATTAAGATATCCCGGAGCCATAAAATTGGAGATCTTTTTGGCATCAGGATTATTTCCGTCTTCATAACCTCCTGCAAACTGTGTCTGAAGGCCTATTCCTCCTGAAATATACCAGTTCTTGGCAAATTCTCTCCCGTAATTAGTCGACAAATTGATCACATCCTGCGTTTTTCTGGTACCAATACCTTTTGTATTGTTCTGACCATAGCCCAGAATAATGATATTTTCCCACAAATCTTTGCCTTTCTCGTAAGTAAGGTTATAATTAACCCCGGCAAGCCATCCAACGTTGTTGGCTCCACCACCAACCCAGTTTGAAAAGGCAGCCTGATTGAGCATTAATGTGTTTTGTCCCTGGATAGACCAAGCTTTTACAGTATCTGCTGTAGCGACATCAGGTTTAACCTCCTGTGCCATTGTGCATACTCCAATAGATACGGATGCGGCCAATAAAAGTTTTTTCATAAGTAAGGATTTTTCGTTACAAAAATATACATATAATTTTTGTTAAAAAAATAGTCACTTATCATTGAAATATTAAAATTATTATTTAATACATTAGAAACAGGTATGTTACCGCCAAAAAAAATCTATAAAAGCGAGGAAATGAACTTATCAATACTTAAAAGTACCTTTAATTATATAACAAAAAATCGCCTCGTACTGAAGCGATTCCTATTTACTGTGTGCGATGTACTCTATTTCTTAATCCACCATTGGCTGTCTTTACGGTCTGAACGTTTTACCCCATTATTCAAGATGTAGGCAAATCCTATCCCCAGGGTCTGCTTCAGCTGTGTTTTCTGGATCTGATTATGATCATACAGAAGGTCTAAGGTAATATTGGATGAAATAAACTTATTCACTTTAAAGTTGACAGCAGCTCCGTAGGCAAGAACAAACCTTTCAGGATGATCCAGATAATTGGAAAATACAGAGGCCGTATTGGTGATATGAACATTCTCCATTAATTTCACCTTGTATAATGCCGTTCCAAGGAAACCGAATTGTAACAGAGATGTATCACCGTCATTTTTCAAACCGTAACTTCCTGCAAACTGGAGCTCTTTATCTAAGACAAAGGTCCATCTGGCGTTGGTAGGACGCATTGTTACCGTCAAATTATCATTAGGCCTATACGTGATCCCCATACCGACATTCAGATAACCGGGAGCCATAAAATTGGAAATCTTTTTGGCAGCAGGATTATTTCCGTCTTCATATCCTGCGGCAAACTGCGACTGCAGGCCTGCACCCAAAGAGAAATACCAGCTTTTGGAAAATTTACGCCCGTAATTGGTGGAAATATTAATCACGTCCTGTGTTTTCCTTACCCCAAGGCCTTTGGTGTCATTCTGACCATAATCCAGGGCGATAATATTCTCCCAGAGATCATTGTCTTTTTCATAAGTGATGTTGTAGTTCACGCCGGCAAGCCATCCTACATTGTTGGCTCCACCACCAGCCCAGTTTGAAAAGGCTGCCTGATTGATCATTAAACTGTTTTTCCCTAATACCGACCAGTATTTTACCGTATCTACGATTACTGAATCTTTTTTCAATTCTTCTTGTGCACTTGCATAAATCCCCATTGAAAAGGAAAGAATCAATAAAAACTTCTTCATTATTTTACATGCTTTTCATTACAAAAATATTAATATAATCTTTTTTAAAGCAAATATTGGCTTATAAAAACCCATAAACAGGTTAAATTCTCTTCAAACAACCAAAAACAAGCCACTTTAATACATTCAATGTCAAAATATTAAGCTTCATCTGTTAAAATTGAAACCTTTTGTCTTAAATTATACAGGCCTGATCAGAATACATCGACAAATTTGCCGAAATTTATCATTGGCTTTTGATTTGACGTACTCTCCACATGTTTAAAAATATAATTTCCAAAAGAGCTGTTATAACCCCATTGCTGATGCTTTCGGCCATGTGGTTCGGCTACTTTCTGCAGATGCAGGGCTTTTTTCAAAGCTGTTTTGGGGCCATTATACCTCTGTTGCCGGAAGGCTTGCTGGGAATTGTTACAGCTCCCCTTCTGCACGGAAATATTGATCATATCATAGGAAACTCCATTCCGGTAGCCGTCCTTCTTTTTCTTCTGTACCAGTTTTACCCATTAGTGGCCAATAAAGTCTTTATTATCGGATGGCTGGCTACAGGACTTCTTGTATGGATGCTGCCTCCAATAGACATCATTACCGGCGACTATATGTACACCTGCACCATTGGTGCCAGCGGAGTGGTATACGTCCTTGCCTTCTTCCTGTTCTTCAGCGGCGTTTTTAAATGGAATACGAAGCTGCTTACCATATCACTTCTTGTCGTTTTATACTATGGCAGTTTGATTTGGGGAATGTTTCCGGAGGAATTGTTCTACAATCTTCAGGAACCGAGTAAGATTTCATGGCAGGCCCATCTTTCAGGCGCTGTTGTAGGAAGTATTATTGCTTTTGCGTTTAAAAATGTTGGGGAAAGAAAGAAAAAATACATCTGGGAATTTCCCAATTATTACAGCGAAAAAGATGACAAACTATGGCAGGAATACAAGGAAAATCATCCGGACGACTTCCTGGAACTGCCTTATAAGAAAAGAGATGACATTTGGGATCATTTGGAAGAATTAAGAAGGAAATAAAATGGAACTGGAAGCCCGGAGAGGAAGGTTGGAAGTTACTATTAGACTTAGTATATTTTAAAGTTATCGAAAGTTCTGGTGAGCCCTATTAAAAAGTAATAAAAACAGACCTATGGCTATTCATTAGATGATCAATAACTTTCCTCATCAAACTTCAGGCTTCCTGACAATATTCAACTCAGGTTATTTTATTACTTTTGATAAAAAACACACATGATCTCTGAAGAACACCTATATGCAATCGCCCTGCGCGAATGCAGTCTGATTGGCGACATCAATTTCCATAAACTTGTACGAACCTTCGGAAGTGCTGAAGAAGCCTGGAAAACAGCAAAAAAAGAGTATAACAAAGCAGATGGTATAGGCCGGAAAACAGTCGCTGATATCGGAAATGAAGACTATTTGAAATTTGCAGAAAAAGAAATACAATTCTGCGAAAAGAACAATATCAAAATCATGTTGAGGCATCTCAATCAGCTTCCTTATTTACTCGGTGAATGTGATGACGCACCTGCTGTCCTTTACCAAAAAGGAAAATTTGATGATTCTTTGCAGAAGATCAGCATTGTGGGAACCCGAAATATGACTTTGTACGGGAAACAGTTTATTGGGGAGTTCTTCGAAGCTACAAAGGCTTCCAAATACATCTCTGTCAGTGGATTAGCTCTTGGTATTGACAAAGAGGTTCATGAACAATCTATTCAATATAAAATTCCTACGGCAGCTGTGCTGGCTCACGGTTTTCATATGCTGTATCCTTCCAAAAATAAAAAACTGTCCGAAAAGATTCTGGAAGAGGGTGGCGCGCTGCTCACCGAGTTCAATTCATCCCGAAAACCGGACCGTGAAAATTTCATTCAGAGAAACAGAATTATAGCAGGACTTTCTCCTTCAACCATCGTTGTGGAGACCGGATTCGGAGGTGGATCTGTAAGCACTGCAGCCTTTGCCAATGACTATAACCGGGAAGTTTTCGCATTGCCCGGAAAGATCACAGATCCATACAGCCAGGGGTGCAATCAATTGATTTTCCAGAATAAAGCATCAGCTATTTCTACTATAAAGGATCTTATGGATTCGCTGGGCTTTAATCATTCAAAAGAGAAAGTGGCCGATCTGTTCTCATTTAGTGAGATAAGTCTACAACTTACTGAAAATCAAGAAACCGTTTATGAGTGCATAAAAGCCAATCCTCAGGTATCTCTGGACGATCTGGCACAGATGATTTCGATGCCATCTTATAAAATTCTTCCGGTAATTTTGGAATTAGAGCTTTTGGGGAAAGTAAAATCATATTCCGGGAGGCAATTTACCGTAATTTGAGAATTAACGATTTCTTAATATTGCATTATTTGAGACTTAACTTTTAATTTTCAACAAAATTTGATCATTAATTATCAATTTAATAATATTTCGGGACATTATTATTTAATTTTCAGCAATGTTGAAATACAGTATTGTGAATCTTGAAAAAAAAATTAAATTTGTTGACAATAATAATCAACCCTAATATATGGAACAATATAATATTGACCAGAAAATCCAGGAGTTTATTGCCAAGATTGAAGCAAAAAATCCTAATGAACCAGAATTTTTACAAGCCGTAAAAGAAGTAGCTGTGACTGTAATTCCGTTTATTATGACCAAAAAGGAATATACGGGAATGAAGCTTCTAGAGAGAATGGCTGAAGCTGAAAGAATCATTATCTTCAGAGTTCCATGGGTTGATGATAAAGGAGAGATCCAGGTAAACAGAGGATTCAGAATCCAAATGAACTCTGCGATTGGACCATACAAAGGAGGAATTCGTTTCCATCCTACTGTAAACCTTTCAGTTCTTAAATTCCTTGCTTTCGAGCAGGTATTTAAAAACTCATTGACGACTCTTCCGATGGGAGGAGGTAAAGGAGGTTCAGATTTTGACCCACAAGGAAAATCTGACATGGAAGTAATGCGTTTCTGTCAGGCTTTTATGACTGAATTATGCAAGCATATCGGTCCTGAAACAGACGTACCTGCAGGAGACATTGGTGTAGGAGCAAGAGAGATCGGATATCTTTTCGGACAGTACAAAAAAGTAAGAAACGAATTTACAGGAGTACTTACAGGAAAAGGTCTTGCGTACGGAGGTTCACTTATCCGTCCTGAAGCTACAGGATACGGTGTGGTATACTTCGCAGAGCAAATGCTTAAGACGATCAATGAAACTTTCAAAGGTAAAATTGTAAGTGTATCTGGTTTCGGAAACGTAGCTTGGGGAGTAATCAAGAAGGCTACTGAGCTTGGCGCTAAAGTAGTAACGGTTTCTGGTCCTGATGGATACATCTATGATAAAGATGGTATCAGCGGAGAAAAAATCGATTATTTATTAGAACTTAGATCTTCCGGAAACAACAGAGCGGAAGACTATGCTAAGAAATATCCTTCTGCCGAGTTCCACGCTGGAAAACGTCCTTGGGAGGTTAAATGTGATGTAGCATTTCCTTCTGCCACTCAAAATGAACTGGATCTTGAAGATGCTAAACTTTTGGTAGAAAACGGATGTGTTTGCGTTACTGAGGCGGCTAATATGCCTTCTACTTTAGATGCAATCAACTATTTCTTAGATAATAAAATCTTATTCTCGCCTGGTAAAGCTTCCAACGCTGGAGGTGTTGCTACTTCAGGTCTTGAGATGACACAGAACTCTATCCGTCTTAACTGGACTTCTGAAGAAGTTGACGCAAGACTGAAAGAGATCATGATCGGAATCCACAAGGCTTGCAGAGACTACGGAAAAGATGAAAATGGCTATGTTAACTACGTGAAAGGAGCAAACATTGCCGGCTTCGTGAAAGTTGCAGAAGCAATGCTCGCTCAGGGAGTAGTATAAAAAATAATAAAGGTTGGGAATGTTCCCAACCTTTTTTGATAAAGCCTGTTCCCGGGATAATGGGAAAAAAGTAAAAAGTGAAAGGAGAAAGCGCTGTACATGTACAGCGCTTTTTTTATTTTGCCAGGACTAAAAAACCAATTGAATTCCAAGAAGCTTTCCTATTCATTACTTTAAGTATTCATTGATTTTTATATTTCTGTTTTCATTATTTGCATCTTCTATAGCTTTCAGAATGGTTTTGATTTGTTTCTTGTTAATTACATACTTATTAAAAAACACGTATTCGATAGTCTTTGTATTTTTAATATTTTCCAATGGATTTCTGCTAAGCAGTACGAGATCCGAATGATATCCCACTTTTATTTTTCCTGTTTTACTTTTCATCCAATTGCCCGGCGCAACAGTCGCGGAGTAAATCGCCTGTGAATTGGTCATCCCTGAATTAGATAAAGACTCCAGCTCATTGTGAAGAGAAAACCCGGGAACAACAGTAGCTACATTAGCATCCGTTCCCGCCATAATGGTCACCTGATGATCTGCCAAAGCCTTTGCCATCATGTGGATCGCTTCTGCATACGTCTTCCAAAAAGTCAATGACCGTTTCTTTGCTGCAGGCTCATCTTTTCCATCATATTCGTATCCATTTTTACCTGGTAACCAGCCCAATTTATAAAGTGGAGTTCCTTCAATAATGGGGGGATTGGCATACTTTAATTCAATTTCCTTAAGTTTAGACTTTAAATCAAATCTTTGACCGATAAAACTTTCAGATAACCAAACCGTTGAAGTAACACTGATGTTTTGATCCTTCAATTTTTGTGCTATCTGCCCTGACCGTATTTTGAGAAAGTTGAGGTACTCTTGCGGGTTTTCAGAAATGGATTTCCCAAATTCATCGATTGTCTTAACCGTAATTTCTTCAATATGAGCCACCTCAATCTGGCCTGACTGATAAAAAGTATCTAAATTAACCAATGGTATATGGCCAATGACCGGAATGTTATTTTCACTGGCGATCTCTATGGTTGTTTTAAACATTTCCGGATTCACAAAACCGTACATTTTAATGGCATCATAACCTTGTTTGTTTATTTTACAGATTCCTTTCTGAGCATCGTCTCTATTGGAAAAATTAATAGACTGTCTTGTCCAGCCGTAATAATAACCGGCTAATCCTTTTTCACTAAATATGGGTGGAGATGCAATAAACATTCGCGGCCCAAGACCATTTTTACGTATTGATTTCCTCCATTCCAAAATAACCGGCTGACCTGCCATTTCTCTAATGTAAGTAACCCCATTAGCCAAATATAAAAACAAATCGTTCCGGCTTTCTTTTAAATGGACATGGCTGTCTACGAGGCCCGGAATTAGATATTGCCCACTCCCGTCAATACTGGTAGCCATTTCATTCACTATCTGATTTTCGCCTAATTGAACGATCACGCCATCCTTAATGAGGACATTCTGGTTCTTAATAAAATGACTGCAATCTTCTGACAGAACATTCACATTCCGTATCTGAATTATTTTTGACGGTTTAATCATTGAAGAGAAATCTACAACCTTCGTACCCTTACCCAAGACCTTATTTAATTCATGATCTGCCCACATAAATCCAAAAATAAGAACGCCTGACAATAGCATAACGGAATGCAGAACTCTCCTGACCCAGAGCTTTTTCATAAATTATTTATTTTTATTTGAAAGGCAAAATAAATACAAATGCTCCCCGAAACCATGTGATTTGAGGAGTTAGGGATGAAATACGAGGTTTTAGGTACGAAAATTATAAGGATAATAAACGTTCCCTATAATTTTTAGAAACGGGAATTTCAAGCTGAGTAAGAGAAATAGTATCCTGATTTTTCCAGGCCTTAAAATGAGAAGGATTTATTAAATGGGAACGATGAACCTGAATCAAAAAATCACAATCACTCTGAATTTTTTTTAGAGTACTTCGAATAAGCTTTGTTTTTAAATCATTACCATCTATAAAGAAAATTTCAACATAATTTTGTGCATTGGAAACACAGATTAAATCACTTTTTTTAATGTTTAAAATATCCAGTTTATTCTCTCCTCTGATTATGATACGATCATCCTTGGCAGGAATTAATGTAACAACATACATCCTGGCTAAAACCAATATTGGTGTAGAAATTAAGGCTAATTTAAGGGTGATTGTACTTACAAATTCAAAGAAATCATATCCTCCATCTAAAACGGGACTTTTATAAAACCCATACGTACTTATCGCGTAAAAAAGTTGAAAAAAAATGAGACTCATTATTTCAAATCCAAGGTTCCATTCTGACTGTTTATAATAAACCCTTTTCTGAATTATGGCCAGTACAGCACAACATAGAAAAGCAATCAGACTAAATCCTATACTGATAAGAACCCATGCTTTAAAACTTACCGTTCCATCATCAAATGGTCTTATAAGAAAAGCGAAGATGAAAAGCCAGATACCGAGGAGGATTCCTATCAGTAAATGATGCTTCATCGAAGGATTTAATCTTTTCATTGAATAAAAAGGCTGTTGGCCTGGTTGGTTTCGGTTATGTTTTTACTCAACAGGAAATATACATAAATAATACTTTGATTAATTGATTACCAATAAAAAATCCTGAGACATTATGCCCCAGGATTTCCTTTCTACTTTGTTCAATATTTACTTCGATGACTTTGCTTTTTTCTTAGCTTTTCTTTCTGCTTTTGTGGCTTCTGAAGGTTTTGTAGCATCGGTAGCAGTCTCTGCATTCACTGTTGCCGTAGCATCAACTGTTGTGGCCGGAGTGGCTGCTGCATCTACCGTTGCAGTAGCAGTGGTATTTTGTTTCTGAGCATCAGTAGAACTGCCCGTTTGTGTATTCTGCTGTTGAGTTTGAGTGGTCTGGTTATTAGTGGTGGTATCGGCTGGCTTTTGCGGTTGTGTCTGTGTTTGTGTTTGTGCCGATACTGCGATTACGCCGACTAAAGTAAACGCTGCTGTTAAAACTAACTTTTTCATAATACAATATTTAAATGGTTGTTTAAATTAAACGACACAGTTTTTATTAAATTATGTGTAAGAGTCTTATTTAACGTACTTTATCATTATTTAAGAGATTTTACAAAGTAGGATTTATTTTGAAATATTCTTCATCATCTTTTCAACAAATTCAAATGCAGCAGGACAGATCACTGTATTTTTCAGCATCAGGTCGTTGATCTGGTAGATTTTTTTCCGGTCTGTATGCGGGTATTCACGACAGGCTTTCGGCCTTACTTCATAGATGGAGCAGGTATTATCATTATTCAGGAAAAAACAGGGAAGATTCTGAAGTACCTTGTCATTATCTTCATCTACCCTTAAAAATTTTGATTCGAAATCAACCTGTTTCATGCGCAGATGCTTGGAAATGCGTTCGATGTCCTTTTCTGTATATAAGGGTCCGGTGGTTTTACAGCAATTGGCGCACTGGAGGCAGTCTACTTCATCAAAAACTTCATCATGGGTCTCCTGGACAATATAATCAAGGTTTTTGGGCGGTCTCTTTTTCAGTCCTTCCAGAAATTTTTTATGTTCCTTCTGCTTCTGTAAAGCCTGCTTTTTATAAAGGTCTAAATTCATTTATTCGTTATCCTCAGCCATAGCCGGAAGGTCTGTTTTTTGGTATTCATTAATTTTATCCAGATCCAATATCGTTGTCTGATCATTGGTATCCGGGTAGTACATCGGGGTAAATTTAGCTCCATAAACAATCTCTTTCGAGACATACGAAGATCTCTGCACCACCGTATTGGAAAAGACTTCATCAAAGGCACGGACCTGAACAATAATCTCAATATCCGTATTCTTAAAATCCTCATCCGAAAAGCCGTAAAATGGTGAGTCTTCTTTGATCTCATGAACCACTGTCCAGTTCAGCGCCAGCGTATTGATTTTGCTTAAATGGGTCTTTAAAGAATAAAAATTACTTTTCGGAGCCCCGTTTTCTATGACCTCAATAGCTGCAGAAACAATGACATCAGCATCAGTCAAAGCATTATTTTTAAAAGGTGCCAGCCTGAACATCAAAGCCCGCGACTCTTTGAACGGAGCAATAACAGCAATATCCGAAAACCTCAGGTAAGCTCTAGGCCGTGAAAATCTTCCGTAGAAAAGTCCCGTTGCAATGGCAAAGGTAAGCAATCCCAGAAAAGCTTCAAAAGTAGCCACCAGACTCGCTGTAAAGCCTATAGGCGCAATCCTTCCGTACCCTACGGTGGTAAAGGTCTGTGAACTGAAGAAAAAAACATCAATGAATTCGTTCAGCGGATCACTTTTATCGATTCCGGTAAGGTGCTCTACTCCAATGAGGAAATAGATCATCGCAAATACCAGATTAATCAGAATATATGCGATCACCAGATAGGATAGGAAACGGAAAGTCGACAGGTTCAGCATGGTATGATACCAGCTCAGTCTGTTGAATACATTTACGCCTCTTCGCTTTACATTCGGAAGCCCGTCTTTATTGATGAACCTTCCGGATGCATTGCTTCCAAAACCACTGTTTTCGGTGTTTTTCTGACGAATCTTCTGTCTGAAGCCTCTTGCCATTTTATATGATTATTTTTTGTTCAGATTAATCTCAAAAAAGCACGTTTGTTCTTTTGCGATCTATCCATTTTACCATGCAAAGATAAAATATTGTTTTCATGAAATTTATCAAGCTGATGATTGAATTTTTAATTTGATTTTGCAGTACTTTTGAAATATGAAAAAATTGGAATCAAGAGAGAATATTGAACACCTTGTTAACTCATTTTACACCAAAGTTATTAAAGATGAGACGATTGGATTTTTCTTCAGCGATGTCGCGAAAGTAGACTGGGACAAGCACCTACCGAAAATGTATTCATTCTGGGAATCCATTTTGTTTGGGCAGATGAGCTACAAAGGAAATCCTATGGGAGTCCATTTTCCAATCAACGAAATCCAGGCTATGGAGCAGAAGCATTTTGACCGTTGGCTTGAGCTTTGGAGAACAACGATTGAAGAGAATTTCGTCGGAGAAAATGCCGAAATGGCCATTTATAAATCCGAAAATATCGCTAAGCTGATGGCTTTTAAAATGGAGCTTGCGAGGAGGCTGTGATACAAGTTTGAGAGTTTGCTAGTGAGGAATGTTATGGGACGATGACCGTAAAGATATAGGCGGCAAGATTCACCAATAAAACGGTTCCGTACAGGACATTCGTTTTTCCGCGGCTTAAAGAAAGCATGACAATAAATACGGATAGTGAAAGCAGAATAATATCTTTTTTATCAAGCCCTAAAACCAACGGAATATCATACACAATACAAACGGTAGATACCGCCGGGATAGTCAGTCCGATACTTGCCAAAGCAGATCCCAATGCCAGATTTAAACTGGACTGTATCTGATTGCTTCTTGCGGCACGTATGGCAGCCACTCCTTCAGGAAGAAGCACAACACCTGCAATTATTACCCCAACCAACGATTTCGGAGCGCCTATGCTCTGTACCATTCCTTCTATGGTTCCGGAAAGTCCTTTAGCCATCAACACTACAATAACAAGACATACGACCAAAAAGCCAAAGCTTATCAGCGTTTTATTTAATGAAGGGATATAATGCGCTTCAGGATGTTCATCGGGAACGATAAAGTAGCTTCTGTGACGTACGGTCTGCACCATCAGAAAGACTCCGTAGATCACAAGACACGCAATGGAAATAAAAACAAGCTGAGCTTCGTTATAGAAAGGTCCGTTGACACTTGAAGTAAAATTGGGAAGAACCAGAGTAAGCACCAGAATGGAAACAATACTCACTAAATAGGTTGTTGCAGAAGTTCTTGCAAAGAACTGTTCATGATATTTAACGCCACCCACAAGGATACAAATCCCCAATATTCCGTTAAGAATAATCATGACGGCAGCAAAAACGGTATCCCTGGCCAGCGTGATCGCCTGATCTCCGCCGGCGACCATGAGCGAGATGATCAGCGCAACTTCAATAATGGTAATACATAAGGCAAGAATGATCGTTCCGAATGGCTCTCCTACTTTGTGAGCCACCACTTCTGCGTGATGTACTGCGGATAAAACACTTCCGGTAAGCAGAAGTCCTGCGATAACATCATAAAAAACTCCGCCCCCCATCAGTCCGGAAAAATAATATCCTACCGCTAAAACAGGAAAAATATACGTATAATGTAAAAGTTCTTTTAATCTCATAAAGTGTCTACAAAATACAAAAAATCTATGAAATTTGAAATATCAAAAGAAAATATTAATCATATTTTAATCTAATACGTAAGAAGTCTGAAGTTAGAAGAGAGAAGTTATTGAGGTCATAAAGGATAACCACTACCCCTTTTTATTCTTTTACATGCTACTCTGTTATCTATTATCCTCGCAATTGATATTGAAACTGAATATTAACTTCCAGCCTCCTTCTTACATCCTCTTAGTGCACCCACAGGTTAAAATCCAGAAAATCTGTCAGCATATGAAACAAAAGACCAATGGCTACAATTCTGATATTTCCTTTAAAAAAGAGCAGCAAAAAATACACCGCAATGGCATAATAGGAATGTAAAACATGAAAACCTATACTGTTTCTTGATGGATCGAACACCGGATTGGCAAAAATATGGTCCAGGTCTACCAGCATCGTGGCCAGCATAATAAGGTATGCTTTATTCCAGTTTTTGCGGAAAAAGATCAGGGCAATGAAAACCGGAAAAACCAGATGTAAAAAATAATGGGTGAACGTTTTCAGTAATGCAATTTCAGATAAAGTCATTAATACTCAGTCAGTTTTTTAGGATTACAGGATTTCTACCATCTTAAAATTAAAGGCAGTTTTCCCTTCTTAGCTTTGATCTTCACCCAATAATTTTCTGCTTTATTTCCGTAAAATATATACTCAAGGTCTGAAAGCAATTTTTTCTCTGTTGATGTTAAAATACTTAACGAGGAGAGCAGCATTGAACTATTTTTGATGAAGATATAATTTTGTGCAAGATTTGGGGATAAAGATACCGGTTTCCTTGTAGATTGAATGACAAGCCCTCCGCTCCGTCTATCGATATGGTTGGGCTGAAAAGGAATCGCTGTGAATTGATTCTGAGCATTGATCCATTTTTTATGCTGAAAATATTCCCATGTTTTTTCGGGAACAGAACTCTGAAGATTGATCGCATAATTGGGCTGAATAATTTTCTGAACGGTTTTTTTCTCGATTTCATTAAAATTATCGTCATAGCCGTAGCTGATAATGGTATCATTCACCTGCTCCAGATCAGCAGTTGCTTTAAAATAATTGATTTGAGAGGAATCTATTATGCTTTTATTGAAAAAACGGGCATAATTTTTCACATTACGGGCATCTAATTCTGCTTCTAAAAAGTGATTTTTTTTCTGAACTTCTGAAATAAGAGAAGCTAAAGTTCTGACGTCTGTTGTATTCTTTATTTCAATTTCATCAGCTTTTAATTCAATAGAAAAATTCTGAATTTTCTGTCCTGAAATGAAGGAGATACTTCCTGCTGTATGAGTAATAAACTGATCGGCAGTCAGCGTATTTTTTACGGAAGATTGGAAGAGCTGGTTTTTGATGGTCTCAAAAGCTGAAGCAGAAGTTCCTATGATGCTGTTTTCACCCTCTATTTTAACAAAAATCTGATCTTTCTGAAAGAGATTTTTCCCTTTGCTTACAAAATGATGGTTTTTTAAAAAAGTAATGAATTTTTGCGGGTCTTTCAGTTCAACCACGCTGTACCATTCCGAGAATCTGGTGTCTTTGAGATGGAAAATCTGTAAAAAATCCGGGATTCTGATGCCTGAGTCTTTTAACGAAATCTCGTTTTTATCTTTTGTTTTGCTTCCTGACCATTTTGAAGGATGCACAATCAGGTTTGAAATATATTGCCTCGTTAATTTTTTCACATCGATTAAAACAACCACATCTGCATTTTTAGGGACCACCTTTAATGTTTTGTCTGTATAAAAAAACACAAAATACATCGCGGCTGCGAGTAAAAGAATTAACGGGACAATAAGTTTCTTTTTGTTCATTTACAGGATTTGAGGCTTCTTTTCTGATTCTTTAATTTTAAAAATTTCATCAAACAGATCAAAGAAATACATCAGGCTGTTTTCCGAAGAATTCTTGATGTTGTAATCTATTTCTGTTTCGAAACTTTCTCCTTTTACTTCAGTTCTGAAGTAAACTTCACCTACATTTTTTCTGAACAGATCCAATGTTTTTCTTTCAGAAGGTGTTTTAAATTCTTTTTCCAGGCCGATCATAAGTTTCTGCATATCCAGTCTTCCGGATAACGGATATTTAGATGAATCTTTAGCCCATTGTTTAGAAATATCAGACTGGCTTTGAGGGGTAATATTGTCTGTAGAACTTGTCAGATACACGATCCCATCTTTTACCGTCATGTACAATTGATCCATATATCCGTCCCCTTTTTCATCCTTAAATGAATAAAAGTTTCCGATTTTTGAGAATTTCTTAGACAAATGTTTATTGGTAGCCATTACATTGAACACACGGTTCCAATAGCCTTCGTTTTCCGTTGCAAAAGCAAACGTAAAATTCGGAACGGCTACATCTTTAGTTTTCTTTACTTCTTTTTCATTGTAGTCATCATCATATTCGTAGTCTGTATAATCTACCTTTTTGGATTTTAATTCATTCAGTACAAAAATTCCGTTTCCTGGGGCTATTTTAGCAATAGCTTCTTCATCCAGAATAATTTTCATGGTTTCCATCACCAGCTCCATCTCCTTTTTATATTCGCCTTCTCCTGAATCCTGAAGCAGGCTGTACATCATGTCAAAAGATTTAGCTCCGTTTACATTCATCACGTAATAACCGATGCTTTTTTCATTGATAAGTTCTGCCAGTTTTTTGTTCTTCTTCCCTTTATAAACGGATGAAATTGTTTTCTGGGTTTCCGGATTTTTATGCTGATAATTATTCACCAGCTTTACTTTGTCTTTATCAAAATATAAATTGTAAGATGAATCTGAATTGTATACATTTCTCAGGAACTGCCAAAATTCCAGTTGCTTCATCATTTTTCCGTAGATCCCGTCATTCACCATTTTCCCGTAATCTGTGTAGACGAACACGTCAGAATTCGGGTCTCTGAAATTGAGCATGGATTTCGGAACTTCAAGTTCTAAATTGGAACTGAAATACTGATCAAAACGATCTTCTGCAATTTTCTTGACGATCTTGAAATTCTCAATATTCATGGAGTCCAGTTCTTTCTGATATGCAGAATCTACCGCAGGTTCCACATACTCCTCTTCTTTAGGATAAACATCCGGTTCACCTTCAGAATGCTGCGTATCTACGTTTTCCTTCGGATATTTATGATTCTTTTCCAGATACTTGATATCTTTCTGAATTCTGGTAATCTCCTTGTTATTTTCTCTGATGTTATCTTTTAAATATTTGATCTCATCCTTCAGGCTGATGATTTCTTCTTTGTAATCGAAAGGTTTTTCCGGCTCTATGGCATAAGCACTGTCCGCTACAGCAGCAGCCTCAACAGCCGCTGTCGCAGCACTATCTACTTCAGCATCCCATTCCAGAGCTTTATAAGGTTTGGTATAATTCACCATACTCAAAACAGCACGGTCATTGTTCCAGGCCACAAAGATATTATCGTTAATATCTACAAACGAATAGTTCTTTTTCTTAGAAATTTCCAGGCCTTTTCTCTTGGTAGAATTGATGAACTCCTGGAATTTCTCTTTATTGTCTACAATAAAATGAGTGGTGTATGTTTGTATCGAATCATTAAAACTGGCATAATGATATTGTGTAGCATCATATTTAATCCCTGTTTTGGAATAGTCATTCCACGAGGATTTTTCTTCGCTCTTTTTGCTTAACTCGTGCAGTAAAGGATTAAGTTTCTGCCAATTGATTTTCTGATTGAGTTGTTTCCCGTTGATTTCCATATAAAATACGGCATCAGTAGGAAGTTTCATGCTTTTTTGCGCGAAAACAAGCATAAAACCAAAAAGTACGAAAGTAATTGTTTGTGTTTTTAATAGAATGGATTTCATGGTTAGTGTTAGAATTTATTGAAATAATATCGTGTTTTGTAATTGTTTTTTTTGAAAAATAAGGTCTAAAATATCCGCTTCCAGCTTTACGGCCTTTTTATTCGGAGCCAGCACATAAGAGCTGTTGGTTTGAGATTTTACCGTATTTTCAAACTGCATGATGGAGGTATATTTAGCATCATTGAAGACTTCTCTGTCTGCCTTCCCCATCTTATCGTAATCTGCTTTAAAAGTATTCACCTTGTTTCTGGTCAATGATTTCTTTTGAAGACTCTGGCTATAAATCTGTGTGGGAATCATTTTGCCAAGGATATGTTTTGCCTTCAGCTGTTCAAGTCCGGCGTTGATATTTTCTATCTGTTTAAAATTACAGCTTAGTTTGATGATGTAATTGTCAAAATCCATCGAGGTTTTTACATTGCTGATTCCCGGTGTTCCCTTGAAAATTTTGGAAGCTTCATTGATTTTATTTTCAATTTCAGATTTTTTTGGAACCTTTTTCCCATTAATGGTCTCCATTTTAGAGATGGAGGCCAGTCTGGTTTTGCTTTTACTGGCGTTTAGAATAATAGTATATTCTCCGGTTCCATCAGCTTTCACATTCACTTTATCCAAAATATCAAAACAGCTGGTCAGTAATAATAAAGGAAAAAGCAGTACAAACAGCTTCAGAAAATTTTTCATAATTGAGTTTTAAAACACAAAACTACTTAATTCCGTTTGAAAATACTTTATGGACGCTGTTATTTCACTGAAAACAACCATTTTTTTTAAATTCTGCCTTTCAAATAATCCTGTCTTACTTCTTCATCCAGCTTTTCGATAGCATATCTCAGACAGGTTCTGGGCATCTCCTGATAATGTTTATTTAAAAAACGGATCAGCTCGGATTCGTTTTTCTGCCCCATTTCCCGGAGCAGCCATCCGTTTGCTTTATGCATCAGATCATGAGTATGTTTCAGGTTTTTGGTCACAAATTCTTTAGTCAGTTCAAAAGATCCTTTTTTTACGTAATGCATCGTACCCACCACAGCAATTCTCTTATGCCACATTTCTTCAGAGTCCGAAAGATTCCTCAACAGCTCTTCCTGACCATTTTCATAGGCATATCTCCCTAAAATTTTATAACAGCTTGAATCTACCAGATCCCAGTTATTGACATGCGGAAGATGATCCAGATAAAACGTAATGATTTCTTCTTTCACTGCCTTATCTTTCGTTTTTTCAAACTTGGAGATCAACATGAAAAGTGCGGTAAGCCTGTGTTCATGATATTTTGACGACAGCAAAGTACTTAGGTCATCTAGGTTTATTTTTGAATAATATTCTTTGGCCACAGATCTCTGATCCGGAACTTTCACCCCTAAAAACAAGTCTCCTTCGCCATATTCTCCTTTTCCTGTTTTGAAAAATTTTGGAAAGAATTCGGCTTTTTCAGGAATGGACAGTACCGCTAATGCTTCCTGTATTTCTTTGATTATAGTGCTCATGCAGATCTCAGTTAATAGCCCCGAATTTAATTAATTCTAAGCAATTATCAATGATCATTTATTAAGCATGCTCATCCAAGACAACCGTTTCCTGTGCCTCTTCTTCTTTAGCAATAGCTTTCGGGTTGGCGACCTTAGCAATAGTAAGTCCCTGAACAATAATTGAGAATACAACCACACAATAGGTGATACTTAAAATGATTTCACTGTATTCACTTTTGGGAATAGACATCGCCAAAGCAATAGAAACACCACCGCGGATTCCTCCCCAAACCAAAACTTTTATCGTCTGTGGACTGAATCTTGATTTTAATGACATGAATCTTGCAGGTACCCAAATAGAAATCAAACGAGCAAATAAAACGACTGCAATGGCCAGTAACCCAGGAACCATAAAGTGTTTCAGATCTTTAATCATCAATAGTTCAAACCCGATGAACAGGAACAATACGGCATTCAGAATTTCATCGATCAGTTCCCAGAATTTGATCAGATAATCCTGAGTTACGGACTTCATTTTGAACCTGACATTAAAATTACCCATGAATAAACCTGCAGCAACCATCGTCAATGGTCCAGAAATATGCATCTGCCTTGCAATAAGGTAACCTCCCATTACTACAGAAAGGGTTACCAAAACGGAAATAATATAGTCATCCACTTCACGCATCAGCCTGGAGGTAATCCATCCCAATACTACTCCAAGAAGAATTCCTCCACCGGCTTCTTTTATCAAAAGTAATCCTATGCTTTCAACGCCCAGATCCACTTCTTTTCCAATCGCCAGCTGCAGAACCACAGTAAACACCACTACAGCCATACCGTCATTGAAGAGCGATTCTCCGGCTACTTTTGTCTCCAGTGATTTGGAAACATTGGCCTGTTTAAGGATACTCAAAACAGCAACCGGATCAGTAGGTGAAATAAGCGCCCCAAAAACAAGACAGTAAATAAACGGAAGCTGAATTCCTAAAAAGGGCAACAGATAAAACATTCCGAATCCTACGATAAAGGTGGAAATAACCACTCCTGCTGTAGAGAATATAAGAACCGGCCTGAACTGCTCTTTGAGATCATTGATATTAATATGGATTCCTCCTGCAAAAAGAAGGAAATTAAGCATAGCGCCCATTAAAACCTCTGTGAAATCTATACTGATCATTAACTTGTTAAGATGCCCAAAAGTACGCGGAAGAACCGCTTCTCCAAACATTACCAGAAAAATGGAAACTACAATGGCGATCACCATAATCCCGATGGTACTCGGAAGTTTCAGAAATCTGTAATTAAGATATGCAAAAATCGATGCTAATACTATTAAGGCTGAAAATGAATAATATAACTCCACTAAGTGTCTTTTTTAATTAATTTTTATAGGTCTAAATAAAGTATTTTAATATATAGTTTACGTCCGTCTTTTTCCCAGATATCAAACATCCCGTCTTTAGCGACCTTGGATCCTCTGGTATACTCTTTTCCGATATTCAGTATATTCAGAAGGATGTATTCATCCCCTACGGAATTCACCAGATAGGCTGTTTTTTCAGAGGCTCCGTCTCCTGAGTTCCTTATCGATTCGGTAAGCGAACGGAACTGGTTCAGGTGATGCATAAAATTGGTTCCGTCTTTCTGGGAGTCGTAAGCCCTGAGAAGTATAAGCAGAATATCCAGGTTGGTAGGATCTTTATCATAGAGAACTTTCCCTTGCTTGATACATTCTTCAAAATTACTTTCTTTAAAAGCGTCCGCCAGACTCTTGAAACCGTCGTCAAGTGTCGAAACTTTATCATCCCTGAAATTTCTGCCATAGTAAAGATACTGGGCTTCAATGCTGTCCAGGGATTTTGGATATCCTTTGTATTTAAAAATCAGTTTCTCGTAATTGTAGGGAGAATCTGATTTTTTGAGACTCTTTTCAATGTCTTTTAAATCAATCTTTGACTTCTGGCTGAATCCAAAAACTGAAAACAGAGCCAATAACAGGAAAAAGTGATATTTCATTAATCGTTGTTTTCTTCTTCCTCGTCGTTGTCGAAATATTCGAAAAGGAAATCATTGTATGGGAATCTGGAGATATGAATCTTCATCACCTCATCATAGATCATTTTCTTCATTTCCGGGAAGTTTTCTTTCGTTAAGGCAGAAATGAAAACAGTAGGATATTTAGATTTACCCATCCATGTTTTCGTCCATTCCTCCAGAGAAATATTCCTTTTTGTGGATGGTGTAAGATCATCTTCATCTTTTTTGTCGTAGCTGAAATCATCAATTTTATTGAAAACCATGATCATCGGTTTTTGATGAGCATTGATCTCCATTAAAGTATTATTAACAGATTCTACCTGATCTTCAAAGCTTTCATGAGAAATATCCACTACATGAATAAGAAGATCTGCCTCACGCACCTCATCCAAAGTAGATTTAAAAGATTCTACAAGCTGTGTCGGAAGTTTTCTGATGAATCCCACCGTATCTGTAAGCAAAAACGGTAAATTTCCAATCACCACTTTTCTTACTGTAGTATCCAGCGTCGCAAATAATTTGTTTTCTGCGAAAACGTCAGACTTGGAAAGCGCATTCATCAGTGTAGATTTCCCTACGTTGGTATACCCTACCAAAGCAGCACGCACCACTTTTCCGCGGTTATTACGCTGGGTAGCCATTTGCTTGTCAATGGTTTTCAGTTTATCTTTTAACAAGGTAATTCTATCGCGAATGATACGTCTATCGGTTTCAATCTCTGTTTCTCCGGGACCTCTCATCCCGATTCCCCCTTTCTGACGCTCAAGGTGAGTCCACATTCTTGTCAGACGAGGCAAAAGATACTGATACTGAGCTAATTCTACCTGGGTTCTTGCATAAGAAGTCTGCGCCCTCTGTGCAAAAATATCAAGGATAAGATTGGTTCTGTCCAGAATTTTTACTTCAATTTCCTTTTCAAGGTTTTTAAGCTGTGAAGGGGATAATTCATCATCAAAAATAATGGTTCCGATCTCGTTCTCCTTTACATATTCTTTGATTTCCTGTGCTTTTCCACTTCCAATAAAAGTTTTGGAATCCGGCTGAGTTAACTTTTGTGTAAAACGTTTTTGAACAGTTGCACCTGCTGTGAAGGCCAAAAACTCCAATTCATCCATATATTCCGTAAGCTTATCTTCATCCTGATTTTGGGTAATAACCCCCACCAAAATGGCTTTCTCGTAATTATGTTCTTTCTTATCTAGCATTAATTTCTTTCTATGTTTATGATTTTTACAAGTTACCATTTTTCATTAAAAAAAACAAAATCATTTTTTAATTCTCTTATATTTTAATGTTAATTTAAGGTTATAGTCATTTTATTCTATGAAAAATGAATAACTTTATGAAGCAGATTTCTAATCCATAAACATTAAAAATTATAAATCTTATAAAAAACTAACACCCAAATCATGATTGCCCATATTAAATGTATGATCATTGATGATGATGAGCTGGACAGACTGGTTCTTCAGCATCACATGAGACAATATGATAATATAGAGATTGTTGCGTCTTTTAATTCGGCGGAAAAAGCATTCCCCTATCTTGAATTCCCGATTGACCTTCTGATCTGTGAAACTAAGCTCGATGGCATGAGCGGTTTGGAATTCAGAAAACTGGCTCACAAGATTCCGGCCTGCATCTTTGTAAGTTCCCATCTGGAACTGGCAGCAGAAGCTTTTGAAATGGACGCCCTGGATTTTATCACCAAACCTTTGAAAACTGAACGATTTCACTACTCGATGCAGAAAGTCTTTAACTTTTTCGAAATGAAAGAAAAATGTGATTGTTTTGATGCTCTTCTTGGGGAAAACTGTATTAAAATAAAAGAAGGCGGCCATATTTTCCAGATCAAACTTACCGACATTCTTTATCTTGAAGCTCTAAAAGATTATACCCGCCTCGTTACCCATGATAAGAAACACTGCATCCTTGATTCCCTCGGAAACCTCCTGCATAAAAGCTTCTTCGACTCCTTCGTAAGGATACACCGCAGCTATGCCGTACCGCGTCATTTTATCCGCGGAAAAAACAGTCATGAGATAGAACTCATTCATCAAATCAAGCTTCCCATTGGCAGAACCTACAAAGAGAGCTTATCTTTCCTTGATCCCTGAAAATTATTGAGTACCAACATTTTGGCGATAAAATGCTGTTGGTCGATTTTTTTAACCGTTAGTCTATTTTCCTCCGATCCGGTTGGGATATGTGGTAATTTAGTGTTCACAAATTTTCTTTTGAAAACTTGCATAACCCATTAATAACCATAAAACTATTTTACATGAAAAGAACATCTATTCACTGCTTCTTTCTCATTCTGTTTACCTTTTCCGTCAGTATTCTGAACGCCCAGTCGACAGTTCTGGCAACAGGAACAAATGCATCAGGAAGCAACGGCTCGGTTTCTTACAGTGTCGGCCAAACAACTTATCTATACAAGGGAGCAGGCTCCCAAATATTGGAAGGCGTACAACAGGCCTACGAAATCACAACACTTTCTGCCAGTGAAACCGTATCAAAGCAAGAAGGCATCTTACTCTACCCTAACCCTGTCAGAGATTATCTGTACATAGATTTTACTTCTGCGCCACACAAAGGATCAGAATACCAACTATTTGACGCTCAGGGTAAAATAATCAAAAAAGACGTGATATCACAGTCAAAGTCTGAACTCGATCTTTCCTCTCTTCCTTCTGCGGTGTACATCCTAAGAATTAATCAGAATGGAGAAAACCTAAAAACATTTAAAGTCATAAAAAAATAACGCCATGAAAAAAATATTACTAACGCTGGGGATCATGCTTGGTCTATTTATGGGACACGCACAGGCTCCGGAAAAAATGAGCTATCAGGCAGTCATGAGAAACGGTACCGGCCAACTCCTAACCAATCAAAGCATTGCCGTCAAAGTAAGCGTATTACAGGGCTCTCCCGCGGGAACACTGGTTTACTCAGAACGATTGACCGGAAGTACGAACGCCAACGGACTTATCAGCATGGAAATAGGAACAGGAACAGTGCTTTCCGGAACATTTTCTACCATTAACTGGCCTTCGGGAAGTTATTATTTAAAAACCGAGACCGACCCTGCTGGTGGTACGAACTACACCATAGCAGGAACGAGTCAATTGTTAAGTGTCCCTTATGCCATGTACGCTAAATCTGCAGGGGGAACGGGGGGAACTTTTGCGATTCCTTATACCAATACAGTAAATAATGCATCCACTCTATTTTCATTGGTCAATGATGGGGATGGAACGCCTTTGGAAGGGGTTAACAATACAGCCAGCTCAAGCATTGCCTCCGTCCGTGGAATAGTAAGTAATGTAGCACCCGGAGGATTTTCAAGTGGTGTCCGCGGTATCAATAACGGAACCGGAGGACTCGGAATAGGCATTTGGGGAAGCCAGGCAGGAAGTGGATGGGGCGTTTATGGAGTTACCCCTGCCGGTCTTGGAGTTTACGGGAATTCATCGGGTGCAGGAACCGGGGTTTATGCGAACAGTAATACAGGAACGGGTCTTACTGCTACCAGTACTAATGGTATTGCAGCAAGTTTATCTCTCTTGAACAATGCCAACAACAGCAATGTTCTTAATGCCAATACTCTTGGAAACGGAACTGTTATCAATGTTTCCTCTTCCGGAAGCGGTGCCGGTGTACTCAGTTCAACAGGAAGCGGTTTTGCAGTACAGGGTATTACCAGCGCACAAACCTCCGCAGGTATCATAGGAGATAACAACGGAGCCGGTGAAGCAGTCGTCGGGAGAACAACCAGTGATATTGCCGGGGCTGTAGTGGGCAGAAACGATGGTGGAGGTTACGGTGTAAGAGGTTTTGTATCCACGAATACTACGGGAACTTCGGTAGGGGTTTTCGGACAGGTTGGCCTTAATAGTGGAAAAGGACGTGCAGGAAGATTTCAAAACTTAAATTCCAATAATGACAGAAATGCTTTTGAAGTGGAAACCAACGGTGCAGGGAATATTCCTGATAATACACAAGGTAATGCATCATCATTTCTTGTGAACAATACAAACAGTGTAGGAGCCGCAGTAAGAGGTGAAGTGAATACCATTTTCGGAAACTTTGGTGCTGCAGGTATTTTTGGGGTTTCGTCAGGGACAGGAGGACGTGCAGGATTATTCTATGCATCCAATCCTTCCGGAAACGGAGCTGCATTAATTGCTTTAACCGATGGAAATGGAAATGCCATCACCGCTAACGCGGGTAAAGATGGAAATGGTGTAGAAACCAATATCGACGGGGCAGGAAACGCTTTGTATGCATGGGTTCCTACCTTTGCAACAGGACGCGCAGGAAAATTCAACATCTTTAATGACACCAATACCAGCGATGTTATCACAGTCACCACAGTAGGTAACGGTACAGCCGGAAATTTTAAGGTTGACAGGGTATTAGGTACTTCTCCCGCTGTAAAAGGAGAAGTAAATTCACAATTTTCCAACTTTGGGACTGCTGGAATCTATGGTATTTCTTCAGGAACCGGTGGATTTGCCGGGTTATTCCATGCCAGTAACCCATCTGGAAACGGTCCAGCCCTGATTGCTATTGCTGATGGTAATGGTAACGGTGTAACAGCCAACGCTTCCAATAGCGGTGATGGTATAGAAACTACTGCCGACGGAACTGGAAATGCAATTTTTGCATGGACGCCTAATTTCAGTAACGGTAGGGCGGCAAGATTCGTTAATTTTAATACAGCCAATACTAATCCGGCTCTTACGGTAGAAACCCACAGCAGCGGGTCACTAGCTGTATTTAAATCCGGGAATCCGGGGACTGTAAATGTTGCAAGAATAGATGCTACAGGGCGCGGCTTTTTTAACGGAGGTACGCAGAGCAGCGGAGCCGATGTGGCAGAAGTATTTGATGTAGAGGGAAACATTTCTGAATATGAAACCGGAGACATTCTTGTGATCTCCACAGATTCGGACCGAACAGTCGAAAGATCTTCAAAACCCTATTCTACCCTTGTAGCGGGAGTATATGCTACCAAACCGGGAGTACTGCTTACCGAGGAGCATATAGATTCTGATATTTCCGGCAAAGTTCCTATGGGAGTGATCGGTGTTATCCCTACCAAAGTATGTCTGGAAGGCGGTAAAATTAAAAGAGGAGATCTTTTGGTAACCTCATCACAATCAGGAACTGCCATGAAAGCGAATCCTAAAAAAGTAAAAATAGGACAAGTGATCGGAAAAGCGCTTCAGGATTACAATCAGAATGAAACAGGCAAAATCCAAGTATTGGTAAACATTAAATAACCTATCATGAAATCACTATATATCTTTGTATTTTTAGCATTAAGCATTAGTATTTATGCTCAGGAAAATAAAAAAGCTCAGGAACCTGAGGATCAGGCACAAGTTGTAAAACAACTCAGAGAACATGAAGCTCAGGCGGCAAAAGCGGCTCAGGAAAATACTCCCAGGAAACAGGCGGCCACTGTTTTGGCTTCAGATCAAGGTCTTGAGGTGAAAAAACAGGACACCAAAACTCCGGTTTCTGGTTCAACTAATAATTCAGGAAAATTGCTGCCCAATACGGCTAGTATCGAGGAAATAAAGGCCTCTATTCCCAACAGACAGGCTTCCCGATCTACTACAGCGAATTCTAGGAACACAAATAACAACGTCGTAGGTCTGCCCAACACAGCGACCTTAGAAGAAATAAAGAAAACGATTCCAAAAAACTGATAACCAAACAGATTTCAAAAGAAAGTCCGCTCAACGCGGACTTTTTGTATTTTTAAATAGGATTGCTTAACAATTGTAAGCTCTATAGGCATTATTTCAAGTCTATTAAAAGGACCTAGTCCCAGTCTGCTGCAACAAATTTCATAGAATTCCCATTATCATCAGATAAAGTAAGGAAATGCCCTTCGATGGAATAGTTAGTCATTTTATCAAATTTTTGACCGAAAGCGGTTTCCAGTTCCATATTCTGGCAAACTTTCAATGTACTCCCTACTCCCGATATTTTCACTTTTCCCCCGCTTTTAAATTCAGAATTAAAGAAGATATTATTGCATCCCATACTGGCTCTACCTTTTATTCTTCCTTTCTCCATTACACCTGTCAGATTGACCTCTGCTTTATTTTTAATGAGTTCTTGTTTGGAGAAATTCCCAAAAGAAATGAGCATCCACTGTCTTTGAAGGTTCGGATTTTTTTCCGGAACTGAAGAGCAACTGGCAACTGCTCCTAATAGCAAAACAGCAAAAAATGATATAAGTATTCTTTTCATGTGGATTATCCTTCCATTTTCATACCATTCCGGGACAGAATATCGTAAAAATTAGTAAATTAGCGACACAAAAATTATTTTATAAAATGAAAAGACTATTTCTACTGTTCACTTTCTTATTGGGCTTTGCTCAGATGAGGGCGGATGAGGGGATGTGGCTGTTAATGCTCATCAAAAGACTTAACGGGGTCGACATGCAAAAAGAAGGATTGCATTTGACACCTGAAGAAATTTATTCGGTCAACAATTCAAGCTTAAAAGATGCTATCGTAAGCTTCGGAGGCTTCTGTACCGGGGAAATTGTTTCTGACAAAGGACTTATTTTCACGAACCACCACTGCGGTTACGGTGCTGTTGCTGCCGCTTCTACTCCGGAAAAAGATTATCTGAAGAACGGATTCTGGGCTATGAAGCAGAAGGATGAATTTAATGCAAAAGATCTTTATGTAAGATTTTTGGTTAGAATGGATGATGCTTCGCAGAGAATCAATTCTAAGCTAAACAACAATATGACCGGAGCAGAGAGAAAAGCAGTTATTGATGCTGAAACTAAAGCAATCCAGGCTGAAAACTCTGAAAACGGAAAATATACGGTAGTGGTAAAAGATTTCTTTAACGGAAATGAATTTTACTATTTCGTATACCAGGATTACAAAGACATCAGATTGGTAGGGGCACCCCCTTCATCATTAGGTAAATTCGGAGGTGATACAGACAACTGGGAATGGCCAAGACATACGGCTGATTTCACTGTATTCAGAGTATATGGAGATGCGGCAGGAAACCCTGCAGAATTTGCGCCAAGCAATGTTCCATTGAAGCCTAAACACTTCCTTCCGGTTTCTCTTAAAGGGATCAAGCCTGGAGATTTCTCTATGATCTTAGGATATCCTGGAAGAACTAACCGTTACCTTACTTCTTATGGTATCCAGCAGATGGTGAACAAGGACTATCCGGCCTGGGTAGAAGCTTCAAAACTGGCTATGGATGTTATGAAAAAGTATATGAACAAAGACAAAGCGACTCAGCTTAACTATGCGTCTCAATATGCTTCTGTAGCCAACTACTGGAAAAACAGACAGGGAACTATCGATGCTGTAGACAAAAACGGAACGATCTCTGACAAACAAAAAATTGAAGATACCTACAGAAAATGGTCTGCAATGCCAGGTAACACAGCTTATGACGGTATTTTAGAAGATATTGAAGCTTATTACAAGCAGGTTTCTGAGAGAAATGTTGAAAGAAACTATACTTCACAGTTCTCAAGAAATGCAAAGTATATTACCCTTGCTTTACAGGTAGGATCTGTGCTGAAAGCTTATTCTGCTCAGGACATGCAGGGAAGATTAGCCATGAAGGCTAAAACTGAAGCTGCTCTTAAAGCTGCTTATGAAAATTTCAATCCATCTCTGGAAGGTGAAATGCTTGCTTCTATGACTGGTCTTTACCAGACGAGAGTAACTAATAAGGAAGTGGCTTCTGCTACTATTTTAGGATTAGATTCTAAAACCCTTTCAAACGTAGCTTATTCTTCAATCTTCGCGAATAAGACTTCTGCTACGAATTTCTTACTGAACCCGGATGCATTGAAGCTAGATGCTGACCCACTTTGGAAAATTGCCAACGGAATCGTTGCAGACCAAAAAATGAGCATGGAGAAATATGCGAAAGTAGATGACAACTTCAACAAAAATAACCGTCTTTTCTTAGCTGGACTCATGAAAGCTATGCCTGAGAAAAAATTCTATCCGGATGCTAACTCTACGATGAGATTAACATACGGAACTGTAGATAAACTTCCGGTTAGAAATGACAGAAACTACTTCGGTGTTACTGATAACTATTATACAGACATGACAGGTCTTGTAGGAAAATACAAGAAAGGTGACGAAGAATTCGATCTTCCACAGAGAGTGATCGACCTTTATAACCTTAAAGATTTCGGACAGTATGCTGATGCTGCAGGATATATGCCTGTTAACTTCCTTTCTAACAATGATATTACTGGTGGCAACTCTGGTTCTCCGGTAATTGACGGAGATGGAAACCTTATTGGTATTGCATTCGACGGAAACAGCGAAGCATTAAGCGGTGATATCGTATTTGAACAGGACTGGCAGAAAACGATCAACGTAGATGTACGTTTCGTTCTTTGGACTATTGACAAATATGCCGGGGCAAGAAGACTGATCGACGAATTAAAGCTTGTAAGAGGAGAAAACACACCTCCTGATACAAAAACTAAAAATTCAGGAACAACTCAACTGCCTAAGAAAACAAAAAGTAAAAAATAATCTTTTCTGATCTATTTTTTAAAACCGTGAATTTAGGTTCACGGTTTTTTTTATTTAATGCTTTTCTAGTTTCATCGTTTCAATTTTTATAATGCAGGAATTCCAAAATATTTCAAATAAGAATTTAAACAAATGTATAAAGAGTTGAAAATTTAGGAATTATACATTCCAAAACCCACGGTCTAAACTTCTGTACTGTATGGCTTCCGAAATATGCTGGGAAAGTATAGGTACAGATCCTTCGAGATCGGCTGCTGTTCTTGCTACTTTCAGGATACGGTCGTAAGCTCTGGCTGAAAGATTCAGCTTCTCCATAGCCTGTTTGATAAGGTTAAATGACACTTCATCGAGGCTGCAGAATGCTTCGATTTCTTTAGGCCCCATTTGTGCATTATAACTGATTGCAAGGTTTTTGTATCTATCATTCTGAATACTGCGTGCCTTCAGTACGCGTTCCCTGATCTCCACACTTTTCTCCCCTTTCCTTTTTTCGGTTAACTGTTCGAATTCCACTTTCTGTACTTCAATATGAATATCGATCCTGTCCAGCAAAGGACCCGAAAGTTTACTCATATAACGCTGCATTTCATAAACGGATGAGGTATTCCCCGGATCGTCCGGAAAAAAACCGCTCGGGCTGGGATTCATAGAGGCTACCAACATGAAGCTTGCAGGATAGTTTACGGTAAATCTGGCTCTGGAAATTGTGACTTCCCGGTCTTCAAGAGGCTGTCTCATGACTTCTAAAACCGTTCTCTTAAACTCGGGCATTTCATCCAGAAACAAAACACCGTTGTGGGCAAGAGAGATTTCTCCGGGTTGGGGATAACTTCCGCCACCTACCAATGCAACATCTGTTGTTTTCTTAAATGAGGGGGCATTATTATTTAAACAAAAAAAAGAGCCACTTCATAAAATGGCTCTTTCATCTACTCTAAATTGTTCTTTCCATATAGTAGAACATTAGAAATTAGATATCGTAACTTAAATTTTAAATCAAAATCCATATCAATAACTTCTGCCCTCCCACACATATCTAAAAGCTTTGCCAAATTATCAACACTTTGTACTGCACTTCTCTTAAACAAATCCTTGAGCTCTCTAACATTCTTGAAGGGACTATTATTCGTAACTAATCTTTCTTCTATTTTTGCCCTTAGCTCGTCATAATTCTTAGTTTTATAAAACCCTTTAAAGGTTGTAACAAATTCATCGGTTGAATAAATAACCTCACTCATAGAATCTATAGTTGTTAATACAGTCCCAATTGATGTACCATGTGAAACTGAAGTCTTAGTAGTTACATCTTCTTTTATTTTAGGGAATATATAAATATCTCTTTCAGTGCTTTGTAAAGGTGTAATTTTTAGGGTTTGAGTAAAAGACAGAGATTTGTTACCTAAATCATTATTACGAATACTTATCGAAGAAGAAATGTGACTTTCGATTTCTTCAACATAGACAGAATCATTTGCAGAAACTATAATATCAATCTTTGACTCGTTCAGAGACAAAGATGTAATTGAAAAATTTAAACCTTTATCGTTTTGCATAGCTTTATGTAAAGCTAACATTGCCACAACAAATGAAAATGCAACACCATACTCATTGTATAGGTCAGAAGTGATGCTTCGGAGATACATATTATTGGACTCTTTAACAAACCTATAGTTTCTTCTTTTGTTTAATTTTTCATTAATAGAAAACTCAGCTTCCCAAGATTTATTTAGGTTTTGCAAAGGTCTTGTAAAGCCATTCTTTTTTAAGTAATTTATATGTTTTGATAGCTCTCTATCCTTATAAAACATATTAACTGAATCATATTCTGCTTTTGCAATAATTTGAGATAGCACTTCTCCTTCATTATTGAAAGGTTCATCAATAATAAAATACATTTCATTCTGTTTTGTAGTCTCATTGTGTTCAATATAAGTATTTACATTTTTGCTAAAGGCATAGTAATTTACATACTCAAATTTTTCAGTGATGTATTTAACATAATCGTAAGCTATGTCAACGTTTCCAATTAAGATGTAATTATCCCGTGACTCTTCCAATCCAAAATGTTTTCTTATATCTTGATGGTAAGAAGCATCCGTTACTAATTCAAGGAGTTTACTAATCTTTAGTTTACCTTCTTTGTTGTGCCCCTTTATGTCTGGCACAAATACTTGTTTAAATTTTTCGTTAAAAATTTCTTTTGTCATTGTTTATAATTTTAAATCGTTAATAAAAAATGCACTTTTTATGGAAAAGTGCAAAACCCCCTAATTTCTACTTTTTCTTCTCTCTTTGGCTCAAAGCACTTGCTGCAACAGATTTTGTTGCTTTAGAATACTTTGGACTTTTGAGAATTTTAGAAGCTGTAGAAGCAATTGATTTGCTTGTTGCTTTCTTTGCCATTATTCACTGTTTTAGTGGTATACCTTATATTACTGACAAGGATATATCAGTGAAGTTAGGGGTCATGCTTTTGACTCTGGAAAAATTTAACATTATTTAAACACTATTTAAACACCGTTTAAATGCTATTTAAACAAATTATTATTATCTTTGCAAAACAAAAGCAGGTTATCATGATAACTTCAAATCATGACTAACTCTTTGTAAAAACCTCAAGAAGTCCCACCCTGAGAAAGTTTGGACTTCTTTTTTTTATATGTAATTTTATTTAGTTATTACTCTCTTTATCATTTTCATAATCTTTTTATCCTCTGTTTTAAATAAATCAAAAATTGTAGTATCCTTTGACCTATAATCAATATTTAAATCATCTTCCAATAGTGCTTTTGCAGATACATAATAGTAGTCTCCTGCCTTAGCAACATTATAAGTTTCATCATCCTTCTCTTTTGAGACAATTATAAACAAGTCTCTTTCTTCATTCATCCCGAACTTACAAAATTTATTAGTTTCCAATTCTAACTGCTCCATGGCTCCCTTAGAGAATCCTAATTTCCCAGTCTTGTGTACTGTTATTTTAGAAACCAAAGCAGATTCTTTAGGTTTTAATATTTTAAGTTCCATAACAATCTCTTTATTGTCTACAAAAGTATAACTCTATTTTTAATTGTGCAAGCTTTTAACACGTTCGTTTGGATTTTTTTAAAATTTATTTTGCTTTTACGTTTTCCCGTAACTCTAACTCCTTTTTAAAATGATTCATTCATTCGTTTTAATGCTCCTATTGTTGCTTGTGTTGTTGTTGCTGTTGTTGTGTGTTTTTTTATAGTGCTTGTTCAACATGACTCTTCACCTGTATTTGTTTATTATTCACCCTCTATTACTATTCCCTAATGTTGCTCCTACGGTTACTTTAAATAAAACAATCTATTATAAACTGTATGTATATCACAGTCTTCACCATACACAAAACATCCCCTCCCCTTTAAAGTCTTTTTTGTCATACCCCCCATGTAATAACAATGGTCATTTTCAAGTTTAGAAGTATTATAAAAATTATGGACTCTTTAAGAAATTTTTCACATGTATAGTAAATTTAGACTAAAGTCTAAACCTGATACAAAAAAGATTTGTTAAAAAGATGATATAAAAGTTTAAAGATGTACTAAAAACACTCATTCTAAATTTGGTACATTTAGAAAAATGTTGTACATTTGAATTAATAAAAAAAAGCCTTGGTGTGGTGGTACACAACAAGGCAAATCAATAAATTTTAACTCTTACTTAAAATTATCGACTATGGCAAATTTACAAAATTGTCTTGACAACTGCTCACTTTACTGTGGCACTTATGCAAAGTACAACAATGGGAGCATCTTTGGAGAGTGGCTCAACCTTTCAGATTATTTAGATTACAACGAACTTTACGAGGCTATGAGAGAACTTCATAACGATGAAGAAGACCCCGAATTTATGTTTCAGGATTATGAAGCCCCAAAATTCTTTATCAACCAGGGGTTAATAAGTGAATGTCACATTTCAAAGGACATTTACGAGATTGCAGAGAAAATCAACGATTCAAGCTTAGAATTTGAAATCATTGAAGCTTATGTAGATTGCATTGGGAACTATTGTAAAGACACAGAAGAGCTTTTAGAAAGAGTTTTAGATTCTTATTCTGGTGAATTTAATTCAGATGAAGACTTTGTACAGGATATGTTAGAACAGGATGGTAGTATCCCCGAAAATCTTCCTTCTTACATCTTCATAGACTGGGAAAGAACAGCACATAATTTCATGTATGACTACTCAGCCTCAAACGGATATTATTTTAGAAATTAACAACCTTGCACCCTGTCATTCAGGGTGCTTTATACCATAATCAAATGAAAGCAAGATATATAAGAGTCTCTACTGGAAACCAAAACACAGAAAGACAATTACAGAAGAGCCACCCCAATGAAAAGCTTTACATTGACATCATTAGTGGGGCTATACCCTTCAACAAAAGACCAGAGGGAAAAAAGATGCTTGAAGACATCGAAACTGGTTTAATAAATTATGTAAATGTCCATTCAATAGATAGATTAGGTAGAAATTTATTTGACATTTTAGCTACTTTAGAGCTTCTAAATGAGAAAAAAATTACTTTGGAAGTTGATAATCTTGGATTGAAAAGTTTAGTTAATGATAAACCTAATTCAGCATTTAAATTGATTATTTCAGTGATGGCTAACATAGCTGAAATGGAACGAGAAACCCTGCTGGAAAGGCAACGAGAGGGAATAAATATTGCCATTGCAAAAGGTGTTTATAAAGGGAGGATTAAAGGCACTGTTGAGAGTAATGAACAGGTTTTAGATAAGTATAAAGAGGTTGTAAAGTATCTAAAGAAAGGACACTCTATGAGAGATACTGCCAAGCTATGCAATGTTAGTTTAGGAACCGTTCAAAAGGTAAAACAGATTTTAAATAAAACTAATGACTAAAAATACAGTACCCGAAGCACTATCTAATAATGATTTGATGGTTTTGATTCCTGCAACTATTGATATTGAAGAGCTTTCTAATTCAATAACATCTACAAATCCCGAGATTGATTTTAATAAACTTCTGTCACTCATAAGTTTAATCATCACAAAATTATCATCTTACAATTATAAAGAGGAAAGGTACAAGACATCAAAAAAGGCAAATATTCATAGTGATAAACTAAAAGAATGCTGTGGAAACAAATATAGAGATTATATTGATTTTTTATTTGACTCTAACATTCTATCAACACGAAGTCCATATAGCAAAGAGGTTAAGGGGCAAACTTTCGGTTATGGATTTAATAATTCTCATGCATTCAGAAGGCTACAGTTGTTTAAGTTAACGAACTCAAAACCTATATTTTATAAAACAAAATTTAGTGGCTCTTATGTAGAAAAGTATGAGAAAATCTTGTATAAACTCTTTGATAGAACTAAGTTTTCCATAGATTTTAATCTTGCAGAGGAAAAGTTATTTTACAAATATTTGGAAAACGTTGTTTTTCCATTTGAATCAAACTATACAGTTGAATGGCATAAGTATTCAGCTTATCATGGTGGTTTAAAGCAATTGGTAAAGTTTCTTAATGGTGAATATTCATTTTCCCGAAAAACAAAGCAATCAACAAGAAAACCATCTGGCAGATTTTATTCTCCTTTAACTTCTTTAAATAAAGTTACCCGTAACTTACTTTATTACGAAGGAAAAAAGTTACAGCAGTTGGATGTAAAAAATATGTTTCCCTATTTGTTATCACAGTATTTAAAGGAAACAGCCTCTTTAGATTCACAAAGAGTTAAAAGGCTTCAAAATTGCCCAGCATTCAAAGCTAAATATCAATTAAACACTACTCGGTACACATCTAGAGAGTATCTTTCTAACCACTGGTTAGAACAGTACCTCTCAGAAAAGTATGGAACTTTACTTTTACCTAAATCAATGTCAGGGGTAACAAACGGGAGGTTGACTCAGCAAGGTATTAACAAAAACTTTTTATTAGATAAACCTAAAAATTTGTTTCAGGATAGTGGTAGCCACTTCCAGCATTCTTATAAAAAGTTTTATTCCCCCTTTCTTCACAACTTACCAAGGGGAAATTGGAATCAAAGTATTAATAAACCAACTCAAGGGTCTTGGAAACCGAAAAGTGAACAAGAAACACAAACGGATACCTATCCCAATGGTTACAGTCAAATTAAGGGGGTGTATGATAATTCCCATTTGGCTACACTTTATACTGAAATCTATAAAGGTTCAAACGTTTCAGGTAGGTTTAATCATGTATCAGTGGAGTACTCTAACTATATCTCGACCAAAATCACTGAAACCCTCATGAATAAAGAGATTTTCAAGTTCAACACACTCTCCACTGAGGGAGTTATTTATGACCATTTTATAGAACTTTTTAAAGCCAAATTTACTTTAATAGAATGGGGTATATACTATCAAAACCTGATTAATGATGATTACAAGTACCTGTATGAACAAGATAGAGAGTTAGCAAAAAAACTTTTCATTTCTATGCTGTATGCACAAAACAATCATTACATAGAAGAGCAGGAAGTTTTTAAATCAGAATTCCCAATCCTGTATGATTTAATACGGGAGAGGAAAAAAGGGAATCACAAAGTTATTACTCACGAATTATTTGATTTAGAGGCTGAACTCATCGTTGATACAGTTGCAAGGAACTTGATAAAGAAACAAATTCCAACCTTCACCATACATGACTGTATTGCTATACAAGAACAAAACATTAAAGTCTCAGAAACAAAACTGAAAGATGCATTTATTTCAAGGTTCGGGAATTGCCCCCAAATTAAGTTGGAATAATTTATGTTACTGAACAGTAAAGGTGTTTATCATTCTGAAACAAAAAGTTATTTTACAAGAAATAGAATTGAAGGATTCAGTTTGAATTAATATCTTTGCTACCTACTTTAACGAAAAAATAAAAGTGTAAACTTTTGCTTTTGTCTTGTGAATCGGCAAAATTCAACCTTATCACAAAATGCAAATAGTTTAGCACACTTGTCATGTCATATGGCAAGTGGCTATCCTGTTTTATGTGATATGGCTTTGCCGAGCCAACAAGACTAGAGCATGTGAGAACCCACTTGCTTTTTTTGTGCCTTTACGGTAACCCGTAGTTGTTTAGGATTATTAAAAATTAATTTTAAAATCAATTAAAACTATTTGATATGAAACATTTATTTCTTGCAGTCATAATGGCTGTTTCTTTCGTTAGCTGTTCTGGAAACGATGACAACACAGCACCAGAACAAACAAATCCAGTTGCCACCCAATATTTCCACCCTCCTGCATGGATTCAAGGCAGTTGGAAAATCTCAGGGAGCAATTCTGCTTACTTTAAATTTACTAATGATGACTTTATTTTAGTTAGTCCTTATACAAGCTGGAAGAGTGTATTGCAACAAACAGCCCCTACTGGACAAATAGCAAAGGTAAATGAAGATATTTCAGACCTTTATTATCAGTTTACAATCATTGCTGGAAACTCTGGGGGAATGTACAAGTTCAAACGAATCAGTCCAACTCGTATTCAATGGATAAACAACACACCTCTTGAGGTGTTTTTGGATAAGGAATAAATAATTTTAAGATTAAATAATATGAAAAAAATATTACTTCCCTTAGTTTTGTTTGTAGTCCTCACCAAAGCCCAAACACAACAAGATTATTACAATGCTTCTCCCTCTGGAATAGACCCTGTAATTGGAATGAAAGAGACTCAAAGTGAGAGTGTAAGAGCTGTTGATGAGATTTTGAAAAACAATAAACCGAGTAAAATTGGGCAAAAGTTAGAAAAGTCTCAGGAAATGGTTGAAAACCTTGAAGTAGCAAAGTTTGAAGATGTTTACCACCCTGCAACACCTCCTGAAAACAGAACCTACAACCAATCTGATAAAGTACAGCCCAACAATCAAAATAGTGAAGTTGACCCATTTAGCTCTCCAGATGATAGTAGACCTTCTTTTAAGGGTGAAAGAATTGAGGTAGACCGGTATTACAACCAGCAAAAAGATGGGTCATACATCAGAAAAGATTTAGATACATCAAAGAAAGGCAATGATAATACAGTTTTGATTGTGGTTATCTTAATTGTTGGTGCTGGAATTATCGGTGCATTAGTTACCAATAGCCAGAAAAACACAAACAACAGCCATGACAGGGAATAGATTTTATGATAAACTTCACGGTTGGTTGCTTCCAATAGATGAACACGAAAGGGACATTTTACCCGTTTCATCGTATCATTATTACAGTCCTTCACCTTTTCAAAAGGTGATGTTAGATTATTTGGCTTGGAACGGAGTTGATAAAAAGGGAAACGTGACCAATAAAAAGGTTTATCCAACCCTTGCTGAAATTCAGGAAAACCGAACAGCACTTAGAGAATGTGGTTTTGCAAACGGTGAGTATATTGAAAAACTTATAGTTTCTGAGTTTCTGGAAATGAAAGTAAATATTCCAGATTTGAATCCAGTAATGTTTGCAAATTTTTATGAAGAGCAGTATCACAATATTAAACTAGCCAGATTTGCCACTTTAGGGGCTCAAAAATCGAATAAAATCACGAAGGAATACTATGACACCACAAGAGGTTTTTTAATTGAAATTCAGGACTATTTAGAAGCTCTTGATTTAAGAACCCGAATTGAGTGTAATTTTACTGAATGTGAAAATTGGAATAACTTTTCCAGAGTTGAGGAATTCGTAACTCCTTTTGCAAAGATAGCTTTAAAATGTGATACGTTAGGCAGGTTCAGCTTCAATTATTTCATCAATCCTCATCTCAAAGAACTTGTGGGTGAATCTTTGGGAGATGCCGTTGAAAAACATTTTGATGAGTTGGGTAATTTTGAAATGAAAGACTTTGTAAAAATGATTCCTTTGGAGAGGAGATATGATAGATACTTTGAGGAGTTGTTGAGATTTACAAAGATATACCCACATTACAAAGCTGTCATTACAGATAAAAATTCTTTATAAATCTCAACAAGCATAGACCTTATACGAGGTTTTAGAGCAAGTAATTCCCTCTAAATTTCAGAGGGAATTTTCGTTGCTATACATAGTGTAAACACTTATGTGCCATATTTTATATATTAAAATATTGATAATCAAATGTTTATAAAAAACAAATGGCAGATTGAGAAAAATGGGTTTATTTTATGCTTTCTAACTCTGAAAATTTTATCTCATCTCTTCTAAATACAAGCTTTTTCTTCTTGGCTTTATCATACATAAAAAGGTAGTTTTCTGTCATGCCAACAAGTAATAAATTCTTATCTTCTTTGTACTCATTATTATTAATTGTGAAAATTAGTCTTTCACGGTTAAGTTCACCACTATACTTGATTTTATAGAAGTCCTGAATGGCTTTACCTATGGTTAAAAATAACATGATGACAGCCAAATATCTGATTAACTTTTGAAATCTAATATTTCCTTTTTTAACATAAGCATAAATGACTGCAAGACCAATTATCCAAGTAGCTAAGACATCTATCCGAAACTCTTCAACACAAGACACAAAAATAAAACTTACAATTCCTGCTAGTAACAACATACTAAGAGTTCTACCTTCTGGTTCTTTATCAAAAACATAGACTTTGGACAAAAAAATATGAATGACCAGCAAAAACAAGCAAGTCAATGAAAGTCCCATCAAATACTGCACACTCAGGAGGATAACCTCACTTAAATTTAAGTAATTAATTATGTTAATATTCCAGAGAAAATAATAGGACAAAGTATATATAACTCCAATAGAAGACATATACAAAGAGATAGTTGCCAGATTTTCTTTTAGATAATCCATAAAAGATTTCAGGTCAAGCTTCTGATTTTCATCCATAGAGATTGCCTATTAAAATGGTAGTGGTTAAGTATTTAAGTTATTTACTTCATCATATTTCCTCTTACAGAATCGGACAATATAAGTTTTTGTCCGTTGATTTTATAGATGTATTCTGGATACATGGCATCATTTATTACAAAATCTTTTTGAACGTACTTATCTAAATCTTTTTGAAAGTACTTCTTTACAAAATTTTTACCAATTCTGCCCTTATCTATAATGTAAGTGGCTTTTAAAGTTTCATCTTTATAGATTCCATAGATATTCTTCTCTTCAAGATTAACTCCAATCGGGCTAAGTGAAACAGATAGAGTGCTATCCTGATAAAAATAAACTTCATAAACATAAATTGAATTTTCAGGAGCTTCTTTAAAAGGATTCTTTTTCTGGTAATCTATAAGAACGTTATATAAATTATCATTTAAATCCGTGTTGTTTTTTTTCTCTTCACATGAAGTAAACAAGAAAAGGACAAAAGCTAAAATTATTGTAATTTTCATTATTCTGAATCTTAAATTATTGTTAATTTACCTAGTGAGCTTAATTCCTGTAGGGGTAACATTATATAGATTTCCTGATTTAGGAAAATAAGTCTGATACTTGTAATTGATTGGTTTGCCAGTACCATTTCCCCTTACGTTATAATAATCCCCAGAAATTTTTGTTCTTCCATTTTGTTCTTTAAAGCCCATAGAGTTTATCTCTGTAAAACTGCTATCATAAGTATCTTTGCTCGGATGATTATGTTTCAGTTTTATTTCACTTCCTTCTGCAACACCAATTTGATTCATGCCTGGTGACCTTTCGTCCGAGTTGTACGTTTGTAGAGAGATAAATTTTTTATCGTTTATTTTAAAGTCAGTCAATGAAAATTCAACTGTAGAATTTTTGGCTGAGAAATCAAATAATTTAGACATATCATTTTGGGTAGATTCCGTACTTTCTTTTATAGCTTGATGGTAAGCTGGATAGCTATCTGATGTATTTCCATCTCTATAATATCGTAACTGACCTACAATACCTTTCTCCACTGTCACACTCTTGCTTTTATCAACATTCCCATTCTTGTCAGAAGCAAACAAAGTGTCAGTTTGGTCTTGAGTTCTTTCTAGAAGCTTAACCTGTCCATTTTGAAGTAACTGGAAATTGTCAAGAACACCTCTTCCATCTGGGTCAATATTTTTTATTGGGTTATTCATAACCATGTTGTAAGGAGACCAGCTCGAATACTCCTCACTTAAAGGGTCAGGAGAAAACCACCTTCCTGCTGTATCCAAATAGGGTTGTGCATCTGGGTCACTCAAATCTATCTCCCTGAATTCAACAATCTCTTTGGTCTTTCTGTTAAATCTTACAGAGCCAATACTTACAATAGAATCCTTGTCATGGAACTCTAAATACTTTCCTTTGCTGAGTGTAGCTACTTTGGGATAGTAACCATATTTCTTAAATGGGTTTCCTGCCTCAATGTTCTTTCTTCTTCTTTCAGCTTCTTCAGGAGTTAAATTATCTCTGGATTTCAAAACCTCATCCATGTAAGGTCTGTTTCTTTCCTCTTTAGTAAGTTTTACTGGGTTGATGTATGGTTTCTCTGCCTTTGGTTTAGTCTGGGGCTTACTTTTTACTTGTGCCTGTGTAAATCCTGCTATAAGTACAAAGCCAGTCAATACAATTCTTTTCATGGTCATTTGTTATTTCGTAAAGTTATTTAATAATTTTTTATTCTCGTATTTTTCTCTTTCTGTTTTTAAGGAAACTAACCAATCCAGATACATCTCCTCTGGCATTTGTCTGTAACCTATCTCATAGATGTGAGTGTATTCCTTAGTCATTAACTCCATGAGTTCTTTGGCTTTTGGGTCTTGTTGAGCCTTTTTTATGTTTTCAGGATTAGTGGAACTCAAATTCTGTTTATCCATCAATTTTTCAAACTGTGCTTTGTGTGTTTCAGCTTTCAGAATTAAGGCTTTAGCAAAGTTTGGATAAACTTCCAATGCTCTGCTTATAGCTTTTAATGTAAATTCACCATCATTGTCAGGAAAATTTCTGTTGTATGCCTGTGCTAAATCAAACAAACATAAAGCAAGGCTTTCCTTGTTGTTCAAAGCTTTCATAAACACCCCATTTTTGACAGCATCAAGATGAATGTATCCAGAAGCCATTAACCATGAATCCTGTGGAAATATACCACTTGTAAGCTCTGTGTTGTACCAACCATCAGACTTGATTTGATGTTTTATGTAAACGTGGTTGGGTGCTAATGCCAGATTAGCCTCAACTCCCAATTCTTCTGCCAGTATCTTATACAGGTAAGGCATAGAATTACAATTTCCTTTTTTGGTAGCCAGAAGTTTAGATACAAATAAATTGGTAATGTCTTTATGACCAAACACATCCTCAAAATCATAGTTGAAAGGCTTATACTGGATTACTGTATCTTTAATAGCAATAGGCAGGGTCTGACACATGATGGAATACACTGCTGCATACTTGCTTATTTTTTCTCTGTCTGATTGTTTATAGGTTAAATCTCTGCTCTGAACAATAGCATTGGCAAAACCCTTTAAAAAGGCTATTTCTCGATTTAATTTGTCTGTATCTAACTTACCCTGATAATAAGCATTTTCCACACTAAATACAGCCTCTTTGAAGCTGTATTGCTGTTTATCATTCAGCATGTTATCAATAGTCTGGTAAGCTTCGTTATAAAATTGATTGTTTTGTGCCTTAGCTGTTCCAACACTGAACCACACAAATAGCATGGATAGGAATAAGTTTCTATATGGTAAATGTCTTTCCATTATAAATGTTTTGGGTCTATTGGGAAATACTGGGCTTTCTCCTTAGACTGTTCAGATTCTTTTTTCTTTTGTTTCTGGGCTTCCTGCTGTTTCTGCTTTTGCTTTTCAGCATTAATCTGTCTCATTCTTTCGGCAAGAGCATCACTTTTCTGCCTATTGGCTTCACCTTTCATATTACCCAGCCACTGCTCGTAAGCTCCCTCTGGCATCATCACAAATCCTAAGTTATCAATATTGTTAAATTGGGCTTTTGTTTCCTGTAGTAAAGCCAGTGCTTTAGGATAAAATCTAATGTTTTGGAGTTCCTCTGGGTTTTCAAGGTCTTTAATTCCTAATTGATTGGTTACATAAGTCAATCTTGCCTGTTGATACATGGATTTAAGTTGATTGGCATAAATGTTATTGGGTGAGTATTCAAGTGCTTTATCCAAAGTTTTTCCTACAAACTCATCCATACCATACTTGTGGGCATAACCATTGGCTAAATCTGCATAGAACTGTGCTAACAATTCTTTTTTACTCAGACTTTTCATGTAAATATCATTCTGTAAAGCTTCTGATTTTATATAGCCCGATTCCAGAATTAATGAATTGGCAGTAAAAATGCCATTCGTAAGCTCTGCATTCTGCCATTCTCCCTCTTCATCTAAAAACTTGATGTAAGTATGATTAGGGGCATAGGCTAGAGATGCTTCTGTGTTCATTTCCTCTGCCAGCATCAGATACAACAATGGCATTGAATGGCATTGCCCTGAGCCTGTTTTCAAAAGTTTGGAGACAAACATTTTGGAATGGTCTTTCTGCCCCATATAATCATCAAAATCATATTTATAGGCTTTATGTTGAACTCCTCCCAGCTTCATGTCTTTAGAGAAGTATTCAAATATCATTAGATTTTTATCTGTGTTACTTTCTATGCCCCCTTTTCTTTCTTTCATTTTCTGCAAAAGTTGCTTTGCTGTTTTCTGAATTCCAGATTTAAATTGATTAAAATTTTGTTTGCCTCCGTAGTAAGCATTTTCCACAATGAAATTGGCTTGACTTACTGTGTAGTTGTCAGTATTAAGTGAGGCTAATTGAGTGTAAGCATCATAATAAGACTGAGTCCCTGCCTTACCTGATAAAGAGGGTAAATTATAATAAGAATCTTCTGTGGCTTGTAACCTGTTGTTTTCTTCCTGTTTACTTCTGGTTTCCTGCTCCTGGGCTACTCTCTTAAAATCCTCCTGAACCATTCTCTGGTTCTGCTGGTCTATCTGTGAACTTCTTTGATTATATAAACCACCATGAGGAACGGAGGGAACATTTGACCTTGCTGGGCTTCCATAGTTTGGATTGGAAAAGTTACCCAGACTATTCGGATTGGGAGCTTGGGAAGTGGGGAAATTAGGAATCTGCCCAACTCCATATAAACTTAAAGACAACAAGCTCAAAACTTGTAATTTTTTCATCATAGATATTAATAATTCGTGTGTTTTGGTGGTTGCAATTTTACAAAAATTTCTACAAAAGTAAAAACGGTTTCCCACCACCGTAAACATTAATGTTTACCCACTGAGCAAATATAAAAGATAATATTGACATCAATGTCAATAGACCCTAACAAATTTACATCCTATCAAAAGAATCTGGGAGAGAGGCTTAAAAGCATCAGAGAATCCAAAGGATATTCTTTGACTGATTTAGCTTCTCTATGTGATTTGGAGAAAACTGCTATTTCCAGAATCGAAAATGGCAGAACCAACATCACCTTTAAGACTGCCATTGTACTTTGTACAGCTCTAAAAATCGAGCTTAAAGATTTCTTTGATATTCCAATAAATCAAAACCTTTAATTAAATTCTTTTTTTCATATCAATTAATTTTATCCAAATGTAGGATAGGGTAACGACAAAACTTGTCGTGTTACTTAATAAATTAAGTCATTATTAGAATTTTGGTTTATCCAGAACGTGAAAACAACAATAGAAATACACTATTCTTTGACCTTAGATTTTGTCTTTGCTTTAGAAACAACCAATAAGTCATTGTATTTAAGAGCTTCAAATAAAAATGTAACCCACTCAATCAGTGGTTTATCTTGATAGTTCTTATAATTTCTAACAAACCATGGATAGCTTTCATGAGTTTTATTTTCGGTCAAAATGTTAATACCAGATTCTTTACATAACCAAGTCTTGTTTAAAGTATAGAAATCAACAACTTTTTTTACATTCCACGTTCTTAAATCTCCGTGAGGAATAATTGTGTTATCTAAAATGTATGTACAATTATCCTTTCCCAAAAAAGGTTTAAGTAAAAACTTACCGTTACTTAATGGTATAATTGACTTATCAATCATATCTGAATCCATTGTTTCCACAATACCATTCTCAGTCAACAATTTAAATGTTCTGTCTCTAAGTGACACTATAATATCATTCTTAACATTATAGATATAATTTTCTTTAACAATTCCATTTTTAAATTCAATCTGGATATGATAGGTATATGGAGGGTATTTAAACCCGTTCTTATACTCTCTTCCATCATCATAAACAACAATTATCCTTTCAACGTACTTATGAATTAAGCTTCTTCTTGTATCAAAATCAACATCTTTTGAAAAGTTTTCAAAATCTGTTCTTGTATCAACAAGTAAACTCTCAAAGTTTTGAACATCTGTTACTCTTGAAGCAATTAATGCCTTATCTAAATTGTACTTAGTTAAGTTTTCTTTAATCTTACTAATTTCATCCCTTGCATCTTCATCATTAATAACTCCATTGGATATTGCTCGAACAAGATTACTTCTGCTTTTCTGATTATCTTCAATTTTCTTATCCAGCAAAGACTCTTCTTGTTTAAGGTTTTCTAAAATCTCATTTTGGCTTCCCGATGAGCTATTTAAAAGCTCTAATAGTTCTTTTCTAATAAAAAAGTGTTCCCAGATAATCTTTTCAATCTTATCAATGTTTATAGCCCTATTTCCACAGTTTTCTCCTTTGTATCTTCGAGATGAACAGATGTAAGTATGGTCTCTTTTACTAACTCTACTCCTTCCATACATATTTCTACCACAATTACATTTAATAATGCCTTTTAACAAGTATTTATGCTCAACTTTTTTTCCAGTATTGTTTCTATTCTTTTGTAAGTTTTCATTAACTTTTTGCCAGTATACCTCATCAAAGATTGCTGGTGCAGGATAGTAATTTCCTCTCCAAAATCTCTGACCCTTATAAATTGTATTTTTAATGATTCCCTGTATGGTTCTGCCTCTCCATTTAGCATCACTCTTTTTCTTTTCAGTTATCAGATTGGGATTATACTTGTCTCTGACCTTATAAACTCCTCCTTTTGCTAATTTACTGTAAGCTGTTGGCACTTCTTCCAAGTTTGGTATTTCAGCAATTTTATCTGTTCCCTTACCTTCTAAAGACATTTGGTAAATCCTTACCACTATTTCCGATTCTTTTTCATTGATAATCAAAAATTTATTAGAGTCCTTAGTGTAACCAAATGGAGGGCTAGCATGAACTTTTCCAGCCTCAACATTACGTTGCAATGCTGTCACAACCTTCTTTTTTGTCAGTTTAACATAAAAAGAATTGAAAATGGATAACATATTTGAGGTAAGGAAATTGGTATCTGATGAAAAATCAAATTCTCCCGAATTTTGGAAAAATAGATTGATGTCATCCTTCTGAAAGAGGAAGTATAAAGTTGACCATACAGCATTATTTCTTTCGAGTCTCGACTGGTCATAGGCAAACACGTGGGTTATTTTTTTGGAAGCAACATCTTGAACTAATTCATACAGAGCAGGTCTCTTTTCTATTTCCAGTGTACCCGAAATTCCATTATCCTCATAAATTTCATATTCCAACCCTATTGTTTGAGCATAGGCTCTACCCAAGGCAATCTGAGTCTCAATGGAGTTTTTCTCATCATCCTTATCTTGTGATACTCTTGCATAAATGGCTAACATACAATGATTTTTATGCAAAGATACAAATACACCACATTCTATACAATAACGTCTGAAATGGTATGGTGAGGCGATCTAAATGGGCGAACGGTCATGAGGGAAGTTTCTGCTCCCATTTTACCGGCTACAGAATGGATCTTTGTGGTTTCCAGAGCCTCTTTTAAGGTTAAAGGAGGTAAAATACCGGGAATTCTTTTGGCGAGCATTGTTTTACCACTTCCGGGAGGACCAATCAGGATAATATTGTGTCCGCCTGCAGCAGCTATTTCCATTGCTCTTTTGGCTGTTTCCTGGCCTTTAACTTCAGAAAAATCAAATGGAAAATCATTCATTTTTTCCTGAAATTCTTTTCTTGTATCCAGTAGAACTCTTTCGATGGGTTTTCCTTCGTTAAAAAAATCAATGACTTCTTTAATATTTTCTATACCATAGACTTCCAGACTATCTACAATGGCTGCTTCTCGGGTATTTTGCATAGGGAGTATAATTCCTTTAAAACCTTCTTCCCTCGCCTGGATCGCTATAGGCAACACTCCTTTTATGGGCTGTAAACTTCCATCAAGAGAAAGCTCCCCCATAATAACATAGTCATGAATATTTTCGGCAAGGATTTGATCTGAAGCAGCGAGAATACCTATAGCAATACTGAGGTCATAAGCCGCCCCTTCCTTCCGAAGATCTGCGGGGGCCATATTAATGGTGATTTTCTTACCCGGAATTTTGTACCCTACATTCTTCAATGCAGCGGATATCCTGTAACTGCTTTCTTTGATGGCATTATCGGGAAGCCCAACCAGGTGATAGCCTACTCCACCCGTGTCTACATTTACCTCAATGGTAATGGTCTGTGCCGCAACCCCGTGGATGGCACTTCCATAAATTTTAACTAACATGATCTGTGTGTTTTTGTAAAAATAAATAATATATTATTTCAAAAAATTGGCTTCCAAATTAACAAGGTTCTTATTCTGAATAGATTTTAAAAAAAATATTAATAAAAATAAACCGGCACAGATTATCTCTGTGCCGGTTATGAGGTACACCTATCTATTAAAAAGTTATCAAATTCATCCTAAGTTTATAACAAAGGTCGTCTTTAATGTTTTTTATAGGTGTTGACAACCTATATTTATCTAATATCTTGTATAATTACGGTAGGATTTGATAAAATTTGATCCGGTCCGAAATTACTATTATTATAATAGGAATGAAGTGTTCTGAATGTACAGTAATTCATTTGTGGCGATTGTGCTATAATTCCAACCGGCAGTGTCACAAGGTCTGGATAATTCTCCAAAATATTGTTCTCACAAATAATTTCGCTGGCTTCTCCATATATGACAATATGCCCATATTCATAGGTGTTGTTTGCCAGTCCTATGTTACTCGTTTTATTATTGATAATGGTTGCTCTATTAATATTTCCTATTTTTATCCCGTCCGTTCCCGTTCTTGAAATCGTATTTTGTTCGATGTTAAGCGAAGAGTGTCCTAGTAAATCCATACCGGTCTGCTGTACTGATTTCAAGGCATTTGCTTTAATAGTAACATTTACTTTTTTATTCTCCGTATGATCATCTACAATACATGTTTTAATGGTTTCGATATAATTCCCCTCTATCTTTATGTTATCCGCAGTTTTTCTAATTCTGATCCCATTTCCGTTACCGACCATTTCCAAATCACTGATTTTAACATTGTGCACTTTATATAAATCGACAAGGGGATAATCAAATGCGTTTTCTACTCTTCCGTTTCTTATTTTAACACCATTTGTCCCTTCTATAAAGATCTGTGAAGCATGATTTCCTGACGACATTAAATTATGTACATTGATATTAAAGATCGTATGAGAGTAAGAGTCTCCTTCTGTTTTACAGGCAAAACCGTCTCCTATATTATTCCTTGTTGTTAAATTTAATATATTTACATCCCTCACTGAAGATTTAGAACCAGGAGTTGTTATCAAAACCCCGTAACCTTCGTTTTGATCGCAGGTACAGTTTACTATATTTACATTTCTAACACTCTGGTCTTCATTTGGCTCAATATCTATCCCTGCCTCTGGAATTGTGCCGCTCGTCTTATTAAACTGGCTGTTTAATATATTGATTCCATCACAATGGATAATTGACATCCCTTGTCTGCGGTTATCATCACATATCACATTTTCTATAGTTCCATTATAGGAATTCCGGACATAAATTCCGTCCCCCCAGCATTCTGATATTTCAACATTTTCGATATGAAAATCATTTGTATTTGATGCAAATATTCCAAATCCCCATTCACCAAGATCCGTATTATGAACGACCTCATAGGTGACCGAGCCGTCAACTACAGTCATCTGAGTATTCTCATTATAACTAGGATTACAGTTATATGGTACCGGCTTAGGAGTTACAGCTTCACATTTTATATAAAATGACACCCCTGGTTTTTCCCCACCGCTTATTCCTGCATTAATTACTTTCAGGGGGCAATTATTTACGTATACATATTCTCCCACCTGATAGGGTTGGTAAGCACGCCACATTTTATAATAGCTTCCATCAGGAGCCTTAAAGCTATATTTGTTTCCTTTAATTTTACCCCCGGTCAGTTTTGTGTTTACCGTCTGCGCAAAAGATACCAATTCATACCCATTTGTCTTTCCAGGCATTGCTTCAACTGTTCCGTTCAGGAAATAATTTGTATTACTCTGAAGTTGAATTTTATTTCCACTATCTACATCTATTTTATTGATCCCAGCAATTGTAACGGTCTTTACCTTCATTTGGTAAAGTCTTACCAAAGCTTTATTTATGGCAGCCGTTTCGTCACCCAAACCATCACCTTTAATCCCACAACGGGTAAGGTCTACTGTATCCCCAAAGCTCAATTCCAGTTTATACTGACTATTATTGATGAGGGTTATAATACTAAATCCATCATCCTGATCTGTTGTCTCTGATAAATAATAGATGACTGGCTGGTCATAAGGAATTCCCGGATGATACCCTAAAAGCTCTACATATTCAGGTTTTCCCGCTGCTACCGAGTTTATTAATGATGAAATCTCCGCACTACTTAAATTACGAAGTTCATTCATAGAATTTTTAATTGCTGGCATATTTTCTTTTTTAGATTGATGATTTTAACTGATTTGTACTTGTCCGTTATTCTTTCAAAAGTATACCGGGAGGACGACAAAACGTGTCGTATATTAAACTGATTCTTCATATTTTTTTACATACAAAAAGACAAACCGGTACAGACTGTCTCTATACCGGCTTATCAGGATTAAAAAAAACTAACTAAGGATGTATCTATTTACTTTTTTATGAATTTATTCTTATAGGTATTTCCTTCAGAATCTTTAGACAGGATGATATAATTGCCTATAGTCAGTCTGCTAACATCAATAGGCTCATTAAAGCGGTGGTTGCTTTTTTGCAAAACCCCTTTTCCGGACATATCGATGATGGAAATCTCTTTGTAGGTTTTATCAGATTCTTTCCCGATGTAAAGAAATTGTGAGGTAGGATTGGGATATATTTTCAGACTGGTTTCCTTACGTTTTGTTTCGCCTGTTGCCAGACTACAGAATTCAAAGTTTCCGAAATTCAGTTTAACAAAACTTCCATCTCCTAAAAATTCACATTGATCTGGACAGTATTCGGTGCAGGCATAAAATCCATACACCCCCGAACCTGTAGCGATATAAGTGTCTCCTGTTGCCCCGCTAATTTCACATGGATCCACTGAAGGAGGCAGACTGCCGGGAATACATTTATACCAGGTATGGTTGCCATAAAGATCCGGAAATACATCATCAAATTTTACAGATGCTCCTGAACAGATGTTATATTCTCCTTCTCCCAAATCCTGATAAGTTCCGGGGGTAAAAGTGCTCATCATCGCAGGAAGTGCATAAGCAAACCCATCGGCCATAATAGCGGGACTTTCTGCCGTACAGTCACCATCTATGACCTGAACTTTGAAGTAATAAAGCTGGTCATCATTTCCGTTGATGGTCAGCGTTTGTGAGGTTGCCCCGGGAATTGCAGTCCATGGATTGGTATTCGGGGTCTGCCAGGTCCATTCCTGTTTGTACCATTGGTAACTTCCGAATGCCTGGGTGGAAAGGGTCTCTGTCTCGGTATTACAGAACACAACCTTGTCGGGAAATTTTACACCAAGCCTGGGGCTTGTAATGGTTGGATTACACTGTGCTTTTATATTCAGAATAGTCATGAATAATAAAGCCAAAAAAATCAGTTTGGTTTTCATATTTAAATATTTAATGGTTTGGTTTAGTCTTTTTTAGGGCTGTCAATCCAGCAACACCCTGATCCCAAACTTCATATTAAAGTTTAAAGGTTTTTCTTTATAAATAGTATTGATCTGGCTGTCATTCTTGAAGTGGTATCCTATTCCCGGTTCTGCATAAATTCCGATCTTATCGATAATTTTCACCTGCAGCCCAACGGCCGAGTTGACGGAAAACTGCACAGGTTTGACATCAATCCGTTCTTCCTGGGTTTCCTGGACCTCATCATTGACAATATATTTTGTCTTCAGCTTTCCTGCGACTGCTTTTTCTACTACGACTCCACCGGTTACATATCCTGTAAAACGCCCTTTCTGAATAACGTTATAATTTACCTGTACTGGAATTCCAATATAATGGACACTTTGTTCACCTTTTATATAGTTTGAATTGCTTCCTGAGTGCAATTCTGATGTAAGTTTTGTATAGTTGACGCCTGTGCCAATTCCCCATCTTTTTCCGAGATTATAATACATTGATAATCCAAGGGTGACAGGAATTTTATGTCTGATTCTGGCTTCAACTTCTTTGCTCTGATTGGCTAACAATAAGTTTGTAAGGGGATCGCTTTCTGTACCGGATATCCATACGTCACTAAAAGCCATCGGACTTCCACTCATTGAAGCATAACCCGGAAACTTCTGTTCCGAAGAATTTGAGGAAACATTTCCTGTAAGCATGCTCAGCATCCATTTTTTTTGCTGACGGCCAGGAATTTTAGGCTTGTTGGTATCAGCCAGCTTTTCATGGAGCTCGTTTTCGGTTTGATTAAAAATTTCTTCAACTTCTGTCTTCTCTTTTAACACTGGATTTTCATTACCAGAAGAAGAACTGTGGTCAGGCAGATTTCCTGCCGTTAAAGGAGCTAAAATTTCTTGTTTTCCTATTGATTCCAATGAAAGGTTGTTCCGATTGATTTCTTTATTAATCCTATTTTGTAAAACTTTATCAATGCTTATTTTATCGGTGACTCTATTTCCTGAACCGCTGTATTTTTCATTGGCATCGGTGTTGATCTTATCCCTTGTATCAATGCTTACAGGTCCGGTGGTTGTTCTTTCTTTCTCATTACCACTTGCATTTTCAGATTTTTTTGCGATCTGTGAACCTATTTTCTCTCCATTCATATCCAGCAGTATCTTTCCGGTAAAGAACAGGATAGCAAGAGCTGCAGCAATTCCTCCCACACGGTATAATATGGACCTTCTACCGTTGACAGGGTGGTTTATATCTTTTTTATCATCATCTCCAAACATCATTGCTCCGGCAATTCCCTTTTCTTCTTCTTCAGAAAAAAGTTCATCTTTAATATCCTCCCACAGCCCATCCGGAATATCCTCTTCGTGGTCTTCCATTTTCCTGTGCAGGTCATTGAGCCACTGATTATTCATATTGTGCTTTTTTTGACATTTTAAATTCTTTAATTTTCTGAACCAGCAATCCTTTTGCCCTGTGAAACTGAGAGGCGGAAGAGTTCTCTGCTATTCCTAAAAGCCCGGCAATCTCTTTGTGGCTTTTTTTCTCAAATACAAACAGGTTAAAAACTGTCCGGTACCCATCAGGAAGCGACTGTATGAGTTTCATAATAGCAGCCTGTGGAATTTCCTCAAGATCAGGTTCTTCATCATTGGGGATATCAGGAAATTCGGCCAAATCCATATCTGTTGCCATCCCGGAATGCTGTTTTATATGTTTTAAAGCTTCATTGACTGTGATCCTGATCAACCAAGCTTTCAAGGAGCCACTGCCCCGGTATTCAAATGTTTCTATGGACCGGAACATTTTGATAAAGCTGTTCTGAAGAACATCGTGAACGTCATCTTTTCCCGGAATATAACGAGCGCAGACCCCGGCAAGATTTCCGGAATAGGTTCCGAATAGCTCTTTCCAGGCAGCTTCTTCCTTCGTGAGAAGGCGTCTTATCAAAATCTGCTCTTTGTTTTCTTCCATGAATGAGATCCGGTTTAATGTGACCGGTTAAAATTTTAAAGCAAAAATAGACTGCATCCGGGCAAAACACAATCTATTATTCTATTATCTATCAATTAATTCTTTATACAGTAGGGGAAATTATAATAAATAATTTCGAAAGGACTTAGAGCCGTACCGTCTACTGTAATCTTTTCAGCTGCCAGCGCAAATCTCAGCGTATGGTCTAATCCGGCAAAGTATCCTTTCTGTTTTGCTACAAGCGTTACGACTATTTTTTTATTTACTCCGTCTACCGGAATCTGAAGCTCCAGTTCTTTTGGGACAAAAGTGAGTTCTACCCAATTTTTATCTGCATTTAATACTGATGTATATTTGAGATTATATTTCACTTTTCCCATTGCTGTCAAAGCATTCTGTGTTTTTACAGGATCTTTCACCACCGCCATTACAATTTCTTTGATAGGAAACTCCGGAAATGCAAGGGTATCTTTTTTTATTTTAAAGTCTACAATTTTCTCAGCCCTAAACTCCCCCTGCATCGTGATCAGCCTTCCTTTGTAATTTCCGTTCACATCTTCCAGTTTTACCGGTGGTACTTCTATCCTGTCCTCATTCATGCATGAGAACAGGGAGAAGATGATTGATAAAATTAAAACGGTGGTAATCACCTTAAGTACTATTGAATTCTTCATTTCATTATTTTTTTACATTAAACATTAGTTGTATTGAGTACTCATCTATAAAATCCGTCTTTTAGAAAATCTTGCGTGGAATTCTGAAAAAAAAGAATAATTTTTATATAACTGATTGATTTCATGTGAATAAAATTTCACTATTTATTTTTGGAAAATAAAAAACCAGCGTGGGTTTCACGCTGGTTTGAGAATTCAATATAAATAAATTATAATGTATCTATTTCTAAAACAATATAATTTCCAAATATGGCAAACCTGTTTACTACCTCTACTTGCTTTAAGTTCATTAAAGGCTTTTGATATGCTTTATCATACCCCTTTCCTTGAGCTATAATCTCCCCTTTGTAGACCTGTGCAAACTTTCTGTATTTTTAGAAGGTAAAATTTGGCTCTGGTAAATAGTTAAATAAGGCCTTTTTGTTCTGCAGGCTATTTTCAGAAACTATCTTGTCTTTGGATATCTGGCGTATTTTTTGACTTTCAATATCAAAATCTAGATTCAGCAAGAGGTAGCTCAATTGGCTCGCCATAATTATTACAGAGATAGGTCCATGTTTCTTTATAAATTACTCACTCCGGGGGCAGGAAGAGAAATATTGATCACTTCGCCGGTTTCTTTGTCTTTTAGCACCCGTTCATAGTTGAAACAGATAAACTAATGTTTAGATTTAACATCAATATCCAGCACCCGGATACTTCTCTCGAATTGCGGAAGCTTTGGATGTTCAGATAAGGGTAATTCTGCAAGATTTAATTCAACATTTTCAATGTCATTGATTAAAATCTGGATTTGAGTCGTTATTTTTTATTGATCGTTCATAATTTTATAATTGGATTAGTGAGTTAATGTAAATATCCGTTTGAATATTCGCTCCGTTATTGCTATTACTATTGTTATAACTATTAAAATTCGCGAAAAAGGCCAAGTCTACACCGTTAGGCTGAAACCACGTGGATACAACCGTGGTAAGCTGACCATTATTAATGCTGCTAATGCTGACGATATTACCCTTTTTTGTAATGTATAATTTGGACGTTCTATTTAATCCTACTGAGGTATTGGTATTACTTCCACTTACGAAAATATTATCCGGAAGTATTCTTTCATCAAAGAAGAAATTCCTTCTTATTCCTGCCAAAATTTGCATAGAATGGGAAAATGGCTGAGCAGCATCTACCAATCCATAATCATAACCATAAGACCCATCATAATAAATAACTCCTGATGTCATATTTGTTAGTTCAAGATAAAAATCCCCGTCTGCGATTGCAGAAGGAATGAGAACACTACTCTTGAAGGAAACTGCATCCTGATTTGTTCCCACAAATTGTTCATTGGTATTCCGTGCCCTATGTATTGATGTTCCCGAAGCTGTTGTAAGGTCTACGGTAGGACATATTGTGGTATTATTTAGCATGCTCCAACTTAACCCTGATAAACCGATTGGTGTAAGCAAGTCGATTACGTTGATTGTAGGAGTGGTGATGTAGTAAGCTACCCCGTTCCATAATCTGATTTTGTAATTTCCAAGAGGTAAATTCTTAAAGTTATAGTAAAATACAAGGTCAACCCCATTAGTATACAATTGTACCTGTGAATTCGGTACGGTAGCTATCACGGTTGTACCTGTACTGTTCATAATCTCCACAGAAAAGCTGGCCGGATTTAGATTTAAGTTGGCCCCTTTTAATGTGATAAAGTAATCTCTATCCTGTTTATCAACGATTGGTGGCAAGATAACGGCCACACTCATTGTGTTTGTAGTCCAACCCCCATTCATACCTGTCTTCCAAGCTGTTTTCTCGCTTTCTGTTAGCTGGTTAGGCAGGCTGATAAATGCACCTTTCCCATTTGATTTTCCTATTCTGCCAGATGCATTTTGAGCTAATAACATATTAAAAGTCGTATCACTCGAAGCATCGGTTAATCCGGTTATTGAATAATAAAGTCCGGAAGTATTCAGTGTCCAGTTGGCACCTAGTGTCAATCCGGCACCAGCAATAGTAGTCAGAGAAGAATTGGCAACGTTTTTCCCTAAATCACCTGCGGGCAGTTTTGCCGTATTGCCGTGATCATCCAGACCTATAACTTTTGTGAAATTCTGTGCATTTCCGTCGATCAATGGAGTATTGAGTTTAAGATCCAGATCCTCATTCATGTTTTGATTGAACTGGGCTTGCGTTATAAATCCTTCAGATACTAGGCCAGGATCAGAAATTTTGATAAGATCATCACTAAGGTTCTGTGCAGCAGGATCTGCTACCGGAGTTTTCATATCGCCATTTTCATCAATGGCATAGTCTGTATAAGTAGCTGCACCGGGTGCAGCTACTTGGTAAATAACATTTGTTTCTCTTTCTCCCTGTGGAGGTAATGCATTTACTCTAATAATTTTTCCTATATTAGACATATTGTTGTTGTTTTTGGTTAATTGTGATTGTATATTAATGATAGATTGCAAGTCATTTTCTAATGACTTCTCATTTTAGCCTTATTTTTTTAGGTGGTTTTATGGCAAGAAGATTTCCACCCTTCGTTTTAAAGTCTGTTTTCATTTGTGCGTTTTCTTGAGGCAAATATCAGAGCCGGAAGCGACAGAACTTGACGTATTGAAAATAAATTTTGCTTTTATTTCAATTAATTCAAAAAAACAGTAAGACACTGAAATAAAACGTTTTAAAAACAAAATTAACCAACCTTTAAATATTTATTTCTTATCTTTATTCCATGTCTGCACAAATACAATCCTATCATGCCTCCAGTTTTCTTTCAGACTTTAATACTTAGAATTATTGTGTGATTTTATTGAAGGGTTCTGGCATTTTTTCGGTAGATCAGATTAATTATGCTTATGAAGATTGGCCCGTCCTTTTCCTGACGCATGAGAGTTACGATTATATTCTCGGAATTTTCAGGCATATACAGCATGAACTTTGTGAAAAACCCTCATTTCTCGAGTCTATTATTAAGACCTATATGCAGTTGATCCTACTTTGGATTCTTATTTCCTTAATTTTTTTAAGATCTTCCTACTCCACCATATGGGTTTCCTTATCTGTCGGGAGCGGGGCGATTGGTTTTAAAGGATATCATCATGATGGCCGCTGGGTTGATTCTATTTTCCGACAGTTTAAAGAAAGCCCTAACAGTATCTGATATAGCTGTCGCCATTAAAAACTAAATATTTAGTTTTTAAATAATTAAAGGATCAAAAGCCATAAATAAGCTGCATTTTGCAGCTTATTTATGGCTTTATTTTAATAATAGTACAAGACCCCCGATTACCCTAACCGAATGATATTCATACTTAAACTTCTTGAGTAAAAGCTAAATTCCCGGGGCTCTATTGAGAAAAAATCAAAATATCGTCTGATTACGGACAACCATATATAGTTTGTTTAAAACTTCCACTCACGCTATCTGATGTTCCTACTTCATGCTGTACTGTAAAAGTAGACAGTGCTGCAGTTGCATAAGTATTGGTATTGTACATTCCCATATGTTTTTCCACTCTTTTCTGATTGGTATTTGATCTGCATTCATAGACCTACGGAATGTAGATGGGGTTAGCTGTATAATGACCAAAATTATTTTTTAGAAAGGAATAATTCACAAAAAACCCGGAGCTTAAACTCCGGGTTACATCATTTCATTTATCCATTCGAAGACGAATCTAAAAGGCGCTGTATCAATTTTGTACAATCTGCGGATTATTATTAATCTCTTTGTTCGGAATCTGGAATATGAATTTATCAGGTGAAAGGTTCAATCTTCCGAAAGTATGGTTGGTTCCCGGATAGATTCTTTCGAGAGGAGTTCCCAATCTTTTCATATCAAACCAGGCGTAGCCTTCCCCCCAAAGTTCAATTCTTTTTTGAAGAATAATTTCGTTGATCAGCTCATTTCCTGAGTTTGAGGACAGCGTGTAGGCATTGTTTCTTTTGGAAGTGATTTCATATAAAACCAGTTTCGCTTCTGCCTCTCTACCCTGTCTGGCCAGCGCTTCAGCTTCTATATAATAAAGCGAGGATGCTCTGATATAGATATAATCTCCTTCAAAAAGAGTGGGATCTTTAAATTTCCAGTTCACATACGCAGGGTAATTTTTCTTCTTTCCGTTAAAAGTATACGCCGCGCCCTGACTTCCATTGAATACCTTTTTACGATAATCTGTATCTGGGATTGCCTCATAAAGACGTTTATCGATCAGCTTGTAGATCCTTGCGGCACCTGCATAGCCTTCATTCGTATTATCGAACATGGAGAAGAAAGAAGCATAGTAGTTTCCGATACTCATGGTAGATACAGTGTTATGAAAACCCCATAAAACCTCAGGATTATTGATATTTGAGAATCCGATTGTGGTATAATCATTTTCAGTCATCAGTGCTATTCCCTGCTTGCTTTCATGCGCATACTTCTCTGCTTTGATATAATCTCCTGTTTCCAGATAGACCTCAGCAGCAATAGCTTTCGCTGTTCTTTGATCGATCTGGGCTCTTGATGGGCGTGCAAAACTGTCCAGAAGGATAATAGATTCTTCAATGTCTCTTGTAATCTGCTGAAAAACCTCCGATACCGACGACCTCGCAAGACCCTGGCTTTGGTTACTGCTGGTAAGAACAAGCGGAAGACCCGGTGCTGATTGATTGCCCTTGTAGCTTTTTGCGTAGAAACGGACCAGATAAAAATAGGAGTAGGCTCTCAGAGCAAGTAATTGCCCTTTGATGGCTGTATTATTGGATTTCGTATCGTTTTTTAAATCATCAAGCAGTTTATTGATGACAAATATTCTTGCATAAAAAGTAGTCCACACAAATTCTGCGGCAGAATTACTGGCATTAGTCGCTTCATAATTATAAAACATCCCCAAATGCTGATTGGTGGCCTGTATCACATCATTAGACATCAGATCTGACCCTCCTTTGATGGCCATAATCCCAAAATCAGAATGCGCTGTGGAACCTCCGGCACCGTTACTCCGGAAATCAAGATAGATTCCACCCAATATTTTTTCGGGTTTTGACTGGTCATTATTCAATTGTTCACCAGATATATCTCCTTCCGGAAGTGTATTTAAATCATTGGCACAGCTACCCGATATCAAGCTGATGGAGAGAGCCGCTATAAAGTATTTTATTGTTTTCATCTGTTTTCTTAAAAGTTAAATTTAAATCCTAAAGAAACACTGGACAGCAGTGAGTATCTGTATGGGTCTGAAACTCCGGTTAATGAAGCTCTCGGATCATATCCTTTTCTTTTGGACCATAAGTAAAGATTGTTCCCCGTCACATACACTTTCAGACCTGATAAACCTGCCTGCTGTGCGAAACCCTCCGGTAACTGATAAGACAAGGTCACATCCTGAAGGCTGATGTAATCTGATTTAATCAGATAAAGTGTAGAATGTCCGTTCTGATTGGTTGAGGTCAAATCTACCCTTGGTAAGGCTGCATTTGGATTTTCCGGTGTCCATGTCTGGCTTAAATCCGTTGAATAATTGGACGCATACGTGTCTGAATGGAATAAACTTCTGTAGATATCATCATAGCCGTATCCTCCAAACTGGTAGGCAAAATTAACCGCCAGATTAAAGCCTTTGTACGTGAAATCTGTTCCGAATCCACCATATACTTTCGGAATCGCTGATTTTCCCGTATTGTAATCGGTAGCCTCTTTATAATTGGCTGTAATTGTGGTTTCTTCCTGTTGGGTGTTTGGGTTAACAGCTGTTCTATACCATTGTGCATCTCCATTTTCAGGATTTACTCCTGCAAATTTTTTCAGATAGTAGGTATATCTGTCATCTCCTTCGTTCAGAATAAACAGACCGCTTACAAGGCCTGTATTTCTTTGCTCGGCAGGCAGTTTGGTAATTTTGTTTTTATAATGGGTGGCGTTTCCGTACACATTCCACTGGAATTGTCCTGACCTAAGAATTTCCACATTCAGATTCGCCTGAACCCCTTTGTTGATCATGTCCCCGATATTACCGTATTTCACATAAGATCCCGCATTGGAAGGAGGCAAAGGAAGCGCATAGATCATATCCGATACTTTTCTCTCAAAATAATCCGCATTCAGGTTGATTCTGTTTTTAAAAAGAGAGATTTCGAAACCGGCATTCAGATTTTTAGAAGTTTCCCATTTTAAATCTTTATTTCCTTGTTTTTTAAGAGATAGAACGGGTTTGTCATCTCCAAAATTGTTGATTCCATAGTTATCCTGATAGGCGTAATAGTCTCTGATAGAACCATCCAGCAAAATATTATCATTTCCCTGCTGTCCGTAAGAAGCTTTCAACCTAAGAGAATTGATGACCTCATGGTCTTTAAGGAAGTCTTCTTTAGCGACATTCCAGGCTACGCCCAAACCGTAAAAATTACCCCATCTGCTCTCCGGAGAAAAGACAGAGGAACCATCTCTTCTAATATTTGCATTAAAGAAATATTTCCCGTCATAATTATAAAGCAATCTTGTAAAATATCCTTCTACGGCATATTCATAGCCATTTCCAGACAGATCGGTTATCCTTACAGCATTATCAAAAGACAATGAGTTCGGCAATAAAAGCTGCTGTTTGGATCCTGAGAATCCATCGCTTTTTATTTTGTTTAATTCATGTCCGATAAGGATATTAAAGTTATGTTTATCCAGTTTTTTCTGATATGTAAGCAATTGCTGATGGTTTAAGGTATGTTTAAATACAGACCCCATATTGATTGTTCCCCCCACAGATGATGAAGTTCCTCCTAATGTATTCCCAAACTGAAGGTTTTTTGTGTTTTCCAGATACGCTCCGAAATTGTAGGTGAAGTCCAACCCTTTAATGATTTCATAATTCAGACCCAAATTGACATTGGTCATATTATTGGTGGTCTGCGATTTGTCGTATTGGAGATTCCCCACCGGGTTTTCAAAAACCGCATAAGACCTGGTTGCTCCGTTTGGCCCTTGTCCATCCCCATAATCGTATAACACCTGTCCACTGTTATCATACAGGATCTGGTAGTTGTTATCCCTTAGAAAAACTGGATAGAAAGGCGCTATATTTCTCGCAAACTGAAAAGGATTGGAAAATCCGGCCGATTCACCAAAATCCTGTTTGCTGTAGGTATAGGAAAGGCTACTGGTCAGTTTCAGTTTTTGGGTAATCGCATAATCCAGGTTCGATCTTATTCCAAATCTTTTAAATCCGGAACCGATGAGGTACCCCTGGTCGTCTAAATAATTTAATGAAGTATAAGATTTTACCTGATCATTATTGGCTGTGATCCCTACACTGGCTTCTCTTCTTAATCCTGGCTTAAAAAGCAGATTTTTCCAGTTATCCTGATACAATAGCTTGGCATCGGGATTAAAAACACCATCCTTCCCTATCATTGTGCTAAAAGGCACATTATAAGCATTATATCCCAACTTATTCAAAGCTGTAATACCAACATCATGAAGGCTCGCTCCGGAAGGAACAGCTCCCGGCTGTTTCAATCTCGCGACTTCACCAACTCTTCCCCGGTTATAAAATGCAGTATAGTAATCCTGTGGTGAAGTATACACCGAATAATCTTCAATGGATCGGAAATTCACTCCTGTTTTTATGTCAGCTTCTATGTGCAGACCTTTAGATTTTCCTCTTTTGGTATTAACAATGATCACCCCATTCGCTCCTCTTGAACCATATAAAGCATTGGAAGAAGCATCTTCAAGAAAAGAAATACTCTCAATATCCGTTCCCGGAATACTGTTCAGGTTTCCATTGTAAGGAATGCCATCCAGTACAATAAGCGGATCGCTGGATGCATTGATGGAACCAATTCCTCTCATTCTTATCGTAGGCTGAGATCCCGGCTGTCCGGAGGATATGACCTGTACTCCGGCCACCTTTCCCCCAATGCCCTGAAGTATATTTCCGTTTTGAAGATTAGCCAGATCTTTCGTTTTCAGGGATTGTACCGATCCTGTTATTTCCTCTTTTTTCTGCTTCCCAAAAGCAACCACTACAACTTCCTGTATGGCCTGCTCTTTGGAAAGGCTATCCCTGTTTTGTGCAAAGCCAAATTCTGCAAATAAAATCATGGCCAATGCACCCATTTTACATTGTCTTTTCCTCATTATACTAATTTTGTTTTTAAAATTGATTGATCCATTACTTTTATTCCTTCCGGTTATGAGACAAGGATTTCCTTTCCCCCTTTTCAGAGAGATTGCCAGAGAGAAAATTTTGAACCCGGCAGAAAGTAAGCCTGCCTTAAAAAGATTTTGAAATTATTATGATTTAATTTCTACAGTAATGTCCGTGTTTTCGGAAGTTTATGCCTGCATCATTCTGCACATCATCAATTCAAAACACATATCAGGAATGATAAGATTGTGTTGTGAAAGGCAAGCACCTGCGCAACATTGATATTGAGTAGATACAGAAGCCATCCCGGTGCATAAGTAAGAATTGAATGAATGCTTATTCATGAGAATACATTTTAACTTTTTTTAACTGTGTCAAAAGTATTTAATTATTTACGAATCAAATCACATGGCAGCATGAGATAAATCATACAAGCCTACTAATTTTGTAGACTATTAAAAATATTTAAACAGAATGTGAATTAATTGAGTCTTTTAACGAAGCAAAACAGGAGCAATAAGAATGTTTGGGCTATTTCCAATTTTGAAGATTCTCGTCTAAAAACCTCACTGGATAGGCATTGTACAAAAATGATTTATCTCTCTGAAATTCAAATGAAAATGTTGTAAATTTAGTAAGAGACAAAAACAGTGTTTTCCCTCTTTTGTAGAGTTAAGCAGTTACCTAATTTTGTTTCATAAAATTAAAAACCATCAACATGAAAACTCTTTTTTTATTCAAAAATCTAAGACCGCTCTTTGCCGTTCTTATTGTAAGCTTTTGCACGCTGAGCTGCACCCGCTGCTCCGAACCACCCAAAGAACCTGTAAGTAACAGTTATAAAAAGAAGCTCATCAGCTACCGTGAAGGCCGGGTACTTTATGATGAATACTCCAAAACAAACAACATTATTCTCACCAGAGCCAGAAACGGAGAACCCGATTCACGCTGGTATTGGTTTTCTGTAGAAGATTTGGAAGGATATCTTCAATATGTAAAAGAAACGGCTAAAAAACAGAAACTGAAAAATCCGGGAATCAGAATTTATATGGGAAAATATCCCATGAATCATCCAAAAAGTAAAATGGCAAAACCGGAATATGCAGGTTATCAGACTATATTTCTGGTACCCACTGCTCAAAACCGGAAAAAGGACAGCACAACGGCTATGTCCAGAACAATGAAGTCAACAGAAGAAAATACCAATGTAACGGAGATGGAAGTCCTGAATATGACCAATCTGGCACCTCCACCTAAAGTATCTACAGCAGATATGCCGTAAAAAATAAAAACCATGAACTGGAACATAGAAATCGGGAAACAGATATCCATGACCATCCCCGTTGTAGTGATGGTCCTGATGATCATTAAATCCAGAAAAATCGGGAGAGAAAATTTATTTTTTATCGTAGGATATGGGTTGCTTTCAATAATCGATATTTTCTGCTATTTTTATTTCAAGGCTACCAATCAATCTACCGAAATGTTTTATGTGATTGGGTTTTTAGTGATTGCCTTTTTTCTGTATTTGCTGTATTACTACCGATTATTGTATCTGCCTGTTCTTAAAAAAATACAGTTCATCTTGTTAATCCTCTTTGTCATCAATATTGTGGTGATGTTTTGTATAAAAGATGATCTCCTGCATCATTTTTCATTTAACATATTGTATACCGATATTCTTTTGCTGATGTTTTCCATCATTTTATTTTTATATCAAACATTTAACTCGGATAAAATACTGGATCTTAATAACTATTTCCCTTTTTGGGTATCGGTCGCCCTGCTGATCCTTTTTATAGGAAGTATTCCGATCTTTTATTTCAGGACCACGGTTTCAGAACATATTTATTTTTTCATCCTATTTATGTTGAATATCATCAGTAACGGAATACTCCTGTTGGGCTTACTATTGAATAAACAGGACAAACCCAGATAATTACCCATTGAAGTATGGAAGAAAATAATTTGGTCATTACTTTCACGATTACCTTACTTATTGTCGTTTTGACGATGATCTTCATCTATGTGGTCTTTATCAAAAAGAAAACTACACTTCTGATCGCTCAAAAAGAAAAAGACATGCGGTTTGAAAAAGAGCTGGCTACTTCACAGGTAGAAATCAAGGAGCAGACTTTGAATTATATAGGTCAGGAACTGCATGATGATGTGGGACAAAAACTTTCGGTTGTGCGTCTAAGGCAAAATCAGCTTATTTCCAAGCTGAAAAACACAGAAAAAGAAGAACTCAACGAGCTGAGCGAACTGTTGGGTGAATGCATACAGGATATCCGGAACTTATCTAAAACATTGATTACCGAGCAGATCATTCATTTCGGGTTAACGGAATCTATAGAAAGAGAGGTAAAAAGAATACAGAAACTTAAATTATTAAAGATCGACTTCATCACCCAAAAACAGGATATTGACATTTCGCCCAAACACGGTTTGATCCTCTTCCGGATCATTCAGGAAAGCATCAATAATATCTTAAAACATTCCAGAGCCAAAAATGTCACGATCCGGCTGGATGATGATCAGGAAACTTTACATATTAATATTTCTGATAATGGAAAAGGCTTCAATACCACCAAAATACAGGACGGTTCCGGATTGAAAAATATGGAACTGAGAGCAAAACTGATTCACGCAGAATTTTCCATACAGTCGGAACTTGATAAAGGAACACAGACTTCAATAACCTATTATAAACACATCACATGAAAACGATTCCCATAGCCATTGTAGATGATCATACTTTAATGTCTAAAGCATTGGAAAATATGATCATGGAAAACCCTCAATACAGCGTGATCATGAATCATCCTAATGGAGAAGATTTTATTGCAGCGCTGGAAAAAGCCTCAGAATTACCTGCTGTAGTACTGATGGATATCAATATGCCCTACAAGAACGGTATAGAAACCACAGAATGGCTCACCGAGCATCATCCCAACATTAAAGTCATCGCCCTTACCATGGAAGATGATGAAAAAGTACTGATCAAGATGCTGAAGGCAGGGGCAAAAGGCTATCTGCTGAAAGACATGCAGCCTTCGATCCTGTTTCAGGCTATCGATACGGTATTCGACAAAGGAAGTTTTTATACTGATTTTGTTGCCCAGAAATTACTGAAAGTCAAAACAGAAGATATCAAGACCGCTTCCCTCCTTTCCGAATTGAAGGACAGGGAAAAAGAATTCATCAAATGGGCCTGCAGCGAGCTTACCTATAAAGAAATAGCCGATAAAATGTTCCTGAGTCCCAAAACTATCGACGGCTACAGAGATTCTGTTTTCACCAAACTGGAAATCAAAAACAGGGTCGGCCTCGTTCTTTTTGCCTTAAAACATGATCTCTGCTAATGTGATTTTTTCACTTAAATCACTGTAGAACAAATCATTTCATTATCCAACCATTCATCCGGTAGATTTTTACAATCTATCGGATTTTTTCGTTTTCCCCTTCATAGTAAAATCCGTAACAGGGCTCAGTTCTAAAAACAGCAAGTTTTCTTTCAACGCAAAGATCTATTCTGATGCCGTGTAATAAGGAGAGCAAAGAAGGAATCAATTTCATTGATTGGACTAAGCTCACGTTTATCCACCAGCTTCATCAGCGACGCAATCGAATTCTTTGCTTTCCTCAAAATTATGCGCTCCATTACTGAACCTTTGCGTTAAAATGAATTTTTAATCCCCAATACTTAGCAGCATCAATCATCTGTGTAAATCCGTGGTTAAAAACTCATTCAAACCTCAAAAAAGGTGTTTTACCTACCACATAATTAGTCATTTACCTCTGTTTTAGTTCTATTTAATAATGGAATTTTGTCCTGTAAAACTAATCCATGAAGGCCGAACCCGAAAAGCCGAAACAGAGTAGGGAAAATTTAAAAAACTAATCGAAATGAAAAAAGCACTAGTAGTAGGAATCAACGACTATGCACCTATCGGATCAGGTGGACCGGATTTAAACGGCTGCATCAATGATGCACGGGATATGGCCAACACTTTGGTAATTTGCGGTTTTGATCCTGCAAAAATCAAAATTCTCACCAATCAGAATGCAACGAGAGCCAACATATTAAATTACCTTAAATCACTGGTCAACAGCAGTGTAAAAGGAGATTCACTGGTCTTCTATTATTCCGGGCACGGAACAAGAGTCGCTAATATTGGAGCAGATCTGGAAATAGATGGTCTGGACGAAGCTATTTGCCCGCATGATTATGCAAGTGCCGGAGTGATCCGTGATGATGATTTCAAAGCGGTACTGAGCAAACTGAAAGCAGGCGTTAATCTGGAGGTTATTTTCGACTGCTGTCATTCGGGAACCGGAACCAGAAAAATGGATCTGGGACTGGACTTAGAGCTCTCTTATGAAGCCCCCCGTTTCATTCCACCAATGCTGGAAGATGAATTTTATATGACCTACGCAAGCGAAATGCAGGCCTCCAAAAATTCTAAAAAAGCAATGACCATGACGAAAGCCCTGGTTCCGATTGCCGGAATGAATCATACGTTATGGGCTGCATGTAAGGACAATCAGGTGTCTATGGAAGGAAATATGAGTGGCCAGATAAGAGGCTATTTCACCTATCATTTCTGTAAAATACTGCGCGCCACCAACGGTAATATTGTCAGAAAAACACTCGACAAACAAACTGCCATGGCATTGGCGGCAATGGGAGCAGCTCAAATCAATCAGACAGAAAGCATCACAGCAGAATTTTCTCAAAAAATATTCTCTTAAAAATTCATTGGCGGAATCCGAAAAGCCATCCAAAGAGTAGGAAAAAACTGATTAAAAAAACTAAATAATCATGTCTAAAACTGAAACGAACAAACCCATGACGGCGGAAGAAGTATCAAGACTTAAAACCGTTAAAGCAAAATCAGCTGAAAAACTGACCAACACCGAAAAACTAACCAACCAGGGACCAGCCATGGAAACCATCGACGGACGGTCTTTCCCAAAAGGAATGAAATCAATCGGAATGCCTGCCAATGAAAAAGCAGCAGAAGGAAAAGTTCTTGAAACCGATCATTTCTATCCTACCCATTCAGATTTTGAATACCAGCCTAAACTGGAAGCTAAAAAAGACCGTAAGCCAAAATTCATTGAAAGAGAATCTTTCCTAACCACAGAAGGGGTAAAAACTATATTCGGTCCCGATCAGAGAAAAGTATATAATTCTACTGCGTATCCGTGGCGATGCGTGGGGAGAGTAGAAAGCGCATTAGGCTCAGGAAGCGGAGTGATGATCGGTCCGAGACATCTTCTTACCTGTGCCCATATCGTAGACTGGCAGCCTAACAACAGCACGGGCTGGTTAAAATTTACACCGATGTATTATAATGGAAGCGCTCCTTACGGAAGTGCATGGGGAACACTCACTTATTACAAATACAAAGTAGCCGGACCCACGATTGATTCTACAGAAATTCAATATGATTACGTCGTGATTGTTCTGGACAGACCTATCGGAGACAGCACAGGCTGGCTGGGTGCAAAATCATATTCCGATTCATGGGATGGTGGTGCTTACTGGACTCATGCAGGATATCCCGGGGATTTAACCGGAACTCAAAGACCAACGTATCAGACAGGTATTGCTTTAGACGGAGATTTCTGGAGTGCCGATGATAATGAAAGTATGACCCACAAAGCAGATATCTGGCCTGGACAAAGCGGTGGCCCATTCTGGGGTTATTGGGATGGCGCTCCTTATGCTGTGGCTACCCAAAGTGCCCATAATCCAAGTGAAAACTTTGCAAGTGGCGGCTCAGATCTCGTCAATCTTGTAATTAAAGCCCGAAACGAGCATCCATAACCAATTTTTTTCCTTTATAGGAAGAGCCTGACTTAGAGTTGGGCTCTTTTAATCGTAGTAATTTATCCCGTTATTTTCAATTTTCTTCACGAGTGTTTTGTTTATTTCTCTTAAATATGAGTTATATAATTAATGTTTTTTTGTAACTTTAAATAAAAAAATTATGCGTTTATTTTTGACTCAAACAATATCCATAATTGTGATTTTAATATTTTTAACTTCTTGTTCAACAAGCAGTAAATTTACTTCTGAATCAATAAAGATTGGAATGACTAAAGAACAGGTTGTATTAAAATATGGAAAACCTTATAAATCTGCATTTACAGAAGATAAAAAAACCGGAGAGATTGAAGAATCTCTATTTTACAGAGAAAATTTCAATATGGGAAATAGATCAATAACAAATATTTTAATTTTTAAGGGTGGAAAATTAGTTTCTCTTGAACAAGGACGTGAGTCTGATGCTAATTCACCCACAATTATAACTAACCCTTAACCCATAATAGTTTTTAATTTTTTAAATATTTAAATAGGTAAGAAGTGTTGATACATCTTCATCAATTTCTTGTCTTGACTATATTTTAATATGAAAAAAGTGCCAAACCTGGCAAATTTTTATTAGTTTAAGATCAGGTTTATTCCATTTTTTTTAGAGAAAAATCACAAAACTAAAACCCTCATCAAATTGATGAGGGTTTTGGTATAAAAATTAAAGGACGTTATTATTGCATAATAACATTCATCAATCCAAAGAAAATTTAAGATAAAAAGTATTTGCAATCAACTAATAATCAATCATCAAAATAAATTTTTATATTAGTTCATAAATGGTTTTGCGAAATTATTATAGATTAGATTGACGCAATGCGTAAAGCCAAAAGTTATTAGAAATTTTAAACAAACAGTCGTCACAAATGAAATTTATAATATTTTTTCTTGGAATTTCTACCTTTTGCTTCTCGCAAAAATTTAGTTTTATTTACGAAACAAAATGCAAAGTGAATCCAGAAAAACAAGATGATGTTTATTCCGAGAATATGATTTTGGATTTAAAAAATAATATTTCAATTTTTAGAGATTCACTAGACAAAAAATTAGATTCAATAAAGTTGAATAATGGAAACGGAAGGTTTAAAATGGGTATTGAAAACCGATTCTATGTCAAAAAGAATTTAACTCAAAAAAGAATTGAAAAAGTAATAACTTATTTGGGAACAGATTATCTTCTTCCAGTTGAGGAAATATTAAATTGGAATATTACTTCGGAACAAAAAATAATTGGAAAATATAAATCTCAAAAAGCAGAAACAAATTATGGAGGAAGAAACTGGATTGCTTGGTTTACTACAGAATTACCTTTTGCAGACGGTCCATATATTTTCAATGGTTTACCTGGATTGATTATTTCTATTCAAGATTTAAACAATGAATATTCATTTAATTTGATAGAAGTCAAGAAAGGCGGGAATATTTTTGACGCACGAACAAAAACAGTAAAAATTGATTGGAAAAAATATGAAACACTTGCAAAATCATATTTTAATGATCCATATGATATAAAGTCAAAAGGTTGGAAGACAGCTACATTTACCGATCCGAAAGGTAATACAGTGGATATTTCTATAAAGGTTAAAGAAATGCAAAATAATATTTTACAAGAAAATAATCCAATTGAATTAAATCACAAAATAAACTACAAATAAAAACATCTGCTAACATTATATTGCAAAATGCGGGGTTAAGTCGGAATTGAAAATTCGATCCTTCTCTGCCGCCGCTATTTTTCCATTCCACATTTTAGTAGATTAATTCCATGGAGAAAATATCGGCTACGTTTCGTCTTTCTTGCACATTTTATTCTTCGAAACCCGCACTTCGCCAATACTTTTTCCGTTTATAGATAAAATTAAATCTCAAAAAACGATATTAAACTAGACTTTCTTCTCTTTGTTATTTTATCGTTTTTTATAAATTATCTGCTTCTTTTGTAATTGATGGAAAGAACAGCCCCTATCTAAAATTCTATTTTTAGGAAAGCCGCACTACAAATATTTTAATACATTTGTTTAAAACATATTCTGAATGAATTTCGAGCAGATCAACTTGCACCTTGAGGCTTACAAAGAACACGACCAAATTCTGGATGCCGCTAAATTTTTAATCCATTCCTTTGACCTGGAACATGACAACTTTGCAGGTTTTGGATTCCGGGAAGAGCTATCTCCGACTTCTATGCTTTTGACGGCAGAAGGCGTATTGGGAGGTCCACAGACGGTAATGATCCCGAAGAATTTATTTGATTTTGATCTGACTCTCGTTCTAAATATGGTTGCTCACGAAATGCTTCACGTCCGCCAGAAAGCACCCGGACAGGTGATCGAAGATAAAAACGAAAGAGAATTCCAGGCGTATTCTGAAATGCTTTTTCATAAAGTATTTCCACAGATTCCTGAACTCTCGGATCACTATAAGAAATTCTTTGGAGGTCAGGCACTTGAATATTACAGAAGAATGGGTGAAGGATCAGAACTGCAGCAGAAATATGCTATAGAAAAAACAGAAGTAGAACATTTAATTAATTCATTATCATGACCGTAAAGCCGGAAATATCCTGGACAGACTTTGAAAAAATAGACATCCGATGCGGAACCATAATTTCCGTCAATGATTTTGAGAAAGCTAGAAATCCTTCTTACCAACTTCAAATTGATTTCGGAGAACTTGGAATTAAAAATTCGGCTGCTCAGATCACTTCCCTTTATCAGAAAGAAGAATTAGTAGGAAAGCAGGTCATGGCGGTAGTCAATTTCCCAAGAAAGCAGATCGCTAATTTCTTCAGCGAATGTCTGGTTTTGGGCGTTTATGGTGAAGACAAAAAAGAGGTTACTCTTTTAACACCATCCCTTCCCGTGAAAAACGGAATGCAGGTAGGATAAAACACAAACACATATGATACAACACATTCCATTAGAAAAAGTTTTATTTATTGATATTGAGACCGTTCCGGGATCCGGATCATGGGAGGACCTTCCTGAAACCGAACAGAAGCTCTGGGACAAGAAAACAAGATTCCAGAGAAAAGAAGATGTTACTGCTGCAGAGTTTTACGACCGTGCAGGCATTATGGCAGAGTTTGGAAAGATTATCTGCATCACGATCGGGATGGTAGAAAAGAATGATACTTTAAAAATTAAAAGTTTTTCCGGTCATGATGAAAAAAAGATGCTTCAGGAATTCGGAGAGATTTTCAACAGCCCGAGGCTCAATAATATCATTCTCTGTGCCCACAACGGAAAAGAATTTGATTTTCCTTGGATTGCCAGAAGGTTTCTGATTAATGGGATGCAGCCTCCGGTTCCATTCCAGATGTTTGGGAAAAAGCCATGGGAAATTCCTCATATTGATACGATGGAGCTTTGGAAATTTGGCGACTATAAAAGTTTTGTTTCTCTGGAATTGCTGGCTCATGTCTTCGGAATTCCTACGCCCAAAGATGATATAGATGGTTCAATGGTTTCATCAATCTACTACATAGAAAAAGACTTGCAGCGAATTGTTGACTATTGTGAAAAAGATGTCTTAACTTTGGCAAATGTTTTCCGGCGCATGCGTCAGGAAGATTTGTTGAAAAGGAATATCAATCTAGATTAAAAAATGAAATTTACAGACGATCAAATTGCTGACATTGGTGAGGAAATCATCAAGGTCTTAAAATCCGTATATGACCCGGAAATCCCGGTAGATATTTACGAACTAGGCCTTATATATGATGTACAGATCTCCGAAGATGGCGATGTAAAAATTATAATGACCCTTACTACTCCAAACTGTCCGGTTGCAGAGACCCTGCCACAGGAAGTTAAAGACAAGGCAGGAGAAGTAGAAGGAGTAAAAAGCGTAGACTTAGAACTTACTTTCGAACCGAGCTGGCACAAGGATATGATGAGTGAAGAAGCGAAGTTTGAATTAGGAATGCTTTAATGGAGTAAGGAAGATGGAGGCGGGAGGATGGAGGTTTATGGAGTTCATACAATCACTCTTTCCAATGTAAGACTCCTTTTTCTACATCAAGTACAATATAAAACCCGGAAAATTTCCGGGTTTTTCTATTTTAATAAGGTAAATCTAAAGAATAAAGAGGAAAGTTATTAAGGTCAAATTATCAGAAATGATATGACTAATGGTAACTTCCGGCCTCCTCTTCCAGCTTCCAGCCTTTAAATCTCTTTCGCAATCTCTTTTCCTTCCCTCCTGCTCCATTCGCTCCATGAACCTACATAAAGATCAGGAATCGGGAAACCGGCATAGTCCAGCGCCAGAATAGTATGACACGCTGTAACACCAGATCCGCAATGGATGATAAGATACTGAGGTTGATCTTTTAAAAATTCTGCATATTTTTCTTTTAACAGGTCAGGTGTCAGGAACTTTCCGTTCTCATCCAGGTTTTCAGAGAAGGGAATATTGATAGCTCCGGGGATATGTCCCGCCACCAGATCAATAGGTTCAGACTCTCCCTTATATCGGTAAGCATCTCTTACATCTATTACTGTTGAAGAATGGTTTGATAACTCATTTTCAACATCTTCCAATGTTTTAACAGGCAGAAGCCATTCCTCTTTTTTAATGACAGAAGATTTTTCAACGGTTTCTTCCCCGGATGAAAATTCTATTCCTTCTTTTTCAGCTGACTGTAGTCCGCCATCCAGAACCTGAACGTTTTCAAATCCGAAAGATTTCAACATCCACCAGGTTCTTGCTGCTGCATTGGCTCCATTTTTATCATCATAAATGACAATATGTGAACTTTCAGAAATACCGAGTTTTGAAATGGTCTCAGCAAACTTTTCAACAGCCGGAAGCGGATGTCTTCCTCCAAAAGCAGCATCTTCACCTATATTGGCCAGATCTTTATCCAGATCGATAAAACGGGCTCCTTTGATATGTTTTGTAAGATAGGTTTGATCAACATCTTTTCCTGCTCTGGCATCAAGGATGATAAGGTTGGGATTCTGAAAAACACTTTTTAGTTCGGATGATGAGATGATTGGTGACATTTTGTTGATTTTGGTGTTAAATGATAAATTTTGGCTAAAGCCGATCGAGTTTTTAATATACGAGAGCGGGTTAAAACCCGCTCCTATTTGATTATGTTCCCGCCAATTTCACGGATGACACAGATTTATTATCTAACTTATTTATATCCTCTATATTCTGTAAAATCTGCGGGAATTTACGACATGTTCATTATTAAAAATGAAAAATATCCTTTGCTCTGTTATAAGAGCTTTCGAAGTTCAATACATTCAGTTTATGATCTACTTTTTCTACGCTCATAAAATTGATCACCTGTTCTGTAGGCATATTTCCTACCAGATCATCCTTGGCCATAGGACAGCCCCCGATTCCTTTGATCGCACTGTCGAATCTTCTGCAGCCTTTATCATAAGCCGCTTTCAGTTTTGAATAAGAATCTTCGTAACGGTTGTGGAAATGACCGCCGAAATTGATCTCCGGGTATTTTGAGGGAATTTTTTCGAATAAAAGGGCAATGGTTTCAGGAGTGGCAACCCCTGTGGTATCAGAAAGCAGAACATCTTTAATTCCAATCTCCGAAAATCTTTTTGCCCAGAAATCTACATCTTCCCACTTCCACATTTCTCCATAAGGGTTTCCAAAAGCCATAGAAAAATAGATATTAAGCTGTTTTCCTTCACTTTTAGCCAACTCAAGCATTTTAATGATCTCATCAAAAGCCTCCTCCTGGTTTTTGTTGGTATTCCTGTGCTGGAATGTTTCCGAAATAGAGAACGGAAAACCTAAAATATCAACACTCTTATGTTTTAATGCTTTTTCGGCGCCTCTATAATTTCCGATGATTGCGGAAACTTTGGTATTGGATAAAGATGTATCAATATTTTCAGCTACCTCATCAGAATCAGCCATCTGTGGAATTGCTTTCGGGGAAACAAAGCTCAGACAGTCCAATACATCAAAGCCAACCTCCATCAGAGAGTTGATGTAATCTATTTTTTTGCTGGTAGGGATAAACTCTCCCCAACCCTGCATGGCATCTCTAGGACATTCAGTAAGAAACATTTTTACTTTTTGATTTTCTCAAATATAATAAAACTAAACAAGTTTATATACGGCACATACAAATCTAACATTATTTTGATTTTCAAAGATTTATATCCGATATAAAATTTCAATAACTGATATGCAGCTCCAGATAAACCAGGCAAGACATGAAAACCTTTGTTTTCTGCGAAATAGTGTTCTTCAAAAAAGCTAGGTTAATGATTTTACAATCGTAATAAGGCTCATCACAATCACCACCACGCCCACTACCGCAAACATTTTTTTGGCAGGAAGACGTGAGGCAAACATCGCTGAAAAAGGAGCTGTAAAAACACCTCCCAGAAGAAGTCCCAGGACAATGTTCCAGTGGTGAATTCCAATGGTGAAAATAAAGGTTACAGCACTTACAACTGTTAGTAAAAATTTAGCCATCGTTGAGCTCCCCACTACATACCGGGGTGTTCTCCCTTCTTTAATCAATGTTCCGGTAACCAATGGGCCCCATCCTCCTCCGGCGAAAGAATCAATAAATCCACCAACCAATCCCAATACTCTGAGATTGGTTCTTTTTTTCTGTCTGATATTTCCTGATTTTTTATCTTTTCCTTTAAAAGCATTTCTAAGAATATTGATTCCCAAATACAAGGTGTAGCAGGCGATTACCGGCTTTACAATATGAGCATACTCCTCTCCGAAATGAGACAGCGCAAAAGCTCCGATAAAAGCACCTACAGCCGCCACAGGAAATAAAACCCAGACCATTTTTTTGTTGACATTCCCTAATTTATAGTGACTGATGCTTCCCGCTGCAGACGTAAAGGATTCTGCGGAATGAATACTTGCACTCACCACCGGAGGCGGAACGTTCAGAAGCAAAAGGATGGTCGTGCAGATCACTCCATATCCCATCCCCATAGATCCGGCCACAATCTCTGCCAGAAAGCCTGCCAGCAGCATCCAGTAAAAAATATATCCATCTTTACTTAGAAAATATTGAATATCTCCGGACAGATTGAACTGATAAATGATGAGCGCCAAGACCCCGACAAGGATCAGAACGCCTATAATTCCCAGATAGATATTCGCCCTTCTCTGTACTGTTTTGGTAATATTCATCAGTTTTTCCATCTCCAGTTTTGTTTCAGCAGGCGGACTGTTATTTTCACCCAGATATTTCGTTGTCAGCCTGTTAAGCTCTTTTACTTTATAGGTAAAATCACCTTTCAACTGATTCCGGATGTTCTGCATATTGTCCAAAAGTCCGTCCATATCCTCATCAGGAATCGTTTCTGTTAAGATCTCCCGTAACCTTTTGGCTACTGTCGGAGATTTTCCATTGGTAGAAACCGCAATCTTAAGATTTCCTTTCCGGACGATGGAACCTAAATAAAAATCACACAAATCCGGTTTATCGGCAATGTTTACCAGTATATTATGCTGATGGGCCCTGTTGCGGATGCGTTCTGCTAAAGAAACATCATTAACGGCCACAATCGCAACATCAGCACTGTTAAAATCATTATCAGTATAAGACCTTTCATGAAGCGTAAGATTGGGATAATTTTGCTTTAGATCTTTAACCTGATCACTGATTTCTTTTGCCACAAGCTTAATGCGCGCTCCCGGAGAGTTGGCAAGGACAGATTCCAGTTTTTCCAAAGCAATATTTCCACCGCCAATGATGAGCAGTGATAATTCTTCGAGCTTTAAGAATATGGGATATAAAGAGTTACTCATTATATTTAAAGTTTTAGATCATAGGTGAATGCGATATAATACAGTCCTCCAATCTGAGGTCCTGCCGCATACTGAAAATAGCGGCGGTTAAGGAGATTCGTTGCTCCGATTTTCACACTAGTTTTAATTTCCGGAATTCTCCAGGTTGCCTGTGCATCAATGGTATAATAGGCCGGGATATTGCCAAAGGCTAACGGACTTTCCCATAAGAAACTGTCCTGCCATCTCGCTGCCACTGTAAATCCAATATTTTTAATAATCTCTCTATTGCCTATGCTTAAATTCACAGCCCATTTAGGGGTATTGAAAGCGGTAATGAAGAGATCCGAAGTATTGGTTGAAACCAGATCATTATATGAAACGTTGACATTGACATTATAATTTTTCACCAGATTATACCGGATTCCCAGAGATGTCCCCAGACTCTTGTATTTACTGTTGCTATTGGTATACACTCTGTATCGGTCTTGCTTGCTTCGGTCTAGCATTGCTAAAACGGCATTATCACTTCCGATATTTTCATTTTTAGGCACTGCTACTTCTACCTGCCCGAGAAATCCTTCATAAACATTGTAATAAAAATCCCAGTCGATAACCAGTCTGCTGTTGAATAAGGCTGATTTATAACCTATTTCAAAAGAGGTTACTTTTTCAGGCTGCAATTTCGGCAGATTGGCAGCGGTCAAAAGATTTCTGTTTTTCAAGGCTGCCTGGTTCTGGCTCAGTCCTCCGTCTACCTCTTTATTGACTGCAGAAGTAAATTGATCAATAGAAGCCAGCGTATATGAATTTTCGAGGTAGCCCAAACCCTCATTGGCTTTAGACAGACCTCCTACTCTTCTTACATTTCCGTTGTTAACGAATGAAAGGGCTTCAAATAAAGAAGGAAAACGGTATCCATTTTGAAAAGAGACCCGGAAATTATGTTGGTTAACCGGAGAATAGACAACGCTTACTCTTGGATTTAATTTAGTTTCAAACTCAGGGTTTCGGTCTGCGCGAAGGGCCAGATTCACCTTTAATTTATCTTGGAAAAAAAGTTTGGTAAGCTGGGCAAAAGCACCATATTTCTGGTACATGACATTATTCCCGAAAGTATCATCTGATAACGGAATATTTCTCTCGCTGACCGGCCTGTCAAAATCAACAAAATTATTTCCGTCGGGTGTGATACTGTAAAGGCGGTAATCTGCCCCGACAAGAAGATTAAAAACCTTCACAAATCTTGTGAAGTCATAAGTCATTTCTGTCTGATAAAAACGGGACTTCTGTTCAAGCTTTGCTCCACCGGTGGCAGGTGCTCCTGCAATTCCGGAATTGGCAGAATCCCAGTTATTAATCCCGATAATTGTATTTTTTAGCTGTTCAAAAGCGGGTGTTCCTGGAAGTGCCCTGTTCTTATCTACTTCCTGGCGTGCCAGAATAAAAGCATCATTCAGATTCACTCCTGAATTAAGCCTGTCCTGCAAAGTCGTCTGAAAGATATTTTTCCAGTTGGTATTGGAAAGATTCGTAAGATCCAGATTATCAGACAAAGGCTTCAGATTATAAGAATCTCCGGTATTTTCTATGGACATATACGCTCTGAATGTCAATTCTTTACCCGTCAGTTCTACTTTATGGTTTTGAACCGTTGCATTCTGAAGACGGATCTTGTTTCCTCTCTGAAAAGTGCCATCAAGTAATCCGTAACGGTATACATAAGAAGTTCTCCACTGATCCCCAAAACGATAGTATAATCCGGCATCGAATTTTACATTCTTCACTTCAGGACTTATCAGATCTTTCTCATAATATCCTGTCCTTGATACATTAAAAGTGGTTGGCTTTCCGTTATAATTTACTTTTACCGATGTCCGGTTGTTTCTTTCATCTCCATATTTGTTCCAGAGATCTTCGGCCGGGTTATTCGTCAGAGAAAAGTTGGGATTGGCAGTGATCAGTGAATTGGGATTCTGATCTGTACGGTTGTCAGAGATCCAGTCTACGCCACTGAAATAGGAAGCATTAATCTTTACAGCAAAGTTTTTATTAAGAACTTTTGCAATTCTGACTGCACTTTCTCCCAGAGCAGCTGTTTTGTGACTGATATGATCCACATGATTCACTCCACCTCTGAAATAAAGACTGACTCCTTCCGAAGTAAACGGATCTTTGGTCTGTAAGCTCGCCAATCCGTTAACGGCATTCATTCCATACAGCGCGGAAGCTGCTCCGGGCGTAATTTCCATGGACTGGATGTCCAGTTCTGTTGGACCTATGGCATTTCCCAATGGAACGCCAAGCGTGGCGGACTGTACATCTACACCGTCTACCAGCTGCATAAAGCGGAAGTTATTCGGCGAATTGAAACCTCTGGAATTGGGAACTTTTAAAGTAAGGCTTGACGTTAAAAGCTGTAGCCCTTTTACATTTTCCAATGTTTCATAGAACGAGGCAGCAGGACTTTCCCGGATGGTTTTGATGTCAATTTTTTCAATCGCGATGGGAGATTTCATTATTTTTTCGGGAACGCGGGAAGCTGAAATTACGACTTCATTGATGATGGTGTTCTGAGGATTTAATTCTACTGCGATTTTACTGGACAGCGACAATATTTCGGAAGTCTGGCTGGCAAAACCTTCTTTAGCAATCACAATTCTGAAAGGTATTTTCACCCTTGTTCTCAGGTTAAAATTTCCCTCCTGATCGGTTATTGCGGTATCCTGAGTATGTTCTACCTGAATCTGAACTCCGGCAATTCCTTTATGCGTATCGGTATGTTTAATGATTCCGCTTACTTCAATAAGCTGTTGTGCCTGTACAAGGCCAGTGAAGAAAAGAGTAAATACTATAAAATATATTCTCTGCTTAAAATAGGTATGGTGTATGGATTTCACTTGATTAAAATTTTAGGGTTGAAAAATGATTTATGCGTCGTCTACTAATGAACAGCACATACACATTCGCATTCCTAAAAATTGAGCAGCTTTTTTGTTTCGGTAAAGAGAATTAATCATGATCTTTATTTTATGGTTTGTAGATATCGATAGGAGAAATCACCGAAGGTTTCTTCTGAATGCCTGCCTTCCAAATAGATTCCAAAAAGTTCATCCAGGGTTTCGAGGATTTCTTCTTCTCCAATGTTTTCCTTAAATTTTGTATTGAGCCGCATTCCCAATCGATCGCCTCCGATATGAAGGTTATATTTCCCGTAAGCAGTTCCTACCAGACCGATCTCTGCGTTCGGTGATCTTCCGCAGCCGTTCGGACAGCCGGTCATTCTAATGGTAATATCTTCGTTCTGAAGTCCGTATTTTTCAAGAACAGGTTCTATTTTCGTGACTAAAACAGGTAAATAACGTTGGCCTTCTGCTAAAGCCAGTGAACATGTATTTAATGCGACACAGGCCACAGAGTTTTTACGTAGTGCGCTGACCTCATCCGTATATTTTGAAATTCCATGCTCTTTAAGGAGATTCTCAATTTCAGCTTTATCTCTTTCCAGAATATCGGAAAGAATAAGATTCTGATTGCAGGTGAACCGGAAATTCACTTTTCCTGTTTCTGCTATTTTTAACAATCCAGATTTTAAAGGATAGCCTTCTGTATAAAGGATTCTTCCATGCTCTACAAACACGGTATAAAACCACTTCCCTTCATGATTCTGCACCCAACCGTAGCGGTCTTTTCTCTGTTCAAACTTAAACTCTCTGGCTGGTTCAAGGGTAAATCCACATCTTTTTTCAACTTCACTTCTGTATCCTTCGATACCGAGCTTATCGATTGTGTATTTTAATCTTGATAATTTTCTGTCGCTTCTGTTTCCAAAATCCCGCTGTACCGTAATAATTTCATACACAGCTTTCAACACTTTTTCTTCTGTGTCTACGAAACCTAAAAGAGAAGCCAGCCTCGCATACGTTGCATCATTTCCATGAGTGGCGCCCAGTCCTCCTCCTGCTGCAATATTATAGCCGACAATTTTATTATTTTCAATGATGGCAATCAGAGCGATATCATTAATAAAAACATCCACATCATTATTGGGAGGAATAGCAATTCCAATTTTCAGTTTTCTTGGGAGATATCGGTCCTGATACAGGGGATCTTCTTCTGTTTTTCTGTCAATAGCCAATTCATCATCGATCCACAGATCATAATAAGATTTTGTTTTCGGAAGACACATTTCACTGATCTTTCCTGCCAATTCATGGATCTCCTGATGCAATGGTGATTCGGAAGGATTTGAGGTACAGGTTACATTTCTGTTCACATCACCACATGCCGCAATAGAATCCAGGTGCTGAAGATTGAAGTCCCGAATGGTAGGTTTTACATGAGATTTCAAAATTCCATGCAGCTGAATGGTCTGTCGGGTGGTAATTTTGATCACTCCTGTGGAATGGTTTTCTGCAATTTCATGAAGCCCCGCCCATTGTTCAGAAGTTAAAAATCCTCCCGGAAGTCTCAACCGGATCATATAGGAATACAGCCATTCCAGTTTTTTGGACACTCTTTCTTCCCGTCTGTCCCTGTCGTCCTGCTGGTACATTCCATGGAACTTGATGAGGGTTTGGTCATCTTCTCTGATGGCTCCTGTAAAATTGTCTAAAAGGCTTTCTTTTAAAGTTCCCCGAAGTCCATTACTATTTGTTTTTATTTTTTCTACCGGCGAAAGGTTATTCTTATCTGTCATATTCTGTTCATTTACAATTTAATACACGTCTTTTACGTATCTGCCACTGAGCTCCAGTTCTTCGAGATATCCCTGAGCTTCCTCCAGGCTGTGTTTCCCTTTATCCTGAATAATGTTCAGAATGGTTTTCTCCACATCTTTACTCATGGGTTCTCTGGCTCCGCAAACGTAAAGTGATGCTCCGCTTTCCAGCCAGTGATAGACTTCCTGGGCTTTTTGCTCCAGTCTGTGCTGTACATATATTTTTTCCTCGGTATCTCTGGAAAAGGCAAGATCCAGATGGGTCAAAGTCCCTGTTTTCAGAAAATCCTGAAGTTCGGCTTGGTAAAGGAAATCTGAAACGAAAGTCCGGTCTCCGAAAAAGAGCCAGTTTCTGCCCTCTGCTCCTACAGCATCTCTTTCATAAAGAAAAGACCTGAAAGGCGCAATCCCGGTTCCGGGGCCAATCATAATGATATCTTTTTCCGGCTTGGGAAGTCTGAAATGTTTAGCTTCCTGAATATAAAACTCAAGGGTTTCTCCTTCCTTAAATTCTGCCAGAAAACCGCTGCACAATCCGTTTTGTTTTTTATCATGAATGAAAAACTCAGATTTGGCCACTGTGATATGAATTTCGGTATCGCCATGAGCTTCCAGGGATGAAGAAACAGAGTATAAACGTGGCGACTGGCCTGTTAAAATGGTAATAACCTGTTCAAATTCATCCGCATTTTTTACCGGATAGATTCTTAACAAATCCAGAAGGCTTAATCTTACCTCAGGAATAGGATGCCCTGTAATCTGAGCGTACTGAGCGACTGTTGTTTTAAGCAGATAACTGATGTTAAGATGTTTATACAGCAAGTCCTGTGCGCTGGCTGTAATTTTTGTTGTTTTAATCTGCTTTTCACGGTCAATTCCGGTCAATTTAATTATTTCCTCCACGTCATCTTTTGAATTGAAGGCTATAACGCCCAATGCATCGCCTGGATTGTAAACAAGAGGTTTTTCCGTTTCTATTTCTATGTGGTATGTTTCTTTGTCGGAACCTATATCGTTGAGGTTGATGATTGTTGAAATCTTTCCCAGGTATTTTTTTCTTCCTGTCGATATTTTTGGAGCTGCCGTACTTTTCTGGCTGCTTTCTTTGGTTTTATTAACGACATCCAGGATATGTTCTGCCCAGGTGTGAGCTTCCTGTTCATAATCGATATCACATTTTTTCAGAGGAAGGATTCGTTGTGCACCAAGCACTTCAAAACGGAAATCGATGTCTTCACCTGTTTTGCAAAATAAGGGATAGCTGCTATCTCCGAGAGCTAAGACTCCAAATTTCAAATTACTAATGTTCAAATCATTTTCGTGAATGTGATCATAAAATTTCTTCGCAAGAATGGGTGGATCACCTTCTCCCTGAGTACTGATAATGATGAAGAACAAATCTTCTTTAGAGAGATCTTTCGGTTTGTATTGGGAAAGATCTGCCAGCTTTACCTGAACTCCTTTTTTCTTGATGATTCCGGCAAGTTCTACCGCGAGTTTCTTGCTGTTTCCGGTTTCGGTACCATAGGCCAGAGTCATTTTCTTTGGAGAAATACTTTGGGTATTGATTTCCGGGGGAAAAGCCTCTGCCGAAGAAGAGTGCTCTGCAAGACCCGCAAGAAAGCCACTGGCCCAGACGGCTTCATCTCTTGAAAAACCACCTGATATTTCTTTGAGGGCTTTTAATTTAATTTCAGACAGCATATTCTAATATATTTTGAGGGTTGGAGACTAAGGTTCCGTTCGTTACAGATTTGAAATAAATCCCTTCCTGTATAGGTGTTTCCAACCAGGAAAACTCATCGTGCAGGTTAACTACTTTTCCTATCACAACTAGTGACGGAGATACAAAGTCTTTGTTTCCAAAGTCTCGATGGAAATCTTCCAAAGAAGACGTGTACACTTTCTGATAAGGTGTGGTCGCCTGTTCTATAACCGCAATTTTTTTATCGTCAGATGTACCCAATGCTAAAAATTTCTCTACCAGACCATTGAGGTTTCCTTTAGACATATAAAAAACAAGGGTGTCATCGGATGTTCCAAGCTCTTTCCAATAGGCATCACTGAGAATTTCTTTTTTGTAATACGTCAGAAAGCGCACGGAGGTAGCATATCCTCTGGCTGTTAGTGGTATTCCGGCGTATGCCGCCGCTCCTGAGGCCGCTGTAATTCCAGGGATGATTTCGAATGGTATATGATGCTCTTTCAAAGCTTTCAATTCGTCTAAGACATTGGAAAAAAAGGAGATATCTCCACCTTTAAGTCTTACCACTGTTTTTCCCTGAGAAGCGTAATCTACAATCAGGGTATTGATATGGGACTGAGGCGTAGAGGCATTTTTACTGCATTCTTTTCCTACGTATATGATTTCGGTCTTTTTGTTCGCGTAACGGTCTATTATTTCAGGACTTACGAGACGGTCACATAAGATGATATCGGCAGCGGCAATGGCTTTTACAGCTTTTACAGTGATCAGATCAGGGTCGCCAGGTCCTGCACCGACAAGGTAAACCTTTGGTGTATTATTTAATTCTTTCATTTTAAATCTTCTTATTAGTGGTCTCTAGAACAGTCCTTCGATGGACAGGTATCTTTCGCCTGTGTCGTAATTTATAGTCAGAATGGTAGATCCGGCGGGAATTTCAGGAAGTTTTTTAGCGACTGCAGCCAAAGCCGCTCCGGTAGAAATTCCCACGAAAAGTCCTTCTTTTTTTGCGGCTTCCTTAGTCAATTCATAAGCTTCTTCTTTATTGATCTGTACAATTTCATCAAGGATTCCGGTATCAAGTATCGAAGGGACAAATCCGGCTCCCAGACCTTGGAGAGGATGCGGAGCTGGAGATCCACCACTCAGTACGGGAGATAATTCCGGCTCTACCGCAATCACTTTGATATTGGGAAATTTCTGTTTCAGCACCTGTGCAATTCCTGTGATATGACCTCCGGTTCCTACGCCTGTAATGAGGTAGTCTAATCCTTCGGGAAAGTCTTTCAGGATTTCCTGAGCGGTGGTTTCAATGTGCACTTTCACATTTGCGGGATTGTCGAACTGTCTTGGAATCCATGAATTGGGGGTATCCTTTGCCAGCTCTTCCGCTTTTTCAATCGCTCCTTTCATTCCTTTTTCCCTTGGGGTGAGGACGAACTCTGCTCCATAAGATTCCATAATTTTCCGGCGTTCCAAACTCATACTTTCCGGCATCACGAGAATCAGCTTATAGTTTTTTACAGCCGCTACCAGGGCAAGTCCAATACCTGTATTTCCGCTGGTAGGTTCTATAATAACGCTGTCTTTGTTCAATAATCCTTTACCTTCAGCATCTTCAATCATGCTTAAAGCAATTCTGTCTTTGATGCTTCCCCCGGGATTGGCTTTCTCAAGTTTGATCCAGATTTCATTTTCTGTACCGAAGAGTTTATTAATTTTTACGACCGGGGTATTTCCGATGGTTTCTAGTGTGTTTTGGAACTTCATACCGACTCAATTTTATGTTGTTTTTGTTGCTTTTAAATCACAAATGTTAAAGATTCGGGAAGGGTTCCGTTATCTTTTATTTTTATTTCACTTTTATGATAGACCAGAGAACCGGAAGGAACATCCTGGGTGATCCATACATTCCCACCGATGATGCTGTCTCTGCCTATAGTTGTATTCCCTCCCAGAATGGTGGCTCCGGAATAGATAATAACATGGTCTTCAATATTCGGATGTCTTTTTTCATTGGCTTTATCCTTTGAAACATGTAACGCTCCAAGGGTTACGCCCTGATACAGTTTCACATGATTCCCAATGACAGTCGTTTCTCCGATGACAATTCCTGTTCCATGATCAATAAAGAAATGTTCTCCAATGACTGCCCCGGGATGAATGTCTATTCCTGTTCTGCTGTGTGCATATTCTGAGATCACACGAGGCAGGATTTTTATATTTTGAATCCAAAGCTGATGGGAGATCCTATACACATACGTCGCAAAAAAGCCCGGATATGCGAGGAGTATTTCTTCCAGAGATTCTGTCGCCGGATCAAATTCTAAAATAGATTCAGCATCCAGGATCAGTGTATTGTAAAGATCCGGCAATGCAAGAAAGAAATCATCGGTCTGCTTTTCAGCAAACACCCCATCCTCTGATGTATTTTTAACCAAATCAAAAAGAATTTTGTGCAATTCACCGAACTCTATATCAACCTGATTTTCAGTATTTAAACCCTGTGAAAGAAACAAAATATGATACAGTTGATTTACAAAACCTTCCATCTTCCTCTTATCAAAAAATCCCCGGGAACTGGTCTTCTTTTTTTCAAGAATTTTCTTTATAAAATGATCCGGCACTTTCATCGACTACTGAATTATACAGGCTGCAACGGTGGCATTAGAGGTTTCATCAACCAGAATCGCTGATCCTGTTTTTTTATTACTTATAAAATCATCAAATACCAAAGGCTGCGCAGTTCGTATCGTTACTTTTGCAATCTCGTTAAGCTTTACTTCTCCTTCTGCAGTTTCCTTTTCCAGTGTATTGACATTGATCTTATAATCGACCTGTTTTACCACGGCTTTCAGTTGTCTGCTGTGATGTTGCAGCAGGTATTTGTTTCCCGGTAACAGGGCTTTGTGATCAAGCCAGCAAAGTAATACTTCCACTTCTTTTTCAACGGTAGGAAGTTCTTCTGCCGCCGCAAATAGATCTCCCCTGCTGATATCGATGTCCTCAGTTATTTGAATTAAGGCAGGCTGTCCTTCAAAAGCTTCCTGAACCTCAGCTCCATTCACTTCTATGGATGCAATTTCAGTAACAATTCCCGCAGGAAGTATGGCTATTTTATCCCCTTTCTGAAAACTTCCACTGATGATCTGCCCTGCATAACCCCTGTAATCATGTAGCTCTTCAGTCTGAGGGCGGATGACGTATTGTACCTGAAAACGACTGCCTCTGTTTTGCTCCTGATCAAGCTGTACTTCTTCCAAATATTCAAGAAGTGAACTTCCCTGATACCATTCTGTAGTGGACGATAAGGAAACAATATTATCTCCTTTCAATGCGGAAATGGGGAAATAGGTAACATCGTTTAAGCCCAGGCCTTCTGCCATTTTAGCATAATCTGCTTTTATGGTTTCAAAAACATCTTCTGAATAGTCTACCATATCCATTTTGTTAATCGCAACGGCTACTTTTTTCAGTTTAAGCAGTGAAGCAATAATGGAATGTCTTCTCGTTTGCTCAATTACTCCTTTACGGGCATCAATGAGAATAACCATAAGATCTGAATTAGAAGCTCCGGTAATCATGTTTCGGGTGTACTGAACATGCCCCGGAGCATCTGCAATAATAAATTTTCTTTTTGATGTCGAAAAGTATCTGTAAGCGACATCAATCGTGATTCCCTGCTCTCTTTCTGCACGGAGCCCATCCGTTAAAAGAGCCAGGTCTACCCCATCATCATTTTTGTTTTTAGAGTGTTTTTCCAGAACTTCCAATTGGTCCTGTAAAATGCTTTTGCTATCGTAAAGCAGTCTTCCGATGAGGGTGCTTTTCCCGTCATCTACGCTTCCTGCTGTTATAAATCTTAATATATCCACGAGTTTTTTGTTATAAATGATTAATGATGATTGATTAATGATGAGCATAAGTAATGAGAAATATGTACTCTGATCATATTTTCCAAATTGTCTTATTACTCATTGCTCATTACCTATTAAAAGTAGCCTCCTTTTTTACGGTCTTCCATGGCCGCTTCGGTTACCCTGTCATCAATTCTGGTTTCACCTCTTTCTGATATGCGGGTAGCCACGATCTCTTCAATTACCCTATCTACTGTCGCTGCTTCCGATTCTACTGCCGCCGTACAGGTCATATCACCCACGGTGCGGTAGCGTATTCTTTTTATGATAACAGTATCTTCTTCCTCCAGAACTGCATGCTTGGAATTTGCAATCCACTGTCCATTAAGGTCTACCACTTCTCTTTCGTGCGAAAAATAAATAGAAGGCAGTGCTATATTTTCTCTCCGGATATAGTTCCAGATATCAAGTTCTGTCCAGTTGCTGATTGGAAACACCCTCACATTTTCTCCTTTATGAATTTTGCCATTAAAGATATTCCACAGCTCGGGGCGCTGAAGTTTTGGATCCCATTGTCCGAATTCATCTCGAACAGAGAATATTCTTTCCTTCGCTCGGGCTTTTTCTTCGTCTCTTCGCGCTCCACCGATGCACGCATCAAATTCAAATTCTTCAATTGTGTCTAGAAGTGTAAAGGTCTGCAGCCAGTTTCGGCTTGGAAATTTCCCTTTAGGTTCTGTCAGTTTTCTTTTGCTAATGGTGTCTTCTACTTTTCTTACCACCAGATCCACATCCAATTCTGCAACCAGCTGATCTCTGAAGCTTAACACCTCCGGAAAGTTGTGCCCGGTATCAACATGGACAAATTTGAAAGGAATCTTGCCATAAGGAAATGCTTTTGCGGCCAGATGCGCCAGGACAATACTGTCTTTTCCTCCGCTGAACAGTAAAGCCGGACGCTCAAACTGCCCTGCTACTTCTCTTAAAATATAGATGGATTCAGATTCTAACTGATCTAAATAATTGAAATGATATAATGACATATTTTATTTTTTTATTGATGAACATGCAAGCCGCATTCTTTCTTATCGGCATCTTCCCACCACCAGCGGCCGGCTCTGAAATCTTCTCCTTCTTTGATTGCTCTTGTACAGGGTTCACATCCTATGCTTACAAATCCTTTTTTGTGAAGATGATTATAGGGAAGATGATGTGCTTTAACATAGTCTGTAACCTGTTCTGTAGTCCAGTGAAGGATGGGATGAAATTTGATAATCTGATGATCTGGGTCCCACTCCAGCTGCGGCATTTCTTTTCTACCTGCGGAATGTTCAGACCTTAAGCCTGTGATCCAGACCTTATATCCGTGAAGTGCTTTTTTCAAAGGAATAACCTTTCGGATATTGCAGCAGGCTTTTCTCTGTTCTACGGATTGATAGAAGGAATCAGGTCCGTTGTCTGAAACAAATTGCTGCAGCGATTCCGGATCCGGATAATAAGCTTTAATGGTCTTTTTGAAAAATGCTCTGGAGGAAGTCCATGTTTCATAGGTCTGCTCAAAAAGTCTTCCCGTATCGAGGGTGAAAATATCAATATTCAGGTTTTTTATCAGATGAGTGACGACCTGATCTTCATAACTGAAGCTTGTAGAAAAGATGACCTCACCGGGGAACCTGTTGGAAATAACTTCCAAAAAATCATCAATGAAAGCACCTGCAGAGGCCTTTTCCAGCAATTTATCGAATTCTATTTTCAGGGTATTTTCCATTTTTAATTGAAATTAACTCCTGCAAATATATATAAATCCCACTTATCCTACCAAATTAGTAGGATATAAAAATTAAAAAAATTTTCAGCTGTTTTTTATAAAGGAAGTAAGTGTGGCTTCCATCATGCTTTTTCTTGTTTTTTCTCTGACGATCATGAGTTCATTTCTTAGATAGCATGTGGCCTCATCGACACAGTCATCACACGGTTCGTAGAAATTCAATGAAATACAGGGAGTTAAAGCGATAGGCCCTTCAAAAATACGGTAGATGTCGGCCAGTGAAACCTCATCAGGTGACTTCAGGAGATAGTATCCTCCGGCGGTTCCCTGTTTACTGTTGACCAGCTTGGCTCTTTTCAGTTCAAGAAGAATCTGTTCTAAAAATTTTTTGGAAATATTCTCATCCTGTGCAATAATAGCGGTTGACAAAAATCCCTGATTGTAGTTTCTTGCCAATCTAACCATTGCTTTCAAAGCATATTTGCAACGTTTGGACATCATAATAGATGCAAGTTATGATAATTTATTTGATTAACGAAATTGGAACTCCAGATTAAAAAAATGAATCTTAATTACCCTCTGAAAATATCCCCTAAAGTCCAAATTTGAAAAATTTACATTGTATATTTGTTGGAAATTTATGATCGATGAGTATAATAGAATTCAACCCATTGTGGAAAGAGAAATTATTAAACCGTTTTCTTACCTATGTAAAAATATATTCAACCAGTGATGCTGAAAGCGAAGCAACACCTTCTACTCCACGACAGTGGGACATTGCCAATCATATTGCTGAGGAACTGAAAACAATTGGTTTAGAAGAGGTCTCCATTGATGAACATGGTTATATTATGGGCTATGTTCCTTCTAATGTAGAAAATGATAAAAGGCCAACAATAGGTTTTATTTCACATTATGATACTTCTCCTGATTTTAGCGGGGAAAATGTAAAACCGCAGATTTGGGAAAACTATGACGGAGGTGATCTTCTTTTAAACCAGGCTACAGGATTTACCCTGTCTCCTTCTAAATTTGAAAGTTTAAAACAATACATCGGACAAACACTGATCACGACAGACGGGAATACTCTTCTTGGAGCTGATGATAAGGCAGGATGTGCAGAAATTGTAACAGCTGCGGAATATCTTATCGCCCACCCAGAAATTAAGCACGGGAGAATTGCTGTAGGATTTACTCCTGATGAAGAGATCGGAAGAGGCGCACATAAATTTGATGTGGCTAAATTCGGTGCTGAGTGGGCTTATACCATGGACGGCAGTGAAGTGGGAGAATTGGAATATGAAAACTTTAATGCTGCAGGAGCTGTAGTAAAAATCCACGGATTGAGCGTTCACCCTGGTTATGCTTACGGAAAAATGGTTAATGCTGGACTTTTAGCTGCTGAATTTATACAGATGCTTCCACCGAATGAAACTCCGGCTACAACTAAAGGTTTTGACGGCTTTTATCATTTAATGGATATTACGGCTGATATTTCTGAGGCAAAACTTCAATATATCATTCGTGATCATGATGAAGAAAAGTATGAAGCCAGAAAAAAATTCATGGAGGAAAAAGTAGCCGAATTCAACCAAAAACATGGTGAAGGAACTGCTGAAGTGGAAATCAAAGAGCAGTACCGAAATATGAAGCAGCAGTTTGAAGGAAAAATGCACATCATTGACCTTGCTGCAAAAGCGATGAAGGAAGCGGATATTGAGCCTAAAATTAAGGCAATCAGAGGAGGAACAGACGGAGCTCAGCTATCTTATATGGGACTGCCTTGTCCTAATATTTTTGCAGGAGGAATGAACTTCCACGGACCTTACGAATATGTCGCGCTGGAAAGCATGGAAAAAGCAGTGGAAGTCATCATTAATATTGTAAAAGCTTAATTCTGATGAAAAACCTTTCAGCATTAGCCCTTATTTTGATTTTTTCTTTCAGCAGTGCCCAGGTCTCTGAGTTTCAGAAGGCAGACTCACGGTATGAAAGAAAAATAAAGTCTCTGTACAAGAAATATCCGAAGCCTAATGATGAAAGGACTAAGCAGGAGTGGCTTCTTACCGAAGAAAAAATCTCGGCATACAAAAATGCTTTAGAGAAGATTTCTGAGGAAGAAAAGAAAATGACAGCGGATGTTCCACCTCCTATGGCGCCTAAGATCACCAAGGAAGCAGAATATGAAGCGGGAAAAGCCTCTTTTCAAAAGCTTTTAAATGAAGCGATCGATCTTACTTTCCTGAATTTTTCAGTCAATCCTTATAAAATAAATTTAAAATTTACTTTAGACTCTAAAGGGAATGCCTCCCATGTGAAAGTAAAAGGGAATAATGAAGATGTGAATGCATTTATAGAAGCCGCTTTTTACCGGATAAGGGATAAGGGCAAATGGAAACCTGCAGAATCAAATGGACGACCTGTCCTTTCTGTTGTCAACCTTCCTTTACAATTGAATTTCAGTAAATAAAACAGATCAACCCATTGCAGATGCAGTGGGTTGTTTCTTTTGTGTTCTGTGAAATTTTTACCCTTATTTCTCCTGTTGATGAAAAGTATTTAATTTTTTGATTATATTTACTTATACATCAGACTATTAACTTACAAAATCAATTGAGTATGAGAAAAATGAAAAAACTATTAAGAAAGGACCTGTCGACGATTCTTGGTGCAGGTATCAATGGCTGTCATATGAACGGTGAATCTGCCTATTGCTGGACGGACTGTGACTGTGCTTTTGGAAGAGCCTGTGAAATGGATGATGATGGAAATCCGGGAAGATGCATCTCTGTAGGAAATCCTGGAGGTGGCGGCGGCGGAGGGTGTAATCCCCCATCTAATTGTGAAGAACAGCCTTTTTAACAAACACCATCGGAAGTACCCTCTTCCGATTTTTTTTGCTTTTCAGCTAAAAACAGATCCTTGTCAATGCATTTCTGCCATTCATCAAATAAAGTTTTATCCGGCTTGTGATAGTTGTTGTTTTGCATCACATTATTAACAGCAATTTATGAAACAGCAGTTTTTAGCATTAAGCTCACTTTTATTATGTATTACCTGTTCGGTAGAAACCAAGGCCCAGCAGAACCCGGCTTTCCATATCGGGATCAAAGGTGGCGCCAGTTTTACAAAAACCTCAACGGAATCCTCAGCACTGGAAGGGAAATACGGCTTCGGCTATCAGGGAGGAATTATGACCAGAATGGATATCGGAAGTCTTTATGTACAGGGAGAGGCGTTATTCAACAAAAGAAAAACATCGTTTGACACTAAGGATGGAACTTCAGCAAAACTAAGCTGGAATTCTGTTGATATTCCGATCGTGATCGGTTATAAACTCGTCAATACGAAAGATTTTAATGTAAGAGCATTTGCGGGAGGCGTTTACAGCTATGCTTTTAAGAACAATCTTTCCACCTCAAAAGCCCTGCAGGAAGGCTTTAAAAGCTTTGATAAATCGAATATTGGAATCACAGGAGGTGTGGGTGTAGATTATAAAAATTTCACGGCAGACCTCAGATATGAAACGGGACTTTCAAGCATCAGCAAAGAGTTTAAGTCTAAGCCTCACAGTTTGACACTGGGAATAGGATATTTCTTATTCTAAAAACTTAAATTATCTTTACCTATTAGAAACTGCGCCCTGCAGTTTCTAATTTTTTATCAATCTGCTTTACCCTTCTCCATGACAAAACCTTTTATTTTAAGAGAATATATTTTTGTTAGTCTTTTCTGGCTCGTTTTTGCAGCGGCTGTGTACATCAACTTTCAAGCTACTTCTGACAAACCATCTGCTGTATTTCAAACGATCGCTCTTGTCATTACTTCTTTTATTTTCACTCATTTTCTTACGACAAGACTCCTTCCTAAAGCTTTACGAGCAAAAAAGATGAAATTATTTCTGATTCAGGCAACAGGCGTTATTCTTTTATTGAGCTTTATTTATTCTTTGATTTTCACTTATATTGAAGTGAGCTCAAAAAACCAGCTTCCTCCTAATTTTACTGATCATTTTCCTTTTTTATGGAAAGGGTTTTATCTTGCACTTCCTGCTTCTTTTTTGATCAACGGATCTGCTTGCGGCATCAAATTTTATCAGGAACACGGAAGGATAGAACGGGATCACATTTTGCTGCAACAGGCTCATCTGGAAAATCAACTTAAGTTATTACAGGATCAGATCAATCCTCATGTGGTCTTCAATATTCTGAACCACATTCATATTCTGATGAAAACGGATACTCAGCTTGCGGATTATTTATTGCTTAAATTTTCTGATATTCTACGTTATCAGTTGTATCACTGCAGCCAAAATGTGGTGCCTCTGGCTCAGGATATTGAACATCTTCAAAATCTGGTAGAAGTGGAGAAATTAAGATGGGGCAATGAACTGGAGGTGAATGCTGATTGGAACATCGGAAATAAGAGATCATTTATTGCTCCTCTCCTGTTGGTTCCCTTCATCGAAAATGCATTCAAATATGTCTGCAGGCTCCCTGGCCATAAGGGTTATGTGAAAATTTCATGTATGGAAAAAGACCATTTTCTTGTCTTTAATGTCGAAAACTGTTATTCCGAACTGGCCACCTACAAAAAGAAGGAAGGATCTGGCGGAATCGGGCTTCAAAATGTACAAAAACGTTTAAAATTACAGTATCTGGATGCTCATGACCTTACCATTATGGCTGCTGATAATGTATACAAAATCACTTTAACCCTACAATTATCCGACAACAATGAGCAGTAATATCCCCAAAATGAAATGTCTGATCGTAGATGATGAGCCATTGGCAAGGTTTCACCTCAAAGAATTAGCAGATCAGATCGATTTTTTATTGGTTGAAGGTACTTGTGCGACGGCATTGGAAGCCGATACTATAGTCAAGGAAAAGGAAATTGATCTTCTTTTTCTGGATATCAACATGCCTTATTTAACGGGTCTTGAATTTCTGGAACAGCTTGAAAATCCACCTTTATGTATCCTCACCACTGCCTATTCTGAATACGCTTTGGAAGGATACAGGCTTCAGGTTGTAGATTATCTTCTGAAACCCATTGCTTTTAACCGTTTTTACCAGGCGGTCAATAAGGCGCAGCAGCAGTTTATCGTGTCTGAAAAGATGAGGAAAAATTCTCCTTTTGATGATCCTTTTCTCTACGTGAGGCAATCGGATAGCTTTATCAAGGTTTCCTGGGTAGACATTCTGTATATCGAAAGTATGCAGAACTACACAAAAATTCACTTTAAAGATAAGGCTCTGGTGATCCATCAGACGATGAAGGCTATTGAAGAATCCCTGCCTTCTGAGCATTTTTTCAGGATCCATAAATCTTTCCTGATCAATATCACCCACATCGATATGATCTCAGGCGGACGTCTGTTTATCAATAAAACAGAGCTTCCGATTTCCCGTACCCGAAAGGAGGAGCTGCTCAATCAGGTGGTGTACAAGAAGCTTATTAGCAAATAGAAAGGAAGAGGGAAGCTGGGAGTTATTGCTGTCGAAAATTAAATGATTGCCTTTTTCATTTGAATCTATAAGGATACTAATAATCAACAGACTAAAAGCAAATAATTTTGGATAGTCACTTCTATCTTCCTACTCCCATCTTCCATCTATGCTTTTAAGGCAAGTTCCACCTCAATGATACGGCTACATAAAATGTGCTGGCAAATTTGGGGTCTGCTATTTTTTTGTCTTTGAAAATACTGTTGATCTTTCTGTCGTTTTCATTAAAACTTCTCAGGAGAGCGGTTCCACCAGTAAGCCGAAGGCTCAGCTTATCATTTAGCTTTAATTCCGGTCTTATTCCTGCTGTAATCTGCTGGTACCCCAATAACATAGATTTTCCGTCTTTATTTCTTTCTACCGTCATCCCGCTGAGGTTTACCACCGCTTTCAGCGCAAATTTATCTGAAAACAGGTAGCCGGCTTCCATTCCTTCCGGGAAATTGATGTTCAATTTAATTTTTCCGTTGGTTTTCCAATCGAAATAAATCCACGGTAAGATCATAGGAACCCCAAAAGCAGTCGTCAGTACAGGACCTCCTCCAAGGGCCAGATTAGGATTAAAATGTCTGATAAACAAGACTCCACCCTGTCCCAGAATATCGTCAGAACTTATTTGCTCAAGATCTGTGTAAACGCCTACTGCTGCGGTCATCATCATGCTCCATTTTTTTCCCAAAGGTCTCATGTGCTGGATTCCGACCTGGGCATTCAGCATCTGATCAGGAAATAGCGGTCTTTCGTAGTCTTTATGCGCCATTTTTGCATAAGATCCACTCAACAGAAGTGACCAGGCTTTTATTCTTCCACTACTGTCTTTTTTCATTGATAACGGAATGCTGAGATTAAGATCGGCTCTTTTAAAATTGCTCTTAGAATTTGTTTTTGCACTGTCTTCGGGACGGATGTAACTGGAGAAAGGAATATACTCTGTTTTAAGCTCTCCGGATATTCCGGACTGCGCACTGACATAACATCCAAACAATCCGCAAACGGCTGCCAAAAGATTTCTCTTCATAATTTAAATTTTATGCAAAGAGATACCTTTGGAGGTCGTTTACAAAAATTACTTGATTAAGTGTTGGGATGGTATGACCAAACGGGGAAATGACAGGATCAAGGAAAATTATTAATCGTAAATAGCTTCCTAATGTCAAGATTTTTTCTCACCCTCCGCTATGGACTGAAAATCAAGCCTCTCCGGTCAATACGATTTATTCTGCTATATTTGTTAATTAAATTAAAATTACCGGATGCAGTTTAGAAATGACATACAGGGAATACGGGGCCTGGCTTTCTTATTGGTTTTTATTTTTCATTTAAATTATAACTGGCTTCCGGGAGGTTTCATTGGAGTGGATATTTTCTTTGTTATCTCAGGCTTTCTAATGACCTCTATCATCATCGGACAAAAAGACAATGCTGTTTTCAGCTTCTATGATTTTTACGTAAAGCGACTGAAAAGAATACTTCCTGCCTATCTTATTTTTATCATTGCAGTAGCCTCTGTCGGTTTTTTTATTTATCTGGACCGGGATTTCTGGATGTTCCAAAAATCTGTGGGCACCTCTGTTTTATTTATCTCTAATATACTGTTTTCCAGGGGAGATTCTTATTTTGGAAGCCGACTGGATGATAACCCTTTTCTCCACACATGGTCTCTTTCTATTGAAATGCAGTTCTATCTTTTGCTTCCATTGATTCTTATTTTTATAAAGAAGAAATATCTCCCTGCTGTAATCCTTCTGATTATTGCTGTTTTAACAGCGTATACTGACATTTCAATGTATGTAAGGAATGAAACGTCATCAAAATATTTTTCCCTTCCAGCCAGAATCCCGGAGTTCATGGTTGGAGCTTTTTACAGTCTTGTTTTGAGAAATAAAGTAAATTTTGGAAAGATGGGTAACCATATTTTTGCTTTTTTAAGTCTAGCTATATTATTGTTATCTGCATTTTTAATTGATAAAAATTCTTTTTTCCCCGGATCTTTAGCTTTGATACCAACAATTGCCACCGCCAATTTATTGGTTGCCAACAATAATTTTATATCCGATTTCTTTGCTAAAAAAGGGCCTTTATTTATCGGAGAACTGTCTTATTCTCTTTATCTGTGGCATTGGCCTATTATTGCTTTTATAAGATACTATAATGACGATTACCATCTGAATACACAAGAAATTATTTTCACCTGTATTCTTACGTTTACTTTAGCATGGCTTTCATATCGTCTTATTGAAAATTATTTTAGAAAAAAGGATAATTCTACCTTTTATCGCTACTCCATTTCAGGTGGTGTGCTATTAGTTCTTCTTACTTTCCTTCTTCCAAAAGTAGCTGAAATAAATAAAATTCCGGAAATATACACTTCTCCATCTTTCGGATTAGGCTCTAGTAATCAGAAGAAAACTGAAGTTTTTGGAAACAAAGATTTTAAGAATGACAAGATCCTTCTTATTGGCGACAGCCATGCTCTTGCCATTAAAGCGTTTTTAAATTACATAGGACAGCGAAACCATTTTTCTTTTTCAACTGTTACCACTGAGGGATTACCTGCTTTGAAGGGAATCAAGAGAAGCGAAATTGCATCTTATGGAATGAAATTTTATGACTCGTCCCAACAGTTTGCAGAATTTACGGAGCAAAATATTCATAAAAATAAAATCATTCTGATCAACTGCTCTTCTTTTATAAGCCCGATGTCCACTTATCAGTCTGTGGAAAAAATCGCAACCTCTTTAAAACCGGATCAGAAATTAATTGTATTCTCGACATTTCCTTCGGTTGATCTCGATCCTGTAAAGATTAACAGAGATTATATCAAACGAACATCAAGAACGTTCAAAGTTAAAATCCGTGAAGACAACAGAGCAGCTCTTAAAAAACTTGCAGCGGCACATAAAAATGTTTATTTCTATGATCTCTCCAAAAGCAAGGTCTTTAAAAATGCCCCGTTTTACAGGGATACTTTAATGTATTACAATCGTACCCATATTAATGATTATGGTTCTGTTTCTTTAGCTAAAGATCTGGAAAAAGATTTTATGTCTTTCTTTTCGCCTATACTTGCAAAAGAGCGACAATAAGCATCATCAAAAGATGGTTAAACAATAGATATTATACAGAAGCTTTTTTATTCTTAAATGAACGGTAAGCAAACCAAACGGCAATTAATGCAATGCCTGCACGTAAAATAACCATCGGCATGATGGAGTCTGCTTCTAAAAATCCCGCCAGTCCTGAAAGTAAAAAAGTAACCATCAACTGCATAAATCCCATCACAGCGGCGGCCGTACCACGTCCTTCTTTAAAAGGCGACAAAGCATGAGCGGAAGTAATAGGGAATAAAATTCCTATAGCCAGCAATGACAGATACAGCATCATAATTTCCAGTGCTACTGAAAGATTTCCTGCAGCAATAAGGATATGCAGACTGCATACGATCAACAATATAAGAGTCGCTGCCAATAAAAGCTTTGTATCGCTTATTCTCTTTATTAATTTAGGTGTAATATATGCTGCGGTTATTAAGGCTAATGAATTAAAGCCAAATATCAAACTGAAAGTCCCACTGGAGAACCCGTGAAGCTTCATAAATAAAAACGGGGCATTAGAAATATAAATGATCAGGGAAGCGAAGGCAATACTTCCAATCATCGTGCTGTTGATAAACTCTTTATTGGAAAGTATTGTTTTTAGATGATCCTTTAATCCTTTTTCATCTTCAGCATGATCAGAAAGCGTTGTTCTTGCATTGGTTTCGGGAACATATTTATATACCATTAACAGGGTTAAAATGCCCATTATGCTCAAAAAAGCAAATGAGCTGTTCCATCCCCAGAATTTGAGAAATACACTTCCCAATAGTGGAGCAACAATCGGGGCTATTCCACTGATCTGGGACTGCTGGGAAAAAATAGCTACAGATTTTTGTCTGTCGTAAAGATCAATAACGATGGCCCTTCCGATTACAATGCCCGCACTTCCGCCAAATGCCTGAAGAAAACGCATCGCCCACAGCACGTAAATATTTTCTGTAAAAAATATCGCTGTAGCGCCTACAATGAAGAGGAAAAGCCCACAATACAGCATGGGTTTACGTCCTGTCCTGTCAGACAAAGGTCCCCAAAGTAACTGTCCGAATGCAAATCCTGCAAAAAACACAGAAATTGAAATCTGAATATGTCCGATATCGGTTTGGAAAATCTGGGCCATGCTTGGAAAGGCGGGCAGATAAAGGTCTATACTCAGTGATTCCAGGGTGTTGAGTAGTGCCAGAATAAACACTACAATACTTAAGTTTCTCATAAAGGGGCTTAATCATTAAACGACCACACAGATCGTTTTTTCTCCCGGCAAAATTCCGGTAAAAAACAAAGCTTTTCAATATAAGAACTGAAGGAACACCAGCACAAACTGAGGATTATATTTTATGATTTTTATGAAAACTTATTATTTTAAAATGAATTTAAAAGAACTTTCTGAAGATTAAGCTTTTCCTTCTTTAAATCCCTCCGGATTCCGGCCGGTATGTTTTTTGAAGAAACGTGAGAAATAAGACGCGTCGCTGAATCCCAGTTTAAAAGCAATTTCTTTAACGGTTAACGCACCAAAACTAAGTTCTCTCTTAGCTTCCAAAATAAGTCTCTGAGCAATCATTTTTTTCACTGTCGTTCCTCTGGAAAGGCGTACAATATCATTGAGGTGATGGGTGCTTACTTTTATTTGATCCGCATAGAAACGGGTCTCTCTCTGGACAATATAATGCTCTTCTATTAAGCTTACCAACTTCTGAATGCGCTGTCTGTCATTAATTGAAGGATCCTGCCGTCCGATTTGTTCTGTGATAATGATGCAGAATGCCTTCAAATAGGTTTTTAATAAATCGACTCTTGATGCACCAATATATTCCTCTTCCATAAGCGAGATAATAGTATTGCATGTTTCTGCGCTTTGGGGACCTAAAGAAAAGGGACACGTTCCGCCTGTGAGAATTGTTTCGATATCGCAGGCTTCTTTAAATATCTCCCTGCTCACGGCAAGTACATAGCCTTTTTCACCTCTCAGTTTCATATTGAATACCTGTCCAGGTGCAATGATACAAATCTGGTTATTTTTAAGGGAGTGACTTTCAAAATCCAGTTCCAAACTGCTGTTTTCCCTGACATGGCTGAACCAAATGATTTCAAAGAAATTATGCCTGTGAACATCATTAAAATTTTCCGGATGTCCTGTATCAAGAGTCATCAGCTGAAATTGTTCAGAGCTGAGATGGTGAACGGGAATGTTTTTTTCTGATGAATTCATCGGTCAGCTTTTTATAGGGTAAACAAAAACCTCAGCAAAGAAATACTATTTAAAATAATTATTTAATAAATCGAAGTCTTTATTACTAATATTTCTCATATAAAGTGTATAAGATGTAGTTCCATTCTGGGATTCTATGCTCAACTTAGCCTCTGTAGTATTTATTTTTTTAAATTCTCTCAAGGTAAATTTATTAGAGGAAAAACCTTCTTTTTTACTTATATTGAATGGTCCATAATAAATTTTTATTGGAAAAAAGTTCCTATAATACATATAAACTTCGTCTTTCGAAAAATAAAATTTAACAAACGAAATATTTGTACCCTGATCTAAAAATCCTGTATAATTATATGTTGGGGTTCTTAAATCTTCTGTAGATACTAAGCTCGAAAGATTTACTCCTTCAGGATCATGTATTTTTTTTATATAATTCATAACACCCAAAGTAAATAATACAAGTGATAAACAACCCAGCTCCCATTCATACTTAATCTTTAGTATATTTCTAGTACTCAACTGAAATAGTGAAAAACACAAAAGAATCAAAAAGATTATAATATAGGGCAAAACATCAATGTTATTAATTTTAACTTTAAACATCTTAGATTAATTTTTGAATTTAATTTTATCTACAATTTTAAGCCATCTCCCTAAGGGAATAGTAATTTTCGTTCCTAATTTTGCACAATACTGAACTTTCTTTATAAACGCTAAAATATGAGCAGTTTTCACCAAAAAGTTCAAGAACTGGCACAAGAAATAAGCAACACATCCGTGATTACAACAATAAAAGAATCAGATTTAATTTAAAAGAAACGAATCCAGCATAATACCTAATTCATTTCTTATCAAAAATATTATTATGTCTAAATTTTTGAGTGCAACTTAAAAAACTACAATATTGTGGTGATTCTTATTATTGACTTAAAATTATAGACTTCGTATGTTAAAAATATTCCTCTAACATATCAAAGCTCATTAACATCAACTATGTTGTATTTTCCGTATTTTGATAAAATGGACGTTTGAAAATCATCAATATTAAAATCAGAATAATTTACAAAAATTGCAGATTTAAGATCTAGCCTATATATTTTATTAATTTTAATATTATAAGGATCAATACAGTTTTTAATTTTAATTTGTTCTATTACACTATTCATTTTTATAGAATTGTCGAACCGTACCAATTCACAGTAAAAAATATTATCCTTTTTATCGTTGAATAAACTGATCGCCTTCTCCAAATAGTAATCATTTTCTTTACAATCGATTTTACACCGTTCTGTATATATTTTAACAAAATTTAAAGGGTCTACATTGCTTGAATCAACGGAGTAATTATTATAATATTTTTTATAAATGTTAAGACTAAAATCTTTATACTCTACTTTTTGGAAGCTATTCTCTTTTACATCTTTACAAGACATAAGACAGACAAAAATTAGTAAGATGTATTTAATCATTATTTTGTTTTTTATACTCTAAGTTATCAATTCTTGTTCCCCTATATTACTTACGATCTTTCCAACGATCTTTTTTTGACGTGAATAATATTTAGCGGCACTAATGTAAAGTTCTTGAAGTTTAGCCTCTAATCCATTAGCTGTAAAAACTCTAGCACACCGATATCTTCAACAAAAACCTTGGCAAAAAAATGCTGGGATATCTGCTGATTAGCTGTTTGATTGTTTTTTATAAATGTAGAAAATTTATTTGCTTTATGAAAAGATCAGCACCTTTTAAATTTCGACCATTTTACCCGTCCCTGCCTACGAGAGCATACTTCGCATAAAGGATTCTCAAGAAGCTACCAAAAACTTACCTTACAAAGAAAAAATTTAAAGACTTCTTTAATGAAAATGTAGCTGCTTTATAAAACACAAAACCACCGCTATTGCAGTGGCTTTTGTTTTACTATAGCTCAAAGTCACAGACTTTGCGCAGCGGGGGTTCTTCTTCTAAATTTCATGAGAAAAAAGAAAAGAGCCGAAAATTAGGAAGTTGACACTAACATAGCATCTTCTATTTCCCAATAATTATCATGCAATCTTAGTTTAAATATAGCATTTCTACCGTAATAATCTTTTTTTATACGATGGTCAACAAAAACTAATGCACTTCTTTTAGAAGGATCAAATACAATCTCTGAAAAATAGACAACACCTATCTCACATTCATTTGTATGTTTATCATACTCTGCCAGATCTAGAACTTTTGCGGTACACAAATTAAATTGATTTGCTTTTATAGAACTTCGTATGCTTAAATTTTTAATATCTGGACTATTAGAAAAGTCTTTAAAAGAATCCTTCGTTCTGATTATGCGTCTTAAATAAACCTCGGTATTATCTGTCCCGAAATATGTATTTTTATTTTTAGTAGAATCTATATACAAATTGCAAAATTTTTCAGGATGATTAAAAAGTTCGTTGTGCGCTTTTGTCTTCTCTTCGATATATAAATCATCATCATGAACTCTTAAACTATCAAAATATCTTTTTTCACCTAAATAATCTTCTCTAAAAAAATAAGGTATCAACTGATCTGTTAAATCATTATATAGTTTTACATTAGTATCGGTAGATTGACTTACACATTTTTTCATTTCCTCCTTACAATTCGTAATTAATAAAGAGGATAATAAAATCATAACTATTTTAGTTTTAAAATTCATACTATTTGGAAATTTTAGATTAATAACATCCTCTTTAACGATTTCCTGTTCGCAAATTATCTTTTGGTTTTTTATAAATATCTAAAATAGATGGCTTTTTTTCTGATTTCAAGTCCCTGATTTCACGTTGTTGCCTAAAATCTTTTGCAGCATTATTCCTCCTAAATCCATCAAACTTTTCACTAATTATATCACGATCAGAAGCAGAAAATTGAAGATCTGTTCCAAAATAAATAATTTCCCAATTATCTCCTATATCACCCTTAACACCTTTTGATTTAAGACTCTTCTTAAAAAGTGGGTCCTTTTCCTTGGAAACATGGTCAATTGCATAGTCTGCCCAATGACCACCTTCATGAATTATAATTTCTGCTAAATTATCAATATACTTTTTATTTCCTTTATTTTTTGAAACCGTGTTTACTACGCCAGAATCTATTTTAATAACATTGGGATCATCTTGATCAAAATTCCCCAAATCAAGTAAACTTTCATTCATTATAACAGTGGGTCCATCTCCATCTTTGAGCATTGTCTGTATCATTTTATCATCTACACCAAATTTCTCTTTAAACGCTCCTCGAAATTCTGAATCTCGAAACACCGCTTTTATAGTTTTTATTGCCTCTTTATATAATCTTTTTTGCTCTCTCGTAGCATTTGCTGGTAATCTAAAATTTCCATCAGGATCAATGAAATTTATTGGATGATTAAGAGCGTAAATATAAGGACTAAAAGATGGATAGTCTTCTGCTAATGGGTCCACATTTAACCAAAGACTCACCCTAGGGTTATAATACCTCGCTCCATAATAGTAATACCCTGTTTCAGCATCAAGTTCCTCACCATTAAACTTATAAGGGCTCTGGTTACTGTTTCTGTGGTTTTCTACAAAGGTTTCACCACTTGGGAAGTATTCTATATTCTGGGTTACTTCACCGTCTAAACCTGTAATATAACTGCTAGAACCTAAATGATCCGGATGAAACCAATAGATTTCCTTCTCTTTATCTCCTGCATAATAGTTTAAAAAACCACCGCATTTTATGCAGTGTTTTTTTACTATATCCATAATCAAATAATAAATCTATCCATTCTGTTGATTGCCTAAAAAAGCATCCCAACCTTGTGCCGTAAGAGGAACCAATTGATTAGATCCTCTTGCCACCATATAATTCCCTTCTTCATTTTCTACGGCATGACCAATGATGGTAAAATCAGGATGATTTTTAATTTTATCAAAATCACCCGGAGAAATGGTGAACAGTAGTTCATAATCTTCACCACCGCTTAATGCAGTCATTACCGGGTTAAGATTCATTTCATCCGCTGTAGAGATCGTAAGATTGTCCATCGGGATCTTTTCTTCATACAGTCTGAAACCTGTTTTTGACTGATCAGAAAGATGCAGAATCTCAGACGCCAGGCCATCAGAAATGTCAATCATCGATGTGGGTTTAATATCCAGTTGTTCAAGAATGGTTTTAACATCGGTTCTCGCTTCAGGTTTAAGCTGTCTCTCCAGGATATAATCGTAGCCTTCCATTTCCGGTTGCATATTAGGATCAGCAAGGAAAACAGCATGTTCTCTTTCAAGAATCTGAAGCCCCATATAGGCACCGCCAAGATCTCCACTTACAACCAGAAGGTCATTGGGTTTTGCCCCGCTTCTTTTTACAATATTCTCTTCACTTTCAATTCCGACAGCCGTGATACTCATCACAAGTCCGGAATTTGAGCTTGTGGTATCTCCTCCAATAAGGTCAACTTTATATCTTGCACACGCAGCCTGAATTCCGGAATAAATTTCTTCCAAAGCTTCCACAGGAAAACGACTGGAAACAGCCAGAGAAACCAAAATCTGGGTAGGTACAGCGTTCATGGCCGCAACATCACTCAGGTTCACGACTACAGCTTTGTACCCTAAATGCTTTAATGGAACATAGCCCAGGTTAAAATGAACGCCTTCTGCAAGAACATCCGTGGTAAGAACTACTTTTTTATTTCCAGGGTTAATGACAGCAGCATCATCTCCCACTCCAAGTTCCGAAGACTCGTTGGACAGGGGGAAATATTGTGTCAAATGCTTTATAAGTCCGAACTCCCCTAATTTCGAGATGGGAGTCAGTTCCGGTGATTTATCTTCAAACATATTTTAATTTATAAGTGATGATTGATAGATGATAAATGATTTTTGAAGATGTTTATATTCTATCAATCATCATTTATCTCTTATCATGTATTAGTTAAATTCTGCCGGATCAACATTATCAGGACGGAACGGAAGTTTTTTGAAATCTTCTCTGCTCATCACGATGGTTTCAGGGCTTTTGTATTTGTTCATTGCTTCTACCACATCATCCGGCGGGGTGGTCATCTTTCTCAGCATCATATCGATCCATACGCCTGTGGCCTCCGCTGTCGCACAATGTACGCCATCCGGGGTGTAGAATTTATGGACAAATCTGTAAATCGAAGAGTCTTCCGAACATCCGTCGATCTCCAGACTCACAATCACGGTTTGGTCTGCATAGATCTCTTTGAAGAAGGAATATCTTTCGTGCATAATTACAGGGCCTATTCCCCATCTGCTTAACTGGGTAACGCCCATCTTTTCTTTGGTCATAAAGGCCATTCTGGACTGGGCACAATACTGAACATATGATGAATTGGCTAAGTGCTTGTTGGCATCAAGGTCACTCCAGCGTACTTCGAATTTATGGTAAAAAATCATTTAAAAATCGTTTTTAGTATGATCAAATTATATTCTCCAAAATTACTCAAATAAGATGGTTTATAAAAATTGTACTTTTGAAAAAATAATCTTCAGCATAGGATTACAAATACATGAAACAGATCATCATTATCGGAGGCGGTGCAGCAGGCTTTTTCTGTGCCTCGAATCTCAACGAAAAAAAATACAATATCACCATCCTGGAGCAGAACTCGGATGTACTTCAGAAAGTAAAAATATCAGGTGGCGGGCGTTGCAACGTAACCCATGCCTGTTTTGATCCCAGAGAACTGGTTCAGTTTTATCCGCGGGGCAACAAGGAATTATTAAGTGTTTTCACCAAATTTCAGCCTGGTGACACCATGGAATGGTTTGATCAACGTCATGTTCCCCTGAAAATTGAAAATGATAACAGAACGTTTCCGGAAAGCAATTCTTCACAGACCATCATCAATACTTTCCTGAATGAAGTTCAAAATAAGAAAGTAGAGGTCAAAACGAAATGTTCTGTAAAAGAGATCGAAAAACAGGATGAAAAATATCTTGTCAAGACCAGCTTGGGAGACTTTGAGGCAGATTATATCGTTTACACGACTGGAAGTTCTCCAAAATCATTGAAAATCATAGAAAATTTGGGTCATAAAATTATTGACCTTGTTCCTTCTCTTTTCACATTCAACATTAAAGATGAGTTATTACATGATATTCCCGGAACCAGCTTTGAAAATGCGGAAATTTCAATTCCTGCTCTAAAAACTGAAGAAAGCGGTCCTTTGCTGATCACTCATTGGGGGCTATCGGGACCTGCTATTCTGAAAATATCAGCCTGGGAAGCGATAAGTCTTGCCCAATCGAAGTATCAATTTGAAATTGAAGTAAATTTTATTTCGAAATCTATGGATGAAGCGGAAGAAAGCTTTCAAAATTTCAGACAGTCAAATCCTAAAAAAACCATTGGGCAGGCAAAGATTTTTGACATTACCAACAGGTTCTGGCAGAAAATATTATCTGTTTCAAAAATTGATCTGAATAAACAAATCTCCAATATTTCAGCTAAAGAAATGCAGAAGATCCTTGATAACCTTTGCAGAAAAAAGCTGAAGGTTACAGGGAAATCTACTTTTAAAGATGAGTTCGTGACCGCAGGAGGTGTTGATTTAAAGGAAATTAACTTCAAAAACATGTCATCAAAGCTTCTTCCGAATTTTCATATTGCCGGCGAAGTTCTGAACATTGATGCGGTAACGGGAGGTTTTAATTTTCAGGCATGCTGGAGTGAGGGATGGCTGATTGCGCAACATTTAAATAATTTAAAGATATGAAAAAAATAGCTTTAGTGATCTTAATTTTAACCTCAGCAGCCGTATTTTCACAAACACAGGGTCCTGTGAAAGCTTCTGTGGAAGAACAAGCTGCCCAAATAGCCGATCAAACGGCAGAATACCCCGGGGGAGTCGGCGGCTTTAGAAAAACAGTCGGTCAAAAAATAAAAATAAGCCACATCAAAGGGGTAAGAGGAAAAATAGAGTCTTTCGCAAAGTTTTCGGTGAATATTAATGGTGAAATAGAAGACCTGACTGTAGCAGGTGAAAATAAAGAATTTAACAAAGAAGTTGAAAGAGCAATCCGATCTATGAAGACCAAATGGAAACCTGCAGAATATAAAGGAACTCCTGTAAAAATGTTATTTACGCTGCCTTTCATTGCCAATTTTGAATAAATAAAATGCTTACGTCCAAAAAACATATTCCAATCTTCTTAAGAACCCTTTTGATCATAGGATTCGGATATTTTTTTTGGTTGATGCTTAAAATTACCCTGGAATATATTCCCTTTGATCCTAATGTAAGCTTCCTGATGATCAAGCAAACGGAGGTTCAGGACAGACCAGAATATCTTCCTTTTTTCTATACGCATGTCTACACCAGTATTTTTGTATTGCTTTCCGGATTTCTGGCCATTCTAAGAAAAGATTTCGGTTTAAAAAGCTTTCATAGAAATATGGGTAAGATCTATATTTTTTTAATTCTCATCCTTGCTGCGCCATCAGGGATCTATATGGGCTATTTTGCCAACGGAGGTTTTCTTTCCAAAATTTCGTTCATTATTTTGGGATCCCTGTGGTGGTTCACCACTTATAAAGCCTATCAATCTGCAAGACAGAAAAGATTTAAAGAACACAAGCAGTGGATGTGGCGAAGCTTTGCCCTTACTTTATCTGCACTTACCTTACGCATCTGGAAAGTAATTATTGTATATTTATTCCATCCCAATCCTATGGATGTCTATCAGATTATTTCATGGCTGGGCTGGATTCCCAATATCCTTTTAATTGAATATTTAATTACAAAAAAACATCTATGAAAATTCTAAATTACACCCTTGCTTCTCTACTGGCAGTCTCTCTGCTCAGCTGTAAGAAAGACGGAAAAATAACCGAAACAGGAAAAGATTCTGTAATCGCAAAAAAGGATTCTGTGGTAATTCCCGAAATTCATAAAGAATATTACGGAATTTATATGGGTGACTTTGCCGGGAAGGAAATGATTACCCCAGAAGACGGTGAGCAATATGAGGATTTTGTCAATAAGAGAATTTCTCTGAAGATCAATAGGATAACCAAAGACAGTGTCTACGGACAAAGTATTGTCAATGGAAACCAGCGTCCTTTCAGAGGTGTTTTTAATGAAGGCACGAAATCTTTTATCCTGGATGAACCCGGAAATGATAAAACAGACGGTAGATTTGAAGTAAAACTAAGCGGCGACAGCATCACCGGAAAATGGAATGCTTTCAATAAAACGGCTGTAAAATCACCTTTAAAAACAATAAAATTATCCAAAAAAGAATTCGTTTACAATCCGAATTTTATGCTGGATGAAGATTCTGACCTCGTAGACTGGTCGAATCCGAAAAGTTTTGTTGAAAAATACAAAGACGAAGAAACAGGGAAAACGGAAAGCTATACTACTTCGAAAAACAGAGCCGCCTCTGATGCAATTTTTAAAATAAATGCCTCCAAGCAAAAACTGACAGAGAAAGAACTCAAAAATTTAAGAAAACTGGATCTGGAAATCATTAAAAACTCTGTTTTCGCAAGGCATGGCTATTCTTTCAAAAAGGAAACCTACAGATATTTCTTTGAGCAAACGGATTGGTATATTCCTGTTTCCAATAATGTAGACCAGGAACTTTCTCCTATGGAAAAAGAAAATGTGGCCTTACTTAATCGTTTCATCAAATACGCGGAAGATAAATATGACAGTTTCGGAAGATAAATTTTTAAATTCTGAAAAAGCACCTTTTACAGGCTTAATTCTTCTGTTTTTTTAGGATTAATTTTTACAAATAGAAACAACAGAAGGCATCCGGCAGCGTAGCAAAGGATATCTACCCATGAAAAAGAATTTCCGATCACAATATACATCAGGCTTCCAGGACGGAAGCCTAGTTTTTCTGCAATCGTGAAATATTGGGCAACTTCAACGAGACATGAAAAAATAAAAATTCCCAGGATAAGCTTTTCATTATTCATCTTTACGAAGCTTTTAACAAATGTATACAGAAGCATCACGACGATAACATCTCCAAGATAAGCTCTTACAAAGAAAATATCAGCAAGCTTTGTAGCAATCAGGACTTCTACAAGGAATAGAAAAATGGTGAGAAGAAGATATTTCAGGTTGAATTGTAATTTCATTTCTATATGTCTATTTTGGCTAAAGCCATTTTATTTAAGCGGGCTAAAGCCCGCCTCTATTGAATTGGTCCCGCAAAAATAAGTTTTTCCGGCATAAAAAATCGGCATTCAAAGAACACCGATCAGTATAAATTCTAAAGCAAATATATTACTTCTTGACTTTGATTGTACATCCAATGGCTACCGTTTTGTTCATCTTTACAGGTTCGCCTTTAATATGAGATCAGCAGGTTTTAAATAAAGCTGAAAGTAGCTATACTGGGAACTTGAGAGAATCAGCAGGGTCTGCTCTGATTATTTTAATTCTTTCATTCCGAAATTCCATTGATAATTTTAACATTCTTTTTTAATCACAACTCATTGAATTATATGAAATTAAATGTAAATTAGCATACAACCAAATCAAAATTATTATGAAAAAATCAAATTTTCAACCCAAAAAGCTGACTAAAAAAGAACTTAAAAAAATTAGCGGCGGAGCAAGACCTGTCTGTCCAAGAGTGGTAAGCTGCATTGACCCTGCAACAGGTGACGAATTATATGGAGTATTCGGAGTTCAGGATGGATATTGCTGTTAAACCTCTCAACTAACCTATAATCCAGAATATATGAAAAATACAAACATCCAAAAAAGAAAGCTCACGAAAAAAGAGCTAAAGGAAATCAACGGAGGCGCTTCATGTGCTGAAGGCCTGTGTAAACTCAGAGGAGTACCCAGCCATTTCATGATCATTGGACCGAGAGGTAACGATGGATACTGCTGCTAGTTGTATTCAATTTTGTCAACAAAAAAAATGATTGGACTATCCTCCAATCATTTTTTTTATCGAATTAAGCTTCATTAAAGCTTCAATAGGTGTTAAAGTATTGATATCTATTTTGGTCAATTCTTCACGGATATTTTCCAAAACAGGATCATCAAGCTGGAAGAACGAAAGCTGCATATTTTCTTCCGTTACTCTTTTAATGCTTTCAGAAGTGCTGGTGGTCTGCGAACGGCTCGCTTCGAGGGTTTTCAGAATCTCATTAGCTCTGTTGACTACCTTTGCAGGCATTCCCGCCAGTTTTGCGACATGGATACCGAAACTATGCTCGCTGCCTCCCGGAACCAGCTTTCTTAAGAAGATGATGTTCCCTTTATTTTCCTGGATGGAAACGTGGAAGTTTTTCACCCTTTCAAAATTCACGGTCATTTCATTCAGCTCATGGTAATGCGTTGCAAACAATGTTTTTGCTTGCGTAGGATGCTGATGAAGGTATTCTGCGATGGCCCAAGCAATGGAAACCCCATCATAAGTAGACGTTCCACGACCGATCTCATCCAGAAGGATCAGGCTGCGTTCCGAAATATTATTCAGAATATTGGCTGCTTCGTTCATTTCTACCATGAAAGTAGATTCACCCGCTGAAATATTGTCGGTAGCCCCTACCCTTGTGAAAATTTTATCTAAAACCCCAATTTCAGCATATTTTGCAGGAACAAAACTTCCGATTTGAGCCAAAAGACACACAATTGCTGTCTGGCGAAGGATCGCCGATTTACCGGCCATGTTCGGTCCCGTTACCATGATGATTTGCTGTGAATCTTTATCTAAAAAGATGTCGTTCGGAATGTATTTTTCGCCTAAAGGAAGTGCGTTTTCAATAATCGGGTGTCTGGCTTCTTTTAAGTCTATCGCATAGCCCTGGTTTAGGACAGGCTTTGTATAGCTTTCAGAAACAGCAAGTTCCGACAATCCTGCCGCCACATCAAGCTGTGCGATAATATGGGAGTTTCCCTGAATCTGATCCATATAGACCATTGTTTCAGCACATACATTTCTGTATAGTTCGTTTTCCAGAACTCCTATTTTTTCTTCGGCACCGAGGATCTGGCTTTCATATTCTTTCAGCTCTTCGGTGATATAGCGTTCTGCATTCACGAGCGTCTGCTTTCTTAGCCACTCACCCGGAACTTTATCTTTATGGGCATTCCTTACTTCTATATAATATCCGAAAACATTATTAAAATCAATTTTAAGGCTTGAAATCCCCGTTCTTTCTATTTCTCTCTGGCACATTTCATCCAGAAAGCCTCGCCCTTTATTCTGAAGGTTTCTCAACCTGTCAAGTTCTTCGGATATGTTTGCTTTGATGACGTTTCCTTTTGAAATATTCACAGGAAGTTCTTCGTTCAGATGATTTTGTAAAAACTTGATCAATTCCTCCATATCAAAAAGCGGTTCCAGCCAGGCCAGAACATCGGCATGCGGATGAAGCAAAGCTTTTATCTGATGGATATTGATCAGACTCTGACGGAGATATCCCAATTCTTTTGGAGATATCTTTTCAGCGGCCAGTTTTCCCATCAGTCGGTCAAGATCCGAGATGGATTTCAACAGCTGGCAGATCTCGTATTTCAGATGATCATGTTCATTCAGGAAATCAATCAGAGAAAGTCTTCTCATAATCTCCTCCACCGATTTTAAAGGAAGAATAATCCTCCTTCTCAACAGTCTTCCCCCCATCGGGGTAGATGTTTTGTCGATAATATCCAGCAATGATTTTCCCTGTGGGTTGCTTGGATACACAATTTCCAGGTTTCTTAAGGTAAAATTATCCATCATCAGATAATCTTCCTGCGGAATGATCTGAAGTTTCGTGATATGAGCAAGCAGATTGTGATGAGTATCTTCTACCAGATAAGCGAAAATAGCGCCTGCAGCGGTAATCGCCAATGGAAGATTCTCAATCCCGAAACCTTTTAAAGAATTGGTTTTAAAATGAGATGTCAGTTTTTCGTAAGCAAAATTATACTGGAAAGCCCAGTCTTCAAGCTTAAAGGCGCTTTTATTTTTTAACTGTTCCGGCAACTGAACGCTTCTTTGATAAACAATTTCGCTAGGATCAAAAGTATTGATGATGTGCAGGATCTTTTCTAAATTTCCTTCACTTACTAAAAATTCACCTGTGGAAACATCCACCATGGCAATTCCGTACTTTTCCTTTTCTTTATGAAGGGAAAGCAGAAAGTTGTTCTTTTTTGAATTTAATACCTGATCATTGAACGTAACTCCAGGTGTCACAAGTTCTGTAACCCCTCTTTTTACGATTCCTTTGACCGTTTTTGGATCTTCAAGCTGATCACAGATCGCTACTCTCATGCCGGCCCTTACCAGTTTTGGCAAATAAGAATCTACCGAATGATGTGGAAATCCCGCCAGCTCTATATGCCCATCTCCATTGGCTCTTTTAGTAAGAACAATACCGAGGATCTGGGATGTTCTCACGGCATCCTGTCCAAAAGTTTCATAAAAGTCTCCCACCCGGAAAAGAAGCAGTGCATCAGGGTATTTTGCCTTAATGGTATTGTACTGCGTCATTAGCGGAGTTTCCTTCTTCGTTTTTGCCATAATAAAAAATGAGCCCCAAATTTAAATAAAATAAATTCAGGGTTGGGATTTGTGATACAATTAATCTCGCTTCCGGGAGCAAAAAAGGGCCTTATCTATTTCTGAATAAAATATTTATCGTATTTTTCAGTAAAATAAACTCTATGATCTACCCGGTTTTAGAAACTGAAAGACTTCTCTTAAGACAGCTGACTCCCGATGATGCAGAAGATCTCTTCGCCTATTTTTCTCTGGATGAAGTGATGGAATATTATGATCTGGAAACCTTCAAAACACTGAAGGATGCCCAAAATATCATCACTTATTTTAATGATGAATTCAAGAAAGGAAAAGGGTTCCGCTGGGCTCTGGAGCTGAAATCTGAAAAGAAGGTCATCGGAACATGCGGCTATCACAATTGGTATCCCGCCCATTCCCGGGCAGAAATCGGGTACGAACTGAATCCTCAATTCTGGAGAAATTCCTATATGAAAGAAGCCCTTCTTCCTATTTTGATATTCGGATTCGAAAGCATGAGGCTTCATCGTGTGGATGCCTTCATTGACCCCGGAAATATCTCATCTGAAAAGCTTTTACATTCATTAAACTTTAAAGAAGAAGGAATTCTCCGTGATTATTTTTTTGAGAAAGGAAGATTTGTAGATGCTAAAATTTTCGGACTTATTAATGAATAAAGATGGGAGATGGATGCCGGAAGATGGAAGTTTGGTGCTGAAAACGGAAACCCTATGAGATTGTCTCAATCGAACTATCCGTGTCAAGGTTTAGAACCTTGACACGGATCCCAACAGTAGCTTCCGGCCTCTTGCTTAAGACATCCAGATCTATTTCCTCTTCTTTTCAAATGCCTCTGTCCCTTTTTCATAAGCCCATTTCTGCTTGTAATTCACCCACTTAGATTTAAATAGCTTACGCAGAAGCTTATCGGTATACCTCATGATAAAAACGTGGTACATCATATTGGCAAAGACACCTGGTTTGTTAGGAAGCGCCCTTAGCGACATAGAAAATCCCGGTTCCAGATATCGGTTGAAATGCCAGAATGCCCCAGGAATAAATAGCGCATCCCCATGTTCCATGAAAATCTCGTATCCCTTAGCATATTGTAATGCCGGAAACTTTTCATAATCAGGGTTTTCATAGTCGATATCATAAACGGTATGAACAGAGAGCGGTACTTTATATAAGAAGGCAGATTGTTTCTGATCAAATAAAAGGATTCTCTTTTTCCCTTCGAAATGAATGTGAAGAAAATCTCCGAGATCTACATCGTAATGCATTAAAACATGAGCTTCACTTCCCCCGAAGAAAAGAGTTGGAAGTCGTTTAAAAAATTTGATCCCCAGATCCGGATACGTGAAATTTTTCAACAATTCCGGTAGCCTGTCTGTAATGATATAGAAAAAAATACGCAGATCTGAGGGACCGCTTTTTATCCTGTCAATATAATCCTTCATCTTCATGTTGGCCACCGGTGCATCTGAGCTTTTGGAAGCATCGGCAGGTTTATTATCATACAACGGCACGTCCTGATCACCTGCTTTTTCCCGGATGTAGGCAAGATTCCATTGGTCAAAAGCATCCCATCTGGCCGCGAAATTTTTAATCAAAAGTGGCTTATGTTTTTTGAAATAATTCTGTTGAAAATCTTCTTTACTGATATCGTGGACTACATCTACGTTTTCGAGGATCATCTTATTTTATTATTTAATACGAAATAAAAATAGTGTTTTTTTGAAATCTGTGAAAATTAAAAAATAGTATTGGAGCTTCGCGAGCCTGATTTAAACCACAAAAGAGACAAAAGATTTTAAACACTTTAATTATTAAGTTTAAAGTATTGAGAATAAGAAGCACACATAAGTTTAAAAATTAAAGATTTTATGAATAGATTTGAAACATTAAGCGATATTAAGTTTTTAAGATTATTAAGCTGAGCTTCGCTTTAAGAAACAGAGCTAAAAAATCTTTAGATTTTCTCTTAACTTTTCTTACCTCCTTCCATGCTCTTAATGTTTCAAAACTACTCATAATCATCTGGAAATCTGAGGTAAAAAAATGATAAGCCAGAGAAGAGCAAAAGATTTTTAAGAGACTTAATTATTTAGTCACTCTATATCTTGCCATAAGCCTCTTTACCCCTTTTGCCTTTTGCCTTTTTTAAACTTATTTTAAAGTTCCAGATAAAGCAGAGCTCAAATGAAAAAATTATATTTGTAGGACTAAGCGAATTTATGAGAGCCTACAACACCAAACATTTCCTGAAAATACTTTTCAGCATGCATAAAAGCGATACCATGAAGATCCTTTTTCCAACGATGATCCTTGTGGGCCTTTATTCATGGGGCATTCAGTATCTGGAAGTGGAATATCTTCATCTTACCACAAAATCCGGAGTGAGTAATGTTGGAATGATTCATTCTCTTTTGGGATTTGTACTTTCGCTACTGCTTGTTTTCAGAACTAATACAGCTTACGACAGATGGTGGGAAGGCAGAAAACTCTGGGGAAAACTGGTGAATGACACCCGAAATTTTGCAGTAAAAATCAATGCCATTTTAGGTGATGACCATCAAAATGCAGAACAGATCTCCAGATACTTAAAATATTTTCCCCATTTCCTTGCTAAACATTTGTCTAAGGAATCCACAAGGCTGGCTCTGGATGAGGATTATTCTGAAATTGAAAAATCTCTTAAACATCACGGTCCCAGCGAAATTGTTATTCTTTTGACCCATAAACTGAATCAGCTGAAGAAGGAAGGAAAGATTTCAGATATCGAAATGCTGTATCTGGATACTCAGCTTTCAGGATTTTTAGATGTTTGCGGAGGCTGCGAAAGAATTAAAAACACCCCTATTCCTTACTCTTATTCTTCATTTGTAAAGAAGTTTATCATTTTATATGTACTGGCGCTTCCCGTGGCCTATGTCATCACAATCGGACTTCTGATGATTCCGCTTACCGTATTTGTATATTATGTATTGATGAGTCTGGAGCTGATTGCTGAGGAAATTGAAGATCCTTTCAATAATGATGAAAATGACATTCCTATGGAAGCATTGGCACAGAGTATTGAAAAAAGTGTTCATCAGATCATGGGGTTGAAAAAATAAAAAATCAACCTTAAAGGCTGATTTCTTTTATTTCTCCGTCTTGTTTTATTTCGACAAATTTACTTTCCCTGTTGGCGGCAGAATATCCATAGAAAAAAGTCTGGTATATCGGGGAAGAATATAGATAACCTCCATATACATTATAAGCATCTGATCTTCCGGTCTGTTCCTGATAACTGCCTGTCGCCGTAAAGTTGACGATGGTTTCAATATAATACTTTCCAGGTTTCAATTTTTCAAACTTAAATCTTCCATAATCATCCGTTAACGCTTCCAGTTTATATTTAAAAGCATCTTCAGACATATATACCGTCGTTTTTTTGTTCTCATACTTTCTTCTCATACTGTAAAACTCATCAAAATAAGGGGTTACAGGAAAAAGCATGACTACAGTCCCTTTGGGAGCATAATGTTTTTCGCCAAGTAAGGGTTTAATTCCGAATTTGCCTTTCTGTTTTGTGGAAGCCACTCCTTCAATCGTAGAGTTCCCGAAACTAAGCATCTCACGCGCCATCTTTTTATCAAAAAAAGCCTGCGGATAATAAGTATTCTGTGCCTGTCCCCATATAAAAGCGAATACCAACAGCAGTAAAGTGGATATTTTTTTCATGTTAATATTTTTAATCAAATATAAGTATTTTGCTATTTTTGAAATAAAAATATCTATGAAATACTTTTTTCTGCTATTCATCGCTGCATCATCGTTGGCAATAGCACAAAAACCATGCGGATTTAAAGATGGACTTCAGGAAGGATCATGTAAAGCTTTCTATGATAACGGACAGACCAAACAGATTCTCGAATGGAGAAAAGGAAAAGTAGACGGCGATGCCGTTTACTATCACGAAAATGGAAAACTTCAGGCTAAAGGCGAGTATAAGAAAGATTTTAAGGTGAATGAATGGGTCTATTATGACAAAAATGGGATTCTTACCTCCAAAGAAGTGTTCAGAAATGGTGATAAAAATATTTATGACAACAGCTTTACAGCCACTTTTTATACCCCTTCCGGTGTAGTATCAGAAATTTCTAATTATAAATTCGCTAAATTACATGGTGAAAGCAAAGTCTTTTATGAAAACGGGAAGTCGGTAAAGCAGATCGGGCAATATGAGAACGGGTTGGCTGTCGGAAAATGGAAATCACTTTATCCATCGGGGAAAATACAGCGTGAAACAGAATTTGCCAACGACAAATGGAACGGAACCCGTGTTCATTACCGTGAAGACGGAAGCGTTGAAAAGACTGAGGTCTATAAAGACGGAAAATTAATCTCAACAAAATAAAACAATTGGTACAGAAACTAAAACTGGAAGAACTTAACAGAATTGATGTAGAAACATTTAAGAAGGTTGAGAAAATTCCATTGGTCATTATTTTAGATAACCTCAGAAGCATGCACAATGTAGGGGCCTCCTTCAGAACAGCTGATGCTTTTCTGATCGAAAAGATCATTCTTTGCGGGATCACTCCTCAGCCTCCACACCGTGAAATTCATAAAGCCGCACTTGGGGCTACAGAAAGTGTGGACTGGAGCCACGAAAGTGATATTAATGCGGCAATTAGCGATTATAAAAGCCGTGGATACGAGATCATTGGGATCGAGCAGACGACAAACAGCATGATGATTACAGATTTCAGCATTGACCACTCAAAAAAATATGCGTTGATTTTAGGAAATGAAGTGGAAGGAATCAGTGATGAAGCTCTTCCGAATATTGACACATTTCTTGAAATTCCACAGCTGGGAACAAAGCACTCTCTGAATGTAAGCGTATGTGGTGGAATTGTGATGTGGGAGTTTGCCAAAGCCCTAAAATAAAAAAACTGCATATGTCCTTAAAAGACAGTGCAGTTTGAAATAAATCTAATAAAAAGTAAAAATGAAAGGCGACAAAGATACTTTTTTTTTATTTACAAACAAATTTTAACATCATTTTTTTTATTTTTCATGAAAAAAAGTGATGTTCTGGGGAAAAGTTTCATTTAATTTTTTATAAATTAGCACAATGTTTATCAAGGAATATATCTCAAAAGACTTTCCGTGTTTTAGCCTCACTGACTCCATAGAATCAGCGAGAAATACATTAGAGGATTTTGGATATTCTCATATTTTCATCAAAAAATCCCACCACTTCTACGGAGCTATCGCAGAAGACTTTCTCTATGAAGGAGAAGGAACTTTGAAGGATCTTGAACATCAGATCGAACGTTTCGCTATTCTGGAAGACAATAATATCATGGACAGCATCCGCCTGTTCTACACTTTCAGTGCCAACGTGATCCCGGTGATCAACAAGAATGAAAAGTATCTGGGGTACATTACCTGCGAGGATGTTTTTCAGAATCTATCCCGTTACCCTCTGTTTTCAGAGACCGGGGCTATCCTTACGATAGAAACACCGGCGAGAAAATATTCGATGACGGAGATCGCCAATATTGTGGAAAGCAATAACTCGAAATTTTACGGTGGATTTATCTCTTTTATGTCAGATGAAGTGATTCATGTGACCATCAAGATCAGCAATGAAAATCTCTCCTCGATAGACGCTACTCTTGACCGATATGATTACAGAATTGTTGAGAAATACTATTCTGATGAGAAATCAGATCTGTTTAAGGACCGGTTCGGATTTTTCCAAAAATTCATAGAAATATAACATGAAGGCAGCCATATATTCTCAGAAAAAAGACCTCGATACTTTTTTATATTTAAGCAAGTTTATTTCAGAACTTGAAACCAGAGGCGTAAAATCTGTTCTGTACGATGAAATGGCTGAAGCGCTTCAGTTCTCAAAGATATTTGAAACATTCAACAACAAACAGGACCTTGTAGATAAGGAGGTAGACCTTTTCTTTACTTTTGGAGGTGATGGAACCATTGTGAATTCTCTGACCTTCATTGAAGACCTTGAGATCCCTATTGTAGGGGTGAATACAGGAAGATTAGGATTTCTGGCCAGCTTTACAAAAGAAGAAGCTTTCAAAGAACTTGACGCGATTTTAAAAGGAGACGTGAAAACAAGCCGCCGTGCAGTGATTGAGGTGGTTTCACCAAAATCCGGTGATTTTTTTCCCTATGCATTAAACGATGTTACCGTATCCAGAAAAGAAACAACCTCTATGATCACGGTAGATTCCTATATCAATGATGAATTTTTAAATGTTTTCTGGGGTGATGGTGTCATTGTTTCCACACCTACAGGGTCAACAGCCTATTCGTTAAGCTGTGGCGGACCAATTATTTCTCCGAACAACGAAAATTTTGTCATTACCCCTATCGCTCCCCACAACCTGAACGTGAGGCCTTTGGTGGTGAACGACAGAGTGGAAATCAAATTTAAAGTAGAAAGCAGAGTGCCACAGTATTCTCTTTCGCTGGACTCGAGATTGGTTCATATAGAAACCGACAAAGAAATTATCATCAAAAAGGCAGATTTCCAGATCCTTCTGGTGCAGCCTAATCATTTAAGTTTCTACGAAACGATCCGTCAGAAGCTGCTTTGGGGAAGGGATAAAAGAAATTAGTAATTCCTCAAAAATGATTACCTTTACAGGAATTTTAAAAACGCCTAATAATTTAAAATAAAAAGTAAAACATGAGCAGAATTTTTCCGGCAGGAGTTGCCACAGGTCAATTAGTTACCGATATTTTTCAGTATGCTAAAGAAAACAAATTTGCACTGCCTGCAGTCAATGTAATTGGTTCAAGCAACGTGAATGCTGTTATGGAAACTGCAGCGAAATTAAACTCTCCTGTAATTATTCAGTTTTCAAACGGCGGAGCTGCGTTCAACGCAGGAAAAGGATTAAACAATGATGGTCAGAAGGCAGCTATTTTAGGATCTATTGCCGGAGCCAAACATATTCATACTCTTGCAGAAGCTTACGGTGCGACTGTTATTTTACATACAGACCACTGTGCCAAGAAATTACTTCCTTGGATCGACGGATTATTAGATGCCAGTGAAGAGCATTACAAACAAACTGGAAAGTCTCTTTATTCTTCTCATATGCTGGATCTTTCTGAAGAATCTTTAGAAGAAAATCTTGAAATTTCAGCCAAATATTTTGAAAGAATGGCTAAAATGCAGATGACTTTGGAAGTTGAAATCGGAGTTACAGGTGGTGAAGAAGATGGGGTAGACAATTCTGATGTAGACAACTCTAAACTATACACTCAGCCTGAAGATATCGCTTATACTTACGAAAAATTAAAAGCTATTTCGGACAACTTTACCATTGCTGCTGCTTTCGGTAACGTGCACGGAGTTTACAAGCCAGGAAATGTGGTTCTTACTCCAAAAATCCTTGACAACTCTCAGAAATATGTTCAGGAGAAATTCGGAACTGCAGCGAAGCCGGTTAACTTCGTATTCCACGGGGGTTCTGGATCTACTTTAGAAGAGATCAGAGAAGCTATCGACTATGGAGTGATCAAAATGAATATCGACACAGACCTTCAGTTCGCTTATACAGAAGGGGTTAGAGATTACATGGTTAACAATATTGAATATTTAAGAGCCCAAATCGGAAACCCTGAAGGAGAAGAAAAACCTAACAAGAAATTCTACGATCCAAGAGTTTGGGTAAGAAAAGGGGAAGATACTTTCTCTACAAGACTGGTTAAAGCGTTTGAAGACTTAAATAACGTAAATACTTTAAAATAATTTTTTGTAAAAAGTAGAATGTATAAAGTACAGAGTAGATTTAATGCTTTTGTCTTTATACATTTTACCTTTTACATGATACATTAATACAGACAAAAAATGGCATTCGACTGGTTTAAAAGAAAAGCAAAAAACATTACTACCTCTACTGATGAAAAAAAGGATGTTCCCAAAGGCCTTTGGCATCAGACTCCATCAGGAAAAATAGTGGAGCATGATGAATTGAGAAGAAACAGCTACGTTTCTCCTGAAGACGGATTTCACGTAAGAATAGGAAGTGCGGAATTTTTTGAGATCCTTTTTGACGAAGGTAAATTCACTGAACTGGATGCCAATGTTGAAAGTATTGATATCTTAAACTTCAAGGATACAAAACCCTATAAAGACCGTTTAAAAGAAGTAAGAGCAAAAACAAAGCTTACAGATTCTATCAGAAATGCAGTAGGAACCGTAAAAGGAACTGAAATGGTAGTTTCATGTATGGATTTTGCTTTTATCGGGGGATCTTTAGGTTCTGTAATGGGAGAAAAAATCAGAAGAGCAGTAGATTACTGTATCGCAAACAAACTTCCGTACATGATCATCTGTCAGTCCGGAGGAGCGAGAATGCAGGAAGCAACTTACTCTCTGATGCAGCTTGCTAAAGTACAGGCTAAGCTTGCTCAGCTTTCTGAAGCAGGACTTCTTTACATCGCTTACCTTTGTGACCCTACTTTTGGAGGAATCACCGCTTCTTTTGCTATGACAGCAGATATTATCATGGCTGAGCCGGGAGCATTAATCGGTTTTGCAGGTCCAAGAGTAATTCGCGAAACCATCGGAAGAGATCTTCCGGAAGGCTTCCAGACTTCTGAATTCCTACAGGAAAAAGGATTTGTAGATTTCATCGTAAAAAGAACTGAAATTAAAGATACAGTAGCTAAAACAGTCAATTTATTGGCTGTAAACGCTTAAGATCTGTAACAAACACCATACAATCTCTCTCTAATTAGGGAGAGATTTTTATTTATGAGGACTTTCAAGATATTTTTTAATACCATCCGGAGTATGAGCCTGAAAAAGGTCATGCGCCTTTTATCGCTTCTTCTCCCCCATCCTCTTTTTGCATTATTAAGCTTTTATGCAACGGTACAGGCTTTTACTATTGCTCAGAAAAAGTTTCCTAAAACAGCCTCTAACGATGGTATTGGAAATGCTTTCAGGCATGCGCTGTGGTGCTGTTTCATCATGATGTATTGCTGTAAGGTGTCCTCTCCGGAAAAGGCACTGGATTTCTGCAAAAGAATAACCGATATGCATGAAGAATTGTTTCCTAATGAGCCTTTGGAAACCAAAATGGATCTTCACAATAACAAAATCGGAATGGATTATTTTATGGAACTGCTTCCGGGAATTCACCGCCAGTTTTTTGAGAAGAACTTTTTTATTGACAGTCTTGCTAAAAAGATGGATGATGCAAAGGTTTTGAAAAGTTTAGATGATGACTTTGAAGGGTATCTGGTTTATCTGGATGAAAAATAAATTTTGATTCTTAAAAAACCATTAAGACTTATTAAGTATTTAAGTTTAGTTAAGAAAAATCCTTCTGATTCGGTAAGAAACACGCTATTGGCTAACATGAATTCTTACTATTCTTACTTTCTTATTATTCCGTAATGGTTCAAAAAAATAAAAGTTTAAGCAGTTTTACATTTAATTTATTATCTTTTCTAAAATTTTAATTTAATCGAATGGTCCTTAGCAGAATTTGGTCGGCTTTCATTATCATTGCCATTGGCATTGCCAGTATTAAGTACATTTCGTCTGGCCACTACAAAACCATCTTCAATGATATGGTGGTAGGAAAAGGTGGTGACACGGTTCAGATCGCTTCACAGCCGATGAATGCACTTACTCCTATTGTCCGAGACAGTCTGAAGAAAAAAAATGATTTTGCAGACAGCAGGATCCATTATAAAACAGATTCTCTTAAACAGAATGTAAAAGTTTACAGAGTTCAGGAATCGGACGGTGTGATCGGTACTTCCGAAACGGCAGTTAAGATCTGTATCGGTCTAATTGGGATCATGACCTTATTCATGGGATTCATGAGTATTGCTGAAAAAGCAGGAGGGATCAACCTTTTGAGCCGATTTATACAACCTTTTTTCTCAAAGCTATTTCCTGATATTCCTAAAAACCATCCGGCTTTCGGGCATATGCTGATGAATTTCAGCGCGAATCTCCTGGGGCTGGACAATGCCGCTACCCCATTTGGTTTAAAAGCGATGGAAAGCCTTCAAACATTAAATCCGAATAAAGATACCGCAAGCAATTCGCAGATCATGTTTTTGTGCCTCCATGCAGGCGGAATGACGCTTATACCAGTCTCTATTATCGCTTTGAGGGCTTCCGCCGGATCCAAAAACCCTACGGATATCTTTCTTTATTGTATGATTGCCACTTTTGCAGCAACTTTAGCGGCTATGATCATCGTTTCAATCTATCAGAAAATCAACTTATTGAAACCAACTGTCATTGCATACATAGGCGGAGTCTCCGTAATGATTGGACTCCTTGTATGGTATCTGACAGGTCTTAGTAAGGGCGAATTGGATATTTTCAGCCAAGTTTTAAGTAACGGGCTTATTCTTTTTATTTTCTTGGCGATAGTCCTGGGAGCCGTTTATAAAAAAATCAATGTTTTTGATGCCTTTATTGAAGGAGCCAAGGAAGGATTTACAACTTGTGTTAAAATCATCCCTTATTTGGTAGGGATGCTGATTGCTATTTCACTACTGAGGACTTCAGGTGTTTTTGATGTAATCATTGACGGAATGAAATGGGTAGTGAATACAGCGGGTATGGATCCAAGATTTGTAGACGGGCTTCCGACTGCATTAATAAAGCCTCTTTCCGGTTCCGGAGCCAGAGGAATGATGGTTGACACCATGGCGACATTTGGACCAGACAGTTTTCAGGGGAAACTAGCAGCAGTTCTTCAAGGAAGCTCAGACACGACATTTTACGTCATTGCCGTTTATTTTGGAGCCATTGCCGTTAAGAATACGAGATATACGGTAGTTGCTATGCTTCTGGCAGATTTGGTGGGGGTTATTACTTCTATTGTGTTGGCATATTTGTTTTTTGCGTAATTTGTTATCAGTTGCTGAATGTATAATCAGATTCAAATGAAAAAACAGAACAATATCAACTCTTAGGAGGAAAAATAAATAACTTTATAAAATACGTCCAGTTAAACTGGCAACTAGCAAAATAAAATCAACTATGATCACAGATAAAGAATTCACATTAAGATTAATACGTCAGTTAACTCAAGCATTAGAAAAACTGATTTTGGACAAGCCTGAGGAAAGTTTAATGCAGAAAGAATTAGATTTTGACACTTTGATGAAGGATATTTTCAAAATAGATTTTACGGAAATTTCTTCAAAATCAAAAGGAGAAATCATCAGCATTGTGAATGAAAGACAGGAAAGAGACCACAAAGATTATTACGAAATGCTGGGAAACCTTTTCTATTTTCAAGGGAAGCAGGATGGTAATAAGGACTTTTTAGACAAGTCAAAAACGTTCTATGAGCTTTATCTGCAGACCAGCGGTATATTTGCGCTTCCGGTGATCAACAGGATCAATGAAATGAAAAAAGCACTTGAATAAAGTGCTTTTGTATTTTAGAATGTGATTTTATACGTTCCGGTGGAAGATGTACTTGCTTTCTCAGCTTTTACATACTTCTTCACCCAGGAGACTCCGGTAGATGAAATACAGGGATCTGATGTTCCTCCTGATCTTCTTGCGGAGACTACATTTCCAGCTTTGTCTACAGTATAGGCAATGGTAATGGTTCCACTTGCGGTACAACTATTGCTTGGCTGTGCACCTCCTCTTCCCATTGTTCCGGGAATATATCCTACCAGTTTTCGGTCAATTCCTACTTTACTGTCTCCGTTTCCGTCACCACCTAATGGATCTCCTGAATTTCCTATTCCCTCGCCTGTTCCCTGGCTCCCGGCTTTTGTTCCTCTTCCTCTGATCAGGTTTCCGATGGCTGCAGTTCCTTTTCCGTCGCCGTTTCCGGTTTTAGAGTTGGCTGTTGTTGCGCCTGCTTTTTTAGTACTCTTAGAGGCACTGGCACTTGCTGCCGCTTTATTATTTGTCTTTTTTGACTCTTCTTTTTTAGGAACGCTTATTTTAGCATTGTTTCCTGTAATCACCTTTTCCTTTACGTCCGCTTTCTTCGGCTCTGGTGTTGGTTCAGGCTTTACGACTGTTTTAGTTTCAGGAACAGGCGTTTCAGCAGGTTCAGGAGTTACTTCTTCTGTTGCAGCCGCTAAGCTCCCCGGTTGTTCAGCAGGTTCTTCAACCCCCTTCCCGTTTCTGTTATCCCCGTAGTTAACAAGCATTGTTGTGACTACTTCATCAGGCTGCTTATCTAATTCCGGTTTTAATTTATAAAGAAAAACAAAAAGCAATATTCCAGCCCAAATAAGGATCGAAAGTATAGCACTTTTTATCCTGTCTCTGTTTTGCTCGTTTTTGTTTATCGTGTAACTTTTCATTTTAAATGATTCTTTCCGACTGTTTCGGAGTCATTATTTATCTTTAACCGTTGCTATAGCAATATTAAATTTATTCTTTTCTGCGATTTCCATCACAAAAACAACATCTTTATGCATGGTATTTTCATCTGCACGAATGGTAAAAGACCTATTCGTTTGACCTGTTAATTTACTCACAATCAATGGCTCCAGTTGTTCTCTTGTGACAGGCGTGTCATCTACAAAATAAGATCCGTCCGGTTTGATACTCACCGTCAAAGGATTGGGAATATTATCTTCTACCGCTCCCGCTTTCGGTAACTTTACATCAATCGCACTTTGATTGGCGGCTGATGAAGTTATCATAAAGAATATCAGCATCAGCAAGATAACATCTGTCATCGCTGCCAAACTGAATTCGGGGTTCGCTTTATTTCTTCTCTGAATTTTCATAAGATTTATAAAGGTTTGTTGATAAGGTCTAAGAATTCTCCAGACATATTCTGCGCTTTTAATACAAATCTATCAATTCTGGTTAAGAGGATATTGTAGAAAAAGTTAGCTGGAATAGCTACAGCCAAACCTACCGCAGTCTGTCCCAAAGCCGTATAAATACCTTCAGAAAGTGTTTTCGGCGAGAATGAACCTGTTGCATGGGAAAGGTTGAAGAACGCAATGATCATCCCGATAACCGTTCCAAGAAGTCCCAGCATCGGAGCAATACTTGGTACCACTGCCAAAAGATTAAGATTCTTCTCCATATTGGCTACTTCTACCTGAGCCTGGGATTCCATGGCGCTTACAATATCCGAAACAGGACGTCCAAGTCTTGAAATTCCTTTTTCCAGAATTCTACCTTCCGGAGAGCTCTGTTTCTTAGCATAATCTGCCGCCGCTTCTATCTTTCCTTCTTTGATAAAATCTTCAATATTCTCCATGAAATTGGCGTCTGTTTTTGAGGTCAATCTTTTAATAAAGAAAAAACGTTCGAAAAACAGGTACAGTGAAAACACACCTAAAGCCAGAACGACAAACATCACTATTTTAGCGAAAGCCCCTCCATGGAACATGATCTTCCAAAATGAAAATTCTAAATCGTCTGTTGCAACTGCAGGAGCAGTAATCTGTGCAAATAAAATCTGAGTAAGTTCCGTTAACAGCATTAATGTGAATTTTTATAAAATTTTAACGACAAATGTAGTGGAATATTATGAATTGCTCTCTTAAAAATTGCTTAAAAACAACTTAAAATTTGTTATGATTTAGAAGACAGCAAATATCCTTCCAAAAGAAATTTTGAAAAGATATTCGATATAAAAAGGATGAGAAAACGGTTAGTCCTCCTCTATATTGATAGCATCCTGTTTAAATTCGCATTTTAACCGGAAAGGGATCGGTGTATCTGATCCTGTATAAAAATCGTCAATAGTCCCTTTCCAGATGACCTGAAGCTCACCTTCTTCATTAGTCTCAAACAGCAGCTCATTATCGTAGATAAAAGCGTCCTCGTCATCGAATAAATCAACTTCGGTGTAGGTTTCTTCCTCAGAGTCATCAATCTTAATCAATTTTCCTTCAATATCCTTCGAGTCGATAGGGAAATCAAAAATTTCAAGTGAAAGCTGCGGAAAGTTGTACTGTAATGAATCATCATCTACATGATCCAAGCTGTCATCCGTTACTATTTCAACTTCTAAAAAGTGCTGTTGATTGCTGTAGACCGCTTTACAATAAGTGTTTCTAATATTGTATTTTAGGGTCTCCTCCGGATGGTAAATTTTTAAAATCCCTTTCATTATTTCTTAAAAAAGAGCTGTAATAATATGATTGTTAAATGTTATGGACAAAGATAAAAAATTGATTCAAAGTTGAAAATATTTTGAAAATTATTTTTTTAAATCATTATGATTGATTATTCTGTATAAGCCAATAATACTTACTTTTGCTACATAAAGATTCTGAAAATGAAAAACATTTTATCAAAAGGTATTTTAGGACTGGGACTGGTTATCAGCCTCGCAGCCTGCAAAAAATCTGATTCTCCGCTGACGAAGGTGACCCCTACGAATATGGATTCTATTGCATCCAACTATTACGAGCAGTATCTGAAACTATATCCTTTAGAAGCTACTTCTCAGGGAGATACAAGGTATAATGACCAGCTTCCTATTAATATTGATAAAGATTTTATTTCAGGAGAGGTTGCCTTTTACAATTCTGTACAAAAACAGCTGGAAAGCGTTGATTATAAAGCCCTTTCAGATGATGACAAAGTTGTATATGATGTACTTGATTATACTTTAAAAGATAAAATTGAAGCCTACGCCTATCATCCGGAATATATTCCTTTTACTCAGTTTGGAGGACTTCCCCTGAACTTTCCCTTGTATGGAAGCGGAGAAGGAAGCCAGCCTTTCAAAACAGAAAAGGACTACATTGACTGGCTGAAAAGAATGGAAAAATTCCCGGAATGGATGAATGCGGCCTCAGAAAACTTCCGTGAAGGAATTAATAATAAGGTAGTTCTTCCCAAGAAACTGGTAGTGAAAATGATCCCTCAGATGAAAGCAGAAGAGATCACGACTACAGATATGGACAAAAATATCTTCTACGGGCCTATTAAAAAATTCCCTAAAAACTTTACAAAAGCTCAAAAAGATAAATATTCAGCTCTTTACGCAGATGCTATTACTAAAAAGATCATTCCTGCCTATACCAAAATGGGAGTATTTCTTGAGAAGGAATATCTTCCGAAAGCCAGAGACACGGATGGCTACAATAGCCTTCCCAATGGAAATGAAATCTACAGATATTACACCAAAAGCTGGACAACAACTAAGAAAACTCCTGAAGAGATCAATAAAATAGGTCTGCAGCAAGTAGCAATGCTTCGTGCAGAAATGGAAAAAGTAAAGCAGCAGGTAGGCTTTTCGGGAACACTTGAAGAGTTTATCAATTTTGTAAAAACAGATCCTAAAGCCATGCCTTATAAGACTTCCAAGGAGGTTCTGAATGGATTTAACAGCATTCTGGCAAAGATTACACCTAAGCTGAAGACAATGTTCAGCGTCACTCCAAAGACCAAATTTGAGATCAGGCAGACCGAAAAATTTAGGGAAGCGAGCGCCAGCGCAGAATATATTCAGGGAACTCCTGACGGAAAAAGGCCGGGAATATTTTATATGCCACTTCCGGATCCCGCCAAATTCAATGTAACTTCTGGAATGGAGTCTCTTTTCCTTCATGAGGCTATTCCGGGACATCATTATCAGGTATCTCTTCAGCAGGAGAACACGAAGCTTCCTAAATTCATGAGGTTCGGATGGTTCGGAGCTTATGGAGAAGGTTGGGCGCACTATTGTGAAACTTTAGGGCCTGAGTTTGGACTTTATACAGATCCTTATCAGAAGATGGGTTATTTGAGTGATCAGATGCTGAGAGCGGTAAGATTGGTTGTGGATACCGGAATTCATACCGGAACGATGACCAGAGAGGAAGCAATCAAATATTTCCTGAGCAATATTTCTTATGATGAAGCCAGCGCAACTGCAGAGGTGGAAAGATATATGGCGATGCCGGGACAGGCTTTAGGCTACAAAATCGGATCGCTGAGAATCCGTGAGCTTAGAGAACAGTACCAGAAAGAGCTTGGAAAGAAGTTTAATTTAGCAAGCTTCCATGATGAAATCTTAAGCCAGGGATGTCTTCCGCTTGATGTTTTAAACAGAAAGATGGATCTGTGGGCTAAGAAACAGAAATAGAATTATTTTAAAAAATAAAAAACAGTACGAGATGGGATCATTAATTTTAATGTCCCATCTTTTTATTTAATTTTGAACGTCCTCTTTTTGAAAACCGGGTAAGGAAGCTCCAATTAATTTAAACCAATTAAAATGATCATAGAAAGCCTAAGATCTCTCTACAACAGAGATTTAAATAAACTAAAAACAGAAATAGAATCCTACAGGAATGAAAGTTCTATCTGGAAAACAGACAAAAACATCGCTAACTCAGCAGGAAACCTTTGTCTGCATCTGGTTGGAAATCTCAATACTTATTTTGGGACAGAGCTTGGTAATACCGGCTACATCAGAAACAGAGAGCTGGAATTTTCATTAAAAGATGTTCCAAGAACTGAACTTATTGAAAAGGTAGTGGCAACAATATCTATGATAGATGATGTCCTTAGCCGTCTGACACCTGAAGATCTTGAAAAAGAATATCCTCTCGTTATTTTTGAAGATAAAATGACCACGGGATACTTTTTAATTCATTTGATTACCCATCTGGATTATCATCTGGGACAGATCAATTATCATAGAAGGCTTTTGGATATTTAATTTTTTTATTAACCCCTACAATATGAGTCAAAAGGTAACATTTATTTTTCTTTTCCTTTCCTTGGTTAGCCTACATTCCCAAGACTTAAAAAGGTTAAATACAATTGATTCTCTACAAACTGCAGAGGAAATTCAGGAGTTTATGAGTGAAAAACAAATTCCCTATTATGTCTCTGTCACTGAAAACATTAAATATGGTTCCTATTGTAAAGATATTGCAGACAGTTTTAAGTTGAACCCTTGGGAAAAAGGAGATTTTGATGGAAACGGTCTAACAGATATCATTATAACCGGCAATACACGAGAAAGTCCTGGGACAATTTGTATACTAGACAAAGGAAACGAGTTTGAAACAAAGAAAATAAGCAAGGGTAATTTATATGAAATATGTGCCTTTGCCAATGTAAAAGACAATAAAATAGAATATAAAAGCATTAAATTACAGAAATATAACACAGACAATCCATTAGAAACCGACCTTCTTGTTTATAAATTTGGGGAATTCATAGAAGAGAATGTCCAGCCTAAAAGACATCATATTCTGGAGATAGAATTTCGGGCCACTGGATGTTATGGAAGATGTCCCTCTTTTACATTAAATATCGTCTCCAACCGGAATATTGAATGGACCGCTGACCAATACAATGACATTGGCTTCCGGGATTATTCGGGCGAATACGAATCAAAGCTGTCTGAAAATCAATTTAAAGAGCTCATAGAAGTACTGAATTATACTGATTTTGAAAATCTGAATGAAGAGTACGACGTAGCCTATACAGATAGCACAACAGGATATCTGAAAATAACCTATGATGATATGAAAGTCAAAACCATCAGAGATTATGGCATGATGGGAACAAGAGCTCTGAGAAAGCTTTATGATATACTTTTTGGCCTGAGAGGTACCGTAGAATGGAGAAAACAATAACATTCCCTATATTTTACACCTAACTACCCCGTCTTTTTGCTGCGCAAAAATCCACCCCTTTAGCTAAGGGGGAATGGGAATCGCTAAAATTCAATTATTTTTCAAACATCATTTTCGTAATAAAATCCTTCTCTCCTTTTCCTCTGGCTGGCGAATATTCTCTTCCGTAGAAAATGATCTGAAGGTGAAGCTTGTTCCATACCTCTTCAGGAAATATTGCCTTAGCATCTTTTTCTGTTTCTACAACGTTTTTTCCTGAAGTAAGCTTCCATTGTGTCATCAGTCTGTGAATATGTGTATCGACCGGAAAAGCAGGAAAACCGAAGGCCTGGCTCATCACCACAGAAGCGGTTTTGTGACCTACTCCGGGAAGTGCTTCCAATTCTTCATACGTTTGGGGAACAATACCGTTGTGCCTTTCCAGTAAAAGTTCAGCCATTCTTTTAAGGTTTTTTGCTTTTGTATTGGATAATCCTATTTCTTTGATCAGTTCTTTAATTTCAAACTCCTCCAGTCTGGCCATTCTTTGCGGAGTTCCGGCCACCTCAAAAAGATGGGGAGTCACCTGATTCACTTTTTTGTCGGTCGTCTGGGCAGAAAGGGCTACTGCAACCATTAAAGTATATGGATCTGTATGATCTAACGGGATAGGTGTGGTAGGGTATAATTTCTCCAGTTCTTTCTGAACGAGCTCAGCTCTTTGCTTTTTTGTCATTTAACCATTAAATTTGAACAAAATTAATTCATTATGCTGAAAGTTGGAGATAAATTACCTGAATTTGAAGGAACCAATCAGGACGGCGAAACAATAGCCTCATCAAAGTTGATCGGAAAGAAACTCGTCGTTTTCTTTTATCCTCAAGCCAATACGCCTACGTGTACTGTAGAAGCCTGCAACCTGAGCGATAATTATTCGAAACTTAAGAAAGAAGGGTTTCAGCTGCTTGGCGTAAGTGGAGACGGAGTAAAGAAGCAGAAAAATTTCCACAGTAAATTTGCTTTTCCGTATGACCTTATTGCTGATGAAAGCCACGATGTCATCGAAAAATTTGGAGTTTGGCAGGAAAAGAAAACATTCGGAAAAACGTATATGGGAATTGTACGGACCACGTTTATTTTTGACGAGCACGGAATCTGTACAAGAGTCATAGAGAAAGTTACTTCAAAAACGGCCGCTGACCAGATTCTGGAAGAATAGCTGAAGGGTTTGGAAGCTGGAAGAGGGATGATGGAAGTATTATTGGACCCTATTTAAAAAGTCATCGTAGAATTTGATGACATCACTTAAAAAAATTAATAAAGCTTGTGATGCAGTTATGCTTCAGATCTCAATAACTTCCCTCTTCCAGCTTCAGACTTCCTGACATTAAAATCTATTCGGTTTCGTAGTACATCAGCTCTTCATCATCATCCGGAAGCGTCACATAATTTTTGAATGAAAGTCCCAGTTTTTCAATAAGATTCTGAGACGAGAAGTTATCTTTTGAAGTAATGGCAGAGATCTTTGTTAAACCAAAAAGGTCCATCCCGATAGATTTCACCTTCTGAGCAGCTTCAAAAGCATATCCTTTCCCTTCATATTCTTCCAGCAAGGAAAATCCTATATCCGCTACATCAAGGCCTTCTCTTTCAAAGATGCCTACTGCTCCAATTTTTTCACCTTTATCTTTTGCAACCACTAAATAGTTTCCAAAACCTAGTCTGTCAAATTGGGGAAGAAACCTGTTTTTGATATAGTTTTCTGCGTCAGAAATATTATTTACACCACGATTGCCTATGTATTTAATAAACTTTGGTCTGTTGTAAAGTTCAAATACAAATTCTTTATCATCCACTGATATTTTTTGGATAATCAGCCTTTCGGTTTCGTAAATGTTATTTTCGTTGGGTAGATTTTTTAGGCTCATCTTTGGGTTCTACTTTTTTCTGGATTTTTAAAAGCCTTGGATTATTGGCGCACTTTTTATTGTAAAGTTCTATGTAAGTTCCGTTATCTTTCACCTTGGAAACAACCCCTGAAGACTTGCTTACCGTCAGGGTATAATGTGTTTTCTGGTAAGGACATTCTTTTGAGGTGAGTTTTCCCAGATCCAGATAATAGTTGGCAGAATCTTCATAATAATTGCCAGCAACATCCTTGAATTCCTCATCGACCATGTATCCATCTGTAGTCAAAATAATAGCTGCTTCTTCTGCGTTGTCGATTTTTCCAACGAATTTCTTCAGACCTTCAAGATCTGTAATATAATTCATCTTCCCTCCGGTAGCATAAACGATATAATAAAAGCTATCCTCGTCAGGAAATAAATTAAAGCCGGAAAATTGCGGGGTGTAGTCTTTTTTGTCCCCTGAAGTTCTGATCTCTTGGTTTTTTCCGTAGCTGTTATAAACCAGCACCCAAGAATCTATCCTGTCATTTGGGATGATCTGCTGTAAAATGTTCGGGATATTGGAAAAATTCTTCTTGTCCTGAGAATATCCGAGGAATCCCCAAAGCAGAAACAGAAGAATGGTTAATCGTATTGCAGTTTTTATCATAATTCAAAAATCAGCAGAAAGATACCAATTATTTTACATGAATTTATCTCCTTTCTTGAAACTTTTCAGGTCAAGAACATAGTCTTTGATCAGCTGGTCATTGTTTCTGGGACAGATCAGCAATGCTTTATCTGTATCTACCACAATAAAATCTTCAAGCCCGTCAATGATCACCGCTTTATTATTATTCTTCAGGCGGATAATATTTCCTTTAGAATTATAGTTTAGGAAATGCTTGAGTTTAACCGCATTTCCGTCATTATCTTTTTCTGTATTTTCGTATACGGAAGTCCAGGTTCCCAGGTCACTCCAACCCAGATCTGAAGGAATTACATATACATTTTTTGCTTTTTCAAGAATCCCATTATCAATAGAGATCTTCTGAACCTTCGGGTAAATGGTCTCAATACAGCTATCTTCCTTTTCAGAATTGTATTCGCAGGCCATGAAGTGTTGCATCATCTCGGGAAGATATAGCTCAAATGCGTGATGAATGCTTTTCACATTCCAGATAAATATTCCTGCATTCCAAAGGAAATCCCCACTTTCCAAAAAGCTCTGGGCAATCTCCAGAATAGGTTTTTCCGTAAAGGTTTTTACTTTAAAAAAATCTGAACCTTTCTTTTCTACAAACTGGATATATCCGTATCCTGTATCAGGTCTAGTAGGTGTAATTCCCAGAGTTACCAGATAATCATGTTTTGCCGCCAGATCAAAAGCCAGCTCTACTTTTTCAAGGAAAATATCTTCTTTTAGTATCAAATGATCTGCCGGAAGGACGATCATTGTTGCATTCGGATTAATTTCAGCAATCTTGTTGGCCATGTACAGATTACAGGCCGCTGTATTTTTCATCAGAGGTTCCCCCACAATATTCTCTTCAGGAATTTCCGGAAGCTGCTGGTGCGAAAGCGCGACGTATTCTTTATTCGTGATCACGAATATTTGTTCTTTAGGAATAATCCGGCTGATTCTGTCATAAGTCTGCTGAATCATTGTACGCCCTGTCCCTAAAATATCCTGAAACTGTTTTGGAAATTTCTGTGTACTCATTGGCCAGAACCGACTCCCGATTCCTCCCGCCATGATGACACAGTATCTATCTGATTTTAACATTCTTGCCTACATTTTTCAACCCTTGCCAAAGGCTTGAAAGAATACTTCCTTCCCGTAGCCAGGTTCTTACAAAGATAGTTTTTTTTAATCAGACCTTCTAATAAATACTTTTCGTTCCGATACATAAAAAATTCTCCTTTTTTTAGTTCTTCAATAAAGTGCAGCGTATCATCTTGTTTCTCAGTATGAAAATATCTTACAAGATCCGGACTTGCCATAAAATTGGCTTTTGGAGATTTTGAAAATCTGATGATAATGGGCTTCAGATCCTCATCGTAGACCTCCAGACTTTCGAGAAGCATGTTTCTAAATGTTTCCTTCCATTCATTCCCGTGCGGCGATATTCTGCGCCCATATTTTTCAAAAGCGATCAGATGGGCTAGTTCATGCGTCAGAACAAAGAAAAAAAGCGGCGGTGTCAATGTTGAATTCACCGTTATTTCATGGGACCCATCAGGTAGTTTTCTGTAATCTCCCAGTTTAGAATTTCGACTGCGTGTAACTTTTATGTGAATAAAATGATCTGCAAACCAAACTCTTAAGTATTTCAGTGTATTTTGAGGTAAATATTTTTCTAAAGACTGGATAGGCATTTTACAAAGCTAATGGAATTCCTGCATAGAAATTCAGTAATTTAAGACTGAAAAGATAATTGTATTTCGCCTGTGCCACTGATCCCTGTGCGTTTGCATAATTATTTCTGGCCACATTCACGTCATAAATCGTCGTTCTTCCTGCTGCATAACTTTTATCAGCAAATTCTAAAGCCAGTTTGGTACTCTTCTCTGTTTCTACTGCTGAAAGGAAAGTCTCATAATTGGCATCTACATCGAACTGTGCCTTCTGTACGTTCTGTCTTACCGTCTGTTTTTGTTGTTCCAGAGTGATCTTGGCCACACTTTCATTGATTTTAGACTGTTCTACCTGCAACTTGGTGTTTCCTTTATTGAAAATTGGTACATTCAGTGAAATACTGGCCTGCTGTCCAAAGTTATCTTTATACTGACCGAAAAAATTCCTTTCCATCACAAGATTACCTGTCGCATCAACTCCCGTTGTATTGGTGGTTAAAAGATTATTGTAAAAACTTCCTACTCCCACACTTCCTGTAAGGGTCGGCCAGAAAGCCGTTTTACTCACTTCTGTTTGCGCTACAGCAGAATTGATTCTGCTTTCTGCAGCTTTTACCTGAGGCTGATTTTCAAAAGCAGTAGTAAGAACTTCATCTACTGATTTTAATGGTTGTTCCAGCTGGTCAGGAACCTCTACATATTCAACGTCAAAATCCTTATAATCGGGAAGCTGTAAGAGCTGTGCCATGGCAAAAAGACTTCTGCCAACGTTAATTTCAGCGGTCTTACGGTTTTGCTTTTCTCTCGCCAATGCGGCTTCTGCTTCCGCCAAGATAGTTTGAGCCGTAGTCCCAACCTGGGTGGTTATTTTAGCCCTGTCGTATTGCTTTTGGGCATTTTCAACAGCACTCTCCGAGATTTTTACGATTTCTTTATTTAGAAGGGTGGTAAGATATTGTTGTGCAATCTGAAGGGAAATATCATTTTTAATCGTTTCCACATCATATTGGCTGGCTTCTACATCAAACTGGGTTTTCCTGATCGTTTTCTCCAGTCTTCCGTTGTTGAACAGTAAAATATCTGCTCCCAGATTAGCACTGTTGCTGAATCTGTCATTCCTTAAACTTCCTGTTCCAAATGATGTCTGTCCAAAACTTACACTGTTAGACATAGTTCCGGATACTGAGGGCAGATACTGATTTTTAGCCATTTTAAGGTTAGAATCCTGGATCTGTTTAGAATATTGATTTTGGATAACCTGAAGATTATGCTCCACGGCATAGTCTACACATTCTCTTAAGGACCATTTCTTCTGAGCGCTCAGGCCCAGACAGCTTAATCCAAAAACGATAATCCAAACTTTTTTCATATTAATAATTTTCAATATTAGACGAGCCAAATATAAAAAAGTTACAGTTTTAATAATTAATATTTTATTTTAAAAAAACTTTTGTGAATTTTGCACCATGACAAACGGACAATATCAGGAAGCTGTAGACTGGCTTTTCGTACAGGCTCCCAACTATCAGACCGATGGACTGAAGGCCTATAAGCCTGGATTAGACAATATTACAAAGTTATGTGATTTCTTTGGCAATCCTCAGGAAAAGATAAAATGCATTCATATTGGAGGGACCAACGGAAAAGGGTCTTCCAGCAATATGCTGGCCTCGGTTCTGCAGGATGCCGGATATAAAGTGGGTTTATATAACTCTCCCCACCTTATTGACTTTACAGAAAGGATCAAAATAAACGGAAAAAACTGTGATAAGGAGTTTGTTTTTAATTTCATTCGAAAACTTCAGACCCTTCCTGAAGATATCCTTCCCTCTTTTTTTGAATTTACAACCATCATGGCTTTTGAATATTTTTATCAGCAGGAGGTAGATTTTGCCATTATTGAGGTTGGTCTTGGAGGAAGGCTGGATTCTACGAATATCATTACCCCTTTGGTTGCAGCCATCACGAATGTGCAGCTGGACCACCAGAATATTTTAGGAGATACCATTGAAGAGATCGCCTCAGAAAAAGCAGGAATCATCAAACCTCATATCCCAATTGTTTCAGGAGAAGAAAAAGAAACAGTTAAAAATATCCTCAGGGGAAAGGCCAACACCGAAAATGCACCCTTTATAGACGCTACAACCATACAAACGGACCTTGTCTCCGATCTTAAAGGAAACTATCAGAAAAAAAACATCCGCGTGGTTCTTGGCTTGATCGATGAGTTAAAAAAATTAAATACCCCTGTTTCTGACAAAAATATAGAGAACGGATTATTGAACGTCCATCAAAACACGGGCTTTATCGGCCGTTGGTTTGAGTTTTCTAAAGATCCGCTTACCATTTGTGACACGGGGCACAATCAGGCCGGTCTGGAGTATGTATTTTCACAACTAAATTCTATTGACAGGCATAAGCATGTCATTCTGGGATTTGTAAGTGACAAAAAAATAAATGAAGTGATGGCTCTTCTTCCGGAAAATTCAGAATTTTATTTTGCAAAACCAGCTATCAGCAGGGGAAGACACCCGGAAGACTATGAAATTCTTCTGCAGGAAGCAAAAATTTTTTATAAAATTTTCGATTCGGTACAGGAAGCGTATCTTTCTGCAAAAGAGCGATGTACAAATGAAGAAATGATTTTCATCGGCGGAAGTAATTTTGTTGTTGGAGAATTTTTAGAAAAAAATTTGGAGATTTCTGAATAAGTCGTATATTTGCACCACTCTAAACGAGGAAACAAGTATAGGGGCTCTTAGCTCAGTTGGTTCAGAGCATCTGGTTTACACCCAGAGGGTCGGGGGTTCGAATCCCTCAGGGCCCACACAAAGGTAACTGAAGCCTTTCAAAAAAAATTCAGGGCTCTTAGCTCAGTTGGTTCAGAGCATCTGGTTTACACCCAGAGGGTCGGGGGTTCGAATCCCTCAGGGCCCACAAAATCTCTCAGGAAACTGGGAGATTTTTTTGTTTATATTTACTCAAAAACTAGTATTACATGAAAAATATATTTCTACTCTCTTTATTCATAACTTCATTTATAAAAAGCCAGGTTCCAGGCACTCAGGACATGTCTTTCGGAAACAACGGAACCACAGAGTTCACCGTCAGTTCAAGTCCTTTCAAAGGCTTCCATGGAAAGAGCATGATTCTTCTTCCCAATAATGATTTTCTTGTTGGGGGAGTTTCCAACTGGGGATGCAGTGCAACAAGTTATTATACGGGAATTATTTCAAAGTTCAATCAGAACGGGATTCTTGATACTACCTATAATCAAAATGGTATTTTTGATAACTCCGGTGTTGTAGATGCTATGAAACCATCAAATGATGGAAATTATTTTATCATTGACCAATCTTCACGTCTTGTAAAAATGAATGCCGCGGGCACCCATATAAGCTCATGGGGTATAAACGGCTATGTAAGTATGCCGACAGATTATTTCATCCGGGACTGGGTGGAAACCAGCAGCAACGAAGTCATTATCACCGCTGTTAAAAAAAATTTCGACAACAAATACTATTCTGCCATGTTTAAGTACAATCAGAATGGAACGTTGGTAACTACTTTCGGAACCAACGGAATAATAGATTTTGCAACCAGCCCGAACTGGCTTTTCACCAATGTGAATATTGATAATGATGGTAATCTTTTATTTACAGGAAAGAAAAGAACAAGTCCCGTATACGACGATGCGAATATTGTTGTTTTTAAAACGGATATTAATGGAACGCCGATCGCCAATTTTGGCACCAATGGTATATTTACAATAACAAGTTATAATTCCTACTACAATAACAATACTTTTACTTTTATCACTCCTGATAACGGACTGGTAATAAGCACAGGCGGTTCGAGCCGTTATTTAATCGTAAAAGTCCTTCCTGGAGCAGCACTTGATACAACTTTCAGTAATGGCTATAAATTCGGATCTAATGTAGTGAACCCGATCAATACTTTTTTCATTGATAACAGCTTCTATGTTTTCGGAGAATTCAACGCTACTAATTTTATTGTAGGAAAGCTCAACAGCAACGGAAATGCCGACACCACATACAATACCAACGGCTATGTAACAGTCAGCAGACTTCCGGGCTTACACAATGCCACTAAAGCAATGCGGCAGGGAAACAAGTTGATTATTGCAGAAACGATGGACAATTTCTATTGTGCACAGTCTAACTGGAAACTTGTTATGAGAAGATTCGATTTTAAAACGCCAAGCTTGCTTTCTACCCATGAAAGCAATACCATAAAAGATTTCAACATATATCCGAATCCTGCAGACAATGAAGTTTTCCTGGAAGGTCTGGATAAAAACATCGAGCTGATCACAATAGACGGTAAAAAAATGGAAGCAAAAGTAAAAAGAAAAGACGAAAAATTAATTGTTGACGTAAGTCATCTTCCAAAAGGAACTTACATTATAAAAGGAAAAAATAATGATGGAAAAATAGTGACTGAAAAATTCATCAAAAAATAAATACGAGAAAAAGGATAACATCCTTAATGACCACTCCAAATAAAATCTCTCAGGAAACTGGGAGATTTTTTTATTGATATAGGCAGCTATATCTAAAAATAATTACTTCATGCTTTTTATCAGTAGTCCTAATTTGTAGACATCAAGATATCTGAGATTAACATTTCCTTTTAAAAGTTTTGCCTTAAAGATATTCAATATTGTATCCTGTAAAAACATTTGTATAAAGGGTTTAAAAGGTAATTTACTATAGAGTCTAACTAATTTCACTTCTGACAATTTTGACTTCAGGCTTTCATCTTTAAGCATCTTAGCCAGACTTTCTACAGATTCCACTACTTTTTCAAGGTAAACACTATTGCTTTCCAGATCATTATTAAGAATCGGGTTGGCTATGTGATCTATCTTTATTTTTTCAGATTTTAGGTCCATCGCAAAAAGGAGGTCTTCATATCCGTATTTTTGAAAATCAGGATTGAAATGTATTTTTTCAAAGACGTCTCTTTTAATGATAAAATTGTTGGTCTGAAAACTTAAATAAGGCTTGTTCAAACGGAGCTCAACAGGCAGATTTTCCCTTTCAACAGCAAATTTCCACCTTAAATAATATTCAGAGGCGGGAGCGCGTCCCAAAACAGTCCTGCCTCCATAAATAACTTTAGTGTCCTTATCTTTTTGTACAAATTCTGTATAATTTTTTAAGAAGTTTTTCTCTGTAATTTTTCCGTCACAGTCAAGAAATAACAGGTACTCCCCTGCCGCATACTTTTGAAAAAGGTTACGTATCCTTGATCTTCCCATATTGTTTTCAAGAAAAATGAAGTTTTCAACCTCATTTTGAAGTATCTGATTAATCTTTTTATAGCTTTCATCAGAAGCATCGTCAATCAAAATAATTTCTGCATCGATTCCAATAGCATCAATCTCTTTCTTTAAATCAGATACGAGGCCGCGAACATCAAAATTATAGACAGGAATACAGATTGACAACAACATTATAATTGAATTTTTTCAACGATCTTCTGGATATTAAGTTCTTCAAGACAAGCCCAATCGCCCCGATAACATTCTTTATCACCAAAAACCGAGCAAGGTCTGCAGGTAAGGTCTTTCACCTGAACCACATCGTTTTCGCTCTGTCCGAAGCCTAAAAAACCAGCATAAGGATGGGTTGCCCCCCAAATAGAAACACACCTGGTTCCCATAAGGCTGGCAAGGTGCATATTGGCTGAATCCATAGAGATCATCAACTCCAGTTCTGAGATTTTGTGAAGCTCTTCTGAAAGGCTTAATTTTCCTGAAAGGCTTTTGGTATTTGGAATCTCAGTTTCCCACTTTTCAAGGGTTTCGGTTTCCTTTTTCCCACCTCCAAAGAAATAGATGGTGTGTTTTTGAGCCAAAATTCTGGCCAGTTCAAAAGATTTTTCCAAGGGAAGCATTTTCCCTTTATGTTGTGCGAAAGGAGCCAAACCTATTCCTGATTTTTGCCCCGGAACCGGTCGCAACTTATGAGAAAGCTCTACCTTAAAGCCCATATCACGGAAAACATCTGCATAGCGCTCCACCGTTTTTTTTAGCTGAACTTTATTCAGGTTCCAGACATCCGTAAGTTCTTCCTTTTCTTCTTTTCCTTTGTTTATTTTAAAGACTTTAAGCCCTTTTCTTCGATAGATCTTATCCAGAATTTTAGTTCTGATCACATCATGAAGATTGGCTATATAATCAGGATTAAATTCTTTGAGCAGTTCATTAGAAAGCCTTCTCAATCCAAAGATCCCTTTGTAGTCATCAAGGTTAATTCCTTTAAATGTAACATTCGGAATATCAGCAAATAAACCCTCGAAATTCTTTCTGGAAACCATGATAATTTCCACGTCAGGATTCTGCTCCAGAAACTCCCTGAAGACAGGTGCCGTCATCGCGACATCACCAAAAGCAGAAAAACGATATGCTAGAATTCTGGTCACTCCTAAGATTTTAACTGGTAGGCAACTGCGTAAAACTTAATCTGTTTAGTCATCGCCATTAATCCATTTGCTCGGGATGGCGAAAGAAATTCCTGAAGCCCTATCTCTGCAATGAATTCAAAGTCAGAATCTAAGATTTCCTGTGTAGAATGACCGCTGTAGATGCTTACTAAAAGTGAAACAATTCCCTTAGGAAGTATTCCGTCTGAATCGGCATCAAAAAAAAGCTTTCCATCTTTGTATTCAGCATCGATCCAAACCTTACTCTGACAGCCTTTGATGAGATTATCATCTTTTTTTCTGTCTTCGGGCAGACCCTTTAACTCTTTACCAAGATCAATAATGTATTCATACTTCTGTTCCCAGTCATCGAGAAAAGCAAACTCATCGATTATTTCTTGCTGTTTTTCTTTAATGGTCATTTTTTTAACAAATTTTATGCAAAGATAACCATTTTATAAAGATTATTTATTCTGATGCTTTTTCAAAAACTTTCAGCAATTTTACTTCTTCATTTTCCCAACAGAGTTCTTTCGATGCTCTTTCCAGTTCTTTCTGATAACTTCCCCGTCCTCTATCTAGAATTATTCGGATAGCAGCCGCTATATTTTCCGGCCGGTGGTCTTTTATGATTTCTCCCACATCAAATTGATTTTTAATATTCTGCATCTCTGGAAGATCTGCAAGCAATACCGGAACGTGGGACTGGATGTAGTCCAGAACTTTATTCGGCAGAGAATAAAGGTAGCTTTCTCCCCCATTTTCCTCAATACTCATACCTACATCTGCTGTCAACGTAATATCTCTAAGGTCATCCGGTTTCAATTTTCCTAAAAACTGAACTTTATGCTGAAGATTTTCTTTCGCAACAAGATCTTCATATTCTTTTTTTCTTGGCCCGTCTCCTGCGATTTTGAAAACGACTCCTTCAAGATGATTCATCGCCAGAATAGCCTTATCAATCCCACGAAAAGGGTTGATTACTCCCTGATATAAAAATAATTTAGGGTTGTTCTCCGGAATTTTCATGGTAAATTCCATTTTTCTCGGTGCATTCTGAACGACAACAGGATGGGTCCCATATTTTTTTTGGAACCATTTTGCATAGCTTCCACTGGCTGTGATCATGAATGTAAGTTCAGGAATGATCTTTTTCTCTAAATACCGCCACAGTTTTTGTGACATTTTGCCCTGAATAGCAGGCATTTCTGAAAAAATTTCATGACTGTCAAAAACAAGTGGAATATTTAATTTTTTAGCGATGAAATAATTTGGAAGCAGTGCATCAAGATCATTTGCGTGAAGAATTGTGTTGCTATCTGCTTTTTCCTTTAATTGATGGTACAGTTTCCAATTAAATTCAAAATAAGCTGTTTTCAAGCTTTTGGACGCTAAATGTATTCTGGAAAACGGGTAAGGACGATCCATCTGCTCAGCTCCTTTCCAGTCGTTTCCAATCAGTTCTACCTGATAATCGTTCTCATACAGTGTCCGGCATACCTTTTCGATACGCTGGTCTGTATACAGGTTACTGAAGGCAGAAGTAATTATTTTTTTCTTCATTCCTTTTTGTTTCCCGCCAACAAATAATACACCTGAATAAAGCAGATTAACCCATTCGGAATAATAACTGGCCAGAGCATTCCATTGAAAATACCATAAATGACAAAGCAGATACAGCCTATCATGTTAACAATTCTAATTTTTCTTACATCTTTCAGTATAAAACTCAGTACTATGAAAATTGATGCAGAATATCCGATATAAGTAGTAATTTCGGGATTCATGGGGAAGTTTTAAAGGATAACAAACTTAATCATTTTCAATAAGATAATAAAATTTTTTCTGCCATAAAGTCATTAATTGATTTTTGGTAAAATATTTGTAATTTAGATAATGAATAAATGGCACCGCTGCCATTATTCTAATGAGATATATTATGGATTATAAGTTTTCACAAGGTTTGAGCCAAGTGTTCAAACAAAGCAAGAGCGAAGCTAAAAGGCTGAAAAGTGAATTTCTTAATACAGAACACCTACTTTTAGGTATTATAAAAACGGAAAACTCTGCAAAAGAAATCCTTCAAAGCCTTAATGCGGATTTAACACAAATCAGAAGAAAAATTGAAACTTTAAATACAGCAAGTCTTAATCCTATTTCTGAAGAGGTTACTAATATTTCTTTCACCAAGATGGCAGATCATGCGATCAAACGTGCAGAGCTGGAATGCAGACAATATAAAAGCAATGAAATTAATACCGTTCACCTGCTTTTAGGCATTCTATATAAATATGAGGATCCTACTTCAAATATTTTAGGCGCTTACGACATCGATTATGAAGGAGTTTCAAAAGAGTACCAAACAATGCTTAAAAATTCCGGACAGGCGCCACAGATGAGTGCTTATGACGATGATGACGACAGAGAGGAATTTGAGCAGATGAGGAAGCCTTCAGGAAATTTAGGTTCTGCAAAAAGTAAAACCCCTACATTGGATAACTTTGGTAGAGACTTAACTTCTTTGGCTAGAGACGGAAAATTGGATCCTGTGATTGGTCGTGAAAAAGAAATTGAGCGTGTTTCTCAGATCTTATCGAGAAGAAAGAAAAACAACCCTCTTCTTATTGGTGAACCAGGAGTTGGTAAATCTGCGATTGCAGAAGGACTGGCTTTAAGAATTCAGCAGAAGAAAGTGTCGAGAGTTCTTTACGGAAAGCGCGTTATTACTTTGGATCTGGCAAGTTTGGTAGCAGGAACAAAATACCGTGGTCAGTTTGAAGAAAGAATGAAAGCGATCATGACGGAACTGGAAAAGAACAGAGATGTCATCTTATTCATTGATGAGCTTCACACTATTGTTGGTGCCGGAAGTTCAACAGGAAGTCTGGATGCATCCAATATGTTCAAACCTGCTTTGGCAAGAGGCGAAATTCAATGCATCGGGGCCACAACTCTGGATGAGTACCGTCAGTATATCGAGAAAGACGGAGCTTTGGAAAGAAGATTCCAGAAAGTAATGGTAGAACCTACCAATATTGAGGAAACAATTCAGATCCTGAATCAGATTAAAGATAAATACGAAGAACATCATAATGTAGTGTATACCCCTGAAGCGATTCTGGCTTGTGTCAATTTGACATCAAGATATATTACAGACCGTTTCTTACCGGACAAAGCTATTGACGCGATGGACGAGGCAGGGTCACGTGTTTATATTAAAAACATGAAAGTTCCTACTGAGATCATTGATTTTGAGAAGAAAATTGAGGATATCAAAGAGATGAAGCAGAAAGCGGTAAAAGCTCAGGATTATCTTGAAGCCCGAAAGCTTAAGGATGAAGAGGAACGTCTTCAAATGGAACTTAATTCTGCTCAGGATAAATGGGACAAAGATGTAAAAGAGAAAAAAGAAACCGTAACGGAAGAAAATGTAGCGGAAGTGGTTTCTATGATGAGTGGTGTTCCGGTGACGAAAGTGGGTAAAAACGAGCTCGATAAGTTAGCTCAGATGGATGAAAAACTGAACGGAAAAGTAATCGGTCAGGAAGATGCTGTGAAGAAGGTTGTGAAGGCCATTCAGAGAAACAGAGCCGGTCTTAAAGATCCGAACCGTCCAATCGGTACATTTATCTTCCTGGGTACAACCGGAGTGGGTAAAACGGAGCTGGCCAAAGTAATGGCAAGAGAACTTTTCGAATCTGACGAATCTCTGATCCGAATTGACATGAGTGAATACATGGAAAAATTTGCGGTTTCAAGATTGGTGGGTGCGCCTCCAGGATACGTTGGATACGAGGAAGGTGGACAATTAACTGAAGCTGTAAGAAGAAAACCTTATGCTGTGGTTCTTCTGGATGAGATTGAAAAAGCTCACCCTGATGTATTCAACATTCTGTTGCAGATCCTGGATGAAGGTCACGTTACGGACAGTTTAGGTAGAAAAATTGACTTTAGAAATACGATTATCATCCTTACATCCAATATTGGAACAAGAGATCTTAAAGATTTCGGAGATGGTGTAGGATTTGGAACTTCGGCTAAAAAGACTGGTACAGATACACGAGCAAGAAGCACGATTGAAAATGCCCTTAAAAAAGCATTTGCTCCTGAATTCTTAAACAGAATTGATGACATTGTGATCTTCAACTCTCTGGTACAGGATGATATCAAGAGAATTATCGATATTGAACTGAACAAGCTTTATGGCAGATTAGAGAAATTAGGTTATAAAGTGGAATTAACTGAAGAAGCCAAAGACTTTATTTCTGAAAAAGGATGGGATAAAGACTTCGGAGCAAGACCGTTAAAACGAGCTATCCAGAAATATATTGAGGACTTATTGGCAGAAATGCTAGTGAATAAGCAATTGAATGAAGGAGAAACTGTAGTTCTTGAAGTGAATGAAGCTAAAGACGGATTAACCGGAAAAACTTCAAAACCGAAAAAAACGGTTGAAAAGTCTTCTTAGTTTTAAACAAATACTATAATAATAATGAAAGCACCGGAAAATTCCAGTGCTTTTTGTTTTTCTATGTTTTGGCTAAAGCCAATCCTTGATTGGGATCAAAATAAAACGGGCTAAAGCCCGTTCCTATTGATGTTTAAATTTTTTATAGAGTCTACAGTCCTACTACAAATCCTATATTCGGAACCAGCCCACTCGAGAATACACTTGAATTTTCTTTCCAAAGCACGTTATACATTAAGCCCAGCTGCATAAAAGAGTTTCCTCCTATCCTCTGCATATATCCGCCGCCAAGGTATAAAGCGGTTTCCTGCTCGTTCACTTTATAATCATAAAATTTGTCTGTATAATTGATAAAATAATGCTGAAGATTGGCCCCTACATAAAATGACCGGGCAATATAATAATTGGCAAAAGGTCCTACTCCAAACATCGTTGATTTGTAGTAATTAGAAGTCTGCCAGGAAATACTTCCTACCACCCCGCCTTCCAGATCATCGGTGATTTTGTATCCAACTCTTGGGGAAGCCTGCAGATAAAATGCACTGTTGCTTCCGAATCCTAAACCGATTCCGCCACCGAACGTCCACTTATTGTTGTCTTGTGACTCCGTGCCTACTGAAACCTGGGAAAATATTGATCCTGAAATCATTACAAATAAAGGAATAATAAATTTTTTCATATTAATATTGTTTTTATCGATGTTTAAAATTATGGTTTTTTTTCGAATTTTTTTAGTCGTATTTTTGCCGGGTCAAACTAAGAACTCCCGTTAAGAGTTTCGTAAAATTGAAATAAAATGAAAGTAGTAGTAGGATTATCTGGAGGTGTAGATTCCAGTGTTACAGCGTATTTGTTGCAACAACAAGGCCATGAAGTGGTCGCTTTGTTTATGAGAAACTGGAATGATGCTTCGGTAACGCTGGAGGATGAATGCCCGTGGATTGAAGACAGTAATGATGCTCTGATGGTAGCCCAGAAGCTTGGGATTCCTTTTCAGGTCATCGATATGAGCGAGCTTTACAAAGAGCGTATTGTAGATTATATGTTTGACGAATATCAGAAAGGAAGAACTCCAAATCCTGATGTTTTGTGTAACAGAGAAGTAAAGTTTGATGTTTTCATGAAAACCGCAATGTCTTTAGGGGCTGATAAAGTAGCCACAGGACATTATGCACAGGTTAATTCCACTTTTGACGAAAACGGAAAGGAAATTTTTCATCTTTTGGCTGGAAAAGACAATAACAAAGATCAGTCTTATTTTCTATGTCAGCTGAGCCAGGATCAGCTGTCAAAGGCACTATTTCCTATTGGAGAGCTCACCAAACCTCAGGTAAGAGAAATTGCTAAAGAGATCGGGCTTGTGACTGCTGACAAAAAAGATTCTCAGGGATTGTGTTTTATCGGAAAGGTAAGTCTGCCTCAGTTTTTACAACAGCAGTTGGTTCCTAAAGAAGGGGAAATTGTAGAAATTTTCAAAGATTCACCTTTATTTTCTGTAGAAAAACCCGAATTTTCTTCAAAAGAGAAAGAGCTGGAGTTTTTATCCCAGAAAATCCATTATAAAAAAGCGGACGGGAAAGTAATCGGAAAGCATCAGGGTGCTCAATTTTTCACGATCGGACAAAGTAAGGGACTTGGTATAGGAGGCCATAAGGAAAGCTGTTTTATCATCTCCAGAGATATGGAAAACAATATTATTTTTGTGGGTGAAGGTCACAGTTCTCCGGGACTGCATAAAAAAGCATTAAAAATTGACAATTCAGAGCTGCATTGGGTTCGTGAAGATATGAAGCTGGAGAATGGGGAGTCTATGGAAGTCATGGCCAGATTCAGATACAGACAGGCATTGCAAAAAGCGGTTCTTTATCAGTTTGAGAATGCATTGTATGTTGAATTTGAAGAGCCACAGTCGGCGATTGCGGAAGGTCAGTTTGCAGCATGGTATCTTGACGAGGAACTGATTGGAAGTGGTGTTATTGCATAACGAAAAGTTTTTTGAAAATTTTCTGTAACGAATTTTGAGTTGTTAGACTTACTAGGTAAATAACAATAAAAAATATCACTATGAAAACGACTTCAAAAAACCAGTACACTTTTGTCAACCTTATTTTAATTCCTGTTGTAAGTGCCGTTTTGGGCTATAATCTCTATCAGGTTATTGTACATCCGGAACCATCCAACATGGCAGCTACTTTAATCCTGGCGGTCATAACGTCTGTCATGGTCCGCAAATACAGCAATAAGCCTGTAAAAGAAGAACAGAAAAATTAAATCATTTTAATTGATATTTATAAAATCCCGAAGCATTTTTTGTTTCGGGTTTCTTTTTTCAGGAAGCTATTACCTCTTCATCTTATGCTTGAATTCAGTTGATATAAAAATCACATTGACAATAATGTCTGCTATATTTATAATAACCGATCTTCATCATAATAGTATTCAACCTTACCTTCTACGTCTTTCACAACAATATCGATATCCTGTATAATATCATCGCCATAGAAATTGATAAAAAGCAATTCTTTATTTTTCTTAGCATAAACGAGATTGTATTTTGTCTTCAGAAAATCACGGAAATAGTACATTTCCTTATTAGAATCAAGTTTTACATTGGTGGAAAAATCTTTTAGTCTTACATCCGCTTTTCTGTTAAAATTTTTAGCGCTAAGAATCCTCAGAATCTCCTGAAAAGGGATATCAACCTTTTCTGAACCTACCTTCCCATAGTTTCCAATTTCTTCCTGGAAATCTTTTTGCACGGCATATTCTATTGTTATTTTCAGGAAGATCTTTATTTCTATTTTTTCTTCTTTAGCATTGGTAATCTGTATAATAAAGTCTTCCTCGTCTTTTCCCTGAAAAATTTCTATTTTATCAGAATCAAATGCATATTCTGCAGCATATTTCCGATATCTTGAATACACTATGATATCCCTTATTTTCCTTAGTATAAAATTAGTCAGCAAAAAAGGAATTACAATAACGGGTATGAGCATTATAAAAATATAGATAACGGAAACCCAAAGTGAAAAGTCCCCTCCAGGTAAAAAGGGATTATAATCATAGAGAATCGTCTTAAAAATGAGCACAGAAAACACGATGTTTAAAATGATGAAGACAAACGTCTCCCAACTCACTTCATCACCCTGTTTTTGCAGAGGAATATTCTCATACAAGATATTCCTCTCTTTTTCTGTAAATTTTCTGGTGGTCATATTATTTTTTATCATCTGGTTCAGATCTGTTTCTGTTTGATATTTACTTTTGAACTGGATTGGTATAGAATCACAATACCTTGTATGATCAAGAGCACAATAAGATACCCAACCGGTTTTCCTATCATTAATCCTCTGATCAGTTTCACGATTCCTATCATCAGAATGAACATCATAAAGTAAAAAGTTATTTTTGAAGGGCCTTTTTTCAATGATTTCAGGATGATTGCGGAAAGATAAAAACCAAGCAGAAGCATTACATAAAACTTTAGAAATTCCGGTCCTTTCAAAGAGATTGGATTATAGGTCTCGTGCGTAAGAACAAGCCAAATCATGCTTATCATTATCGGCACTGTACAGATTAGTATTTTTTTCATAACTTTCAATTTTTAACCTCCGCCGCAGCCTCCACAACCACCACCGCAGCCACTACTGCAGCCACTTCCTCCTCCATCTCCACCTCCACTGCAACTGGAACCTCCTCCATCGCTGCTTCCGCCTACACTGCCATCATCTTTCTTTTTAACGATAATGCTGCCACTATCACCCCGAAATAAGGAGATCAGTGAAAAGAAACTGAATATTACGATGATGGGTAAAGCGACTAAAGTCAGTGTTCCCAAAACCTCTCCCAGACATGATGACATCATGAAAAGCACCATCAATAAAGGAATGATTCTCAGACTTTTCAGCCAAATTGTCATGAATCCGTTTTTCTCTTTTTCATACCAGATCTCTTTAGGAGCCTCCTGTTGAAAAATCTCGTGATAGCTTTTCATAGTATCCGAAAACCAGTTCCGGTGTTTGTTTTTTTCGTTAAAGCCACCTTTTGAAGGATGATGATGAAGCGTTCGTTTTAAAATATGGGGACAGAATTCTTCCCAGTAATTCTGGGTGTAGATCAGGTGCATATGCCATACTTTGTCTACTATTTCGCTTGGAGAAGCTCCGTTGGGAAGGATGCAGCAGAGGTAAACAAATTTTTTATACTCCTGAATGGCTTTTTGAGCGAAATCTAATGTCCAGCGTTCTTCTCTGGCCAGTTTTTTCGAAAAAGGAAAATCAGCATCCGGGGCATCCATTGAAAAATTCTGAATCCGGTTCCAAAGGATTTCGTCTTTTAATAAGATTGTTGTTTCCATTGTGTTAACTTTTATTTTTCTACTCAAATATCATTGGATTTTAAAATATAAAAGTCTTGCATACATCTTATTTGGATGTATAAAAATCTTATATTAGTCTTACAAAAATTAAAGAATGAAAAACGAAGACATTCAGCATCTTGAGAAACTGATGAACTTCTTAAGTCAGCATTTTTTGAAGAAAAATCATTGGGAAGGAGTCACAAAAACAGAATGGTCGTACATCAGCGCGGAAATCAACGACCTGATTATCAATGATCATTCTGAAAAAGGGATCAGAAAGGACCCGGATCTCCTGGGGTCTCACTACCTTTATGAACATTTGATTATCAACAAATTAAAGAAATACAAACAGAATGAAAATGCCGTTTTAAGCAGGCCAAATCTGGCCAAATTAAGCCAGATCGTGAAAGTCCTGGGATATTCCAGTTATATTGATTTCATTAATTCCAACACGGAAGCATTCAATTTCAATGATCTCAGGATCGATATGAATAATGTAAAGCAGAATACGGCGCTTTTAGACTGTTTGGTGGGCTGCTGGTATTCCTACAATAGAAATCTCCCTGAAAAGCCTCTGGCGGCACAGGATGAAAGAATATGGCGGTCTGCAATGGAAATCTATAAGTCTGAAACTTCCGGTGAATATCTCATCGAAAGAAGCGGTGGCGATCACCATAAGTATTTCGGAAAAGTAACAGCGTATTCAGATTATGTGTTCATCATCATGAACAGCAATACATTTATTCGCCAGAGACATTTTATCTCAAGGATAAAAGATATCAAGGAAAAGCTTAAAAATCCAGAATATAAGCTCCATGAGGTGCATTTTATAAGTACGTGTATCAGTTTTAATCAAGAGCCTATCGCTCTGTTCGAGATATTTCAGAAAGCAGATAGAAAAACCTTTATTTCTGACTCTATCAGCTTTCCTATTGACAGTGATGAGATTCCTCAATCTATTATAAAACAGCTTGAAGACACGGAGTCTAACAGGATTGATTACAGGTAATCGCGAGATTCGGGTTTGAGAGTTTGAGGGTATTCGAGTGAGAGAGTTCTGAGTGCGTGTTTCGGGTTATGGGATATTATTTTAAATATTTTACTATTCCAACCTTCGCACAACAGCCTCAATCTTAGCCTCAACCTAAAAATCTGATGTCTGATGTCTGATGTCTGATGTCTGATGTCTGAAATCTACTATCTATTTACCCCACCAGCCATTCTTTAAAATCCTTCACCCGATCTCTGCTGACCGTAATTTCTTCGCTTGGCTGAAATTCCATATCAACTTTGTAATACGGTGAAGTATGAATGTTTTTTATATAATCTGAGTTGATGATAAACTGTCTGTTGACCCGGAAAAATTTTTTTTCTTCCAGAATATCTTCCAACTCATCCAGCGTAAAATCCGAAGGATAAACACGCTCCTCTGTCTGAAGATAGACAATCTTATTTTCACTGAAAAAACAGCTTATTTCCTGTGTCTGAACAATTTTCAGGTTATATCCGATCTTAACCAAAACCCTGGAAAGAGTAGATTTTTCTTTTCTGATCAGCTGTTTAATATCTTCAGAACCAGCTGTAGTATTGAATGGGATGAATGATTTAAACTTTTCCACCGCACCTGAAAGATCTTCTTCCAGAATAGGTTTCAGAAGGTAATCGATGCTGTTCAGCTTAAAAGCTTTTAAAGTATACTGGTCAAAAGCTGTCGTATAAATAATAAACCCTTTAGTTGGTACTTTTTCAAAAATATCGAAAGACAGGCCGTCTCCCAGAACGATGTCTGAAAAGATCAGCTGCGGGTGTTCATTTTCAGAAAACCAGGCAACTCCTTCTTCTACTGACTCTATTTTGGCAACCACTTCTATTTCAGGAAAATGACTCAACATTCTTTCCAGTTTTCTTGAAGCAGGTTTTTCATCTTCGATAATGACAGTCTTGATCATTGAGCTATAGTTTTTAGTTTAAATCGGGAATAAAATTAGATAAAAAATAAACAGCTTAAAAATCTATCTTCTTTTTACTTTTTCTCATTTCCTTTTCTATGATATCGTTTTCCCATTCTGCATCTAAAAGAAATAATTTCACGGCTTTTACCGTCAAAATAATACCCCAGATTACAAGAATAATAGATCCGTTGAATAAGGAGAAATTGATTGTTCCCTCTTCAAAAATATCATCGAAGAATATAATTCCCGCCACTATTCCAAACCAAAGAAGACTCTTGTAAAACTTTTTCAGTTGGCTGACTCTTTCGTATGCGCTATCGTAATTCATGATTATTATTGTTTTTTAAGGTTATTACAATGTTTTAGTGTTTTTTCTTTCCTGATCCATCAGCTCATTGATTTTTCTTTCTTCCCACTCTTTTCCGATCCCAAAAACATTCACGGCATGAGCTAAAATTCCTATTCCCCATCCCAGCATTGGCCAGTAGAACCATAAATGTCCGGGAGATGTTATAAGATTCAGGGCTGCTAAGAAAGGAATGATCAGACAGTAAGAAGTAAGGTTTCCATAGAATCCTTTCAGTTCTTTTACTCTTTTTGACGCTTTTTCATACGCTAATGTCTCTTTTGTGTATCCTTTTGTTTCCATAATTTTAATTTTTAAAGGTTAGTTTGTCTTTTTTGTTGAATCAAAGGTAGGGCAGAAATGAGCCTGCGATCAACTTTATATGACCGAGTGGTAGAATATGCTTCCTGAATGGTAAAAAGGTTGGTTTAGCAGTTATTGGAATAAAAGAAAGACAGATTTTTTCGTTTCTCACTTGCATTACAGATACAATCCTTGCGCCTTTGAGTTTAGCCAAGATGCCTATCATTCTCTTTGATCTCCCGCAGATTATGCAGATGACACAGACGATTGCGTTGGAATGATTGGTTTTTGAAAAAGGGAATCAGTAAATGAAAGGGATGAGTTTTTTGGTCTTTTTTCTGTATTCAAGGTATTCCTCTCCAAATTTTTCAACCAGAGCCTCTTCTTCAATTTTGATTCGGTAAGTGAATGCGATAAACGGTGGCAGGAAAGCCAGAATTAGTGAAACCCAATTATTAAGATACAGACCTAAACCTAAAGAAGTAAGGAGCGAAAACGCATAGGAAGGATGTCTCAGGTACTTGTAAAACCCTTCTTTTTTAATCTGGTGATCCTCTTTTATCGTTACATCAACCGTAAAATATTTACCTAAAAACCTGATGATGATCAGTCTAAAAATAATTCCGATAAGAATACAAGCTTCACCCAAATATAGAATCCAGACTCCTTTTGCAATAGGAAATTTCGTTATGTAAGATATCGATACCGAAGCCGCAATAGAGAAAGGAATCGCCATCCACAAAATATTGAGGGTAGACCTATCTTTGTCCTTGTTGTCTTCTTTACCGGATTTCAACATATTTTTGTAGAAAATCTCAGTAATAAACCAAGCTGCCATTGAAATGGAAAATAAGATTTGTAGAAAGTGCATATCTGTATTTTTAAGATTAAAAAGTCCATATACTATTGAAATTGATCATTTCGGAGCCATTTACTTTTTCTTTTTCTCCATAAGTTTCCTGATTTGCTTTTCCTCCCAGTCTCTTATAATGCCAATATGAGGTAAATAAATAGCTATCGCATGAGCCACCACCCCAATTCCCCAAAAGGTTGCCGTAAAGAAGTTTTTGAACTGGAAATAGCTTTCTCCCGGTTCCAAATGCTTCATATTATAGACTACAATCATAGCATTTACAGCTACATATGCAAATAAGTGACTGTAAAATCCTCTTAACCGATCGACCTGTCTTCTCGCCTGCTCATAGCGGATATTATTTTCATCAGAAGTTTCCATTATTTCTATTTTTTTGTTTGTCCATAATTTCCCGGATCTTCCTTTCTTTCCAGGACTCTCCTACTCCAAAAACCTGAAATGCGTGGGAAATCACACCAATTCCCCATCCTAACATGGGAAAATAAAACCACAAGTTTTTAGGAGAAATAATCAGGTTTAAAATGATCAAAAAAGGGATTATTGTGCAGTAGGAAATTAGATTGCCATAAAAGCTTTTTAATTCCTTTACCCGTTTCTTCGCTTTTTCGTAGGATCCGCTTTCATCATCGGTCTTTGCACTGATATTGTTTGGCTTACTGGATAGTATCGGAACTTTTACTTTAAAATAATCCTCCGATTTTTCAATAAAGACATTCTTCCTGGTAAGAAGAGCATAACGCTGAACAATATTCGCCAACCCGATTCCGGCACTTTCTTTCATCTGTTCTCTTGCTTGCAGGTTATTTTCAATGCAGAGCGTATCGTTATCCGAAAATATTTTAATGACCAGAGGTCTTGAAGAGGTGGCAAAATTATGTTTGATACAGTTTTCCAGTAAAAGCTGAAGCGATAATGGCACTACATATTTTCTGTACTCTTCTTTTTTAACATCAAAAATGAAATCTACACTGTCCTCAAATCTGGTTTTCAAAAGATCACAATACGTTTTTGCAAATTCGATCTCGTCTTCTACCGTTACCAGCTCTTTATCTTTCTGTTCAAGTACATAACGGTAAATCTTTGACATTGAAGCGGTAAACTTCTGTGCCTGATTGGGATTTTCATCAATCAGAGAGCTCAATACATTTAAGGAATTAAAAAGAAAATGCGGATCCAGCTGATTTTTTAGACTTTCAAACTGTGCATTGGCTGACTTGGCGATGAGCTTCTGTTCCACCACTTCTTTTCTGGACGTTTTCTTTAGTTCTTCCATGAATCCTTTTGCGTGGAGAAATGCAGAAATCAGAAGAGCGATATTGATCATGAACCAATTAGTCGTAGCATATTCTTTGGAAAAAAAAGCTTCTGTTGTAGCCACTTTCTGGATCTCGACATAGTTGATATAGTTGCAGAAATAGACCAGAATAAAATTTCCTGCAATAATAGAAACAACACTCAAAGCAGTTCTTATTCGGGTTGTTTCCGACCATGGAAATTTTTTGTTGAGAAAATCATTAATAAAAGCATTTCCGAATCCAAGAACAAAAGAATACATGGTAGAGATCAGCAATGAGATTAAAAAATTGTAGAAACTCTTCTCTTTTGTAAAAAATAAGAAGAAAAATAGCGCTGTTCCCAACGATACCCAAAATAAAATGATAAATCCTTTACGTTTCATTATCTGTTTTTCTTGGTTCAAAATTAGTCTTTAATAAAGGTATCAAAAATTATTTTTTACTGAAGGGCTTATTTTCCTTTCTGAATGGAATAAAAAAAGCCTTCCGTGTAAAGAAGGCTTGCATTTCGTTATTATTTTGTCTGCATACTCAGGAAATATTCCGCTTCGGATTTGCCCCAATTCGGATCTAAGGCTGTTTTGGGTTTATAGGCATTAAATTTTGCCAGAGCTTCCTTAAACAGCTCCATCCCTTTAGTCTTGCTTCCACCGTACTGCTCAGGTGTAAAATAGATGTCTTCTGCTTTGATAAGAGCTATTCTCGGGTTCGAAGGATCAAGTTTCTCTGCAATACCAAGTTCTTCCGTCGCTTTGGCTCCATCTGTCATGTAACGCTGGGCCGGATTGACCATCATTCTTAAAGAAGCGGCCATTTTTCTCAACAAATGGATCTCGGCATTGTCCGCTCCTGCAAGATTTTGAGCCGTTGCTAAATACTTATCCGCCTGTTCAGAAGTTTCATCCAGCTCCTGCATATTTCCGTTTCTCATCATCAGTCTTCCCTTTTGGATTTGAGAAAATGCGGCATAGTAAGGAGGAAGCCATTTTGAGCTTTCTTTGCTGCCAATTCTTTGAAAATCGTTGGCTAATGTCTGAAACTCTTCTGTAGTTTTACAGGTCTCAATTTTCGCGATCTTCTCAGCCATTATTTTTTCGTAATCTGCCTGTGCAAAAGCTGTTAAACTCATAAAAGCTAAAGCAAAACTTAATAGGTATTTTTTCATTATATCAATTTTTTTAAGTTAGTTAATTGTCTATCCGAAGTTATGTATTTTGCAACGATTGCGATATGTGTTGCTGTTATTTTTATAAATTATTGTTGATTGCATCTTGTGTTCTGTCTACTCCAAAACTGATGAAAGCGCCTATAAATACGAAGGTATTCACCGGTGGAACTACTGATGAGCTTCGGGCTCCGTCAAGAGAAAAATTGTAGCCATACACATTTTTAGATCCTAAAACATTGGAAACGCTTAATACTAGAACCGTAAAAGCTTTCGCATCTTTTTTTCCCAGGTTGGGAAGATAATTGAAGCTGATATTAAGAGCATTGTAGTCTTTCAGTTTTCCTTCATTCCTGATATAGTTGATGACATTACTGTTTTCTGTTTTGCTTGCAATATCATAATAAGGGCGGCCTTTAGAATAAGTATAGGATAAATTGACTCCCAATTTCCATTCCGGGATAAATCTTTTGGCTACGGCAGAAAGGGTGTGTGCGGACGCAAAATTTGGTTTTAAGCTTACGGGATAATTGATAAAATCTCTTTTTGAATCAAGGAAGGAGTAACTGATCCAGTAATCGATGTTTTCAAAGGTCTTTTTATCTCTCCAGAAAAGTTCCAGTCCTTTGGCATATCCGAAACCATTGTTGTTCAGTGCAGTTTGTACCTGCTGATTCTGTTCTTTGTCCGGCATGATGTTAAATGTCTTGATCAACTGGTCGTATTTTTTATAAAAAGCTTCAAAACGCAGGCTTCTCCCCTCTGAAGATCTTTGAACCTGGAAAATATAGTGTTGTGATTTCTGAAATTCAAGATCTGCGGGTCCGTTGATGTATTTGCTTTCAGGATTCTGATAAAACCATCCGTAGGCAAAGGAAGTCGTCCAGTCTTTTGCCAGGCGGTAAGCCAATGCAAAGCGTGGAGCAATATTGCTTTTTTCTAAAAATGAAGAGTTTTCAGCTCTCACTCCTATTTTTGCAGACAATGCATTGCTGAAGCCAAGATCTGTTTCTACAAAAGCGGATGAGATCAGATCTTTATAATGTTTCTGAACGTCTCCAAAGTTCAGTTTTTCGCCTGTATTATTCAGTTCAAAACCGGCTCTTAATGCGCTGATTTTATTAATTTTTCTTTCAAGAACGGCTTTAAAATTAATGTAATTCCCATCCGTTAAAAGTTTCGTCCTGTCTGACTCTATATCATTCGTTTCTGTTGAAAAGTTAAGATCGGATCTGTTGTAAGAGTAAGAAGTTCCTGCATTCAGAAGATATTTTCCGAATTTCTGTTTAAAAGACAGGTTATGATAGGTATTTTTTCCTTTCAGCCTTACGAGGGCAAAATCATATTCCGGTTCTAAGCTTTCTGTTCTCACCCCCATTTTATTAGAGTCATACATTCCGTAATATTTGAAGAATCCGCCAGATTTTGTTTTGATTCTGAAGTTAAAATCACCATTTAAGCCCTGCGGAGCATCAATAAAATCTGTATTAAAATTAAAAACCTTCTGCATAACGCTTAGAAGCGAATAGCCCAACGTTGCTCCAAAAGAATGGCTCTTATCCTCACTTAGCTTCTGAAATCCTGCACTCAAAAAGATAGGAGAAATTCCAAAATCTACGGAACTCTGGTCCGGAAGATCTACACTTTCCAGCATCAGCGCTCCTGAAAGAGCCTGACCGTATAATGCAGAATATCCGCCACTTGAAAAGACATTCCCTTTAAAGAGAGAGGTATTGAAACGGTCTCTTCCGGCAATTCCCGGAACTGAATTCGAGAAATAATTGTTGATCAGACTTCCATCCATAAAGATCTTGGATTCCGTTCCTGTTCCTCCTCTGATGAAAAGACCTTCTGTCTCGCCTACTTTCTGAACGCCCGGAAGGTAATTTAAAGCTGAAGAAATCTGTCCATCTGCGCCTGCTGTGGTGTAGATATCAATTGGGGTAAGCAATGCCGTTGCTCTTTTTTTGTCGCTGGCTTCTATAGAACCTGCAGAAACTACAACAGCATCGATCTCGCTGATCTGTTCTTTAAGTTCTGCATTGACAGAAATATCCTGATTGTCAATTACGATTGACTTCTCAACATCCTGATACTTCGGATGGGCAAATGTCAGAATATGATTTCCTTTCTCCGAGGTCTCAAAGGAAAAGTTTCCCTGTGCATCTGTGGTAGCACCATCATAAGTGTCTTTAAGCGTTACATTGATTTCATTGACTCCCTTACTTTTGAAAGTGACCTTTCCAGAGATCTTAATCTGCGAATATCCTGCAATAAAGGACAGAAAGGCAATCAATAGTAAAAGCTTTTTTGCTTGTGTTTTCATGGTGTTAATTTTCGGATCAAAAATAGCACGTAATATGCCTTTCTTTAAAATAAATTTTACTGAAAGGCATACTTTGGCTGCTGAATGGGAAATTAGTGAACCGGGATACAGAAATCCACGATCATTTTACCTTCCGGGTGCTCTTTAAAATTAGAATGATAGATCTCAAACGGAAATGCTTTCTTCATGGAATAATGATGCTCATTCATCCATAAAAATAAGGATACCCAGCACTTTTCAAAGTCATCAAGGGTAAATTCTCCGCTTCCTACAATATATTTGCCAGCATCAATGGTTTCTGAAAAGACGACTCCCTTCTGATCCTCCAGTCTTTCATCAAGAAGCATACACGCATGGATTCTTACCTTATCAGCTGCGGTCACTTTAAAGCTGTCATGGTATACGGAGATCATTTTAACATTCTCACGGGGAAATAAGTGCCTCTTTTTTGCCCATTCAATAAGAGTATTATAGGAAGGTTCCACATTGGCAATTCCTAAACTCATAACGGAAGCCAGATTCATTTCCGGCAGTTCTTTTACTTCAATTTTTAAATTCATTTTTGTCCAGTTTAAAAGGTTTTCGACATGGCGAATGTACTGGCTGAAAACCGTATCAACTTGTCCGTTCTTGCTCTGTATCTGTAAAATCTTGTGAAAAGTTTCGGGTGCAGAATTCCGGAATGCGGAGGGAGCCATTCCGTAGTGTTTTTTAAAAGTCTTACTGAAAACAGAGTGATTGGAAAATCCGAGATCGAGATAAATGTCTTTCATCGCTATATCCTTCTTTACGGCCAGATAAAAGGCACTTTTTTCTATTTTCTTTCTGATGATATAGTTCTGGAGTGTCTCTCCGGTAATGAGCTTAAAAATCCGGTGGAAATGGAAAGAAGAATACATTCCTATTTCTGCAATTTTTTCTAAAGAAAGATCGGCTTCAAGGTTGTCATCGATGTACCTGATTGTTTTTATAATTCTTTTTTTGTGTTCTTCCATTTCAAAAAATACTGATGGCTAAAGGTATTAAGATACGCAGAATTTCACTTGTCATATATTGCTGTTCCTGAAAAAAGGATTGAAATCATAAAGTGTTTCGGAAAATCTTTTATAAATTTAACGGTATAATCACTTTAAAATCATTTAAAAATGAAAGTACAAACATTAGCACTATTGGCGGGGTGTGCATTTTTAGCGGCTTCATGCTGCACGACAAAAACGTACGCGGTAAACGCTAAGAGCGGAACACAGACTGGCGGAACGGCGAAATTCACCCAGAAAGGCGAGGAAGTGGTCATGAAACTTGAGGTAACAAGTCTTACTCCGGGTATCCATGCAGTACACATCCACGAAAAAGGCGACTGTTCTGCAGCCGATGGAACTTCTACAGGAGGACACTGGAATCCAGCTAAAGACGACCACGGAAAATGGGGCGCCGATCATTTTCATATGGGAGATATAGGAAATTTAACGGCTGACGCAACCGGAAAAGCAGTCCTGACTTTCAAAACGAATAAATGGTGTCTCGGATGTACAGATGAATCTAAAAATATCATCGGAAAAGGTCTTATCATTCATGCAGCTGCAGATGACTTTCACACTCAGCCTACAGGGAATGCAGGGGGAAGAGTGGGATGTGTGGAAATTAAATAATATCCTATTGATTGTCATAAAAAAACCGCTGATTGTCATCAGCGGTTTTTTTGTTTTATGATTTAGTTCCCATATCGGAAACGATATTCATTGCTTCCTGCAGGTAAGGGTCTTTTTTCAGATTTTTGATCCACATTTCAGATTTTTTCTTGAATGCTTCGTCTTTTTTCTCCCTTTCGATTTCTCCAGGGAACATCGTGAACTTAAGACCGTTCTCAAACTTGCTTAAAGCTTTGAATTTCTCGATCTGAGCTTTTCTCTGCTTCATCAGTTCATTGAACTTGTTGACATTAAGTGTAATATTTTCTTCTTTATCCAGTTTTTCTCTCCACTGGGCAGATTCAAGAAGAAGCTGATAATTGTTGTTTTTAGCCATTCTGTCGGCACTTGCTTTTTCCAGAGCCTGAATATTGAAATAATTCAGTTTTTGGAATTTAGTTCCAGGAATTTTATCCCACGCTAAAGCATAATCATCATATCTCTCCCCTACTTCCGCGTAAGTAAAGAAGTCTTTCATTTGAATATCAGAAACAATTCCTTTTCTCTGGGTAGATTCTCCGGTAATTCTGTAGAATTTCTGAATCGTCAGTTTTAGAGATCCGAAATCATCTTCCGTGTTTAAGAATCTGTTCAAGTCTACAAAGGTCTGTACCGTTCCTTTTCCGAATGATTGCGGAGAACCGATGATCATCGCTCTTCCGTAATCCTGCATTACTCCCGCCAAGATCTCAGAAGCTGAAGCGGAAAGTTCGTTCTGCATGATCACCAATGGGCCTGTCCAGATCGGTGTTTCATTTTTATTCTTTAAGGTCTGGATCTTTCCATTGCCGTCTTTCACCTGAACATAAGGTCCTGCATCCATGAAAAGTCCCATGATATCCCCAACTTCAGTAAGAGATCCTCCCCCATTATTTCTAAGGTCCAGAACGATTCCTTCAATATTCTGCTCTTTTAATTTAATGATCTCATTTTTGATGTCATCAGAAGCATTTCTTCCTTTAGCATTCTCAAAATCAGCATTAAAACTTGGCAGGTTAATAAATCCGTATTTCTTTCCGTTTGGAGAGTTCACGACAATACTTCTTGCAAATGTATCTTCAATAGCAACTTCCTCACGGATCATGGTCACATCTTTCGTTGTTCCGTCTTTTTTCTGAACGGTAAGGGTAACTGGTGTTCCTTTTTCCCCTCTGATCAGTCTTACGGCTTCATCAGAAAGCATTCCCACAACATTTACAGCGTCATCTTTCGGCTTGGATTTCACTTTTAAGATCTTGTCCCCTTCAGAAAGCTGTTTAGACTTCCAGGCTGGCGCACCAATCGTTAAAGCCCCCAGATAAAGATTTCCTTTTTTCTCCTGGATAATCGCTCCGATACCGATCACTTTTCCAGTAAATTGTGTATCAAAATCTTCTTTATCTTTTGGAGAATAGTAATTGGTGTGTGGATCAAAAACCTCAGTATATGCATTCATATACACTGTAAACCAATCCATTTTCTTTCTTTTTTTGAATCTTGTGAAGGTATCTTTTACAAGGTCTTTCACTTCATTCGTCGCTTTTTTGATCTTCTGATCCTGGGTAAGCGGCTGATACTTGATGGTATCTTTCAACTTATATTTCTGAACAGAATCTTTCTTCTCTTTCTGAGCTTCTTCTTTGCTGTTCATAGATTCAACCTCCTGAAGAATATTATATTTAATATATTTTCTCCATTCATTATACTGCTCCTGCTTGTTGGCGGGTACTTTTTTAAGCTTCGGTTCAAGAGTCAGAGATTCTTCTTCCTGAAGATTGATTGGCTTGCTGAAAATATCCTGAGTAATCTTATCGATTTCATCTACCCTCTGATACAGTCTGTCGATGGTAAGTTTATAGAATATCAGATCTCCCTGGCTGATATAGTCGTCAAGCTTTGTTTCGTGCTTGCCGAATTCGTCCATATCCGACTGTAGGAAATATCTTTTTGCGGGATCTACCAGTTCGAAATAATGTTTATAAACGTCCTTGGAATAGGCATCATTGATGGGTTTCGGGCTGTAATGTAAATAAGAAAGTGTATTCTTTACGCTCACCATGATTGTCTGCATCTTTTCATCGTCATTCTTTGGCGAGTTGAAACAAAACATTAGACTTGTCAATGGAATTAGGAGTAAAAATTTATTCAGTTTGAAATTTTTCCACATAAACTGTCTTTATTTATTGATTTTTTTTAAATATATACTACAATTAGTAGCAGCAATTAATTCGCTGTTACAAACTATCAAATTTAATACCTTATTTACAATTATCGGATAGTTTTAAATGTTTTTTATTAAAACCGGTTCAGTGTAAGAATTGTTATTTAAAATGAACCAAACTACATAACTTATAATCAATACGTTATAGATTATTTAGATTATAATGTATACTTTTTCAATCTATTAAAAATTATAGTCCCCTAAATAAAAATTACTCCTTTTGCTATACAGGATAACAGCAGATAAGATATTCTTTAAGCCAGATTTAGAGAGAAGTTTTTTATGATCGGTTCATCATTCTTTTTCTGCTCAAACCGAAACTTATATTTCCTGAATTGCGTTTATCTTCAAAACTTTTTAGCTAAATTTGAAGTGTGGGAACTTTTTATTTCTGTCTAAAATGACGAAGAAAAGCCCTTTATACGAGCAATTTATGCTAAAATTAAACTGATTTTATGGAAAGACCGCTTATTCTGGTTACTAATGATGATGGAATTACCGCACCTGGTATCAGAAACCTAATACAATTTATGAACGAAATTGGAGATGTTATTGTCGTTGCACCAAACTCTCCCCAAAGTGGAAAAGGCCACGCTATTACAATCAATTCTACCTTAAGCTATGAAGAAGTAAAACTTGACGGACCACAGACCGATTTTTCATGTAGCGGAACCCCTGTAGACTGTGTAAAAATGGCTCTTGACAAAATCTTGACGAGAAGACCGGATATCGTAGTTTCAGGGATCAACCATGGCGCCAATTCTTCCATCAATGTGATCTACTCTGGAACGATGTCGGCAGCTGTAGAAGCTGGTGTAGAAGGAATTCCGGCTATCGGATTTTCACTAATGGATTTTAGCTGGGAGGCTGATTTTTCACAAGCCAAAGATTATATCCAGAATATTGTCAGAAGAACGCTTGAAAATCCAATGCCTAAAGGTATTGTACTGAACGTTAATATCCCAAAACTCACTGCAGGAGAAATCAAAGGTGTAAAAGTCTGCAAGCAGGCGAATGCCAAATGGGAAGAAAGCTTTGACGAAAGGGTGAATCCTCACGGAAAGAAATATTACTGGCTAACAGGATATTTCAATAATATGGATGAGTCTGAAGATGCCGACGAAACCGCATTGGCCAACGGATATATTTCAATCGTTCCTGTAAAGTTCGATCTTACAGCCTATGAATATATGAAAACCCTTGAGGAAGTAATGAATTTTGACTGATGTACGAGAAGCTAGACAATCCTGTTTATCATTCACTTAATGAATATCATGAAAAGTTCTGCTTCAATTTTGGGAACACGAAATTCTATAACCCTGAAGTAGCCTCTTTTGGCGGAGCAGCAGAGCTTTCAAGAGAAAAAGACATCACAGAATATGCAAAGATCTGTGATGATTTTCTGATTTTCGGGGCTCAGCCAGATGTGGGAAATCTAAAAACAGAACTGTCCAGACTTATCTGTGATCAATATGTTTTGGAGAATCCCATTCAGATGGATTTCACTGAAGATATTGTGGAACTGAAAGAAGAAAATCATGAGGAGCTCATGGCATTTATCATGAAGTTTTACCCTTATTATTTCAAAGCCAGAACTCCCGAATTAGGACGTTATTTTGGCATATTTAAAGACCATAAGCTTGTTGCAGTTACCGGCGAAAGAATGCAGATGAATGACATGACAGAGGTAAGCGCTGTGATTACAGATACGGATCATCTGGGAAAAGGTTTAGCCAAACAACTGGTTGCTTTTGTTTCCGGAAAGATCTTTGAAGACGGAAAAACGCCTTTTCTGCATGTGGCGGAAAGTAATACAGGAGCCAAAAAACTGTATGAAAAACTAGGCTTTATGCATCGGGGAACTATAAATTTATGGGGTGTGAAAAGATAATTTTCCACCCTTTATTTTTCCCATAGATTTCAAGAATTACACAAATTCACACCAGTCCTTTCCTTTTAAAAATCAATGCGTTCACGCCAAGTCATTCTGCTGACTTCAGGACCTTCCCCCTTCCGGCTTCGAGCTTTCTCACTTTATCAAAACCAGGTTAAAAAATCTATAAAACCCTTTCTTTTCCATTTTCCCTTGAAAGTTTTCCCTACATTTATTATTATTAATTTTTTCCAGATTATGAGAATAGAAAATGATATAAAGCTTGGATTCAAGGATGTAATGTTCCGTCCCAAACGTTCTACATTAAAATCCCGCTCAGAAGTGGATCTCGAAAGAGAATTCACCTTCAAGCATACGAAAAAGAAATGGAGCGGAGTTCCTCTGATCGCAGCTAATATGGATACGGTGGGAACTTTTGAAATGGCTGTAGAACTAGCCAAAGATAAGATCATTACAGCTGTTCACAAACATTATACTCCTGAGGAATGGAGCCAGTTTCTGGACAGCCAGCCTGAAAGCATCCATCAATATATTGCGTTGAGTACCGGTACAGGAAAAGCAGATGAAGAAAAACTTAGAGTGATCCTCGAAAAACACCCAAAAATTGAGTTTCTCTGCATCGATGTAGCCAACGGATATTCTGAGCATTTCGTTGGATTTGTGAAGAAAGCAAGGGCTAATTTTCCGGATAAGATCATTATGGCCGGAAACGTAGTAACCGGAGAAATGGTAGAAGAACTTCTTCTGGTAGGTGCTGATATCATCAAAGTAGGTATCGGGCCTGGTTCGGTATGTACAACGAGAGTAAAAACAGGGGTCGGATATCCGCAGCTTTCAGCTATTATTGAGTGTTCTGATGCGGCACACGGCCTTGGAGGGCATATTATTGCAGACGGAGGCTGTAAAGTTCCGGGAGATGTGGCTAAAGCTTTTGGTGGAGGCGCAGATTTTGTCATGCTGGGTGGAATGTTTGCCGGTCACGATGAAAGTGGCGGTGAGATCATTGAAGAGAATGGTAAAAAATTCCGTCTTTTTTATGGAATGAGTTCCAAAACAGCCATGGATAAACATTCCGGAGGTGTTGCCGAATACCGCGCTTCGGAAGGGAAAACTGTGAAAGCAGTGTATAAAGGTCCTGTTTCAGAAACCGTAAAAGATATTTTGGGAGGGGTACGCTCTACGTGTACCTATGTAGGGGCTTCGAAGCTTAAAGAACTGTCTAAGAGAACCACTTTTATCAGGGTTCAGGAGCAGGAAAACCAGGTTTTTAAAGATTAACAGATTTTCCAATCTGTCAAATTATAAAATAGGCTGTACAAGTGATGTACAGCCTATTTTGATTTATTATTAAGTCAGCATTCCGCCGTCTACGTTCAGCGTCTGTCCTGTGATGTAAGAAGCCATTTCGCTTCCTAAGAATACACATGCATTGGCAACGTTTTCAGTTTGTCCCAGTCTCTTCAACGGAATCTGGTCTCTCCATCCCTGAATCGTTTTTTCATCAAGTACCGATGTCATTTCCGTTTCAATAAATCCGGGAGCAACAGCGTTACATCTGATGTTTCTTGATCCTAATTCCAGGGCGATAGATTTTGTGAATCCAATCACTCCTGCTTTAGAAGCTGCATAATTGGACTGTCCGGCGTTTCCGCTGATTCCAACTACTGAAGTCATATTGATAATAGATCCTGATTTAGCTTTCATCATCGGTTTGATCACCGCTTTTGTAAGGTTAAATACCGAATCCAAATTGATTCTCATTACTTTATCCCAGTCTTCTTTAGACATTCTCAACAAAAGGTTATCTTTTGTGATCCCTGCATTGTTGATCAAAATATCGATCTTTCCAAACTCCTCCATCACATCATCGATTAACTTTTGAGCTGCATCATAATCTGATGCGTCAGACTGATATCCTTTGATCTTGGTTACAGAACTTAAAGCTGCTTCTAATTCTTGAGCTTTTTCTACAGAGCCGGCATAGGTAAATGCTACCTGTGCACCCTGTTCAGCGTACATTTCAGCAATTTTCTTTCCGATTCCTCTTGTAGCTCCGGTTATTAGTGCTACCTTTCCTTCTAATAGTTTCATCATATCTCTTGATAATTATATTCTTAGTAAATACTTCCGTCTTTGAAAAAACGGCAATTTAGCACATTTAATTTTATAGAAATTAAACAGTCCGCAAAGATATTATAAATTGTTATTCAATGCATTCCAAATCATCAAATTAGTGAAATTTTTTGTCTGTTTTTTATCATATTTAAAGACGACTGCCACTATTTTTAAATCTTGTAAAATAAAGAATATAGGTTTTTTTATCTTTATCCAGCTTCAAAACTTCCTTCTGCCAATAATATTTATCATAAATAATATCCTTCAAAGGCTCATTCTGAAAATTCACCACTCCATATTTATCCTGCTTTTTTACGACAAATTCATTTTCTGAGTTTTCAAATGCAATGATATCGTCATAGATAAAAGGAACAATCTCCTTCCCTTTCTCGTCCATTATTCCGTATAAATTGCTTGTGTTTTTGCAGACCAAAGGTTTTGAGTACAGATTGAAAATATTAAAGAAATCCGGCTCCTGTTCTTTGATCGAAACAATGTCTTTCAGAACAGAAACAGATTGGTGCAGCACGGAAAACTGATAGTAGCTGTCCTGTTTTTTAATGATGAGATGATCAGGATAAAAGGCAATAACCTGTGTATTTTCGTCCAGAATATTCTTTAAATCTTTGTTCAGGAATTGCTCTTCTTTTCCTTTTTTAAGATAAATAAAGTCTTTCCCCGAAATATTGAAGTTCTGGATAAAGTCATATTCCTGTGGAATAATGATATCTCCATGAAGGTTCACAACTCCGGTTTTCTTTTTATCACTGTACACTGTGAAAAGATCATTAAATAATGGCGTTAAATACTTGAAATTATTTGGATAAAGCTTCCTGTCTTTCTTGTTAAAAACGCTCGCCTTTCCCTTTTTTCGGAGATAAACATATTGCTTTGTTCCAAAATATTCAGGGGCCGCATCATCAAAAATCTCTTCGACAAGGATATTGTCTTCAGCATCAACCAAGCCATATTTTCCTGTCGTTCTGTTTCTGGTAATCAGATAGGGATAAGAAGTTATACTATAGATCTGTGTTGAAAACTGGTGCAGCGTTTGTCCGTCTTTTCCAATGATCTCGCTGTGATTATCTTCATTGATGACCAAAGCTTTACCATTTTCGAAGTGATAATCCTCTTTAAATGCACGATCACTGATTGGTTTTCCGTCAAGATCATATAAAAACCACTTTTTATCTTTCATGATAAAGAAGCGGTCTTCCCCGGCAAACTGAATCCTGTCTGAATAAGGGATGATTTGCTTTCCGTTATAATCATAAACGGCGTCTTTCCCTTCTTTTGAAGAAATGATCCGCTTGTCGCTGAACCAGGGTGTATTAAAACTCTGGTTATCGAGAGGAAACAGCTGGTTTCCTTTTTCGTCAATAACGGCAGATCTGGTCTTATAACTGGATTCCTCAGTAAGGATAAATCTGTTTTTAAAGATATGTGAAATGCTGTACGGCGACTCAAAAGTTATATTTCCCAATGAATCTACAATACTTCTGGTCTTTGTTTTTGCATCATAGACGGTTCCATATCCTCCTGAATAGGAATTCACTTCTTTTCCGGTCTTTTTTGATAAAAGAATTTTTGTATACTGATTGGTCTGGGCCATACACACTGACGAACACAGTGCGAAAACTAAGTTTTTCAATGAATTTAGATAGAATTATTGACAATAAGAACGATCTCTCCTTTTAAAGTTTTGCTTTTTGAAAATTCAATTAATTCATTGATTGTTCCGCGTTTGGTTTCTTCAAACTTTTTAGAAATTTCCCTGCTCAAACTGGCTTTTGTTTCTTCTCCGAAGAATTCTTTGATCTGCTCCAGGGTTGTATTGATCTTATGTGGGCTTTCGTATAAAACAATGGTTTTTTTCTCTTCAGCCAGTTGCTTAAGCTTGGTTTGTCTTCCTTTTTTCTGTGGCAGAAATCCTGCAAACAGAAATTCATTATTCGGAAGTCCGGAAACCACAAGGGCCGGAATCAGGGCTGTAGCTCCGGGAAGACATATCATTTCGATATCATTCTCTGAGCCTGCTCTCGCCAACAGATAGCCAGGATCTGATATTCCGGGGGTTCCTGCATCGGTAATGATAGCAATGTTCTGCCCGCTTTTAAGATCACCAATTACCTTTTCGGTGGCCTGATGTTCGTTATGAAGGTGATAGGATTTTAAAGGTTTGGAAATCTCGTAATGCTTTAAAAGTATTCCTGATGTCCTTGTGTCTTCACATAAAATATAATCAACTTCTTTAAGGACTTTTATAGCCCTGAAGGTCATATCTTCCAGGTTCCCAACGGGTGTGGGAACAAAATATAAGATTCCGCTCAAAATTATAAGAATTTATTTTCTACCAATATCCAGAGTCTCTGGGCATATTCATCTACTTTACTCCACTTTCTCTCGTAATAAAGATCGCTAAGATACTCTTTTGCTTCTTCCAGATTCCTGAATCCGTTAAGATGGGACACCGTTTCGTTCAGATCCAACTGACTTCCGTTGAAGAGCATTTTTGAAAAAGCAATTCTGTCATTCAGATCCAGTCTGAATTCAGGTTTTGCCTTATCTGCCTCCATAAAGTTGGTAGGAATGTTTGTTTTCAGGATGCCTCCCTGATCTTCTTTTGTTTCAGATACGGGTTTCTGCTTGGGTATCTCTCTTTCCAGAGGATCGTCATCAAAAAGAGTCTGTACAGCCTTCAATCCTTTGATATTGGCCAGTTTTATTTTTTTCTCCTGCTGATAAGCATCGAGATCTTCGAAGCTTTCATCAGAAGCAGGTTTTTCTGTTTCGTGAAAAGGTTTGTCTATGTCGACAATTTTTCTTCTGTCATATACTTCCGCAAGAATGGTTTCATCCTTTTCTTCTAAAGGAAAATCATTTTTTATTTCGCTCAGAATACTTTCTACATTGGAAGTTTCTGTAAGCATTTCTCCCTGTTCCATCATGACATGGGATGTAGCAAACTGCTCTTCATTTTCCTCGATCAGTATTTCGTCTTCCAACATTTCAGTATCAAAAATACTTGGAATTCTTTCTGTCGGTTCTTTGGATTTATCTGATAGCGTATGATGATCTGATTCTTCTTTTTCAGGATCACTTAAAATAATTGTTTCATGTGAAACCTCGTCTTCATCTTCATCAATTTCATTAAGCTGATTATTAAAAACTACTTCTTCTTCCGTAGTTTCAGTGGTGAATAAATCTTCATTCAGACCTTCATCATTATCCGGTTCAGCATCAGCAAGAATTCTTTCTTCATCTACGAAACTCAATACTTTTTCGTCGGTATTGAATGGTTCATTTTCTTCTATTTCGTTCAGCTGGCTATTAAAAACATCTTCCTCTTCTGCAACTGTATTGTGAGAATCTTTATCCTGAACGCCTTCCGTTGAGTCCTTTCCTTCATTTTCTTCTGCAAAACTGACCATATTCTCGTGGAATTCATTTTCTACGATCTCATCGAGCTGATGGTTAAATTTTTCCTCTTCATCATTTGATGAATTAGTATAATTTTCACCTTCGTTTTCATCAATTTCATTAAACTCATTGTTGAAGATCGCTTCTTCTTCCGTCACATCATGATTAGATTCATGACCTTCGTCTAAATTCAATGAAACATACTGACTCTGGGCGTTTTGCTGCGAATGATCTGTAATAAAATACTCGATATTTTTTTCCAGCAGCCGTAAAAAAGAAATCCTGTTCGCAAGCTCATCTACAAGATCCTGCTTGGAAAGTAATTCGTCTACATTGTTTATTTTATCCAGGATATCAATGATATTCTTGGATTCAAAAAAAATTTTTTCCTTTAAATCTTGGATGTTTTGCATAATAAGAATCTTATTAAAATTGCTTACTTTTGATCTTAAAAATATACGGCTAATTTAACAAATGTTTTTAGAAAATACAATTAATCATTCCAAACAAAGTGGTTGGATGGAAGTTATTTGTGGCTCTATGTTTTCGGGAAAAACCGAGGAGCTGATCCGAAGATTGCGAAGAGCAGAAATGGCGGGACAGAACGTGGAAATTTTTAAACCGAGACTGGATACACGATATTCTGAAGAGGACGTAGTTTCTCATAATCAGAATAAAATACGCAGTACAGCAGTAGATAATCCCAATGAAATTCTTTTGCTGGCCTCTAACTGTGACGTGGTGGGAATAGATGAGGCACAGTTCTTTGATGAAAGCATTGTTGATATCGCCAATCAGCTTGCCAACAGCGGTACGAGAGTAGTGGTGGCAGGGCTTGATATGGATTTCCTGGGACGTCCGTTCGGACCGATGCCTAATTTAATGGCTACCGCAGAGTATGTGACAAAAGTGCATGCTATTTGCAAGAGAACGGGTAATCTAGCCAACTATTCCATGAGAACTTCCCAGGGAAATGATCTCGTAGAGCTTGGTGAAACAGAAAGTTACGAAGCAGTAAGCCGACGTGTTTTTATTGACGAAGTACTTTTAAAAAAGAAAATATAATAAAACCGCTGAATCGCGGTTGATAATAGCAAAGGCGTAGAGTTATTTCTAATACACGACCATTTTAAGACCCCAGAAAATCACCATTTTCCGCAGGCAGGGCTCAATTTTATCTTCGATAAGATGCTTACACCCTAAGAAGGTATCTGTTATTAATTATTTTACGCCTTTACCATTGTTCAAAAAAATAAATTAACTTGTAAAGGTAAATGACAAAACTTTGAAAAGGAAGATGGTTCAAAAATATCATATACATCTTTCCTCAAAAGTTTACCGTTATGAGCTCAAAATAAAGCAGAAGGGGGCACACCAATGAACTATACAGTACAACAAATTGCAGAGATCACCAATGCACAGATCATTGGAGACAAAGAACTAGTGGTCAGAAATATAGCGTTTGACAGCAGAATTATTTATTCAACGAAAAATACGGCATTTGTAGCGATCAATACGCATAAAAATTCCGGTGAAAAATTCATTGAATCTGCAGTTGATCGCGGTATTGATATCATTATTTCTGAACATCAGTATCCGCAGTTTGAAAATGTAACGTGGATCATTGTTGACAATTCGGTGGATTTTCTTCAGAAACTGGCAAAATATCATTTCGAAAATGCTCATCTTAAATCTATAGGAATTACCGGAAGCAACGGAAAAACCATTTTAAAAGAATGGCTTTATCAGTGTCTGTGGAATGAATTTCCGACCGTAAAAAGTCCGAAAAGTTTCAATTCCCAGATTGGTCTTCCACTTTCTCTGCTCCAAATTAACAGTTCACAGGAACTTGGAATTTTTGAAGTGGGAATCTCAAAGCCTCATGAGATGGAAAAACTGGAAAATATTTTTCATCCCCAGATCGGACTGCTTACCCATATTGGAAATGCCCATGCCGCCAATTTTGAATCCGAAGAAGAATTGATTGATGAAAAAATCATGCTTTTCAAAGATTCTGAAGTCATTATTTACAATGGCGATAACGAATTGGTTGACAAGAAGATATACGAATTATATTCAAGTAAAAAATTAATTTCTTACGGATTTAAAAAGAACAACCAGGTTTTCATCAAAGAAAATTTTTCTAAAGATGAGAAGATTACGGTTGTTTATTTTGATGAAGAGATTTCCTTCCCTGTTCATCAGAGGGATGAAGCTACACTGACCAATGCTTTGGCTTTGGTCACAGTTTTAAAGGAACTGAATATCGATAATCAAAAGATTGTTGAAAAAATCAATTCTTTAAAGGCTGTGGAAATGCGTCTGGAAGCGATTGAAGGAATAAAAAATAATATTGTTATCAATGATTCTTTTAATCTGGATCTGGACTCTCTGAAAACCGCACTTCAGTTTCTGAATGAATATAAAAAATCTAAAAAGTCGTTGGTTTTAACAGATATTGTAGGGGTTAATTCTAATTCTAAAGAACTCTATGAAGAAGTTTCCGAGCTTGTGAATGACCAGAATTTTGATTCTGTATTTCTTGTTGGCGATGAAATTTCAAAATTCAGTAATTTATTTAAATCTAAAACGTTTACTTTCGTAGATACTAAAGAATTAATTGACAGTAAACATCTTACGGAAATTGAAAACCAGATTATCCTGCTGAAAGGAGCGAGAAAATTTGAGATCGAAAAACTTAAAGATATTCTTGAACTCAGAAAACATGATACCGTTCTGGAGATCAATCTCAATGCCATTCTTCACAATATCAACTATCACAAATCCCTATTGAAACCGGGAACAAAAATGATGGCCATGGTTAAAGCGAATGCTTACGGATTGGGTAGTTATGAAATCTCTGAATTCCTACAGCATCATCACATTGATTATCTGGGTGTTGCTTATGCCGATGAAGGTATAGAGCTCCGTAAAAAAGGGATTACCACGCCTATTATAGTCATGAATCCTGAACAACACAGCTACGAGGCTATTATTGAGTATAATCTTGAACCTGAAATTTACAGTTTCAGGGTTCTGGAGTTGTTCTATGAAGCAGTTCAGAAATCCGGATACGATAAAAAGTATCCTATTCACATCAAGCTGGAGACGGGAATGCACCGTCTTGGTTTTAAAGATTTTGAATTGGATCAGCTAAGTGAAACTTTAAGCCACAAAAATGTGAAGGTTCAGAGTATGTTTAGTCATTTATCTTCTTCTGACATGCCTGAGGAAAAGGAATTTACCATCAAACAATTTGAAGTTTTTGAAAAGAATTCCAGCTATCTGATTAAGAAACTGGGCTACGCTCCTCTCCGACACATTCTCAATTCTTCCGGAATAACAAGTTATACGGCTCATCAGTATGATATGGTAAGAATCGGGATCGGAATGATTGGAGAATCACCGTGTAGTGAAATACAGAAACAACTTCAGTCTGTGGTAAGTTTTAAAACCGTAATTTCACAGATATCAACTGTTAATACCGGAGAATCTGTAGGCTACAGTAGAAAATATAAGCCGGACCATGCCGCCAGGATTGCTACCATCCCTGTTGGCTATGCAGACGGAATCCCGAGACTTATTGGTAACCAGGTTGGAAATGTAGGGATTAACAAAACGCTGACTCCCATTGTAGGAAACATCTGTATGGATATGATGATGATCAACGTAGATCAAATCCCCAACATAAAGGAAGGTGATACGGTCACCATTTTTAATGCAAAACCAAGTTTAAAAGAATTCGCAGGCTACTGCAAAACCATAACCTATGAAGTGTTAACGTCCATTTCGCCCCGGGTGAAACGGATTTATATAAAAGATTAATTATGAGAAAACTCCTGATCCTTCTCTTCGTATTTCAACTCCTAATGATCCATTCACAAGTGAAAAAGGATCTGGTCATACCCAAAAATCCCAGAATAGGCCTTTCCCTTGCCGGTGGCGGAGCTAAAGGTTTTTCCCATGTAGGAGTGCTGAAAGTATTAGATTCATTGGGGGTAAAAGTAGATTATATTTCCGGAACCAGTATGGGTGCCATTGTGGGTGGTTTGTACGCTTCGGGATATTCCGGAAAAGAAATAGAGAAGATCGTAATGGATACAGATTTCTATTCTTTGATCATGGATCCGAAATCCAGACAGGAAACTTCTTTCTTCAACAAAGCCGTAGATAAATATCTTTTATCCATTCCCTTAAAAAACGGTAAAATATCCCTACCCTCCTCTATAAGTTCAGGACAGCGAAATGTCTACCTTCTCAAAGAACTTTTCAAAAATGTTTCAAATATTGATGATTTCTCAAAGCTGCCTATTCCTTTTATGTGTGTCGCCACCAATCTGGAAAGCGGAAATATGGAAATCTTCGAAAAAGGAGATCTGGTACAGTCTATTATGGCCAGCTCTGCCTTCCCTTCTCTTATGGATCCGGTAAAAATTGGAGACAGCATTTATATTGATGGAGCAATGACGGTTAACTATCCATCAAAGCCGTTAAAGGACAAAGGAATCGATATCGTGATCGGTGTGGACCTTAACCAGGATTTATCGACAAGAGAGGATTTAAGCAATATTATATCAATTCTAAATCAGGTCATTGATTTCGGAATTAAAAGAGATACCAGAAAACAGTATAAATATACCGATATCAATATCAAACCTAATCTTAAGGGAATGACTGCGACAAGCTATGATGACAAGAAGAAAATTCTTGACAGTGGCTATGTGGAAGGCATGAAGTATACCAAGATACTGGATCAGCTTCCGAAACGGTCGTTTGACCGCCTTAGAGAGCGCGTAAATCCAATATATTCAAATGTATATAAGATTGACAGCATTTCATTGGATGGAGGCAAAATATATGGTAAAAACTATGTTTTGGGGAAAATGGGTCTCCGTCTCCCTTCTATGCAAACGTATGGCAGCATCAACAAGAAAATAGATAAGCTTGTTGCTACCAATAATTACAGATTTATCAACTATGATATTATTCCGGAAAACGATGCGAATTATCTTAAGCTCTATGTTACAGAGGATGAAGCCCGTCACTTTTTGAAAGTCGGATTGCATTATGATGAAGTATTTAAAACAGGACTTCTTCTGAATTATTCGGGAAAACGTCTCTTATTCAAAAATTCAAATCTTTCACTTGATGTTATCGTGGGAGATCAGCCCAGATACTATCTGAATTATTTTATTGATAACGGATATATCCCAGGTTTCGGTATCTACTCTTCAGGAATGAGCTTTGACCTGAAAAACATAGATAATAATGTGGTAGATAAGTGGGAATGGTTCAGGAATGAAGCCTATATACAGTCTGTTTGGAAGGATAAATTCGCCATAGGCGGAGGGATCAGTCACGATTATTTTGGCGCTGAAATAAATGGACAGCATGAAAGATACATGCGTTTCCTAAACCCTTATGTATTCTTAAAAAGTGATACCCAGAACGATAAAGACTTCCCTTCCAGAGGGATTTATATTGCCGCAGAAGGTAAAGTAATCGATTTATTGAAGTCTGAGGTAGAAAAAAGAATTATACAGGTTAAGGCAGATATCAGGATTAATATTCCTCTTTCCAAACAGTTCTCTTACCGTCTTAATCTTTACGGAGGAGTTACCATTGGTGATAATCTTCCGGAGTTCTACCAGTACAGACTCGGTGGGATCTTTGAACAGAATCTGATTAATTTTAAAAGCTTTGGAGGCTTCTATTTTGCACAGCTCAACGCCAATAATGTGGTTCTGGTTTCCAATGACATTCAATTTAAATTTAATAAAAGCTATTTCTTAAGCGGGAATTTTAGCTTTGCCAATCTTTCGGATGACATCAATTTCGAAGAAACTGTTAAAGTAAACTATAGCTCAGTAGGGCTTACCGCCGGCTATAAATCTCCTTTCGGGCAGATTAAAATCAATTTTAGCCACTCACTTAAAAACAATCAAAAAGGCATATTCAGTGTTATTTTAGGACACTGGTTTTAATACAATGATACAATTCTTTTACGAAAACTTACAGGAATCTGTCAGTACAGATTATCAAAAATGGCTGGAGGATATTATACTTTCAGAAGGAAAAAAACTAGGCGAAATCAATTATATTTTCTGCGATGACGAATATCTGCTTAAGATCAATCAGGATTATCTGCAGCATGATTATTATACCGATATCATCACTTTCGATTATGTAAAAGGTAAAACAATAAGCGGAGAGATTTTCGTATCTTTGCAGCGGATTTCGGACAATGCTTCTACCCTATCCAGAAACTACGAAGAAGAATTAAAAAGAGTCTTGGCTCATGGCATTCTTCACCTCGCAGGATACAAGGATAAGACCGAAGAAGAAGAGAAAGAAATGAGGAGAATGGAAGATTTCTATCTGGCTAAATTCAGAGATTTAAATCCTGAATAAATTAAAGAATCACTTAAAGGCTAATCCGTAAAGTGCTATAAGCTAGATACAATTAAAACCCACCTAGAGTGCATTCTCTAAAAATGTTTCACGTGAAACATTCATAGAAAATATTAAAATTAAAGGCTTTAAACAAGCAATATAAATATGATTTCAGATACATATGACGTAATCGTAGTAGGTGCCGGACACGCAGGTTGCGAAGCTGCAGCAGCGGCCGCCAACCTGGGCTCAAAGACCCTACTTGTTACAATGAATATGCAGACCATCGGACAGATGAGCTGCAACCCGGCCATGGGAGGAATCGCAAAAGGACAGATCGTAAGAGAGATAGATGCTATGGGAGGATACTCCGGAATTATAGCAGATAAATCAGCGATTCAGTTCAAAATGCTGAACCTTTCAAAAGGCCCCGCGATGTGGTCTCCAAGAACACAAAATGACAGAATGCTTTTTGCTGAAGAATGGAGAATGGCATTAGAAAATACACCCAATCTTGATTTCTTTCAGGATATGGTAAAACAGCTTATTGTAGAAAATAATAAAGTAACCGGAGTTGTTACTTCTTTAGGAATTGAGATAAAAAGTAAATCGGTTGTTTTGACCAACGGAACATTTCTTAACGGATTAATTCATGTTGGAGATAAACAATTAGGCGGAGGAAGAATGGGCGAACCAAGAGCATTCGGAATTACCGAACAATTGGTAAGTTTAGGTTTTGAAGCTGGGAGAATGAAAACAGGAACTCCTCCCCGAGTAGACGGAAGAAGTCTTGATTATTCTAAAATGGAAGAACAGAAAGGAGATGAAAATCCTCAAAAGTTTAGCTATACGGATACTCCGAAATTAACAAAACAACTTAGCTGTCATATCGTTTATACTAATGAAACGGTCCATGATATTTTACGTGAAGGTTTCGACAGAAGCCCAATGTTCAATGGAACGATCCAGAGTTTAGGTCCGAGATATTGCCCAAGTATAGAAGATAAGATCAACCGTTTTGCAGAAAGAACAAGACATCAGCTTTTCGTAGAACCGGAAGGATGGAGAACCGTTGAAATCTATGTAAACGGATTCAGCTCTTCTCTTCCTGAAGATGTACAGATCAAAGCCATGAAACATATTCCTGGTTTTGAGAATGTAAAAGTATTCCGTCCAGGATATGCTATTGAATATGATTACTTCCCTCCTACTCAATTAAAGCATACTTTAGAAACAAAGCTGATCGACAATTTATATTTTGCAGGACAGATCAATGGAACTACAGGATATGAGGAAGCAGCAGGACAAGGTTTAATGGCGGGAATCAACGCTCACAATAAAGTACACGATAAAGAAGATTTCATCCTAAACAGAGATGAAGCTTATATTGGTGTATTAATCGATGACCTGATTACAAAAGGAACCGAAGAACCTTACAGAATGTTTACTTCCCGTGCAGAATACAGACTTCTATTGAGACAGGATAATGCAGATATTAGATTAACTGAAAAAGCTTACCATTTAGGTCTGGCAAAAGAAGACAGATTAAGAAAAGTAGAAACAAAAGTATCTAAGAGTCAGGAACTTGAGTCATTTTTAAGAGAAACTTCTTTAAAGCCAGGCATTATCAATCCTATTTTGGAAACCATCGATAGTAATCCTGTAGATCAGGCTTACAGAGCTTCGCAATTCCTTACAAGACCTAATATTACACTGGAAAAGCTTGATGCCATAGACGTAATCAAAGAATTCACTTCTCAATATGATGATGAAGTAAGAGAACAGGCAGAGATTAATATTAAATATAAAGGATATATTGAAAAGGAAAAAGAGAATGTAGCAAAGCTAAATCGTTTGGAAAACATAAAAATTCCTGAAGATTTTGATTATAAAAGCATTTCCAGCCTTTCTTTAGAAGCAAAACAGAAAATGTCCAATGTAAGACCTAAAACTATTGCACAGGCAGGCAGGATCAGTGGCGTTTCCCCGGCCGATATAAACGTTTTACTGGTCTATTTAGGACGTTAAAGCAAAAATGTTTCACGTGAAACATTTATAAACTTAAAGCAAAAATTAAGGTATTTATGAGCGTTATATTTAATCCATAAATACTTTAATTTTAAAATATCAAGATATCAATTCAATGAGAATAAAGGATCATTTTCTTTCACAGGAAATATTTGAAATAAAGGAAACAGAAACAAAGGGGGTTTTCAAGACCTCCCCTATTCCATCTAATATTTCCAAATATTATGAAAGCGAAGATTATATTTCCCACCACCAGGATTCCGGAAGCTTAAAAGAAAAGCTGTATAAATTCCTACAGTCTTTTAATTTGCAATACAAAAAAAATATCCTCGCAGACAGAATAAAAAAAGGAGCAAAAGTTCTTGATTACGGATGCGGTGCGGGAGAATTTGTGAAGTATATTGAAGAAGATTTTGAAACCTTCGGTTTTGAACCTGATGCTGATGCAAGAAAAGCAGCACTCAACAAAATATCAAAAGCAACTGTACTGGATAACATCCAACATATTCCCGATCATAGTTTAGATGCCATTACCTTATGGCATGTTTTCGAGCATGTAGAAAATCAGGATGAAATGCTTAACATATTTCACGGGAAATTAAAAGACAAGGGACTCTTAATCATAGCGGTTCCCAATCCTACTTCTTATGATGCAAAACATTACAAAGAATATTGGGCAGCTTACGATGTACCGAGACATATTTATCATTTCTCTAAAAATGGTATGGAAAATTTAATTTCAAAAAAGCCAGACTGGAAAATGAGAAAAATCAAACCTTTGGTCCTTGACTCGTTTTACATCTCTATGTTGAGCGAAAAATACAAAAAATCACCTATTTTTTGGCTAAAAGCAGTCATCTACGGAACGATTTCTAACGTAAAGGCACTTTTTTCAAACGAATTTTCAAGTTTGATATACATTATCGAAAAAAGATAGAAAATCGATTTTTAAGCCGTTTCTGAAGGTCAGTTTTCATCAATTTTGACTAAAAAAATAAAAACCTGGAGAATTTTCCAGGTTTCTTTTTTGGATTTCTATAAGATTGAAAACTTAAAAAAGGAAAAATGAAAACTCCCCTACTCCACTCCTTTCAAAAATTACTAAATAAAAATCGGACAGCGCACTAATTTATAGTCAGTTGGATATTGATGAAAAATAAAATCAATAAATTGACGCTTTCAATTTTCAAAAAAAATTCGCTATATAAAAAATTGGGTTGAAAAATAAAATAGAACTAAAGTCTTATCTTTTTAAAAAAATAGATTGGACATAAAAAGCCGACCCCCGTAAAAAAAAATTCTTCGCAAAATTTTCCGTCAGACCCATATTTTCTCTGAAAAATTAAATTTTCAATAAAACAGAAGATATCCACATCTTTTTAACAAAATGAGAAATCTAACAGTGATTTTCAAAAATCACAAACAATTCACTCCAAATTAAAAAATAAAGCTTAAAATCACAAACTGAAAAAAAAATTCAAAAAATAAAAAGACCGTCACTTCTGACGGTCTCCTATATATAAAAAATAAAATTCTATTTATTGATAGCAGCAACTCCCGGAAGTTCCAAACCTTCCAGACTTTCAAGCATTGCTCCTCCCCCTGTTGAAACATAACTTACTTTTTCTCCGTAACCGAACTGCTTTACAAAAGCAACACTGTCACCTCCACCTACAAGAGAGAATGCTCCCAATTTTGTAGACTCAGCAATACTGTCACCAAGAGCAATAGTTCCACCTGCAAAGTTGGACATTTCAAAAACTCCGATCGGACCATTCCAAAGAATTGTTCTTGAATTTAACAATACATCATTGAACTGATCTCTCGATTTTGGACCTGCATCAAGGCCCATCCATCCTTCAGGGATTGTATAAATATCAGACTCTTTTCTTTCAGCATCGTTATTGAAAGCTTCAGCAATAATGACATCCGAAGGAAGGTATACTTTTACCTGGTGCTCTTTCGCTTTACCTAAAATCTCAAGAGCCAAAGGAAGCTTATCCTCCTCTATCAATGAGTTCCCTATTTTACCTCCCAAAGCTTTAATAAAAGTAAATGCCATACCACCACCGATAATCAGATTATCTATGGCAGGAAGTATATTTTCTATAATGGTAATTTTAGTTGAAACCTTAGAACCACCTAATATTGCCGTTACAGGTCTTTCCCCTTTTCTCAATACTTTATCGATCGCCTGAAGCTCTTTAGCCATTAATAAACCGAAAAATTTAGTTGATTCGAAATATTGAGCAATTACAGCTGTCGAAGCGTGCGCTCTGTGAGCTGTCCCGAATGCATCATTAACGAAAGCATCACCAAGTTTTGAAAGTTGCTCAGCAAAACCTGCATCTCCTTTTTCTTCTTCATTGTGGAAACGAAGGTTTTCCAACAGTAGGATCTGTCCAGGTTGAAGCTCAGCAGCAGCCTTTTCAGCCTTTTCTCCGACACATTCATCCACAAACTTCACTTCCTGTCCAAGAACGCTGGAAACTTCATCTACGATATGCTTAAGAGAGAATTCATCTTTCACTTCACCTTTTGGTCTTCCAAGATGCGTCATTAAGATTACAGAACCTCCGTCATTAAGAATTTTTTCAACTGTGGGCTTTACAGCTGTGATTCTTGTATTATCGGTCACTTTTAGCTGATCATCCTGCGGAACATTAAAGTCCACTCTTACCAGAGCCTTCTTGTCTTTAAAATTGAAATCATTGATTGTTTTCATAAATATCGTTGAATTTTCGTTTCACAAATGTAAGCTTTTAAACTTTTTCAACAGATCCATTGAATTAAAACTTTTCCGAAACTTTCCCCCAACCCAATCACCCACTAATCAACAATTTTTTTCTCTTTAAAGAAAAGAATAATGTAGTTGTTGTTGAGTATTGTTAGTTTCGGGGATAAGTTTTATAAAAAAAATTGGTAACAAATAATTTTTATTCAATTCATATTTAATTCACATTGTAATAGATTGTAAATCTGCTTTTTCACAGACTTATCAACAGATGTGAATAACTTCCCCACAAAACCATTCTTAGTAATTAAATTATGGAAAAAGTTCGGATTAAGTGAAGAAAACAATTTGAAAGTTGTGACTAAAATTTCCGAATACATTTCCCATTACGAAATAAATTCTTCTTTAAAAATAGAAAGTTGGAAAAAGTTTTCCACAGTTACTCACATACCTTTTCACAAATTACCCCCGATTAACTAACAGACTTTGTTATTATTCTTACCTTTGTCATGAAATAAAATCTAAAAAGACTTAATACAAGTATTATGAAAAGAAAAATAGCTATTGCTGCAGACCATGCAGGCTATGAGTATAAGGAGATTGTTAAGAACTATCTGTCAGAAAAGTTTGAGGTTCAGGATTTTGGAACGTTCTCCACAAACAGTGTGGATTATCCGGACTTTGTGCACCCTGCTGCAACCTCTGTTGAAAACGGGGAAAATGAATTGGGAATTTTGATCTGTGGAAGCGGAAATGGAGTACAAATCACAGCGAACAAACATCAGAAGATCAGATGTGCTCTTTGCTGGATGCCGGAGATTGCAGTGCTCGCTAGACAGCATAATGATGCAAATATGATCTCTATGCCTGCGAGATTTATATCTAAGGAAGTAGCTATAGAAATTGCAGAGAAGTTTCTTTCTACAGAATTTGAAGGTGGAAGACACCAAAACAGAGTTGATAAAATTGCTGTTTGCTAAATATATAAAGGCCTGTAAATCAAATTGCAGGCCTTATTTATTTTTTATTTTGTACATTTGCAGCAACTAATAGAAAGTACCAGTCTATTATTTCCATACAAAACCTGATCTGTTTAAAATACACTAATCAAAGGTTTTTCTCCCCTCTTCTCCATATTTGTAGTATTTTTATACAAACTAAAGTCTCCATTATAAGTAAATTGGAAGGAAAATTGATGCAGTTGAATAACAAAGAAAAGGTAAATTGAATCAAGATTAAGCATCTGCATCATTCACTTTTATAATAAGTAGTTTCCTTGTACGGGAAATAAAAGATAAGGAAAAGCAGAAACGAAATTTACAAATACTAGATACTCTATAGAAAATAAGGAAGTGAAAGGTGTAATGACACTTCCTGGCAGTGATATGATGAGAAACAAATTAGATAGTGCGAAAAATAGGATCTCACCGGATAAAAAAGAATTCTTTTTGAATATAATGATTTAGGAATTATAGAAATATCGCTGTTAGATTATTACAATTAATAACAATTAAACAACATTAAAAAATGCCAAGAAAAGGTAAATATATAAGCCATAAAAACGAACAGAAACTCATGGAAATCGGAAGATTGATCCTGCGTTTCATGAATACCAATTCATCCAAGATCTATAATTATAAGCAGATCTCAGACGGAATAGATTATAAAAATCCACGTCAGAGAGAACTGGTGATCCAGGCTCTGCACAAACTTCAGGGTTCTGAGAAGATCAAAGAAGTAGAGAAAGGAAAATTTATCGTTAATCTGAAGATTGCAGGAACATTAACCGGAGTCATTGATTTTAACCAATCTGGTAATGCCTACGTAAAAGTAGAAGGGGTGGAAGATGATGTCTTTATCCACTCCAAAAATGTGAAAGATGCGCTTCAGGGCGATAAAGTTTTAATCATCACCTATCATTTTAAAGGGAAGAAACTGGAAGGTTCGGTACTGGAAGTTCTGGAAAGAAACAGAACTGAATTTGTAGGAACATTCCAGCTGGTTGCTCACAAAGACTTTGGATTTGTGGTGTGTGATAAAAAATCAATCAATACCGATATTTTTATTTCAAGAGCAAATTTCGGAGGTGCTGAAAACGGCGATAAAGTAGTCGTAAAAATGACAGAATGGAGACCGGGAGATAAAAATCCTCAGGGAGAAATTATCCAGGTATTGGGTGCTCCGGGTGAACATGAAACTGAAATCCATTCAATCCTTGCAGAATACGGTCTTCCGTATGAATTCCCGCAGGAAGTTGAGCTCGATGCTGATAAAATTGACAGAAGAATTACCGATGAAGAAGCTGCAAAGCGTTGGGATATGCGTGATATCTGTACATTTACCATTGACCCTAAAGATGCGAAAGATTTTGATGATGCACTTTCCATAAGAAAATTAGAAAACGGAAACTGGGAGATTGGGGTGCATATTGCAGACGTTTCTCATTATGTAGTTCCTGGAACCATGCTGGATGACGAAGCTTACAAAAGAGCCACTTCGGTATACCTTGTAGACCGTGTCGTTCCGATGCTTCCGGAAGTTTTAAGTAACGATGTATGTTCACTTCGTCCGAACGAAGATAAATATACTTTCTCTGCCGTTTTTGAACTGAATGACAAAGCAGAAATTCAGAAACAGTGGTTTGGAAGAACTGTGATTCATTCAGACCGAAGATTCACATATGAAGAAGCTCAGGAACGTATTGAAACAGGCCAGGGAGATCTTGCAGAAGAAATCAATACTTTGGATAGACTTGCGAAGATCATGCGTGATGAGCGTGTCAGAAATGGAGCGATCACGTTCGACAGAAGTGAAGTAAGATTCAATCTGGATGAAAATAACTCGCCAATCGGAGTATACTTTAAAATAAGCAAAGATTCCAATCACCTGATCGAAGAATTCATGCTTTTAGCCAATAAAAAAGTATCTGAATTTGTATCATTAACCAGTAAAGGAACGGTAAGTAACAATACCTTTATTTACAGGGTTCACGATGATCCGAATCCTGCGAAACTGGAAGCATTGAGAGATTTTGTTTCTACTTTCGGATATAAAATGAACCTTGACAACACTAAGAAAGTGGCAGAATCATTAAACAAGCTACTTTTTGATGTCAAAGGAAAAGGAGAAGAAAATATGATCGAAACGCTGGCCATGAGAAGTATGAGCAAAGCGGTATATTCTACAGAACCTATCGGACACTACGGTTTAGGATTCGAATATTACAGCCACTTCACCTCTCCTATCCGTCGTTATCCTGACCTTCTTGCCCACCGTCTTTTACAGCATTATCTTGATGGAGGTAAATCTCCAAGCAAACAGGAGCTTGAAGACAAGGCAAAACATTGCAGTGCTATGGAAAGACTGGCTGCCGATGCGGAAAGAGATTCTATCAAGTTCATGCAGGTGAAATTCATGGAAAAACATCTTGGAGAAACCTTTACAGGCGTGATCTCAGGCGTTGCAGAATTCGGTTTCTGGGTAGAAATACCTGAAAACGGTGCTGAAGGCCTGATCAAATTAAGAGACCTTGTGGATGACTCCTATTCTTACGATGCGAAAACCCATGCAGTTTATGGTCATAAAACCGGAAAAAGACATCAGTTAGGGGATCAGGTCCAGATCAAAGTAGTAAAGGCGAACCTTATTCAGAAACAGTTGGACTTTAAGATTGTTGATTAATTTCATACAGAGCTTATGAAAGGAGTACTTGAAATAGATAAGGAAGAATTTTCAGAAATTTTAGAGAAAACATTTTCAGAAATTGTCCATTTTTTTAATTCTCTGGACGAAATATCTACCCAACCAAATGTAAAACTGGAACATCAAAATCTTTCTTACAAAGGATTGGGATCAAAAAAAGTTTTAGAATATTTCCAACAAGCAGTAAAACCAATTATTTCTGGTTCCAGCGGACCTAAATATTGGGGTTTTGTTACCGGAGGGGCAACACCAGCAGCATTAATTGGAGATTTTTTGGCAACTATTTATGATCAAAATACACAGAGAATTAATCAGGGAGGAGATATTTCTGCCCTTTTGGAAGTAGAAACTGTTAAGATGTTGCTGGATTTCTTTAGCCTGCCGGATTCCTTCGCAGGAGGCTTTGTGACAGGTGCTACTATGTCAAACTTTACATGCCTTGCTACAGCCAGACAATGGGCAGGGCATCAAATAAATAAAAACTATGCATTAGAAGGTGTTTCTTCTGATGATTTTGTAATACTTTCTGCAGAACCCCATTCTTCAGTTGTTAAATGCTTGAGCATGTTAGGTATAGGGAGTAATAATATTGTTTTTGTTAAGAAAAAAGATGAAACAAGAGAGGCGCTTGATGTTGAAGACTTAGAACAAAAACTAGAATTATATAAGGCCAAACAAATCATTATTTCAACCAGTGGAGGAACAGTAAATACGGTTGATTTTGATGATATGAAATCTATCAGTATCCTAAAAGAAAAATATAATTTCTGGTGGCATATCGATGCTGCTTTCGGCGGGTTTGCTAATATTCTGGATGAATACAAACACTTATTAGAGGGTTGGGAAAATGCAGACAGCATTGCAGTAGATTGCCATAAATGGATGAACGTGCCATATGAAAATGCGGTTTATTTTATTAGAAAAGAACATAGCGGTTTGCAGATGCAGGTTTTTCAAAACTCCAATGCAGCCTACTTAGGAAACCCGGAAGATAACTTTTCCTATGGTAATTTTACTCCTGAGAATTCCAGGAGATTCAGAGCTTTACCTGTATGGTTTACCCTAAAAGCGTATGGAAAAGAAGGTTATCAAGATATAGTGAGAAATAATATACTGAATGCTCAAAAATTCTCAGTATTTGTAGAAAATCACCCTGCATTACAGTTATTGTCAGAAACAAGATTAAATTGTGTATGTTTTTCATTAAAAGAGAATCCCGAGAAAAGTTCTAAATTATTAGATATCATTAATGAAAATGAGAAAATTTTTATGACCCCTACAAAGCTTAATCATAAAGCGGGAATCAGGGCTGCATTTGTAAATTGGAGAACAAGCGATAAAGATTTAGACGTTGCTTTTAAAGAAATACAATTTGCGCTTGATAAAATGGATATTTAATACTATTATTCTTAAATTTAGAGCATGTTTGAACTTGTACTTTCTGCCGTTGTTTTAGGATTTATGCTGAGCCTGGTTTTTATAGGACCTATTTTTTTTCTGTTAATTGAAACCAGTTTTTCCAGAGGACCAAGACATGCCCTGGCACTGGATCTCGGCGTTATTACGGCAGATATATTATGCATTGTTGCTGCTTATTATGCAAGTGCAGATATTGTCACTTTAATAGATAAACATCCCGGATTTTACAGGATTACTTCTATTCTTATATTTGTATACGGAGTCGTCATGATGGTGACCAAAACCAAAATGCATATGCCTGGTGAAGAAAGGATCATTGGCCAAAACTATTTTAAAACGTTTTTCAATGGTTTTTTCTTCAATCTTTTGAATGTGGGAGTGATTCTCTTCTGGCTGGTAACGGTAATTTCCGTAAGAAACCAGTATCCCGATACCAGCAGTTTTATTCTCTATGTGGGTATAGTCATTGGCACCTATCTGTGCATTGACCTGGCCAAAATATTTTTAGCAAAACAATTTCACGATAAACTTACCCAGAAACTCGCCAACAAAATCAGAAGGATTGTAGGCGGGATTCTTATTGTGTTCAGTTTCTTTATATTTCTGCAGAGCTTTAAGAAATTCAATCAGTTCGACAGACGTTTAGAAGAAGCTGAGAAAAAAGAAATTAAGTACCAAAAAACAGAATGAAAAAAATAATCTTTCCAAAAGCTCTGAAAAAAGGAGCTAAAATAGCTGTTATCTCCCCTGCCGGAGCTGTAGATCCATCTCAGCTTGAAAAGGGTATAGAAATGATCAAAAAAAGAGGTTTTGAACCTGTTTTGGGAGAACATCTGTATACTAAATTTTCAAACGGATACAATTATGCCGGGACGGAACAGGAAAGATTAAAAGACATCAACTGGGCTTTAAATGAAAAAGATATTTCAGCAATTTGGGCTTCCAGAGGTGGTTACGGATGCCAGCATCTGGTTCAGCATTTAAAACTGAAAAACTTTGCAGAAAACCCTAAATGGTATATTGGATACTCTGATAATACCGTTATACAAAGCTATTTACTAAAGAAAGGTTTTGCCTCTATTCACGGACAAACCATCAAAACATCAAGTTTTGGGGTGACGGATGAAAGCTATGACCTGATCTTTGATGTTTTAAAAGGGAAAAGTCTTAAATATGCTTTAAAATCTCATCAATTTAATAAAACAGGGACCATTGAAGGTGAATTGGTTGGAGGCAATTTAGCCCTGATCTATGCACTTTTAGGAACTAAATATTCTTTCGATTTTAAGGATAAGATTTTATTCATTGAAGATATTGGAGAAAATTTTTATGCCCTGGATCGAATGATCATGAGCCTGGAATTAGCCGGAGTTTTTACTAAAATAAAAGGACTAATCGTTGGCGGAATGACCAATATGGGAGATGAAAAGGAAAATAAACAATACGAAGAAAGTTTTGATGAATTTGCTTATAAATTAATTTCAGACAGAATTTCAAAGTATAATTTCCCAATAGTTTTTGGGTTTCCAAACGGTCACATTAAAGATAACAGACCTTTGATTATTGGTGGAAATGTTACGATAAAGGTTGAAGATAAAGTTAAAATTGAATTTTAAAAAAGGATGATTCCGGATGAAGCTTACTGAGAATTTTAAGCCCATAAAAATCACACCGATCTTGTGAAAAGCACGCTTTATATTCTGTTTTTAGTTAGTGTAGTGTCTTATTTTCTATTCTTTGACAAAGGACTAAAGCTTGAATATAAAGAGAAATGTCCCTGTAATACTGAATATACCCTCTTTCAGTATGATGAAAGAGGAAAGATTTGGGAAAGAAGAAAGTATGCTACCGATCCTGATTTTAAGACCTATAAGCTCAAAAACAGAATGGGTTTTACAATTGGGAAGCTTGAAAATATTGATTTTTATAAACTGAACGACACCTTGTTCAAGCCATCAGAAAAAAGCGAGTTTGATTTGTTTTCAAAACGCTTTTACTGGGACTGTAAAAATGAAGAAGTATGGATATCAACACACCATAAATTATCTTTTAAATAATGGCAACTCATAATGATTTCGGTAAAATAGCAGAAGACCTTGCCGCAGAATATTTGCAGAAGAACGGCTATAAGGTTGTTACCAGAAATTTCCGGTTTCAAAAAGCGGAGATTGATATCATTGCTGAAAAAGAAAATCTGATCATCATTGTTGAAGTAAAAGCCCGTTCTACAGATGCTTTTATCCTCCCCCAGGAAGCGGTAACCAAAACAAAAATCAGGTCTATTGTTTCAGCAGCGAACCATTATCTTGAAGAATTTAACAGGAGCAATGAAGTAAGATTTGATATTATTTCTGTTCTTCCTGACGAAAGAAAGAACTTGATCATTGAACATATAACCGACGCTTTTGAAGCTTTAGATGCCAACTGATGATGCAAAATTTAGATTGGGAAGTCATATACTCTGTGGTAGTTTACGTCCTGAAAAATTATCCGCTTAAAATAATTTTTTATATGTCCTTATGCTTTGTAATAGGCATAGTGATAAGCATAATTTACAGTTTGATTTTAAAAAAATATAAAGTGTTTTCAAGAGAACATACCTATTATAACTGGGCAGTAAAACTTTATATCCCGGCAATTTTTATCATCAACATGATCTTTTCTCTCAAACTGGGTCTGTTTTGGGGTGCATATGAAGCCCTTAAAAAGGATAGCTACTCTATTTCACAGCAAACTTACAATGCAGGTACTTATTATGCTTTTAAGGATGAACAATCCAGAAAACAGTTTGTGGGAAAGTTGCAGTCTGTGGTAGCAGATTTGAGCAACAGCAATCAGAATACAAAGATCCGGATCGTTGATATCGCCGAAGCTTATGATACGAAATATCAGGTGGTGGACAACCCTAAAAACTGGCTGGCTTCTTTGTTTGCTGAAAAATACGGTGACAGGATTCATACCCTTGTTTTGTACGGAATGCTGAATGCGGTTCCTCACGTGAATATCTCGGAAAGCATTTCTTACAGCGAGTTTGATAAATTGACCAATCAGCTGATCATGCTGGATTCTAAAGATGTGGAATCCTCTATTGTCAAGAAGGTTCAGAATTTATTTCTGATGGTTCTGAAATCACAGTTTAAAACAATTATCAACGGAATTCTTATCATCTGGATATTGCTCATGCTCATCCCGTTAGTTGAATTCTGGATCTACAGATATGTAATGAAAAGAAAAGGGAACAATGTAACAGTGTAATAATGTAACAGTTGATCAATGCCAAAAATGCAGAATACTATTTATTATTGCATTGCTAGATCGATACATTGTTAAATTAGAAATATATTTTATGAAAACAATACTCATCACCGGAGCTACTTCCGGAATAGGAAAATCCACGGCAGAGCTTCTTGCCAGACAGGGAAACAGAATGATTATCTGTGGAAGGAGAAACGAAGTTTTAGAATCACTAAAATCCGAACTTTCTCAATATACCGAAGTGTTTAGTTTGTTATTTGATGTGAGAAATCTTGAAGAAGTTGAAAGAGCGATCAATTCTCTCCCTGAAGAATGGAAGAATATTGACGTTTTAATCAATAATGCAGGGAATGCACACGGACTGGAACCTCTTTCTGCCGGAAAGACAGATGATTGGGATTCTATGATCGATGGCAATGTAAAAGGACTTTTATACGTTTCCAAAATGATCATCCCTTCTATGAAAGAGAGGAATTCAGGACATATCGTAAACATTAGTTCAGTGGCAGCAAGGCAAACCTACGCCAACGGAACTGTATATTGTGCAACTAAAAAAGCAGTTGATGTGATTTCAGAGGGAATGCGCCTGGAACTTACGGAATTTGGAATCAAGGTGACCAATATTCAGCCGGGAGCCGTGGAAACAGACTTTTCTCTGGTAAGATTCAAAGGCGACAGTGAAAGAGCTGCGACCGTTTATGCCGGATACGAAGCTTTAAAAGCTGAAGATATTGCTGATGCTATCGCTTACTGTGTAAATGCGCCCAAACATGTAATGGTTTCGGATATGACTATTTATCCAAGTGCACAGAGTGAGCCGAGAACGATTTACAGAAAATAGGGTGAAAAAAATATCATTTTTTATCCTGCTTCTTTCATTTGCTCTTTTGAGTTGCCAAAATATAGCCACTTTTAAAGAAAATCAAAAGCTATTGGGAAGTATTAGACTCCTGGATACCTATTTACAGAATAATGATGAAAGGATAGTCGATATTTTGCAACCAGATGTTTCTTTTGGCCATTCCAACGGTTGGATACAGAACTTCGAAGATTTCAAAAAGGACTTTTCATCCAAAAAAGTGACTTACAAAGAGATTCAGCAAACAGAGTTTTCCGAGATCAAAAAATATAAAAATACAGTAAGTATCAGAAGGAAAATAAAAGTTTCAGGAACGTATAAAAATCAGGATTTTGAAATGAAACTGGCTTTGCTGGAGATCTGGATCAGAAAGAAAGCGGTATGGAAACTATGGAGCCGTCAGAGTGTCGAAATAAAGCCATAAATTTGCACGAATTTGAAGCAATTTTGCCTTTTGCAATTTGCCAATTAGCTTAAAAATTAAAGAGATGAAAATTCTATATCTGGAAACCTCTTCCAAAAACTGCTCTGTAGCTATTTCAGACGACGAAAAGCTCTTATGTCTATGCGAAGAAGTCTCCGAGAACTACAAACAGTCTGAAAGTCTTCACACCTATGTAGAGTGGGCGCTGGAAGGCGCAGGCCTCACGATGAAAGATATTGAGGCGGTTTCTTTAGGTAAAGGACCGGGTTCTTATACCGGATTAAGAATTGGGGCAGCCTCCGCAAAAGGTTTCTGCTACGGACTGAAAATCCCGCTTATTGCAGTGAATTCTCTGGAAAGCATGATAGAGCCTTTTTTGGGCAAGAACTATGATTATGTGGTGCCATTGATTGATGCGAGGAGAATGGAAGTCTATACAGCTGTTTATGACGGTGAAACGGGTAAAGAGCTATCGCAGACCGAGGCCAAAATTTTAGATGAAACTTCTTTCGGAGAATTTAAAGATAAAAAAGTAATTTTTGTAGGAGACGGTGCAAAGAAAGCAAAAGACATTCTGGATCTGCCTGATGCAGACTTTAGAGAGGATGTCTACCCTTCCGCACAATACCTTATCAAAAGGAGCCTGGAGAAGATAGATGAAAAGGAATTTGAAGATATTGCCTACTTTGAACCCTTCTATCTCAAAGATTTCCACGGTGTAAAGAAAAAGAAATCTTCAGATTCTATATGACCATAAAAAATGAGCAATTACATAAAAAAAGCGAAGATTAGTTCTTCGCTTTTTTTATTATTTAGGCATTTCAGGAATGACATCCGGACTTTTCTCCTTCTGCTTGTCCTTTTTCAATTTCTCTTTCGATTTTTTTGGCTCAGCGTTCATTTCTTGTATCGACTGTATGAGCTGACCGTTTTTATCATTATTGCCAGGAACCTGAGGAATACCATTATCTTTGTTTTGTACAGGCTGTACTGGTGCCCCAGGTTGCTGAGGAAGGGAATTCCCCTTATTGTCAGTAGCCTGGAAAGAAAGTTCACTTTTCAGATAGTTCAGCATTTCCTTGGCTCTTATGCCTTCCGGAGTTTTGGAATAATTCAGGGCTATCTGCTCCAGCTGAAGGATCATTACCTCTTTTCCGCTGGTTTTACCTGTATTGAAAGCATTCAGCAGATGAAATTTCGGAACCAGGGCATCTTTGGGGAACTTTTGGATGGTCTGGTCTATAACCTCTCTGCTTTCCGTAAATTTCTCTGATTCGTAGAGGGCATAAGCCTTTTTGTATTCATTTTCAACCTCTTCGGATGATTTTACAAATGAAACATTCTTAGGATTTCTTGCAAATTCAGCGTATGATGTATACGGATAATCAGTTAAAAGGATCTGTTTTGCTCTTTCTGAAGCTTGTGGATTCTTCAGATAATTCATAGCGAAGATCTCGTAAAGCGCCTGAAGCATTACCTTTTCCTCAGGTTTTACATCTACAAGGTCATACAATGTCTTGGTGGCTAGCGGTGTATTCGTAAAATAATTCTGATACATTACCCCTAAACCTAGAGAAGCAGTGTCTCTGTCTTTCTTTAATTGTCCCAATTTTTCCTGATCTGTAGGGATCTGTTCAATATAGTATGTAGGTTCGAAACGTCTTGGATTAGGTGCTGAAGTCACTCCAAGAGCTTCATTTTTCATATCTTCAATAGACGCCATTTTCTTGGAATAACGCCAGTTATCTGCTAATGCTCTTTCTCCCCAGATCTGCTTAAACGAAGAAGTTCCTTTACTGATGGTTCCCGTATTGCTGAAATAAAAACCTTTGGTAGTCACTCCAAAATCTTCAAAAGAATTGGTGTTATTGGCAAATATAGAATTGGCGTTGTAGTCTCCACCATCAAAGCCTTTGCTTCTTTCGGCACGTATTCTCTCCTGCTCTGCTTTTTCCTCTTTAGCTTTCAGTTTTGCAATATATTTCGCGAAAAAGTCAGTTTTCTGAGGGTCGCTCATCTTCGCTAAAGAAAGAATGCTGTCATTTTTCTTGATCAGATAGTAGTTTTTGGAGATCTTCTTGATATATTCGGACTGGTCCTTTAAAAGGATCTTCGAAGGCTCGTAGGTCATCACCGTAAGCGCTGAATCATAGTAGGTTCCGGCCCCGATATAGTCATTTTTTTCAAGATAGCTCTTCCCTATTTCGTAGTAGGTAAGACCTCTCACCTGTGGATCAGACACCTTTTCAAATAAAGATTTTTTGAAAAAATCTTGGGCTTCATCTTTCTTCCCGGCCTTGTTGGCCATTAAACCTAAGGCATAATAAAATTCATTCTTTCTGGAACCGTAAGTTCCTTTCTTACTAATACCTTCCAGATAGTTTTTAGCTCCACTATAATCGCCTTTTCCATTGAATGTCTTGGCAATAGCAATTTGGGATTTCACTTCAAATTCAAAATCATTGGCGTATTTATAGGCTTGGGTGAAGCTTTCACGAGCTTTATCATTGTTGCCCATATTTTCATAAACCTGTCCTTTCAGATAGGATATTCTGCTCTTTAATTTTCTGTCAGAGTTCAGTTCAAAAGCTCTGTCCAGTTCAGCGGCAGCTTCCTCCTTTTTTCCTGAATCCAAAAGAGATTCAGAATAGTAGATACTCAACAGTTTAGCATAATTTTTATTAACGTCCTCCCCTTTCAGTTTGGCAAAAGTTTCATTCGATTTGTGATAATCTTTGATCTGCGCATAAGCCACCCCCTGATAAATTCTTGCCAAAGGAAGTCTTTTATCATCCTTCATATGCGTGAAAACATAATTCAGGGCATCCAGAGCCTGCACAGCTTTGTTCTGATAAATTCTGGACTGTACCAGGATCATATAAGCATCGAAGATCTTTTTATTCTTTTCTTCACCGTTTCTGATGACAGAGTATTTCGTGATGGCTTTCTGGGCCTTTGCTTCAGCAATTTCCAAAGTGGTTGCTCCTTTATTCTGAAGATCATCAGGCTTACTGGGATCCTCTCCATTGGAACCGGGCATTCCTGGTGGCATTCCCGGAGCACCTCTTCCGGAAGAAGGTCTGTTCACTTCCGCCATTTTCATGGAGTTTTCGGCAAATGCGGCAGATTGTCCAAGATCACTGCCTAAAGGCTGGTCCTCATAGGTAAGAATAGGAATATAAGGAGCATAAAAATTATCCTTATGTCCCTTGTCTCTGCTCGTAAATTCACTGTTTAATGCGTCTTTAGCATTAAATAGGGTATTATAGTAGGTGTTAAATCCTTTCATGAATTTAGATCGCTGCTCCGGCTTTTTGGTCTTAGTGACACAGGAAGCAACGAGACACATGATTAAAAGGAATACAATATTTTTTTTCATTATTCAATATAACTCTCTTATCTGCTTTTTATTATAGGCAGTTGATGATTTTGTAAAAATAATAAAATTTTATAATGAATAATATTTATATTTCATTCAAAATTTTGTAAACCAAGTGAGTAGGAAGTCCCATGATGGTATAAAAACTTCCATTCATTTTCCTGATTTTAGCCATTCCCAGCCACTCCTGGATGCCATAGCTACCCGCTTTGTCGAAAGGTTTGTAATTTTGAATGTAATACGCTATTTCATCATCTGTAATTTCATCAAATTCCACATCTGCCACGTCGGTTTCCGTATAAGTTTTATCAATGGTTTTGATACTAACTCCCGTATACACCTGATGAGTCTTCCCGGAAAGCGTGCGGAGCATTTGTCTTGCTTCGTGTTCATCTTTCGGTTTTCCAAGGATTTGTCCTTCTGCTGCAACCACCGTATCAGCGGTCAGCAAAACTTCATCAGTTGTTAATTCTCTAAATGCTTCTGCTTTTAATTCAGAGAGATATGCTGCGGCCTCTCCTATTTTGATATCCCCGGGAAGAATTTCCTCACAGTCTACTTTCACAACTTCAAATTCAAAACCTAAGCTTGTCAGCAGTTCTTTTCTTCTCGGCGACTGGGATGCTAAAAGTAATTTCATGCGTTGAATTTATACAGATTGGGTATTATCATCATGCCAGTTCCCCTGAACTTTCATCACCTGCTCGATCACGTCTCTTACTGCACCGCTTCCTCCTTTTTTGGCCGAAATATAATCGGAAATTCCTTTTACCTCCGGAACAGCATTTTCAGGACATGCAGCGATTGCAGAACTTTCCATGATGTGGATATCCGGCAGGTCATCTCCCATCGTCAGAATCTCTTCGTTTTTAAGATTATGCTTCTTTTTAAAATCTTCAAAATCGGCCATCTTATTGTGTGACTTTGCATAATAATCGTCTATTCCAAGATAATTGATCCTGTGTTTTACCATATCATCGTTTCCACCGGTAATCACACCAATGAGATACTTGTTTTTTAATGCTTTTACTACTGCATATCCGTCCAGGACGTTCATTACCCTGCACATATTTCCACCAGGCATCAGATAAACGCTTCCATCCGTAAAAACGCCATCTACATCAAATACAAACGCCTTAATATCTTTTAATTTCTCTTTATAACTCATACATTTTTTGAATAGAATGATTCATTGTCTTGTAAATCTCAAGACTTTCGTCTTTTAATAACTGCTCATGTAATTCCAGAACTCTCACATCATTTCTTACTGCGGGTCCTGTTTGTGCTTCCTGAGGTTCTATTTCATGAATTTTCTTCACCGTTTCATCAATAAGCGGTAAAAAATAATCAAACGGAATTTCTTGCGAATCAGAAACTTCTTTGGCTCGTGCGAAAAGATGATTCACAAAATTACAGGCAAAAACGGCTGTAAGATGAATATATTTTCTCTTTTCGTGACTGCTTTCCATTACATTATCAGAAATTTGAGAAGCGAGTTCAAAAAGCAGTTGTTTGTCCTTTTCATTTTCTGTTTCAATAAAAAACGGGATCTTTTCGTAATCCAGTTCTTTAGATTTTGAAAAAGTCTGCAAAGGATAAAAACTTGATTTTCTGTACTCTCCTGACAGGATTTCTTTAGGCAGAGATCCTGAAGTATGGGCAACCAGACAGTCTTTTTTAGTGATCATTCCAGAAACATTCTCTACAGAATTATCACTTACACAGATGATGTAAAGGTCTGCATCTTCCAGGTGCTCCGTAGAATAGGGAATATTCAGCTCTTCAGAAATTTTCTTCAGCTCCTCAGCATTCCTTCCAAAGATCTGTGCTAATGGAATGTTCTTCAGACTAAAAGCTTTTGCCATATGGTAGGCCACATTTCCGGAACCTATAATTACAGTTTGCATCTAACAAATATAAGATTTTAACGGAAGATGGAAACAGAAGGGTAGAAGTTTATCATGAATCTGCTTACAGCCCGCTGCTTAAAGCTTACAGCGTAAGGTTCTCATATTATTTAAAATATTTGGACTGAAAATTGAATAAGTAATTTAACTTTCGGCTATTTTTGTAATCCAAAACAGTGAAAGCATCTTATGAAGATTAAGGACGCGGAAATTATTTCGTTGATGCAGAATCCACGGACCCAGGAAAAAGGTGTCCGTGCCTTGATGGATGCTTATCAAAGCAGATTGTACTGGCACATCAGAAGGATTATTGTAGATGGTGACCTTGCTCAGGATACGCTGCAGGAGACTTTTATAAAAGCCTATCAGAATTTTCACCAGTTCAAAAATGATAGCCAGCTGTATACCTGGCTTTACAGGATCGCTACCAACGAAGCGCTACAGCAGGTCAATAAGATGAAGAAAATGCAGAAAACGGATGAAGATCCGGAGTACTATATGCAGAATCTGGTGGCCGACAATACAGAAGGAGATGCAGAAGAAATTCAACTGATCCTCCAGAACGCTATACAAAGCCTGCCCGAAAAGCAGAAACTGGTATTTATGATGCGGTATTATGATGATTTGCCCTACGAAGAGATATCAAAAATTGTGGATATGTCTGTAGGGACCTTAAAGACCAATTATCATTATGCCAAACAGAAAATAGAAGAGTATATTAAAGAAAATTACGAGAGATAATTTTTTGACCCAACAAAGATGAAAGAGTTCGACATAGAAAAACTAGAACGAAAGAATATTTACAAAGTTCCTGATGATTTATTTGAAAACATCCAGAATAGCGTAATGAACGAAGTGAAAGCGAATAAAAAAGCACCAGTCTTCAAACTGAACTGGATGTATGCCGCTGCGGCATCACTGGCTTTGATATTCGGGGCTACCTATGTTTTTAATTCTGATAACGATCCGGCTAAAGATGGGGTGAATTCAAAAACATATGCTGTCAATGAAAAACAGCCTAAAACAGAAAGCGAACGCGCTTATGAAACGCTGGAATCAGATTTAACTTCTGTTGAAAATAACAATCAAACAGTTAGTAACCAGATCAGTAAAGCTGTTTCATATACTCCGAAAACAGGAGGAAACAATGTAACTGCACAGCAACCTGTAAAAGCTGGAGTTAAAAAAGAAGAAACTAAAATGAATGAATATCTGGATTCGTTTTCTAATTCCGAAATTTCAGAATTGGCAAGCAACTCAACCCAGGACGTTTATTTAGATTTATATAATTAAGAAAGATGAAAAAGATATTATTTACGCTTTTTATTATGTATGGTTTTGGTCTGAATGCACAAAATGCTCAGATTACAGATTATGACTGGAAAAAGATGGATCCTAAACAAAGAAAGGAGGTAATAAACAATCTTTCTCCGGAAGAAAGAAAAGAGCTTCTCAAGAAGTTTAGAAATAATATGGTGCTGGAAAATCTCGAAATTGATGCCAGTGACAAAACTGAATTTACACAGCTGTATAATGAGTATCTTGAGAATCAGAAACAGATAAAAGGACAGTTTAATCCTAATTTCAATCCGGAAACTCTATCTGATGATGAAGCGAAGGCTAAACTTCAGCAAAGTTTCGATGTAGGGCAGAAGCTATTGGATAACAGAAAGAAATATGCTGATAAAATGCAGCAGGTGATTCCTTGCCAAAAAGTATTAAAACTATTCCAGACTGAGGGAATGATGAGAGATAAAATGAATGAAAGAAAACCTCACAGCGGGCATGACAATACGGCAAGGCCCAAACAAAACCCATAATAGTTTATTTTTTTAATGTTGGACGGCTCTCACAAATTTTTATTGTGAGAGCCGTTTAGTGTTTACGAATGACTATTTTTGCGCAAAAAAAATTATACAATGAGAAAACTGATGCAGCTGGCATTTATTTTTGTGACTATTGTTGCTTTTGCGCAGACAAAAGAAGTCATAAAATTCAGAGGGAACATTTTGAATTATACTGAAAATCCTTATTCATTTTTCAAAGTAATCGATCAGAGAGAGGATAAGCAGATCGGAACGCTGCCTTTCGGAGAGCAGAAAGAAATGAAGGAAGTTGTTTTTCCTTCAACGCCGGATGCTGATTTTAGTGCCTGGTATTTAAAAAGTAATCAACCCGGTAAATTAACTGATTTTGTTTTGGTTTTAAAAAAACTGAAGCTTTCAACAGGAGAATCTGATGGGAAGAATACAGAAGGGAAGATGGAATTTTCTGCCCAGACTTTTGCTAAAACCGGTGATAAATACCAATTCCTGTATAAAAAAGATACTGTATTTACTTTTTATGATAAGGAGGTTTCGGAACTGATGGTGAAAAATATTCCCGCCATTTTTTCCGTATTTATCAAAAAATCATATTCATTGAATCCTACAGGAAATTTAGTTTCATTAAATGATCTGGCAGATTACACTAGTCTTGTAAAAACCAATTATCCCGCTTTAAAAGAAGCTCCGTTAAAAGATGGAATCTATCTGGACTATATTTCTTTCTTCAACCAGACTCCTGAACAGGGAGATTATGTTCTTGAGATTAATAATAAAGGGGATGTTACAAAAGCCGTAAAAGAAGAAAACGGAAAAAAGACGAAGATTCCTGCTTACAAAATATTTGCTTATGTAGAGAAGGGAAAAGCCCGTAAAAGTACATTCTCAGGCTTTCTTGATCTCGATAAGGACGAAAATGGCTTTTATCTTTTAGCCAATCGCGGCCACCTTTTTCCTGTACAATCTAACAGCACTTACGGAATGTTTGGTCTTATTGGAGGAATTGCAGGAGCTATTGAGCAGGGAGCCAGACAGAAGAAAATGAAGAGTGGAGGTTCGGGGAAAGTGTATATTGATCCATTGACTGGAGAATACGACTTTTCTGAAGAATAATAAATTATTTAATACAATGAATATAAGAGAGATAAAATGTCTCGCTTTTTTTTATCTTTGCAAATTACAACGTTCTTAAATGAAAAACATACGAAATTTTTGCATAATCGCTCATATTGACCACGGTAAAAGTACTCTGGCAGACCGTCTTTTGGAGTATACCAACACAGTTACTCAGAGAGAACTGCAGTCTCAGACCCTGGATGATATGGATTTGGAGAAAGAACGTGGGATTACCATTAAGTCTCACGCCATCCAGATGGATTATGAATATAAAGGAGAAAAATATATCTTAAATCTTATCGATACACCGGGACACGTAGACTTTTCTTATGAAGTTTCCCGTTCTATCGCAGCCTGTGAAGGAGCTCTTCTTATTGTAGATGCTGCACAGAGTATCCAGGCACAGACCATCAGTAACCTTTATTTAGCATTAGAAAACGATTTGGAAATTATTCCAATTCTAAATAAAATAGATCTTCCATCTGCAAACCCTGAAGAAGTGACCGACGAAATTATGGGACTTTTAGGGTGCAAATATGAAGATGTCCTTAGAGTTTCCGGAAAAACAGGTGAGGGAGTTCATGATTTGCTTGAGCAGATCGTGAATAGAATTCCACCTCCGGTTGGAGATCCTGATGCCCCATTACAGGCCTTGATCTTTGACTCTGTTTATAATCCGTTCAGAGGAATTGAAGCTTATTTTAAAGTCGTAAACGGAAGTATTTCTAAAAACGAAAAAATTAAATTTTTCGCTACAGGAAAAGAATATGGAGCTGATGAAGTAGGAACTTTGAAACTAAAGCAGGTTCCTAAAAAAACAATCCAGTGTGGTGACGTAGGGTATATTATTTCCGGGATTAAAGATGCCAGAGAAGTAAAAGTAGGCGATACCATCACTTCTTTTGTAAATCCTGCTACCGCTGCAATCGATGGTTTTGAAGAAGTAAAGCCAATGGTTTTTGCCGGAATTTATCCTATAGAATCAGAAGATTTTGAAGAATTAAGATTCTCACTTGAAAAATTAAGATTGAATGATGCTTCCCTGGTTTTCGAACCGGAAAGTTCAGCCGCTTTAGGCTTCGGTTTCCGTTGCGGATTCTTAGGAATGCTTCACATGGAAATCGTTCAGGAACGTCTTGACAGAGAGTTTAACATGGACGTTATTACTACGGTACCCAACGTTTCATACCACGGTTACTCTAAAAAAGATCCTGAAACGACCATTTTAATTAACAACCCATCAGAAATGATGGACCCTTCCATTCTTGATAGAGTAGAAGAGCCTTTTATTAAAGCTTCTATCATTACGAAATCAGACTTTGTAGGTTCTGTGATGACGCTGTGTATTGAAAAAAGAGGTGAAATTCTAAACCAAAGTTATTTAACAGCGGACAGAGTAGAACTGACGTTCAATATGCCTCTGGCAGAAGTTGTTTTCGACTTCTATGACCGTCTTAAATCCATCTCTAAAGGATATGCATCATTCGATTATACACCCATCGGAATGCGTGCTTCCAAATTGGTGAAAATGGACATCCTGATTAATGGAGATATGGTAGATGCCCTTTCTTCCTTGATTCACGACAGTAATGCTTACCATATTGGTAAAAAGATGTGTGAAAAACTTCGTGAACTGATTCCTAGACAGCAGTTTGACATTGCCGTTCAGGCCGCTTTGGGAGCGAAAGTGATCGCAAGAGAAACCATCAAAGCTTTAAGAAAAGACGTTACGGCAAAATGTTACGGTGGAGATATCTCCAGAAAACGTAAACTTCTTGAAAAACAGAAAGAAGGTAAAAAGAAAATGAAACAGATCGGAAGGGTAGAAGTCCCTCAGTCTGCGTTCATGGCAGTATTAAAACTAAACGATTAATATAAAAAAGACCGGTAAGAAATTACCGGTCTTTTATTTTTCTAGAAAGTTCGCTGCTTCTCCGTCAGATTGGCCTGGATCACTAATGCGCCGAGGCCGAGAATTACTTCAGCGATGCCTAATGTTCTTATAAGATTGATCCCGCATACGAGACATTCAGGTTCCGGGAAAGGCTTTTTCCCCACAACAATGATCAATACTCCTCCTATGATAATAATGACCACGATAAAGGCTCTTAATAATGTTTTCATAATGGTATAAATTTTTATTTTCTATACCAAAGTTGAGCATATCTGTCAGTAAGTCTATAAGGAAAATCACTGTTTCGTAGGAGAGGTTTCTCCGGTTTTTATTTTTTTCTCGTGAATTTTATTTCCATGGACTTATATTCATTTCCTGTTTTGGAATCAGGGCCGTACATTTCCATAGTGTGATTATTGTTGTCGGTAAATACATACACTTCTCTGAAATTACATTCTTTACCTGGTCTTGCAGGATCTACCATTTTACCTTTAAACTCAAGGGGTTTTTTAGCGGCATCCCAATCGCCCTCTGCATGCATAATCCCAGTTCCCATATTATCTATCCAGGTGCTTACAAATTTTTTCTTTGCATTGTCATAGCCCATCAGGCTCATCCCTTCAAAAGGCATTCCCATAAAGTTTCCTTTGTAATTGCTTTGTTGATAGCGTCCTCCAAAAATCATTTTATTGGTACATTCAGCTTGGCTGGTAATAGGCTTTCCACCGGCTTCCATCCACATGGTTGATGTTCCTGTCCAGTTTCCGTCATATTTTGCCAGCATTTTGTGCAGTTCTCCGGGTGTGGCGTATTCCATCCATGCTTTCATGGCAACCGCAGAATCTACAGGTTTCCATTCCGTAGAATCAGTTTTAGATAAGCTTTTTTCTGTGGAAGGCTTTCCTTTCTCACAAGCGGTCAAAAGAAACGCAATTGAAAATAATAACAATAGATTTTTCATAATTAGTTAATTTTAAGTAGGTTAATGAATAATAAAGTTAATCAATTTTATTATTCGGGTAATTGTTTTTTTGATGTCATTTATAAAACGTACCTTTGTGTATTCATAACGCAAATTAATTATGCAGGCTATAAAAGTTGCAGTAGATGCCGTCATTTTCGGATACTTTGATAAACAGGATCTTCAACTCCTTCTAATCAAAAGAAAGATCGAACCCTTCAAAGGAGGCTGGGCCCTTCCTGGAGGTCTTGTCTTGGATGATGAAAACCTGGATGATGCAGTCAAAAGAGAACTGCACGAAGAAGCAGGCATAAAGCCCGATTTTTTGGAGCAACTTTATACTTTTGGAAACGTAGGCCGTGATCCAAGGAACAGAGTGGTTTCTGTGGCTTATTTGGGCCTTGTTAACCCTTCTTACCACGAACTCTTTGCAGACTCAGATGCGGAAGATGCACAATGGTTCAGTGTGAATAAACTTCCAACCCTTGCTTTTGATCATAAAGGCATCATTGATATTGCGTTACAAAGACTTCGTACGAAAATTCAGTACCAGCCGATCGGCTTCAATCTTCTCAATGAAGAATTTCCCTTTTCAGACCTTGAAAACCTTTACAGAACTATTGTCGGGCGCGAAATAGACCGTAGAAACTTTCGTAAAAAGATTATGAGCTACGGATTGCTTAATGAAACCAACAATGTCAAAAAAGAAGGGAGCGGAAGACCGGGAAAACTTTTTACTTTCAACCAGGAGAAGTATGAAGAACTTGAAAAAGAAGGATTCTATTTCGAGATCAAATAACTTCCTATTCCATACAGATCCCAGTATAAATTTACAATCATAAATCTCTTATTTCTCTATTTAAATCAATTAAACTAATATTTTAGTTTAATATATGTATTCGTGCTATTTATGAAAATATTAGTGTGATTCGTGTTTCAAATTGGATTTGGAATATTTAAATTTTTATATTGACAATCAATAAGTTAAATAGTTAGTGTTAAAATAACGCAAATATATTTTGGCTGTATAATGAGATTGTTTTACATTTGTGTAAGAATAACACAATCATGAAATACACATTACAACATATTATTGAAAAGTTTCAGAGAAAAGAAAGACTTGAGTTTCTATTCTTCTGGGGACATACAGTAAAAGATGAGATCACCAAATCATGCTTCAGTCAATGGTTTCCCATTCAGTTTGAAGAAAACGGAACCCTTTATAAAACAGCTGAACATTATATGATGGCTGAAAAAGCAAAGCTCTTTAATGATCAGGAAATCTTACAGGAAGTTTTAAAATCCGAAACACCTAATGAAGTTAAAAGTTTGGGAAGAAAAGTGAAAAATTTTGACCCAAAACTCTGGGACGATCATAAGTATGAAATCGTAAAGAGGGCCAATCTTTTGAAATTCTCACAAAATCCAAAGTTTAAGAATTTTCTGTTGGCAACTGGCGATAAGATTTTAGTAGAAGCCTGTCCTTATGACAAAATCTGGGGAATCGGAATGCTGGAAACAGATACCAGAGCCAATGATCCAAAACTTTAGGATGGGGAAAACCTACTGGGGTTTGCCTTAATGGAGGTAAGAGACGAATTAAGAAGGTAAAAACACAATCACCAAACACAAAATAATATTATGGAAAAGATAGAACTTCACCCACAGATATTTCTGATAGAAGATTTCCTGACTGCTGTGGTCTGTGATGAATATATTGCCATGGCTGAAGGAAAAGTATTTGAAGAAGCTCAAATCAATGTACATGGACGCCAAATGATGAGTAAAGGCATCAGGAATAACGACAGGCTGATGGTTTTTGATCATGATTTAGCAGAAGACCTTTTCAAAAAAGCGGAACAATTTCTCCCTCAGGAACACGAAAATTATAAGCTTCAGAATTTCAATGAAATGTTCAGAATCTATAAATATACGCCCGGACAGAGATTTAAAATGCATAGAGACGGAAGCTACATCCGCAACGAACATGAAAAAAGTTTCTACACTTTCCTGATTTATCTGAATGATGACTTCGAAGGAGGAGAAACAGAATTTGAAAACCTGTTTACAGTCGCTCCGAAAAAAGGATCAGCATTGGTTTTCTATCATCCGCTGAGACATGAAGGGAAAATCCTGGTCAGCGGTAAAAAGTATGTTTTAAGAACCGATGTAATGTATTCCAACAAATAAAATTCTTTAAAATAAGAAGCATTGCTATGTCCTTTTTAGTTAGCGTAAAAACAACACAAAAAAGATAAAAATGGAAGACGACTTAAAACCAAGATTCATCGAGTCATTACAGAGAAACAATGACCAGATCAGAGAAGACCGTGCGAGAACCATTGGAGCAGATTCCGAATTGATCTACAGGCGCAGAGTGGAAGACATTGAACTGAAAATAAAGAGACTGGAGAGAGAGCAGGAAGGCCTCATTGATATCAGTCCTTTAGACAGGAACAGCCTCACATTTGCAGACTTTCAGCCCGAGGCATTTGTTCAGAAAGATATAGAATATTCATTAACCCTCAGAAATTTAAATATTCAGTTAGAAATCGCAGTAAAAAGATTTGAATATTTATTCGGTAAAACATTTTAAATTATGGGAAGTACAAGATACGATATGGATGCTCGTTTCGACAGAGCAAGAAAAGAAGGGTACGGATCTAAATCCGCAGGTGAAATTTTCACTCAGAACGCCAAAAGAATGGCTCATGAATCTATGAATCCCAAAGGTATTTCTTTCAGAGAATCCAGAAATTCTGCAGTACACCCGAATTCTGTTCCCATTATTTTAGGATTGGATGTGACGGGAAGTATGGGACATATTCCCCACGAACTTATCAAGGAAGGCTTGCCTAAATTGATGGGTGGAATTATCCAGGGCGGTGTTCCGGATCCCGCACTGTTATTCCTCGGAATCGGAGATCATGAATGTGATGCTTACCCTTTACAGGTCGGGCAGTTTGAGTCAGGAGATGAAGAACTGGATATGTGGCTGACCCGCACTTATATTGAATCCGGCGGTGGCGGAAATGCCGGAGAAAGTTATCTTCTGGCGTGGTATTTTGCCGCTTTTCATACCAGAACAGATGCTTTTGAGAAGAGAAATCAAAAAGGACTTTTGTTTACTGTAGGCGATGAACCCTGCTTAAAAACACTTCCGGCATCAGCGATCAGAGAAATAATGGGAGCCGGGCAGCATACCTATACACACTTTGAACTCCTGGAAGAGGCCAGAAAGCGATATGAAGTGTATCACATCAATGTTGTGCATTCAGACCAGGCCATGCGAGCAGATAGTAGCTGGAAAGAATTGTTAGGGCAGAACTGTTTGTCCATAGCTGATCACAGAGAAATTCCCAATGTAATTAAAGGAATTATCTGCGATACCTTTAAAAATAAAACCTTCATAGCTGGAGATAGAAACGGATTTGATAATATTCAAATGTTTTAAGTCATGAAAAAGGCACAAATAGTAATAGGCTTGGGTTTTGGGGATGAAGGAAAAGGAATCACGACAGATTTCCTGGCGCAGCAAAACCCGGAGTCTGTTGTCATCAGGTTTTCCGGAGGCCAGCAGGCCGCGCATACCGTAATGATAGGCGATAAAAAGCACATTCACTCCAGCTTTGCAAGCGGAGCACTTCGTGGACTGCCTTCTTACTTTTCGGAACATTGCACGATTCATCCTATGTTTTTATTGAATGAAAGGAAGGAATTAATGGAAAAAGATGGAAACATTGAACTGCATATTCACCCACTGGCCAAAGTGACTACGCCGTTTGATGTCTGGCAGAACAGAACCAATGCAAAGAATCTGGAGCACGGAACCTGTGGTAAAGGAATTGGAGCAACCATGAAAAGACATGAGAGTCCATACAAACTATTTGCTGCCGATTTGATAGCCCCAAGAGGAATGCTGATCGAAAAATTAAAAGGAATTGCTTATTACTATGGTTTTATGCACGAAGATCAGGTACAGGAAGCTCTACATGATTTCTTGAATGCGGTAGACGAGATCGATTGGAAAATAGATGATTATACCTATCTGAATTCCTTTGAAAACCTCCTATTTGAAGGAAGCCAGGGAATCCTGCTGGATATGGATCACGGGGTATTTCCCAATGTAACGTACGCCCATACCACCTCAAAAAATGCTTACGAGATCTGTAAACTCTTGAAAATAGAGGAAATTGAAATGTATTATGTGACGAGAAGTTATTCAACACGTCACGGAAGTGGATGGATGAGCAATGAAAAGGAATTGGTGCTGAAAAATAATGAAGAGGAAACCTGTGTCTTTAACGATTATCAGAAAGAACTTCGCTTTGGAGAACTGAATGATGACTTACTGAACTATGCTCTTCTTTTGGATGGAGCGTATGTGACCGCAACCAAAAAGAATCTTGTCATTACGTGTCTGGATCAAACCGAAGAGCAATTTAAAACAGAAAATTTAAAAACAAAATTTGATATGGTCTACGGATCCTATTCTCCATATTCAAAAGACTTTAAACAAATTTTGTAAACCAAATAATGGCTTTATATTTAGTGACAGAACCGAGCCGGATCAATTAAAAAAAGATGAACACAAAAACACTATACAGACCCGTTGGAGAAAAAGAAATGATTCTGATCATAGAGAATGGATGTAAAAAATTTCCACCAAGACTGGAATGGCAGCCTATATTTTATCCAGTACTGGATGAAAGCTATGCTTCGGAAATTGCTGAAAAATGGAACACCAGAGATGAGGCCGGAAATTATCTTGGTTTTGTCACCCAGTTCAAAGTACAGGAAGAGGTGGTTAATCAATACGAGACCCAGAATGTGGGTGCAAAAAATCATAATGAACTTTGGGTTCCCTCTGAAGAACTGGAGGTATTTAATAAGGCAATCGTAGGGAATATTGAGGTAATAAAAGTATTCATTGGAAATGGATTTAAAAAGACGGACAGTCCAGAATTGGAGAGCCTGATGTTAAACATAAAAAAACTAACAATGACAAATAAAGGAATGGCAAAAGACACCTTGGAGATCTTAGCCAAAACATATTATATAAACGAAGAAAACGAAAAAATAACGATAGAAAAAGAACTTGAAATCTGTAAAAAAGAAACCGTTTTATTTTCACCCGAAGAACTTGCAGACATGGCAAAAAATCAATTTCCGGAACCCGATTTTGAAACAAAATTCGAAGTCTGGAATGTAAGTTCCTTAAAAGCAATTTTACAACTAGCAGAGGAAGAAGATCAGGAAAAATTGATGTGTTTGAATTTTGCATCAGCCAAGAATCCGGGTGGCGGCTTTATCAATGGCGCTGAAGCTCAGGAAGAAAGTCTGGCCAGAACTTCAGCGTTATATGAAACTCAGCTTCAGGCGGAAGATTATTATAAGATTCACAGAGCAATGGAGTCTTGTTTTTATACCGACATGATGATTTACAGTCCTAAAGTTCCGGTTTTCAGAAAAGATAAAGGAGAATTATTACCGAAACCTGTTTTGTGTAATTTTATTACTTCTCCTGCTGTCAATGCCGGAGTGGTAAAACGACAGGAACCAGAAAGAGCGCATGAAATTTTTGGAGCCATGGATGTAAGAACAGATAAAATGCTTGCTTTAGCTTTACATCAGGGAAATGAAACGTTGATTTTAGGGGCTTGGGGATGCGGGGTTTTTAAAAATGACCCACAAGAAATTGCAGATTTATTTAAAAAACATCTTCACGGAAAATATAAAAATAAATTTAAAAGAGTGGTTTTTGCAATTTTAACGAAGAAAGAAGAAATGATAAAAGCGTTTGAAGAAATTATTTAAGTATTAAAATTTAAGAGATTTATCATGAAAGTTTATAAATATAGATCAGGAAATAAGGAAGATTTTAAAAGAGACTTTGAAGCAATTAAAAATAATACTTTCTTCTCAGCAAATTATAGTATGTTCAACGATCCATTTGACATCTATTTTGAAGAAAAAGTGTCAGAATTTTTGAATATGCTAAAACAGATATTTCCAAATGAAGAGTTAGCTAGTTTTGAGAGACAATTCAAAAATGTTTTAAACTCTAAGGAGGATATTGGGATTTATTGTTTGAGTAATGATTTCTTAAATGAACAATTATGGGCATATTATGCAAGTTCTTATTCTGGCTATTGTATCGAATATGATTTAGAAAAATTAGTAGATAAAGAGCAAAATTATGATTTTGAATTTAAATTAGATATTCGCTATGAAGATATTATACCAACAATAAACATCGATGATATAAAAAATCCGGATAATCTAATTAGAAAAATGTATGGAATAAAGAAATCAACTTGGGATCATGAAGATGAAATAAGATTAATTTTTAATAGATATGGGCTCAAAAAATTTCACCCTTCTGCGATCACAGGGGTTTATTTTGCGGGTAAAACACCAAACCTTATAAAAGAATCATTTTATGAAATTTTTGATGATAGAGATATAAAATTTTATGAAATATTTCCTTCAAAATATAAATTAGATTTTAAATTAATTAAAGAAACAAAGAGACGACTAAAATATAACATAAATAATTTTGAGTTTGATATTTTGGAACATCGTATGAATCCTTTCCATGAATCTTATTACCTTTTTTATAAAGGTCCTATGGATGAATCAAAAATAAAAGAATTTATATTAGCATTTAGAGAAGCGTTTTGTATAAAAGAAAATAGCTTGTATATTTTTAACAATAAAGAAGTTGCGTCGCTGATAAATGTTTATCCTAAAAATGATGAACAGTATATTAATTACGCTAATTCAATAATTACTGTTAGTGATGATTGGGAAGAAGCAGGAATCAATAATCCTTACAAAGATTTTCATTACAATGAAATTATAAAAAATACATGAAAAAACTAGCCATATTAAGCGGTGCAGGAATCAGCGCCGAAAGTGGAATAAAAACATTCAGAGACGGAGACGGGCTCTGGGAAAATCATAATATCACAGACGTAGCAAGTCCCGAAGGGTGGCGAAAAGACAGAAAATTGGTGCTGGAATTTTACAACCAGAGAAGAAGACAGCTTCATGAAGTTGAACCTAATGAAGCCCATCAATTAGTCGCAGAACTCGAAAAATATTTTGATGTTCAGATCATTACCCAAAATATAGATGACCTGCATGAAAGAGCCGGGTCAACGAATATCCTTCACATTCACGGTGAGCTCTTCAAGTCTTGCTCTTGCAACAATAAAAGCCTGGTCTATGAGGAGAAAGGAGATATCAAGATCGGAGATAAAGCGGAAGATGGGGCTCAGTTGAGACCATTTATCGTATGGTTTGGGGAAGATGTTCCTTTGTACAAGACTGCCCAGGAAAAGGTAAAAGAAGCGGATATTTTGGTGGTCATCGGAACTTCTCTGCAGGTATATCCGGCGGCTGGACTGATTCATGAGATCAAAGACGATTGTCTCCTGGTAGTAATCAACCCTAATGAAACAGGATTCGGATACGGACAAAGAGCGGTAGTCATGAAAGAATCTGCAACCAGAGGAATGAAGCTGCTGTTTGATAAATTGGTTAATCTTGCCTGATGGAAAATGTAGTAAAAGCCGGAATTTTTGGAGTGTGCATCGGTGATGCGCTGGGAGTTCCGGTGGAGTTCAGAAGCAGAGAGCAATTAAAACGCTCACCTGTTACAAAAATGAGAGCTTTAGGAACCCATCATCAGCCTGCTGGAACATGGAGTGATGACGGTTCATTAACTTTGTGTCTTGCGGACAGCCTTTGCAAAGGATATGATCTGGAAGATATCGCCCTCAATTTTTTGAAATGGTATAATGCAGAAATCTGGACACCCCATGGAAGGGTTTTTGACATTGGTATTGCAACCTCGCAAGCCATTCATAGAATTGGAAAAGGTATTTCCCCTACTTTATGTGGTGGAAATTCAGAGTTCGATAATGGAAACGGGTCTTCAATGAGGATCATCCCCTTATTATTTTACATCAAAGATTTCCCTATTAAAAAGCGGTTTGATATTACAAAAGAGGTTTCCTCTATCACACACGGTCATATCCGTTCTGCTTTAGCTTGTTTTATTTATTTGGAATTGGCTTTAGAAATTCTGAATGGAAAAGAAAAATGGGAAGCGTACAGAATAATGCAGGAAAAAGTTAGAAATTTTTTGGACCATAATCCTGTTTGTTCCCAAAATGAAATGGATAAATTCCACCGGATTTTAGAACTAAAAGTAGGAGAGTATGATTTGGTTCCACTGTATACTTTGCAGGAAGAGGAAATAAGTTCTTCCGGCTATGTCCTCCACAGTCTAGAAGCCTCCCTTTGGTGTTTTCTCAACTCTGAAACGTACGCAGAAGCAGTACTGAAAGCTGTGAATTTAGGAGAAGATACAGACACTACAGGAGCTATTACCGGAGGAATTGCAGGTATTTACTACGGATTTGAAAATATTCCGGAAGAATGGATTTCCGGGTTAGTAAGAAAAGAAGATATTGAAGCTTTATGTGAAAGGCTTCAGAAAAAATTAATGAAATAAAACACAAATCGTGAACGAAATAGAAAACAAAAGAATAAGCAAATTTCTAAGCCTTATTCTGAGACATCAACCCGAGACCATTCAGCTGAAACTGGATGAAAACGGTTGGGCAGAAGTGAGTGAACTCATTACAAAATCTGCAAAAGGAAGAATGCACTTCAGTTTTGAAGACCTGGAGGAAGTGGTGGAAACCAATAATAAAAAGCGTTTCGCTTTTAATGAAGATAAAACCAAAATCAGAGCCAGCCAGGGACATTCCATTGATATAGATCTGGCCCTGAAAACAATACAGCCACCTGATTTCCTGTATCACGGAACAGCAGAAACCAATATGGCTTCTATTCTTGAAAAAGGAATTCAAAAAAGAAGCCGCCAGCATGTTCATTTAAGCGCAGATAAAGAAACAGCCACGAAAGTAGGAATGCGCCACGGAAAACCGGTTATTCTGACCATCAGAACGAAGGAAATGCATGAAGACGGAATTGCTTTTTATCTTTCGGCCAACGGTGTTTGGCTGACTGATTTTGTAGATGCAAAATATATTTCAAAATAAGATGGGCAGAACATTAGTAATTGGTGACATTCACGGAGGTTTTAAAGCCTTACAACAGATTTTTCAAAGAGCGGAAGTCGGAGAAAAGGATACCCTTATTTTTCTTGGGGATTATGTAGATGGTTGGAGTGAATCTTCTCAGGTCATCCAGTTTCTGATGGAGCTTTCCCAAAAGCAGGAATGCATTTTTATTAAAGGAAATCATGATGCCTGGTGCGAAGACTGGCTGTCCCTTGGAAGCGGACCGGAGGTATGGCTTTTTAATGGTGGAAAAAGCACTGTGGAAAGCTACAATGACTATTCATTGGAAGATCTGGATCTTCACCTTGAATTCTTTCAAAGGATGAAAAGCTATCATGTAGATGATAAAAACCGCCTGTTTATCCATGCAGGATATTCCTCTATGCATGGCCCTGAAAAAGAAGTCTATTCCAGCAATTACCGTTGGGACAGAACCCTTTGGGAGACCGCCGTTGCGATGGATAAGAAATTAGAAAAAAATTCAGCACTTTATCCAAAAAGACTGCTTTTATACGATGAAATATTTATCGGACATACACCGACACTGGATATAGGAATTAAACATCCGGTCAACAAAGCCAACGTCTGGAATATGGATACCGGAGCAGCTTTTACGGGTTCTTTGTCAATAATGGATATCGACACCAAAGAATTCTGGCAGAGCGATCCGCTTCCCTCTTTATATCCGGATGAAAAAGGTAGAAATAACGATATTGAAGGAAAGTAAACCCTATGAATGGACACCCCAAATTTTCAACATCCCTCAACCCTATAGGTTTAAAAAACCTATAAGGTTTCTATTAATAACAGCGCCCCGGCTATTAATTTTTTTTCTCCCGCAGATCACACAGATCTTTATCTAAACATCGAGTTTCCAAACAAAAACCTCTGATTTTCTTGCGCTTTAAAACAGCATTAACATCAAAAAACTTTGCGCTCTCGCTTTGATACAAGATTATTAAATAATGTTACAATTTTCCCCTTTTCTCTTCCGCACCCAAATCATATTAAGTAATTTTGAAGTTCAAAAACTGCTTTAATGAAACTGAAATACCTCTTAATTTTCCTGACCACATCATTGTTTTTATGTCAAAATTCATTTCAAACCCCTTTTGAAAAAGGAAATAAAAACCAAACGGTTACCTATGACGAAATGAATGCCTACTATCAGGATCTGGCTAAAAGCTTCAAAAACATTCAGTACCTTAAAAAAGGAGAAGACGACAGCGGAAAACCCATTTATGTGGTCATGTACAACCCTTTTCCCGAAAAAGATCTGGAGAAACTAAAAAAAGAAAAAGCGATTCTGTTTGTCAACAACGGAATTCATCCCGGAGAACCGGACGGAATTGATGCCACCATGATGCTCATGCGTGATCTGGCAACCGGGAAAATAAAAACACCTCAGAACTTCGTCATTGCAGCGATTTCAGCGTATAATGTGAGCGGAATGCTGAACAGAGGTTCTTTCTCCAGGGCCAATCAAAACGGGCCCGAACAGTATGGTTTCAGGGGAAATGCAAGAAACTACGACCTGAACAGGGATTTCATTAAAGCAGATTCAAAGAATGCCAGAAGTTTTCAGGAAATTTATCAGTGGCTGCAACCTGATGTTTTTATTGACAATCATGTAAGCAATGGCGCTGATTATCAATACACATTCACCTATATTTCTACCTTTAAAGAGCGCCTTGGAAATTCATTGGGAACTTATTTCTACAATGACTATCAGGCTAAAAACCTGGAAGCGATGAAGAAACTGGGCTATGAAAGTACACCTTACGTCAACATTCACGGTGATATTCCGGACGAAGGATTTGCTGCTTTTGAAGACTCCCCGAGATATTCCACAGGGTATACGTCTTTATTTAACTCGTTGGGAACTGTCCCGGAAACACATATGTTGAAACCTTATGACAAAAGAGTAGATGCTACCTATCAATATATGCAGGTCAATCTGCAAAATTTGGATAAAGACTATAAAAAGATCAAACAGCTTCGTATTGACAATTTAAAGCAATATAAATCCGGAATGCAGTACGGGATCCGCTGGAAGATAGATTCCACAAAGTTTTCTACCATGGATTTCAAAGGCTACGAAGGAAGTTATAAGCCAAGTGAGATTTCCGGAAAGCCACGGCTGTATTACGATAGAAATAAGCCTTTTACAAAGGAAATTAAACTGTTTATGACGGCGGTTCCTACAGGATATATCACGATTCCTAAATATTATGTGATTCCACAATCCCAGTACCGTATAATCGAAGAACTGAAAAGGAACAAGATCCGTATGACAACGCTGAAGAAGGACAGTACAGCATCTGTTGAGTCTTATAAGATCAAAGATTTTAAGACTGTTAAAAACCCTTATGAGGGACATTATCTTCACTATGACACAACCGTGGAAACAACGAAAAAGAATATCAGTTTTTCTGTTGGTGATTACTTAATTTCAACAGATCAGCCTGGAGTGAAATACATTATTGAAACAATTGAACCTGAGGCTTTAGACTCATTTTTTAACTGGAATTTCTTTGACGGAATCTTAGCTCAGAAAGAATATTATTCCGCCTATATTTTTGAAGATACTGCTTCAGAACTTTTAAAGACCGATAAAAAAATAAAAGAAGCTTTTGAAGCCAAAAAATCATCAGATAAAAAATTTGCAGACGATGGAACAGCCCAGCTCGACTGGATTTACAGAAACTCTCCGTACTTCGAAGAAAAAACATTCAGACAATATCCTATTTACAGAATCTTATAAAATTTAAAATTTGATTTAAATAATTGATAATCAGTAATTAATTTTTAGGATTTTCACCTACGAACAAAGGGTGTTTTTCCTGATAGATGTTGATGATACTCTGCCGAAATTTGCTTTATAAAACCAATAAAAACTATAGTTATGGCCACTAAAAAGCATTTTTTCGTTTCGTTGGAAGGAGTAGACCTTTCAGACGAACAGTTGAAAAACATCGACAGAGGAATTCAGAGCGTAGTGCTTTCTGAACTTTCAAAGATTGATAATACCCAGGCTTTTGGAGCTCACAGAGATTTCAAAGGACTTTTACGACCAATGAAAATTAAAGACTGGTTTCCGTGGGGAATCATCATTTTCAAACCCGGAATTGATATTCAGAGCCAGGTAAAAGACATTCAGTCTCAAATAAAAAGCTATGGAGGCTAATTCCAATTCTTCAAAAAAGATGTGTCCCAGTTATCTAGGAAAAGTTGGGGCACAGCTTTTTGGAGTAGTCGATAAAGACGGGAAGGTACAGTTTATCACGCCTCTTACCGTCACAGAAGATTTTCTGAGCCTGAATAAAGATCAAAATAGCCTGGAGCAGAGATTTCGTTTTACAGGAAAATGTGTAGAAAAAGGCTGTGCCCAGTGGAATGCAGAAGAATCCAAATGTTCTTTATCCCAGAAGGTTCAGAATTTAGAAACCAACAAAGAAACCGAACTGTTCTATTGCCCGATCCGGTCACAGTGCAGATGGTTTTCTCAGGATGGAAAAGAAGCCTGCTTTTCGTGCAATGAGGTCACGAGAAATATGGAGGAACTTCTGGTCAGTACTCATCCATAAAAAAAGACGCTTCAAGTGAAACGTCTTTTTTGTTTTATTTTGGTAAGCCTCTTTTTAAAGCTATTTCTGCGGTCTTCATAGCTGCTTTTTCTTTCCAGTCCATATATTTAGTTTTAAAATTGGACTTCATAATATCGTCAAACTTACGCTGTACGGTAAGATTCCATATGGAATGAGCCTTTACTGCCCAGGATTTGTCCCATGCTCTCAAAGAGATAGAGAAACTTCCGTCCAGATATTTCATCCAGTGCCACCATCCGGTAGGCATGAAAAGCGTATCGCCGTGTTCAAGGAAACATTCAATGCCTTCCACACCATTTAAAGCCGGGTATTTCTCGAAATCAGGATTGTCGATGTCATAGTCTTCCAGAGCATACGTTGCATAGGGAAGTCTGTACAATCTTTCTTTCCACTTGTGCTCAAATAACTTTACGTGCTTTCTTCCGTTGAAGTGCGTATGGAAGATATGCGCCATATCAATATCAAAGTGAAGAAAAGTTACAGAACTCTTCCCTCCGAAAAACATGGATGGGTATTTATCTAAGAAACCGCCCATAAGTTCTTTAGGGGCAATAAAATCGTCCATTAATTTATTCGCATGTTTTATCGGGTCAAAAAAGAAAATTCTCAGATCGGTAGGCTCTCTTTGGATAAGGTCTATATAATCTGCGAACTTCATTTTCGTAGTGGGTGTATTGATGGGAGCCGCAGGATCAGCTTTTTTGGAATCATAAAGAGGAACTTCCACATCACCAACCACTTCCTTAACATACTCCATGGTCCACTTCTGGTAAGCAGGCCATTTTCTTGCCATATTTTTTATGACAACGGGCACTCTTGGCTTTAGATATTTTTCCATGAACTCTTCCTGAGTGATATCATCTACAACATCTATAGGCTTTAAAATAATTCCCATTCTATAAATTTTATGTTACAAAATTATTAAATAAATATATATGAATCAGTGTTTAAGTTTTTTTTAATCTATGATTCAAATCATTTTTAACTATTTAGAATAAATAAGAATATAAAAAATGATCCTTTTATGAGAAGTCTTTGACTTTTCCTTACTATAAGACAATATTTTCGCTAAAAATGCTAAACCCGGATAAAAGAAACGATTGAGTCATGGGTTAAATTTAACAAATAGATTTTAAAGATTTTGCATACCAAACGAATTTTAGAAATAAAATTCACAGATTTCTTTTTAAAGCGCAATTACCCTGATTTTTAAGCGTATAACCAAATATCACCATATTAATTTTTAAAAATTTCCAGCAAAACAGTGGGGACATGAAAAATATAACTATGTTTGTAGTGATAAATCATTTAACCTTTAGCTATAAAATACATCTTTATAAAAAGTGTAACAAAAAACACAAGCGACAAACTAATTAGGCAAATAATAAATTATGAAAGGAAAGATTTCTTTATTTCTGATGCTTTTTTTTACAGTGCTCACTTTTGCACAGAAAACAGTGTCGGGGACAATTACCGATGAAGACGGATCCGCTATCCCAAGTGCCAGCGTTACCATAGAAGAACCGGGCAAAGATGCTATTTTAGCATACGGGATTACCAATTCAAAAGGAGAATACAAAGTAACATTCACTTCTCCGGAGGCTAATGTAGATATGAAAGTGAAGGCTTTCAACCAAAAATCTCAGACCAAACAGATTAGCAATAGCGATCAGAACATCAGTTTCAAGATGCAGTCTGAAGCTACAGAAATAAAAGAAGTACAACTGAAAACAAAGATGATCACTGCAAGAGGAGACACCATTGCTTATGATCTGAAAGCCTTTGACAGCAAAAGTGACAGAACCCTGGCCGATGTGATGAGAAAAATTCCGGGTATCGAAGTCAATAAAGACGGAAGCATCCTTTACCAGGGAAATGCCATCAATAAATTTTATGTTAACGGGAAAGACCTGATGGAAGGAGGCTATGGAACGATCAACAACTCGCTTCCTAAAGATGCCGTACAGAAAGTGGAAGTTCTTGAGAACCACCAACCCGTAAAAATTCTTCAGGATAAAGTGCCCTCTGACCAGGCAGCCATCAATATCAAACTGAAAAACTCTGTTACCATGACCGGAAGAGGAGAAGTGGGAATAGGTTTTGACCCATTACTATGGAACGTTAAGTTAACACCTATGTTTTTTGGACAGAAAAGTCAGTGGGTGGTTAACTACAAATCCAACAATATAGGGGAACAGGTGGAAAACGAAGGGAACATCCTGGCTTTTGGAAGCAGATTTGAAGGACGAAGAATTAATAGTTCTCAAAATGACTGGCTCAATGTTGAAAACGCAAGTACGCCGAATCTTCCGGTAAAAAGATATCTGATGAATAACGTACATTATTTGTCTGCCAATTATCTAACCAATATTGATAAAAAGAAAGAGTGGGAACTTAAGGCAAATGCGAATTATACAAATAATGCTGTTGAAAGACAGTCTTACAGCCAGACCAATTATTTTGAAGGAAGTTCCAATTACACCAACATTCTCAATAACTTTTATACGGATAAAGCAAAAGGAGAATTGATATTTACTAAGAATGCCAAAAAAGGATTCTTTAAAAATACAACGAGTTTCTCTCAATTCTGGAATGCAGACAGAGGAGTTGTTGATAGAACAGATGTTAAGGATGGTAGCCTTAGACACGCAAACGAAGCGATAGAATCGCCTACAACATCATTTCAAAATTCATTAAGTACAATTATTCCATGGAAAGAAAAAATGGTCAATTTGCTGTCATTTGTAAGCTACCAGACTGACAGGCAGAATCTGGAAGTCTCTCCGTCATCTTATTTAGGAATTCCAGGATTTACGCCAGTACCAAGTAATTTCGTTCGCCAGAATCTAAGACTTAAAACCTTCGAAGCAAACCATTCTGCAAATATCAGTTTTTCCAAAAAAGGATGGACACTTACTCCGGAAGTTGGATTTAATTTTAAAACAACAGATTTAGTTTCAGATTTATTCAATATCACAACAACAGGGGTATCTCCAAATGCATACAGCAATGATCTTACGTATACTACTGCAACACCTTATGGAAGCTTAGGAGTAAACTATAAGAATGAATCCTGGATGTTGTATGCCAGCTTACCTGTAAATTCTAATAATATAAAAGCAGACGACCCGCTAAGAAATGTTGCAAAAACCGTAAATAAGGTTACTTTTGAACCCAATATTTTTGCGCAATATACCTTTGCTTCTTTCTGGAAAGCTTCCGCGAATGCTAATATCAACAATAATTTTGGGGAAATAAATACAGCTTATTCAGGATTTTTGATGACTTCGCCAAGTGGAATTAATGCGATGGACATTAATAATCCTATTCCTCAAAATAATAATAAATCTGCAGGCACAAGATTGGAATACAGAAATCCATTAAACAATTTATTCTTTAATATTAACTACAGATTTTCTGATGCTAAAAGAAACCTGATTGCTAATCCGACGATTAATGGACCGGGATATAGCATCATGAAATATATCGAGAAGGATAATCATGTTTTGAATAACGGATATACGGCAGAAGTAGGAAAATACTTTCCAAAATTTAAAACAAATGCTTCTGTAAGCTATAGCAATAATACAGCAAAATCTGATGCATTCTTAAATGATGAATCTTATACCAATAATAACAATAGTCAGTCATATGGTATTAAATTCAACAATACCTATTTTAGCTGGATGAGCATAGATTATAACGCGAGTATTTCCAGAACCAAGCAGAAAAGTACAGGAAAAGTAAACTCTAGTGCCACCAGAACAGGATTTACACACAATCTTGGAGCTTTCTTCTACCCGGTTGAAAATCATACGATTGGATTCAATTGGGATCAGGTTAATACCAATGCAGTGGGTCAAAAATACCATAACGGATTCTATGACGTTTCATACCAATTTACCTGGTCGAAAAAGAAGATTGATTTTGAGGTTAAATGGATGAATATCGCCAATAAAAAAGTATTCGAAACCTATGATATTAATACGACGAATATTACTTATACAAGATATCAGCTCCGTCCAAGCCAGGTCATGTTTACCGTCAAATTCAATTTCAAATAGAAATAACAAGAAAAACCAATCTCGCAGAGATTGGTTTTTTGTTTAAGATATATTCTTTTTTTCTAGAAACTCTGGTTGTCTGCAGATGGACCATAGCTTCCCGGAAGAGGAATATCATTCAGTCTGTAATAGACGCCCAGCTGTGCACGATGGTGAGTAATCTGGTTCAAAGAGTGGCGGATGGAGCCGTATTTCGTCCATTTTGCCACTTCATGCCCATTGTTTTTTAAAGCCCAGGTATCGTTGAGGTTTTCTTCCTTAGCATTTTCAAGAGCGTTTTTGGCTGATTTAAAATTGTCATCCAGTGTATTGAGGAGGTCTTCTTTTGTAGACAGATGTTTAGGTTGAAAGCCTCCTGTGGCAAAATCCAGTTCTGAAGTTTTCAGTATGGTATCCGGCCATCCAAAAATTTCTGAAATATGAGTGGCAAGAGGCATCAGTTTCATGCTTTTCTCATGGGGAGCATAGTCATTTTTACCTTCAGGATAAGCTTCAAAAAACTTTCTCGTCGTCTGGTATTCGGTTTCAAACTCGTCTTTAAATTGTGATAAAGTGTCCATAATATTTTGTTTTTTAGGTACTTAAAGATAAAGCTTTTGAAGCAAAAAATGTTTTAACGAAATCATAATTTTATATCACGACTTAGAAATAGCCAATATTTTGAATAAGACTAAAAAATGAGCAGGAATAAATTTGGTCTGGCAAGATATTGTTATTCAATATTTTACAATAGACAAAATAAAGTTTTGAAAAAAAACTGTAACATATTTCAACAATTGGTAACTAATTAGTAAACATTATTACAATGAAAAAGCTATTCTCTGTATTCTTTATTGCGCTCTTTGCCTTTGCTTCGGCACAGGATTCCAAAGAATCAAAAGAAACAGCCAACCGTTTCTTTTATGAGCTGACTTTTAAGCCTAAAAAAGATTCTACAAAGATGGATAAGGTAATTACCATCTTGGATATTACAGATAAAAACAGATCTATTTATCAGGATTATACGGTGATTGCTCAGGACTCTATTATGAAAATTGAAATAGAAGCCATGCAGAAAGCAGGAATGATGAAAGATTTGTCAAAAACGCTTAAAAGCCCGAAAATTTCTGCCAGAATATACAAATCATATCCAGGTATGAAAGTGCAGTATGTAGATAAAATAGCAAACGGATTTACTCCAAGTAACATTGGATATAGTGAAGACTTGAAATTCAACTGGAACATTCTGAACGACAAACAAAAAATAGGAGAGTATAATGCCCAAAAAGCGACTACTGAGTTCGGAGGAAGAAAATGGACTGCTTGGTTCAGTACGGATTTACCCTTTCAGGATGGACCCTATAAATTCTTTGGACTTCCAGGTTTAATAGTTAAAATTGAAGATGATCAGAAAAATTACTCTTGGGTTTTACAGGGAAACAAGAAAGTTAAAGATTATACAGAATACTCTTATATTGAAAACCTGATGCAGGCAAAAGGAGGAAAGGTAAATGAATTAACAAGAGAAAAGTTTGAAAAAACGTTTAGTGATTTCAAAAAAGATCCTTTTGCATCCATAAGACCTATGATGACTCAGGAAATGCTGTCTAAACCTATTCCGGGAATGGACGGGACTGTGGGAGATATGGTGAAAAAACAAGAGAAGCAGTATAAAGACTTTTACAACGCGAACGACAATCCAATAGAAATTTCTTCTCAAACTCAGGAGAAAAAGAAAAAATAAACATTCATATCAACTAAATTATATTTTGAATCAACCCAGGTACAGCAATGTATTTGGGTTGATTTCTTTCATACCTTTCGTTATTTAGATTAAATTTAAATAGCGTATATTTGCCCTTACAAAAAAGCAGGTTTTGAAAGAGAAGGACTTACATAAATTAAGCGGATTCCCTAAAAACAAAATGGGGAAGATTTTGGGTTATGACAATGATCACCTTAAAATGCCTAACAAGATCATAGAAATGGGGCTTCTACCGGAAACCATTTTCAGGATATTGTATCAGGCACCGTTCAATGGTCCTATGTATGTGGAATTTGGAGAAGAAAAAAGCCGCATCGCTCTGCGTGAAGAAGAGGGAAGTTATATCATTGTTGAAGAATTGAATTAATGCAGGAAATTAAGAAAAAGCAGGTCCTTTTAGTCGGGAATCCTAATGTAGGAAAGTCTACGGTTTTCAATGCACTGTGCAACAAAAAGCAGAAGACCGGAAATTACGCAGGGGTTACCGTGGCGAGCCATTCAGGGAATTACACCTATAAAAACGAGGAAGTTGAGGTAATCGACTTGCCGGGTTCATACAGTTTGTATCCAAGCTCCGAAGATGAAGCTATTTTTTCTAAATTTCTTATTGATGAACAACAAAACTACGCAGGAGTAATCTATATTCTTGAAGCATTGAGCCTGAAAAGAGGACTGCTTTTGTTTCAGCAGATTCAGGATCTGGGTATTCCGATGATCCTGGTGGTTAACCAAATCGATCAGGCCGAAAGAAGAGGAATTACAATCGATATCGCGAAGTTTTCTGATGCTTTAGGGATTAAAATTATTCAGACCAATGCTAAAGAGCAGTTGGGAATAGACGAGATCAGAGAAGCTGTTCTTAATAGTGGTTTTGTAAAAACAGACAAAACCTCTTTCGAAATACCAAACGAACACAAAGATTTTATTCATAAACTGGCTGCCCACAAAGGTATCGACAACGAGTATAAAGCCTGGATGAGCCTTTCTGCAGGTTCAGACCTCGGAAAAATAGCCTCCATAAAAGATCTGATGAATGAACCTGACTCCAAAAGTCTGGTTCCTAAAAGACTTCAGGTTCAGGAAACCGTAAGAAGATATCAGAATGTAGATAGAATATTAGCAGATGTTATCTCTAAAAAAACGCAGTTCAAAGAGCTTCTGACAGAAAAATTAGACAAAGTACTGGTCCACAAATTCTGGGGGTATATTGTTTTTCTGATGATTCTTTTAATCATTTTCCAAAGTGTTTTCTTCCTGGCCGAATATCCCATGAACTGGATTGATGATTTCTTCTCCTGGCTGGCCGCCTTTACCGGAGAACACCTGCCGGAAGGACCAATCAACTCATTAATTTCAAACGGAATTGTTCCCGGAATCGGAGGAATTGTAGTTTTTGCACCTCAAATCGGGATCTTATTATATTTCTTATATTTATTAGAAGATTCAGGGTATATGGCGAGAGTTGTATTCTTGATGGACAGACTGTTACGTCCCTTCGGGCTTAACGGAAAGAGTATCGTTCCACTGGTGTCGGGTACTGCCTGCGCTATTCCTGCCGTGATCTCCACAAGGAATATTGAGAACGTAAGAGAAAGATTACTGACCATATTAGTCACCCCTTTCATGACCTGTTCAGCACGACTTCCGGTTTATAGTATTATCATAGGACTTATCATTTCAGAAGGATCATTCCTTGGAATTAAATATAAAGCACTGGTGCTGATGGGAATGTATCTTTTAGGCTTCCTTGTTGCTCTATTTTCAGCAGCTATTCTTAAAGGATTTATCAAAAACGAAGGTAAAACCTATCTTGTCATGGATCTTCCAACCTATAAAAAACCGCTTTTCGGATACGATTTTAAAATGGTTTTGGGGAAAGTCTGGGAATTTATTACAGGAGCCGGAAAGATCATTTTCATAGTAAGTATCATCATCTGGTTCTTAAGTTATTTCGGACCTAAACAAAAGCCGGAGCAATTTGTGGCCACGAATGTTGAACTGGATCACTCTTACCTGGCAAAAATGGGTAAAGGAATTGAACCGCTTATTGAACCCCTTGGCTACGACTGGAAAATGGGTGTGGGAATTCTGACAAGTTTTGTGGCGAGGGAAGTTTTCGTAGGAACCATGTCTACCCTGTACAGTCTGGAAGATGATGCGCCTGAAGTAAAAGTAATCGATAAAATGAGGCGAGATGTAAAACCTGACGGAAGCAAAGTCTTCAGCTTTGCAACAGGTATTTCTGTCCTTTTATTTTATGCATTTGCAATGCAGTGTGTTTCTACACTTGCAGTAGTCTACAGAGAAACCAAAAGCTGGAAATGGACCGGCTTCCAGGTAGCGATGATGACAGGTTTGGCATATTTTGTGTCGTTGATAGCTTATCAGATTTTAAAATAATGGATACTTCATTAATTTTTCAGTACGTTATTATTGTATTGATCGTTGCATTCGCCTGCTACTCTTTATTTAAAGTGCTCAGAAAGAACTTTGCCCCGAAAAAATTCAGCTCCAAAAGATCCGGCTGCGACAAAGATTGCGGATGCTCATGATCCTGTTTTAAGTTCATAATTGAAAAAATTGTAGTAATTTCATTCTCTGAAACTAAAACCATTTCGATTTGAGCCCGAAATCAGTAGCTGTCTTTATATTTTCTATGGTAACAATTCTGGCTAAAGCCCAGATCGATACGACCAAAATCAAGTCCTATGCAGATCAGGTTATGGTCCGGGTAAACTTTGATACCAATATTGAAGAATATGTGTATACAGAAGGTCCTGAGGATAAACCATTAGAAACCACCCTTTCTATCAACAATAAAACAAGAGCTTCTTTCTCTGTTGACTATAAAATTATAAGTGCCACAGTATCATTTACACCCAGTTTTCTACCGGGAAACAATGATGACGAACTGAAAGGCAACAGCTCCTATGCAGACTTTAGATTCCGTTTTTTTCCAAAAAGATTTATACAGACCGTTTATTACAAAAATGTAAAAGGTTTTTATTTAGAGAATATGCAGGACTTCTTTCCCGAATGGAAAGAAGGAAAAGACCCGTATTTCCAATTTCCGGATCTTAGAGTTCAAAGTTTTGGAGGCTCTACAGCCTATGTAATGAAGAAAGATTTTTCTCTGAAAAGTATCTATACACAAGGGGAGTGTCAAAAAGAAAGCCGTGGGAGCTGGGTTCCTTTTGTAGATTATGACCTTTCCATATTCAGGGATATTTTAAACGGGCAGAAAAGTAAAGAGACCCAGTACAGTTTTGGAGCCAATATGGGCTATTTTTACAATTGGGTGCTCGGTGCCAAAAAAAGAGTGAATATCGCACCCAATATTGCACTCGGTTTAGGAGGAATGTTTTCCAGCAGCTGGGATATTCATAATGACGGGACAAAATTCAATAAGCAAAACACACAATATTTAACCATTAAATTTGCGACGGGACTGCATATAGGATATAATACAGACAGATTCCTGTTTGGAGGAAAATTTAATATCAATGCCTATGCTTACAGCGAAAAAGGCAACCAGAATGTACAGAATAATAATATGTATGGATTGCTTTATATAGGCTATCGTTTTCCACCTCCGAAGGTGGTACAAAGAAATTACGACAAGATCCAGAAAAAGATCCCGATTTTATAAATTACAGGTCTTTTAAGTATCTTTGCCCAGAATAAAACAACTTAAAATAAAACAAAATGTCGTTAATAAAATCCATTTCGGGAATCCGGGGAACCATCGGCGGAAAAGTAAATGATAACCTGACTCCTTTGGATGTGGTGAAATTTGCTTCTGCATTCGGAACCTGGCTTCAGAATACACAGAATAAAAAGAATTTAACCCTTGTCATTGGAAGAGATGCCAGAATTTCAGGAGAAATGGTTTCTTCACTGGTGACAGCTACCCTTCAGGGATTGGGAATTAATGTAGTGGATTTAGGACTTTCCACCACCCCGACCGTTGAAATCATGGTGCCTGAACTGAATGCAGACGGAGGGATCATCCTTACCGCTTCACATAACCCAAAACAATGGAATGCTCTTAAGTTATTGAATGGCAAAGGAGAATTTATCACAGGAGAGGATGGAGCAAAAGTACTTGCCCTGGCCGAAAGTGAAGATTTCGACTATGCTGAAGTAGATGATCTTGGAAAATATGAAACAAGAGACGACGCTTTTGACATTCATATCCAGCAGATCCTTGACCTGCCAATGGTAGATGTTGAAGCTATTAAAGCTAAAAAATTCAAGATCGTTCTGGATGCCGTAAACTCCACAGGAGGAATTGCAATCCCGATGTTGTTAGATAAATTAGGCTGTGAAACGGTTAAATTATACTGCGAACCGAACGGGCAGTTTCCACACAACCCTGAACCGTTGAAAGAACATTTAGGAGACATCTGTGAGCTGGTAAAAAAAGAAAATGCAGACTTGGGAATCGTTGTGGATCCTGATGTAGACAGATTAGCCTTAATTGATGAAAAGGGCGAAATGTTCGGAGAAGAATATACACTGGTTGCTGTTGCAGACTATTTATTGAAACATAAAAAAGGAGCTGCTATCTCAAACCTTTCTTCAAGCCGTGCTTTGAGGGATGTTGCCAACAGCCACGATTCAGAATACTTTGCAAGTGCTGTAGGTGAGGTGAACGTAGTAAACCTGATGAAAGAGAAAAATGCAGTAATAGGAGGAGAAGGAAACGGAGGAATTATCTATCCGGATCTTCATTACGGAAGAGACTCTTTAGTAGGGGCAGCCTTGTTTTTAACCCATCTGGCCAAAGAAAACAAAATAGTTTCCGAACTAAGAGCAGGATACCCAAGCTACTTTATGGGGAAAAAGAAAATAGAACTAACTCCGGAGATCAACGTAGATGAAATCTTATCCAAAATGGAAAAAGAATATCAGAATGAGCAGGTTTCTACCATTGATGGAGTTAAAATAGACTTTGAAAATAACTGGGTACACCTCAGAAAATCAAATACAGAACCTATTATCAGAATCTATACCGAGGCCTATACACAGGAAGAAGCCGATAAGCTTGGAGATGATATCATTGCTAAGATTAAAAGTTTAATTTAAAATAAAAGAAGAACGGAACAGAAATGCTTCGTTCTTTTTTCTTCTGTACAGAATGTTTGAGCATATACAAAACAGGTTTCTCTTTCCTAAAGATAAATGGCGGAAATTTCTAAGCTGCTTTGAGCGTATCGAAGTTCCTGCCAAAACACTGCTTTTAAAAGAAGGTGAAGTGTCAGACAGTGCTCACTACATTGAAAAAGGAGTGGTAAGAGCCTGGTACAATAACGACGGGAAAGATGTAACCTTTCAATTCTTCATGGAAAATACCATGTTCTCATCCCTTGAAAGCTTCAGGAAAGGCCTTCCCAGCATGGTCTCTTTCGAAACAATAGAACCCTGCATTTTGTGGAAGATCAATAAATCCGATGCAGAAACTGTTTTAGCAGAGGTATATGAAGATCCTGAATTGAGGAACCAGTTCATGGATTCCCTTTTTGAAAGGATATTCGACTATATGAAACACTTCTTCTCATTTATAAAAGACACTCCGAAACAGAGGTATATCAGTCTTGCCAAAGAACGCCCGGAAATCATCAGGAGAATTCCCCAGCATTATATTGCGTCTTACCTGGGAATTACCACTGTACATCTCAGCCGAATCAAAAGCGCCATCTTAAAAGAAAAATAGAAAAATTGGTAAGGAATGTGTATGTCCAAAACGGGAAGTTATATACATTGTGAAAACAACTTTCCAGATCCAATTCCGAACAAAAATTTACACCATAGTAGTAACTTCTATCCTCCCTCTCCCTTCTTCCCTCCACAAAACTCTTCTTCAATCTGATAACAAATGTTATTGCACCACAGGCCGCTCTCATCCTAATTTTGTATAAAAATTTAAAATAATGAAAGCAGCAGTCGTATTTGAAAAAGGAAACATTCCTCAATACACAGATTTCCCGGATCCGGAAACACCTAAAGACAATGAAGTACAGGTATCGGTTAAAGCCGCATCTGTTAAAAACCTCGACAGAGCTATCGCAGGCGGAAGCCATTATTCCGTAAGTAATGAAGTGCCCCAGCCTAAAATTATCGGAACAGATGGAGCCGGATATCTTGAAAATGGTGAAAAAATCTATTTTTTCAGTAAAAAAGGAACTACAGCCGAAAAAGTGAATGTCGAAAAAGGATTTACGATCCCTGTACCGGAAGAAATGGACTTTGCTACGGCAGCGGCATTACCCAATGCAGTAATGGGATCTGCAATGGGATTGAAGTTCAGGGCGGGAATGAAGCCGGGTGATACCGTTCTTATCAATGGAGCAACCGGAGTGACGGGAAGAATCGCGGTTCAGATAGCAAAACTATACGGAGCTAAAAAGATTATTGCTACGGGAAGAAATGAAGAATCTCTACAGTCACTTATTGAGCTGGGAGCAGATGAAGTGGTTTCCCTAAAACTGCAGGACAAGGATTTTAAAAACAAAATAAAAGAGATTCAACATGAAACCCCTGTTGATATTATCTTAGACTATCTCTGGGGACATTCTGTGGAAATGATCCTCTCTGCTCTTAAAGGGGACGGAACATTCTCCCACAAAACCAGATTAGTGTCAGTAGGCGGAATGAGCGGGGATACCATTCAGCTGTCTTCGCAGATCCTGAGAGGAACAGACATTCAGATCTCCGGATCCGGATTGGGAAGCTGGACGAAAGAAGAATTCCATTTGCTGTTCACTGAAATCATTCCTGAAATGTTTAAGGCAGCCGTAGAAGGGAAGATAACAATAGAGACAGAAATTGTCGCGATAAAAGAGATAGAATCGGTCTGGAATTCTGAAATTCCTGCCGGAAAAAGGCTCGTTATAACTATTTAACCACAATTTGCGTTATTTATCCACAATCCTTTTATGTGTTTTCTTTTTTTACTATCTTTATTATAGAAATTTATGAAAAATTAATTCAAAAAAAAGTTGCAACTTTGCATAAACATTTGAATGTCAGTTTCAGAAGTTATTATTAATTAATAAAGTTTGCCGAGGTTTGTAAGTATATTCAGACATCGGGCCGACAAAGACGACACTATTGGAAGAGTATTTTGGAAATGAACTTGTAAAAAAGTTCGAGGAAATGATGGAAAATAATGATGAATTCTACTTCGATACCGAAGAATTGGAAGACATTATTGTTTATTATTTGGAGCTGGGAGATTTTAACTACGCAGACAATGCTGTTAACTATGGACTTAAGCTTCACCCGAATTCATTAGATATCAAGATCAAAAGACTTGAGATTCTTTTGGAATGGGAAGACTATAATACCGCAAAAGAACTTATCGATGAACTGAAAGGGGCATCGATGGAGAATACAGACTTTTTAGTTTGCTATGCGAAGTATTATTCGAGCCTGGGAAACCCTAGAAAATCCATTGACATCTGTAAAAAAGCTTTAGAACTGAAAGAAGAAGAGAACTTCCTTCACAACTTTATTGCGGATGAATATGTGAATTTGGGAGATCCCTTTAACGCTCTTAAACACTACAGAAAAGCTCTGAAAGAAGATCCTACAGACGAGTATTCACTTGAAAACTGTATGATCTGCTTCAGCGATCTGAATAAGAGCGAGGAGGCTATTGCCTTTCTTAATGAATATTTAGATGAATTTGCTTACTCCGAGACCGCATGGTTTGAATACGGACAATTTTATTTCAACAGAAAGAATTTTGAAGAAGCCATCAAAGGGTATGATTATCTATTGGCGATCAATTCAAACTCTGTAGGAGTATATGCTAATAAAGCAGCCTGTTACGAAGCTTTAGGACAATATCAGAAAGCAGTGACAGTCTATGAAGAAATGCTTGAGCTGGAATATACCAAAGCATTTACTTTTTACAAGATAGGACTATGCTACAAAGCGCAGAAACAGTCTATCATGGCTCTTAATGCGTTTCAGAAATCATTGAGAGAAGACCCGCAGTTTTATCTTGCGATGATGGAGCAGTCTTACCTGTATGAGGAAATGGGAGGAATGAAAGAAGCGTTGCATTTTGCAAAAGAAGCCACCCACCTGAATGATGATAATCTTGATTATCAGAAAAGACTGGCGTTTCTGTTCATAGATTCCGGGAAATTTGAGGAAAGCCTTGGCTGTCTGAAAAAGCTGGTAGATGCAGAACCCACGAGGTTTTATAACTGGTATGCCTATTCAGAAGTGCTGATGCTTCTGGGAGAATATGAAGAGGCTGTGACCATTTTGGAAAGAGCCCTGAAGGTGCACGACAGAGCAGAGCTCTATTATCAGCTGAGCAATTGTTATTTCAATCTTAAAAGACCGGAAAAAGGAGCGGAATCTCTTCAGAAAGCATTAAATATAGACCCGTCGTTGGCTCCGGATATGCAGAAAAAGTATCCGTTCATCAAAGATGAGGTCAAGAAGGTTAAAGCAAAAGTGAAAAAGAAGAATTAACTTTAAATAAAAAGAAAATCCTGCAGAAATGCAGGATTTTTTATTTTTTTACTGATTATACTCGTAAGTGTAAATTTCAGGTTGAGATGAAGTTGGGACTCCATTCACATCTGTAGGCTGTCTGCTTTCATAAAGAGGATAGCCGCTTGAACTAAAAGTTGTTGTAAACTTATAAGCTGTGTAGCTGGTACCTGTGCTTCCTGTAGAAGTATAAGACACGGTTTCTTTATAAGAACTTATATTATTCTTTAAATTAGAAAACATGTATGATACTCCATCACTCATGTCACCATTATATATAATTTTATCAAATCCTTTTACATTTTTGAAAGGATAGCTTTTATCAGTATAAGTATAAGAGGCTACTTGATTATAGTTGGTCGTCACACCGTTGCTTGTTCCTGATCCGCTTCCCGGAGCACTTACTAAATTCCCGCCACTGTAGTTATATACACTATTGATTACATAATTGGTACTAGGTCCGTGAAGAACCTGTCTCTTTGCATTGATCTGGTTAGCGTTAACATGAGTATATGTATGAATTACAATATATTCTGCTGCCCCTGAATTGGAGTATTCCGTATTAATAGCTTTAGTCATAAGGTTATTGGTATACGTATAGTCAGTAGCAGACTGAAGTATGTTATCCTCATAAAACTTGATGTTGGAAACGAAATCACCGGCATAAGTAAAGATAATCTTATCACCTGAATTAGTGGGATTTGTGATATTTAAGATTTTAGTACCATCATAGTTGATTTTCATGCTTTCGCCATCGGTACTGATTTTTACCGGAAGAATGACGCTTTGTAAAGAAGGATTGGTGGTGTCTAAAACGGTGTTATCGTCGTCATCGGAACCACAAGATAATGTAAGTAGGGACATTGAACCCAATAAAATAATTTTTTTCATGATTTATAAATTAAAGAGCCCAAAGATATATTATTTTTCAACACCTCATGATTTATTTTTTGTTTTAGACCTTAAAAAAATTAATCCGCCAATAATGATACCTGCCCCTACAAACTGTAAGATACTTAGTTTTTCACCATCCAAAAAGCCCCAGATAATAGCAACGATCGGCATTAGCAGTGTTACTGTTGAGGCGAAAAGTGGAGTGGATACTTTAAGTAGCCGGTAATTCAATGTCATGGCCAATCCCGTTCCGAAGATGGATAACAGACCCACAAACATCAGTCCCAGCATATGATCTTCATTAAAACTGAATGTCGAAAAGAATCCGGTACATGTTAAAGCAAAAAGAGAAGGTAAAAACAAAACAAAGGAGAAAACAAAAGCTGATAATATAGTTGAGGAAACGCCCATCAACTTAGATTTTACCGTTGTGGTACTTACTGCGTAGCATAATGTGGCTAATAAAAGAAGTAAGATAGGGATCAGTTTAAACTTTCCGCCCTCGCCGTCTCCGCCGAATGCCAGTAAACAGACACCAGCAAAGCTGATCATCGTTCCTACGATCTGCCTTTTGGTAGTTTCAAACTTCCAGATTAAAGCCCCCACAATGATCACGAAAATGGGCATCATAGAATTGATAATTCCCGCAACACTGCTGCTCACCTCCGTTTCCGCAATTGGAAAGAGGAACATCGGAATGAAATTTCCTGTAAATGCAGCCAGAATGAGCCATTTCAAATGCTTTTTAGGAAACAGTTTATATTTAGAAATCGCGACTGGCATTAATATAATTCCTGCAATCAAAACCCTTAGTGCCCCGACCTGGTATGGATTGAAATGCTCCAGAGATTTTTTGATCAAAATAAATGATGATCCCCAGATAACTGTTAATACAATCAGAAGAATCCATTTTTCCTTATCTGCGTTCATTGTTTTTGTGTAAGATTTTTAAAAATTCTTTTTTAGGAATCATTTTTGCGCCCAGGCTTTCCAGGTGTTCTGTATGAGATTGACAGTCAATGAGATCAAGTACTTCTTTATTACTTTCTACAAAATGGATGAAGCCTGCTTTGGAGGCATTGCTCACTTTCGCAAACATGCTTTCTCCACAGAACACATTGCCAATCTGAAGTCCGTAAAATCCGCCAACCAGTTCTCCATCCTGCCATACTTCTATACTTTTGGCAAGACCGTATTCGTGAAGTTTGATAAAAGATTCCATCAGCTCGTCCGAAAGCCAGGTTCCCGTCTGTTCTTTTCTGCTGGTCTGCTGACAGTTTTGGATAACTTCTCTGAAACTTTTGTTCTCCGAAAAGGTAAAAACAGATCTGTTCAGTATTTTCCGCATCGATTTTGAAACTTTCAGTTCATCAGGAAACAGAACAAACCTTGGGTCAGGGCTCCACCACAGTATTTCCTCTCCCGGATTATACCACGGGAAAATTCCCAACTGATAAGCGAACCAGATACGTTCTATAGACAGGTCGCCACCAAAGGCAATCAGGCCTTCGTGACCGTCATAAAGTTCAGGATCGGGGAATGAAATCTCGTTTTCGTCTAGTCGGACCATTTTTTTGGAAAAAAAATCCCACTTGTGAAAGCAGGATTTATATTTGATCTTATTTTTTAATTAAAAAGGTAAATCATCGTCATCATCGCCAGCGAAAGGGTTTTCGTTGGAAACAGGAGATGCAGATTGAGAAGGAGAAGCCTGAGTAGGCTCAGATCCGTTATCCATTACTTTTTCAATTTTCCATCCTGTGATAGAATTGAAATATTTAGTTTCGCCTTGTGGAGAAACCCATTCTCTTCCTCTGATGTTGATCCCCACTTTTACATTTTCACCTTCTTTAAGATTATCTAATAAACTGATCTTATCAGACAAAAATTCTATGTTTATCGGCTGTGGGTACTGTTCCTGGGTTAAAATAACCATTTCTCTTTTTTGAAAACCACTTGCAAATGTCTGAGCATCAAAAAGTTTCTTTACCGTTCCTTGTAATTCCATATTGTAATTATTAACGTTGTAAAAGTAAGAAAATGAAATGTAATAATAGGGGGGACAGAAAAAAAATCTATGAATTTTAATTTTTTTTAATGAAAAGTTTGGAGGTAAAGGAAAATGTCCTATATTTGCACTCACAAAAACGAAGCAAGCTCTTTAAAATAAACAAAAACCAGCGGATGTGGTGTAATTGGTAGCCACGCCAGACTTAGGATCTGGTGCCGTGAGGCGTGGGGGTTCGAGTCCCTTCATCCGCACTATGCGAAAATAGCTCAGCTGGTAGAGCACAACCTTGCCAAGGTTGGGGTCGCGGGTTCGAATCCCGTTTTTCGCTCCACACCTGCCCTGGTGGTGGAACTGGTAGACACGCAGGACTTAAAATCCTGTGTTCGTAAGAACGTGCGGGTTCAAGTCCCGCCCGGGGTACTAAAACTCTCTGTAGAATTTTTCGACAGAGAGTTTTTTAGTTTTAAGAAGGTTTAAAAGACGTTTATTCCTTTATTGAGTTTTTGTGAATGTTTATATTTTTAGCTCTTCTTTTAAGACAAAAAGTTCTATATTTGTAGTCTCAAAAGGAAGTAAGCTCTTAAATAAAGAATAAACAACCAGCGGATGTGGTGTAATTGGTAGCCACGCCAGACTTAGGATCTGGTGCTGTGAGGCGTGGGGGTTCGAGTCCCTTCATCCGCACTCAGCAAAATAAAACTCTCTGTATTATTTACAGGGAGTTTTTTGTTTTATACCATGTCTAGTCCTGAAATATCGATACACAAAAAAAGAATCGTTATGGAAGAACATTTAGAAACCCGGTACGTCAAGCG
>NZ_JANZQH010000007.1:0-282976 GCF_025153485.1 Chryseobacterium pyrolae
ACGCTTGACGTACCGGGTTTCTAAATGTTCTTCCATAACGATTCTTTTTTTGTGTATCGATATTTCAGGACTAGACAAGTTTAAAATAAAAAAGCCCCAAAAACTTAATTTGAGGGCTTTATTTTATATTACGGGTGGTTTATTTTTAGTTTTCGATTTAAACTATTGCGTCACTTTGATCATTGCTCTGGTAATCTGATCTTCTTTCTCCGCTGAGTAAGTAGAATCAAAAGGCTTCATCACATCAAATAAATATTGATAGAAAGGCGTAATTTTCTGTACATTTTCAGACTCTTTTATGGCTTTTTCTTTACCCATCTGCTGAAGCTCTTTAATGAAAACATTGAACTTTTTATCAATAGGCTCAATGGATTTCACCAGATAAGCATATGCTTTTTCATTCTGGCCCAGCTTTTTGTAAGCATCTGTAACTGCGGATACCACGAGGGAATATTCCATCGGCTTCACCCTCATCTGCCTACCCGACTGTTTCTGGAATGCCGGGGAAAGGCTCAGGTAATAATCATATTCTTCAAAGATCTCTTTTTTAAGGATTTCTGCCAGCTGGAGACCTTTTTTCTCCTGTCCTGCGATGATATATCCTGTCACCATAGCACTTAGTGAACGTGGATCATTGTATTTCTCAGCCGGAATTTCTTTTGAAACAAGATCCAGTATCTCCAGCGCTTTAGCTTTCTGTCCGTTTAACGCCAGTGCTGAAGCTGCTCTGCTTGCCGTCATTCTGTAGCCCATGATATTAGAAGTGGCTGCTTCGTCATAATGAATACTAAGGTCTTTAAAATTCCCCCATCTGAAGTTTTTCACGACATTGTAAAGAGAATTCACATCTACCCTGCCCATATCACCGTCCGTATTGGGAGCCGTATGGATAGGAACCAGCCGGTAACTGAATCCTTCAAACTGCAGATATTCATCGAGGTAAAAAATATTTTCGCTGTCATAGACTCCTCCTGATGAGAAGTTGATAGGACGTTTCCAATCGAAATTTGCCAGCATATCCATCATCATCAGGTTATTTTTGTAAAGGGTGTTTCCTTTGTAAGTGATCATGATCTGATTGACAACCTTAGGTAGATCTGCCTGGGTAATGATTCCTGCTTTTAAAGCATTTTCTTTATTAACAGGAAGAATGAATTTGTTCACCGGAAGAATGTTGTATTCCGCATACTTTTCTTCTCCGAAGTACATTTTAAGAAGTTCATCTTTTTCAGGAGATTGGAACTTTAGGAAGCTCATAGCCTCTTTCAGCGTTAGTGAATCCTGTGTAAGGAACTTTCTGAAAACCCGGAATTCTGTATCCGGAACGCCCTGTTCTTTTAACATAGAGAAAAATCTTTCCCAGTCTTCTTTCTTCATCATATAGATCTGATCGTTCACGCCATCTCTGTAATCCTCATGAGTCAGTTGGGTAGGAATTCCCGTTGCATTATACGTTTTTCTTTTCACCTGGTCAATATACCATGGCGTGGCTAAAAGAGTAAAATTTACAGTTTTCACATCATCACGGAATCTTTCCGTCTCCTGAATGGCCCATACAGGGAAAGTATCGTTATCGCCATAGATAAAAATAATATCATCTTTCGGCACTGACTTGAGGAATGAATAAGCATAGTCACGCGCTGCCGATTTTTTGCTGCGATCATGTGGGGTATAATTCTGAAAGCCCATCATAAAAGGAACTCCCAATAAAATTACACCCAATGCTATATTAGCAACATTAGATTTCACTTTAGACTGGATGAACCATAAAATAGCTCCGGCTCCCAGTCCGATCCAGATCGCAAATGCATAGAAGGAACCTACCATTGCATAATCTCTTTCTCTTACTTCAAACGGTTTGACACCGGTATAGAAAACAATTCCGAGCCCCGTTAAAACAAATAATGAAAGCAATGCATAGAATCTACCGAAGTCTCTGTTCAACTGAAAAAAGAAACCAATCAACCCTAAGATTAAGGGCAAAAAGAAGAACTTTACCGTGCTTTCATTTTTGAACTTCGCTGGCATTTTGTCCTGGTTTCCAAGTAAAGCATTATCGATAAAAGAAATTCCGGAGATCCAGTTTCCCCTCGTATTTTCCATTTTGCCTTCAAGATCGTTCTGCCTTCCCACGAAGTTCCACATCAGGTATCTTACGAAGTAATAGCCGTTTTGAAATGTAATGAAATAATCCATATTCTGAGCCAGTGAAGGCTTCTGAACATTGATCAAGTTGTATGGTTTCACTTTCAGATAATCTGCTGCTGTGATGGATTTATCTTCATATTTCCCTCTTAATTCATCAAATATCTGTTTTGCCTGAGGGTTATCAGCTACCTCTTCATTATCGTAATTGAAGGTGAAATCCGGAGCTCCATACATTGAAATGTAATTAGCCATCACATCTTTATCCTGATTGAACATTCTCGGCATCAGACTCACCTGAGATTTACTGAAAACATAACGGAATCGGTCTCCGGTTTTTCTATACGTTCCGGTTTTCTCATCCTTTTCAAAGGTTTCACCTGTCTTTTCAGTTTTAAAACTTCCGTCTTCATTCTTTTCCATTCCGTTCGCATCAAGAAAAGCCGTGTAGTTTTGTCCATAGATCGTAGGCCAGTCTCCGTACTGCTCTCGGTTATAATAATCCAGCATGCCGATCGCAGTATCAGGATCATTCAGGTTCATGGGTGGATTGGCATTGGCTCTAACAGGAATCACCATCCAGCATGAAAAACCTATGACCATATAAACCACGGATAAAGCGACCGTCTGATAGATGCTTTTTTTAGCTTTTCTGGCGTATTTAATCATGAAATAAGATGCTCCTGCCATCAGAATGAATGCGGCTATCGTTCCTGAGTGGAAAGGCATTCCAAGTCCGTTCACAAAGAATATTTCCAGCTTTCCGAACATGGTCATAATCAACGGGAATATAATTTTGAAGACAATACTCAAAATTAACAGGGTGATGGCATTAGCCCAGATAAAACTTTTCCAGGTAAATTTGTAATTTCTGGCGTAATATACCAGACAAACGGCCGGAACCGCCAACATACACATCATGTGAACTCCTACTGAAAGTCCTAATATGAAGAAAATAAGGATGACCCATCTCTCGTTATCGGCTGCTTTGTATTCGTTTTCCCATTTGGTAACGAGCCACACCAGCAATGCAATAAACATAGAAGCCATAGAATATACTTCTCCTTCTACTGCAGAAAACCAAAACGTATCTGAGAATGTAAAGCATAATGCACCTATTGCACCTGCAAAAAGAATGGAGATTTCCTGATGCTTCGTTATTTCTTCAAAGTCTTTGTTTAACAGCCTTCTCACAAAATGAGTAATCGTCCAGAACAGAAAAAGGATGGTAAATGCGCTGAACAGTGAAGACATGGCATTGATCACAATGGCATAATTCTGTTCATTTCCCAATGCAAATATACTGGCCACAGCACCCACAATCTGGAATAAAGCCGCTCCGGGAGCGTGCGTTACTTCAAGTTTTACAGCTGAGGAAATGTACTCACCGCAATCCCAAAAACTGAGATAATGCTCCATGGTAGAGAGATAAGTAATCAGGGCGATTGTGAACATTACCCATCCTAAAACGGTGTTCCATTTTTTAAAAGACCAGTTCTTCATATACTATGTAATTTCAATACATAGTAAGACAACCCACACCGGGGAATTATTACATCCATCTAAAAAAACATTATTTTATTTTAAATTTTTCATTTTTACAGTCTATAATCAGTGTATGATTCAGGAAAAGCTTATTTCCAATCATGCCTTGCATTCCGGAAGTTTTCATCAGGAGATTCTGCAGCGGTGAAGTTCCTTCTACATAGGTCACTTCTGAAAGTTTAAGCTCGCTGTTTCCTATTTTTACGGCCTGATCAGCAGGTGCAGAAATAACAGTTAATACATTTCCCCAGGAATTTCCTTTTTCTTTTTTGATGCTACCGTTTGGCATTCTGTACTTTTGCCATTCTTCCCTGTTGGTAAGGAGTTCATAGCCACTGGTGCCTGAATCGTAAAGCAGTTTCAGTTTTTGATCTCCAATTGTTCCCGGCATCAGGATTTTCCGTTTTTTAAATTCAAATGCTTCAAAATCATTTTCATTGATCTTCTCTACGAATGAGCACATTTCGTTTTTCAAATCAAGAATGACAATGCGTTTTTCAAACAGATCGGTCCCGATGGTTCCAATGATATTGTCAGGCTTAGTGCTTTCAAAATTTACTGTGTTACCATAATTCAATACTTCAAAATCTGAAGTCACGCTCATATTTCCTATACTAAACTGCATTGAAATTTGATTATTCTTTTCATTGATCTTAATTTTATCCTGAAATTTTGACTGAATAGATTGGAGTGAATTTTTATAAAACAAAGTAGTTGGAGAGCCGGAATCGAGCTGCATGTAAAAGACTTTGTCAATTCCTTTGATTTTGACAGGTAAAAGTACTGCAGCATGGGAATTTCCCTCGGCAGTATCCCAGCTTAGCGTACTATTTTCTGCAATCCCGGCAACGTTCAGATGATTTTCCGGCGGCGTAAATTTTTGATCAAAATAAAAGTAACCGCCTACTAAGGACAGCGCAATAATGACCGCAACAGATAACACCAATTTCTTAAAGATTTTCATATTTCAATTTTGTGCAAGATTCAGGATTCCGATCTGATTTTCCTGCAAAAACAATATGACATTTTTACGTCAATTTTATGACTCAGATTATAAAAAACTGGTTTTCAATCTAATATATAAATCTCCATTTTTATTCAGACCGATTCCGTTTTTGACGATAATGAGTAGTTTAACAGATATAAAAGCTATTAAAAAGATAAGAAAAAGAGGTGTTTTTAGAGACAATGCCTTTTGAATAAACGGACTGATGATCATTAAAACAGAAACAATACCTGCCAAAATAATCTGGATACTTACGATATTTTTTCCTAGTTCTCTATTGACAGGATCTTTGGTTTTATAGGTTAAAATTAAAGGAAATATCACACCTCCATACGGAATGATAAGACCCGCTAACGCGACCAGATTGATTAATTTTGCCCGATCAACGTTGGTATTTTCTTCATCGGTTGAAATCAGATCTTCAGGTTCTGTTTCTAAAGCCCGGGCAACAGCTTTCAGGGTAAATCCTTTGGGAATACTTCCCGCTTCAATCCGTTGGACCGTGCGCAAAGAAAGGCCTGATCTTTCGGCAAGCTCAGTCTGGGTCATATTCTTTTTATCCCTTAAAGTTTTAACCGTATTTTTCATGTATTTTCAGCTACGAATCGGCTTTACTCTTTATTTACTTCTTAATTGTCCTATTTCTTCTACCAGTTTCGGATACATGGTTTGTAAATCAGCCCCTCCTTTCGGCTCGCGGTTCATACTGCGCTCCATACCGTCGTAATCGTTTTCAGGGTACAATTCATACACCGTATCTTTTATGATGGATTCTTCATCGTCATGATTTTGGGCATACGCTTCATCAGCCACATAGAGCAGGCCTTCTGCCCAGCAGTCCGCAATATCAAAGCTGTATTTTCCACTTACGAACGACTGGATATCAGCTTTTATTTCTTCAAAAAACTCTTTTCCTTTTAATAACAGCCAGCATCTGAAATAGATAAATCCGTCATCGGAAAGATAATCATCGAAGACATAAACTCCGTTTCCCTTTTTAAAATCACATTCAAGAATGATCGAAAGTTCAGCGATTTCAGCGGTATACAATTCACTTAGTTTCTCCTGAAGCGTTTTTTCAAAAAGGATCATCCTATCTTTTCCGAATTTAGATAAATAATCGGTCAGGTTCTCGATGTGTTCATCAATATCATATTCGCTCCAATGGGCTTTTTTATATTTGTTGGATTTTTCAATGGCTTCCCAAAAATAAATATCTGCTTTTTCTTTATCGGAAAGCTCGATCTTTTGCGGAATCTCATCATTTTCGTGAATCTCGGTGTAGCCTTTTTTTATTTTTTGAGCGATGAGCTTTTCAGACTCCTTCACACAGTCTTTTTCATCTGCATATTCTTTAACTGTTTCCCGGCCTTTGGTTCCGGTTTTGCCAAAAGATAAGGTCTGTACGTTTCCGGAATACTCAATATTCCAAAATTTGTCGGACAGCTCTTTTTGGTTGATAAAGTTTCTTTTCATAAGAGATTGTGGTGATATTTTTTGTTAAAAGAAAGTGAAACTACGAAAAATCAATGGAACTAGAAAGGAAGAATGCCCTGATGATACAGGTTTTTAAAGAATTCTTAATTTCATTTGTGATATACTACCCTCTCAAATAGGTCAGGCTCATAATTGAGAAAAAATATCATTAAAACCTGCTAAAAGCAAAAATTTTTATTTTTTTAAACCCAAAGTTTTCATGCTAAAGGTATAGTTTTAAGACAGGCAAAGAGGCGTGGCTACGCCATTAAATAAGCGAACATTGTATCCATACGCTTCATCGAATCAATTGTATTGATTCTTTCCTTTGCATTCGTAAATATAAAATCATGATAGCCAAACTTTGCGTAAAAAAAATATGATCAAATTACTATTCATTCTCTTCATCGGCTGACTATGTATCTTCAAGTCCGCATATTTTTTACAGATACCATCAAATAAATAGTCAGTCCCCTGAATTAATACGTATTATTCAAACCTCCATCCAGCGGAATACTGGTTCCTGTAAGATAGGACGAATATTCTGATGCAAGGAAAGCTGCCAGGTGGCCATATTCTTCAGTGTTACCAAGTCTTTTCATTGGAATTTTATTTTCCCTTGCTTTTTTTATTTCTTCCTGAGATTTACCGGTCTGCTGTGACTCATGGCTGATGAGATTCTGAATACGTTCTGAATCAAAATACCCGGTTAAAATATTATTGACTGTGATCTGATGCTGTGCCAATTCATTGGATAATGTCTTGGCCCAGGCGATCACTGCCGAACGAATGGAATTTGAAAGTGATAAATTATTGATCGGCTCTTTTACCGACAGCGAAGAAACATTAATGATCCGTCCATTTTTCTGTTGTATCATGTGGGGTAAAGCCAGAAGGGTCGTTTCGCAGACAGTTTTAAACAGGAGATCAAATGCTTTCTGATAATCATTCACCCCTTTATCCAGCGCTAAGCCAGGCTCCGGACCGTTTGTATTGTTGACCAGGATATCTACGGAATTATTGCTGAAATAGTCGGAAATAATGGTTCTGTAGTCCTCAAAATTGGAAAAATCCGCTACCACATAGTGATGCTTCTGATCAGGATGGATGCGAGGTAATGAAGACACAACATTTTTAAGTTTCGTTTCATTGCGGGCCATTACGGTAACGTTGGCTCCACATTTTGCCAGTTCCAGAGCTATTCCAAGACCTATCCCTTGTGTAGCCGCACCTACTAGAGCATTTTTTGAAAAAAGTTGAATATTCATATCTTAATAATTATTGCTGATTGATAACAGATAAATGTAGCAAAAAAGCTTTACATTCAGGGTAACGAATCTTTAATAATTACTGATGATATGCGTTATTTTATTGTGGCAATGCAGGTGGCAGAACTCTTTCAGGTTTCGTAGATAAAGTCCGTAGGAATGCTTCCAGCTGAGCAATTTCCTGATCAGTAAGATCCAGCAACCTTACAAAACCTGATTTTTCTGAAGAAAGTGTGATACCCTGATGCACTGTTGCCCTTTTTTGAGAATGTTCAGGATTTCCTCTGCTATAAAACTGAATAACTTCCGTGAGGGTTGTCATAGAGCCATTATGCATCCAGGGACCTGTTCTTGTCACTTCACGGAGTCCCGGCACCCGAAACTTCCCGGCATCTTCCGGATTTTTCGTAACGAGATAACGGCCCAGATCTTCTTCTTTAGAGCCTAATAAAGAAGTCCCGATATTTTCAAACTGATTATTGGAAAAGTACCCTGAGCTGTGGCAGTTCATGCATTGCGCCTTGGTCCGGAAAAGATGCAGACCCATCAATTCATCATCCGTATAAACTTCTGCCTTTCCGTCAATGAACTGGTCAAATTTGGAGGTTCCGCTTTTAACGGTTCTTTCAAAAGCGGCTATTGCTTTGGAAATCCGGTCTTTTGAAACGACCTTATCCCCAAAAGCTTTTTCGAATAAGAGTTCGTAGCCTTTGATTTTTGCAATTTTACCTGCTGCCAGATCGATATGCCCATTCATTTCTCTTGTGTCCCGAATCGGCATTTCCGACTGTTCTTCAAGAGACGCAGTACGTCCGTCCCAGAATAAGGATCTTGCATAAGCGACATTCAGGATGCTCATTGCATTCCGGATACCGAGTTGCCTGTCGTGTCCGAAGGAAAAAGTTCTGTTATCGCACCATCCCAGCTCCGGATCATGGCAGGAAGCACAGGCAATCTGGTTAGATTGAGAAAGACGCGGATCAAAGAACAGTGTTTTTCCCAATACTGCTTTGTCTTCAGAATAAGCATTATCTGCCGGAAACTTAATGTCGGGAAGATGGCCAATTTCGGAAAAGTGTGGCATTGCATCGGGATCCAGAATCGGTTTTGGCCATTTTGAAGAATCTCCGGAAGAATATAATTTCCTCAGTTCGGCAATGAATGAGGCTTTCTCCCGGATCTCTTTCTGGACACTGTTGCTGAAACAGTTATTCAAAAGGGAAACGGTAAGAAATGTAATTAATATCCAGCTTAGGACATTCTTCATGGATCATTAGATTTCGGCAAAAATAGGAAATCTGATAGATACATTTCAAAATTGATGTATAAGATTCCTCTTTTATGGATAAAAAGCACAAAATTGATTGGAAGATCTAGATCTTATTATTTTGAATCTCTTGATAAAATCCGCTATAAGATTCAACAAGAGCATCAAGGGTAAATCCCCGGTTCAAACCACTGGTATTGGGTAAAACCCAAACCCGGGCTCCACAAAAATCTTCAGACTGAGAGCCCCACTCTATCTGTTTCTTTTTGGAGAAAGCCTGGTAGGCTGCTTTTCCAAGAAATACAATATATTTTGACTGAAAATGGGTCATTTTTGTTTTAAAGAGCTCAAGTGAATCATCAAATTCATCTTTTGAAAGCTCATCGGCGCGGGACGTTGCCCGGGCTACCGCAGTCGTAAGTCCATATCCGAAATCCAGAATACTTGTATCCTCTTCTGCTTCAATCTGGTAAGGAGTGAATCCCGCCTGGTGCATTACTTTCCAGAACCGATTACTTCTTCCGGAAAAGTGGTGGCCATCTTCAGCAGATTTTAAACCGGGATTAATCCCACAAAAAATAACGGTAAGGTCTTTGGCAATGATATCTTTTAACATAAGTAATTACGGATCTGTTTTGATCATCAGATGAGAAAAAATGCTTTAAACAGCAAGATAATATTAATTTTAAAATATTCAATAGCCATATGGCTCCTCATGGATCATGCGTTAAAAAATAGGAAAAGAACAACTATGGCATGAATATTATTGTATATCATACAAATACACCAAGATGGAAAATATGTTACAAAATATCGACCTGATCCATCGGTACTTATCAGCCAGTATAACAGATCAGTTTTGTATAATTGTGGATTTGGAAGGCGAATATATCTTTACCCAGAATATCGTTTCTAAAAAGACCATTATCGCCACTACATTTACGAATAAAATACTGTCTGATCCTCAGTTGAAATTATTTTTATCTGCATTGATTGCTGAAATCAACAGTGGACGATGTACCGTTGATCTTATCCGGGAGAGAACCAGACATTTTGAAGAAATAAGGCAACAGCCTGTCAGACAGATTATTTAAAGAAAAAAATCCCTACACATGAGGTAAGGATTTTCTATAGATGCCAAAAGCACCAATACTTTTCAGTGGAATTCTGCTATTTTAAATATTTAGCTACTTTATCTTCCAGATCATCCAGGTTAAATGGTTTTGCCACATAATCATCCGCTTGCGCTTCTTCTGCCAGTCTCACGATATCATTGTTGGCCGTCACATAAATGACAGGAATAGATTTGAACTCGTCATGACTTTTTAAAAGTTTGGTAGCCTCTACTCCGCCGATCTTTGGGATCCAGTTGTCCATAAGAATAACATCCGGCTGAAACTTTGAAACCTTTTCCACTATATCATGAGATGTTTCTGAAATTTCGACCTGATAACCATTCTCCTCGAAAATGATGGTAATTACCTCTAAAATAGTTGTATCATCATCAAAAATCAAAATTTTCTTTGTACTCATAGTTGTTCTATTTAAATCTTAGGGTTGTTTTAATTTCTTATTTTATAATTGATTGATATAATCGGCCAGATTATTGGGTTTAATGATCAGATCATAATCCACTTCTTCTACTGCGTGTCTGGGCATATAATCTACTTCAGCCGTTGCAGGTTCCTGAATCCAGACTTTTCCTTTATTTTTTTTAATACATCCCAAACCTTCCACACCGTCTGCATTGGCCCCAGAAAGCAAAACGCCCACGAGGTTTTTGCCATAGACTTCGGCCGCAGATTTGAATGTAACATCAATGGAGGGACGGGAATAGTTCATTTTTTCCGAAAAATCCAGTGACATCATCTTTTTATTTTCGAATAGCAGGTGATAATCTGCAGGAACTATGTACAGTTTATTGTTTTGAACTTCCGTTTTGTCATCGATCTCAATAACTTCCATGTTCACGAACTGCTGGAGCAAGGTCTGCAGAACATTTGTTGAAGATGCTTTGCGGTGAAGCACCAGCAAAACAGGGAAACTCAATTCGTTTTTTAAATTTTTAAGCATTTCCAGAATAACCTGCAGGCTTCCTGCTGATCCTCCTATCACGACTAATTCTGTCTTTGTGTTTTTTGTTTCCATGCTCAATATGTTATATATGCTCTGTTTTCTTCCAGATCCTCTGATCATCAATCTGATGATAATTCTTGTCTAATTTGGAAAATCTCAGAGTCTCTTTTGAACCTAAGGCCAGATAGCCCAGATTTTCAAGGCTATTGTCAAAAAGTTTAAAAACACGTTCCTGTAAATCCCGGTCGAAATAAATAAGTACATTTCTGCAGATGATCAGCTGGAAACTATTAAAAGAACTATCTGACACTAAATTATGAGTGGATAATATCAGTTTTTCCTTTAAACTTTTATCAAATTTTACACTGTCATAGTTGGCGGTATAGTAATCTGAAAAATCTTTTTTCCCGCCTGACAAAATGTAGTTTTCTGAATAGAGTTTCATCTGTTGCAAAGGAAAAACTCCAGAGCGTGCCGTTTCCAAAACGGAGGGGTTCAGGTCTGTCCCGTAGATCAGTGATTTGTGGTAGAGATTGGCTTCTTTCAGCAAAATAGCCATTGAATAGGCTTCTTCCCCTGTAGAACAGCCCGCCACCCATATTCTGATAAGTGGATATGTTCCCAATTGCGGTAAAATTTTCTCTCTGAGCGCTTTAAAAAAGTGCGGATCCCGAAACATTTCGGTCACATTCACTGTAATTTCTTCCACAAAGCGCGTCAGATATTCTGGGTCATTGAGAATGGTATACCGAAGTTCCGCAAAACTGGTAAATCTATCAATGAGGCAAATACGGTTCACCCGGCGTTTAAAAGAAGCTCTGCTATATTCTGAAAAATCATAGCCATACATCTCATACACATCTTTGATCAAATATTCTACTTCTTCGTCTTTTACAATACTCGGCTCCAGCATTTATAAAAATTTTTCGATGGCGGTCATCAGCTGATCTACATCAATTGGTTTTGATACGTAATCCTGAGCTCCTGCATCGATGCATTTCTGACGGTCTTCCGGCATAGCCTGAGCCGTAACCGCAATCACGGGAATTTCGCTCATGGATGGTATATTTCTAATCATTCTGATGGCTTCATATCCATCCATTTCAGGCATCATCATATCCATAAGGATGATGTCTATTGCATGTTCTTTTAAAATCTGGATGGCTTCCTGAGCCATTGTACAGCTTTCAATCTGGTAGCCTCTTGATTTCAGCGTCAGTTTCAGTGCAAATATATTACGTGGATCATCGTCCACAATCAAAATCTTCTTATTCATCATTTAACTTTCATATAGCCAGACACGCAGTAAGGACAATAGCTGGTCGATATCCACAGGTTTTGAGATATAATCTGAAGCACCTGCCTCTATACATTTTTCACGGTCTCCAATCATGGATTTTGCTGTAATTGCAATGATAGGAAGCCTTGTTAATGCTGGCATTTTTCTGATCTCCTTTATGGTTTCATAGCCGTCCATTTCAGGCATCATCATATCCATTAAAATAACGTCTATGTCCTTATGTTCCTTGATCTGCTGCAGGGCATGTTTTCCATCCATAGCAACTACTACTTCCACTTTATATTTTTCTAAGGCTTTGGTCAAAGAGAAAATATTCCGGACATCATCATCGGTAATCAATATTTTTTTTCCGCTCAAAACTTCAGTTAATGAACCTAAAACTTTGTTTCTTGCGATCTCCACAGAATTGTTTTTTTCTTCCACCAAATGTAAGAATAACCCTACCTCATCTAAAATTCTTTCGTAAGAATGAGCAGTTTTAACAACGATGGAATCTGCGTATTGCCTGATCTTCAGTTCTTCGGATTTGGACAAACTGTGTTCTGTGAAAATAATGATCGGCAGGTTTTCCAATCCTTCGTAACTTTTAATGGATTCAACTACTTTATATTCACTGCTTCTTGAGTCTCCGATATCCAGGATCACACAGTCAATATGATCTGAAGTTAAAGCTTTAACGCTGTCTTCGACATTATTTTCTACGGATAAAGAAATATTGAAATTGCTTAAATAGTAGGATAATGCTTTGGCATGCTTGGCATTATGTTCTACAATTAAAACTTTTTGCGGAGACATTTGAAGGGCATCTTCAATTTTTTTGAAGACATCTGTCATTTTGTCCAGAGCAAGCGGTTTATTAATGAAATCAATAGCACCTTTCATCAGACTTTCCTTTTCGAGCTGCAGAACAGACATCATATGCACCGGAATATGTTTGGTAGCAGAATTGGATTTAAGTTCGTCCATTACCTTCCAGCCGTCTTTCACAGGCAGCTGAACATCCAGTAAAATAGCCTGCGGATGATACTGAACGGCTGCAGATAAAGCATAATCCCCTCTTACCACAACAACCCCTTTATAATTATTCATACGGGTGTATTTGAGGAGTGCTTTGGCAAAATTGATATCATCTTCAACGATCAATATTACTTTGTCCTCCGGTGTTATCCCGTCTCTGTCATCATCTACGTCCTCAGGAATTTCCAGTGTCTCCAAATGCAGTATCGTTCCTGCTTCTGTTTCTTCCAGAATATTCTGGATCTCTTCAACATCTTCACGAATAGTATCCACCAGGTTCTGATCTGTTTCAGGCTGAATGGTTTCATCTATAGCTTTTACAGGAATAATAAGGCTAAACTCACTTCCTTCATCAACTTTACTTTTCAGACTTAGTTCCCCTCCAAGTAATCTTGCAATTTCCCGGCTTATGGAAAGCCCTAATCCGGTACCGCCAAATCTACGACGCGTAGAGCCGTCTGCCTGTTGGAATGCCTCAAAAATAATGGCCTGCTTTTCTTCCGGAATCCCGATTCCTGTATCTTTCACACTGAAAACAATGAACTCTTTATTTTCAGTATCTTTTCTAATATTTAAAGTGATGCTCCCTTCTGTGGTAAATTTTATCGCATTGGACAAAAGATTACGTAAAACCTGATCTACACGAAGTCTATCGGTTTCAATAGTTTTTTCGACGCCTTCTTCTACATGAATATCAAATTTGATTTTCTTTTCCTGAATAATCGGATTGAACAGACTTCTTAAATCTCTGATCACATCATTAACGACCACATCCTGATATTCCAGGGTCATTTTACCTGATTCTATTTTGGCGAGGTCTAAAATCTCATCAATAAGGGTCAACAGACTGCTCCCCGAGCTCTGAATTACTCTTGCAGATTCCACCTGATCTTCATTCAGGTTTTCATCAGGATTTTCAGCCATTAATCTGGAAAGAAGTAAGATTGAGTTCAGTGGTGTTCTCAGTTCGTGGGACATATTGGCCAAAAACTCAGATTTATATTTGGTACTTAAAGCGAGTTCTTCCACTTTTTTCTGAATCTCCCCGTTTCTCTGGGCAATCATGTGATTTCTTTCCTCCAGAAGTCTTGAACGTTCTTCCAGTTCGGCATTAGCCTGCATCAGCTCTTCCTGCTGTACTCTCAACTCTTCTTCTGAAGCCTGCAATTTTTGGGTCTGGGCTTCCAGTTCTGTATTCAGGTTTTCCAGCTCGGAGTGTTGTACCTGCAATTCCTCTGACTGAGCCTGGGTTTCTTCAAGGAGCTGCTGCTCTTTCTCACGGCCCTTGGCTGCATTTAAAGCAATGCCGATATTGCGGCTGCATTCCGCAAAATAATCAAGTCTGTCCTGATCAAAATCTGTGATAGATCCCAGTTCTAGTATTCCAATACAATGACCATCCGCATGAATGGGAATTAATAGTATTCCGTTGATTTTTATTCTGCTGCTTGCAAAGCTTGCCGTAAAATCTTCTTCTTGAAGGTTGCTATACACCTGCATTCTCTCATTGGTAAAGGCCTGACCTACCATTCCTTCTCCCGGTTCGAAAGTTTTTTTCATGGTACTTTCCAGACCGAAAGCAGTGCTCAGCTTCAGAGTCCCTTCATCAAACAGATAGAGCGCACCATTGATGCATTTTCCGTATTCAACAAGCTGATTCAAAGATGCATCAGCAATTTTTTTTACCGATTTATTTCCTACTAAAGATTCATTAAGTAGAGCAAGGCCTTTCTGGCGCCAGTCACTTTTGTTGATCTTATCAAAAGATTTCTTCAGTGAATCGGTCATATGATTCAGTGAATCTACGAGATCTCCCAGGTCATCCTGTGAATGATCAACGGCTTTCTGACTGTAATCACCATTGGCAACTCTGTTGGCAATCTGCTGAATAGCGCTTACACGTCTGCTTATTTCAAGGTCTTTTGTACGTAATTCATTCTCTAATTTGTCTCTGCGAATCAAATCTGCCCTCAGTTTAATATAGAAAAAGATCGTGACTACTACCGCTGCTATTGCCGAAACAATGATAAACATAACGGTTGTACTGGATGAGCGGTTAAGATCTTTATTTTTAATTTCAAGCTGAGCTTCTTCGTACTGTACGAAATCACGAACGATCTGGCGGCATTTATCCATATAGCTTTTGCTCATCAGAATCTGCTCCTGCGTCATCACCATCCCTTTTCGTCTGTTCTGAACAAACTGCTTTAAATTGCCAATATTGTTGTTAACATTTTTTTCTAAAGCATTTAGACGTTCCAGCTGATTTTTATCTGAAATATCTAAGGATTTTGCACGCTCAAAAGCTTTTGTATATTCGCTTAAACTTCGGTTATAGGGTTCTAAAAAGTTTTCTCTTCCTGTAAGCTGATAGCCTCGGTTTCCGGTTTCGGCATCCAGTAAAGCAACGAGCACGTCTTTAACGGCAGTTATTGATCTTCGGCTTTGAGAAAGACTTTCACGATGGTCCATCTGTCTTTGAATGCTCAGATAAGATGCCACTGAACTTGCAATTAAGATCAGTAACGATAACCCGACTCCAAACTGAAGATTTCTGATTATTTTTTTTGGCATGTGACTTAATTTAAGGGTAAGGTGAAATAGAAAGTAGATCCTTCCTCTAATTTACTGGATACACCAATGGTTCCGTGATGTTGTTTGATAATCTCCGAGCATATAAATAACCCGATCCCCATTCCCTGAAACTGCAGCGAAGATTCTTCTACACGGTAAAATTTACGGAATACAGCATCCTGCTTAAAGTCCGGGATTCCTATTCCGAAGTCGGTGACACTCACTTTTGCTTCCTGTTTTTCATCATCTACAAACGTAGTGATGATCACCTGATTATTTTGAGGAGAGTATTTTATGGCATTGGTCAGGAAATTAATCAGAACCTGTTCTATGCGTATTTCATCTAAAGGAATCAGGATTTCCGGTTTTATACCATGTCTTTTTATCTTGACTTTATTTTCGTCATGGGTCTGTATGATGGTTTCAACTGCATTGCTGATCACGTTTTCCAGGCTGGTTGGTTTTCTGTTGATCTTAAGCTTGCCGTTTTCTATTTTGGAGACATCAAGCAGGTCGGTGATCAATGTATTCAGTTTTTCTATCTGATCCTGAACCTTCCCCATAAAACCAGCTTCAGCACTTTGTTTATCGAGTTTTAATTTACGGTCAAGCAACTGAACATAGGCTTTTATACTTGTTAATGGTGTTTTGAGTTCGTGGCTGGCGATGCTCAGGAATTCATCTTTTTCCTTTTCTACTTTTTTCTGATCGTCAATATCGGTAAAGGTTCCTACCCAGTTTTTAATTCCATTCCCGTCATTCACAGGGGTTACCCGTAAAAGGTGATAACGGTAGTCTCCGGAATCTCTATTTTTTATCCGGACTTCCAGTTCGAGTGCTTTATCCTTTTTTCTGCAACGGTCAAATTCTTCTCTGATATTAAGATCATCAGGATGAACCTCCGGAAAGTCTACATCAGTCTCTGAATATTGGTACCATTTGAGGTTCACAAACTCTATGTTTCCCTCTTCATTGAGTGTAAATGCGATCTGCGGCAAAGATTCAAGCATTAGCTGAAAATGATCGATCTGTGACTTCATGGTCACCTGTGATTCTCTTCTTCCTTTGACTTCCAGTTCCAAGCTCTGCTGGGTCTTTTTCATCGCAAGACTTTGCTCCTGCAGACTGTAAAAGGTTTTAACTTTAAGCAACAAAATTTCCGGATCTACAGGTTTTGTAACATAATCTTTTCCCCCTGAGGCATATCCTCTGGTTATAAATTTTTTCTCAGTACTTACTGCCGATAAAAATATAATAGGAACTTCTTTTGTTTTGCTGTAATCAGCCAGTGTTTCAGCGACTTCAAATCCATCCATGCCAGGCATCTGTACATCCAGAATAATCAGTGCATAATTATTTTTTATGGCTTTCCCTAGTGCTTCTTCTCCGGATTCGGCTGTATCTACCTGAAAATCTTTGGATTCCAGCAGTTTTTTCAGTGAGTAAAGATTACTTTGGTTGTCGTCAACAATTAAGATCATAAGGTGAATCAGTACTTGGTGGTTTATATTTTTTTAGTAGCGCCAAAAATACTCACAAAATTTCGAAAAACATTTATTTTTTCATCATTTTACACGCACATACCACACATATACACTTATAAATCAATTTTTAAAAGAAATATTTAAAATATCTTTTTTATAATCAAAAAAAGCATCGATTTGTTAAATAAATGATACGCAATCCATCCATGATTTGTTTTCAAAAAAGCCTAAGATTGTAAAAACATCAGCCATTCCATCAATAAATCTCTGATATCAGCTAACGGAAAAGTATGGGACTGCCATCAATTATAAACTGTGGAAAATCAATTTGCAGATCAATATGTCCTAATATCGTTGAATCATAAGACATCCAGTCAGGATCTGGTGTAGTATCCAAATAAAAATTGATTTCCTCCAACAAATACACAGTACGGAAGCTATTTACATAATTTAAACAGAAGCCCTGAATTGGGTCTCTGTTTAAAAATAATAACTGCCTTCAAAATATGAAAGCAGTTTGTTTTATAATGATTTTAAAATCTTTGCAGCGTTTTCGTTTTTAGGATTGATGTCCAATACTTTTTGGTAACTCTCTCTTGCTTTATCCTTTTGACCGGCTTTCAGATAAGCTTCCCCTAAACTGTCGTAGCCATTTTCACTTTTGGGATACAATGCCGCATTCACACGAAAAATATCAATGGCTTTTGTGAATTCTTTATTTCCCAGCATTTTGTAGCCTACTCCGTTCAGATAACCTTCTGAGAGAAGATCGTTATCTGCCTCTTCAGTTTTGGCTTTCTGATAAGCTTCCAGACCTTTGTCGAAACTCCCATCCAACACCAGTTCCAAAGGTGTTTTATCGTCTGCACTCATCTGATCCTCTGTTGATTTTATTTTCCCGTTAGAATAGACCTGTACGATATCTGTTTTCCCGGAATCGGCATTTTTCACAAATTTTATCGTCAAATCCCAGTCTCGAAACGCATATTTATTTTCCCCGACTTTGATCATTTCTACAGGAGTTTCTGTATTATAAGCAATCATCAACTTTCCGTTTTCATTATAGACTCTGGAAAAACCATATTTCCCATTTTTATAACGTCCGACACTTTTAAAATCATCCTTATTTAAGGATACTATTTTCTGAACCGCTGCATTAAATAAAGGCCAGTGATAGACTTCTGCTACTGAACGTACGAGTTCTTCTACAAAATCAGGTTTATTGGTATTCGTTAATACTACAATTCCATCACCGCTTGTTTTACTGGCTATAAATCTGCTGGAGAACCCTTCATTCCAGCCGCCGTGGTGAAAATACATATGCCCTCTTCTGTCTTCCAGAAAAATTCCCAATCCCATAAACGGATCGATGAAGGAAGTCGTAAACTGTTCAGCAGTCTTTTGTGAAATAATCTTACTGCTTTTTCCGCTCAGGGTATTCTGGACATCAATGACGAATTTAGCCAAATCTTCAGGTGTAGTCCATAAACCGGCAGCTGCCTGCTCTGGATAGGTGTGTGATTTTCCCGGAACTTTTACCCCGTCCTGATTGTATGCCGTAGCAGCGAATTGGGCCTGTACATGGGATAAAGGTTGCGAAAAAGTACTGCTTTTCATATCCAACGGCAGAAGTACTTTTTCCTTCATAATGGTGGTAAAATCTTTTCCTTCCAAATCGATAAGCATCTGCTGCAACACACAATATCCACCTCCAGCATAACGGAAAGGTGTTCCCGGAGTTTTATCTACGAAAACAGCCGGAGTATTTGCAGGACTTTGACCGCTTAAAACCTGAACCAGTGTAGGAATAGGCTTTCCAGTTTCATATCCGGGGAATCCGCTCACCGTAAAACCAGCTGTATGACTGACCACATTTTTAAAAGTGACTTTTTTCTCTTTTGTGAATTCATTTTCCGGGATTTTCCATGATTTAAGATAGGAATTGACATCGGCATCCGGATTTATCTTTCCGGCTTCCACTTCCGTTAATGCCGCATAAACACTAACCGGTTTGCTCATAGATGCTGCCTGAAATAATGTTTTGGAATTAACGGGGATTTTAGACTCTACATCTGCGAATCCATAGGTCTTCGTCCAGATCACTTTGGAGTTTTTAATAACAGCAATACTGACACCAGGAACATTATAATGCTTCATTCTCGCTTCCAATGTCCATAGGGGTTCGCCCTGAAAACGAACGGCAGGCATAAGTCCTGCTTCCACTTTTGAAATTTCGTTATTTAATCGTGATGTTGTCTGTGCATGGAGCGGAACAAAAGTCATTCCGATGATCAACGCAGTATAAAAAGGAGCTTTGGATTTCATTCTATTTTGGAAATTTAGTTTGTCAAAAATAGCTAAGTTTTAGCAGGAATTGATTAGATTATTTTAAGATTTAAAAAGAAGATATTGTTTATAGGACATTCTTTGCTCAACATTCATTACATCATTCTATACAAGCGATAAAAGAACGCGCGCGAAGTCTTCGACTTCGCGCGCGTTCTTTTCCTTATAAAAATTTAAAGATTAGTTTTTTAGCAATATCCGGAGGCTGTTTTCATGTATTGAACATCTGAAAGGTCTTCCAAAAGTATATTAGGAGAAAACCCCTGTCCTACTTTAGAATATTCTTTCTTGGTAAGGTAAAGATAATCTTTCTCACAAACGATCATACATCAAATGAAATACGACCTAAAACACTCATTTCCTGCTCAGATTTTTTAAAACCTCACCACCACTTTCCCAACTGTCCGCCCGGTTTCAATTTGCCGATGTGCCTTAGCCATTTCTTCAAATTCAAATACATGGGAGACATACGGTTTCAATATACCTGCTTCCAGTAAGGACGCGATCTGATTCATATCGGCCCCATCGGAATAGACAGACATAAAATAACAGGCATGCAGCTTTTTTTCACGGGCTTTTAATTCGTCATCTTCCGTATGTCCGGAGGGTAATGTGACAATGGTTCCAAATGGTTTTAATACCTGTACTGATTTTTGGAAGTTTTCGCCTCCAATGGATTCAAGAACAAAGTCTACATCCCGGAGTACTTTTTCAAAAGAAGTAGTATGGTAGTCAATATGCTCGTCAGCCCCCTGTTTTAATACGAAATCACGATTAGACAGTGAAGATGTACCAATGACATAGGCGCCCCTATATTTAGCGATTTGTACAGCGAAATGTCCCACCCCACCTGAAGCAGCATGGATAAGTACTTTATCTGTTGATCTCAACTTACCATAGCTGTTAAATGCCTGCCATGCCGTTAAAGCTGCCAGAGTACTTGCAGCAGCTTCTATATGAGTGATATTCTTCGGTTTTAAAGCGAGATGTTCGGCAGGAGCTGCAACATATTCTGCATATCCTTTACCGTGTCCCACAAAATTGACCATCCCAAACACTTCATCACCAATGTGAAATTGCGTGACCTCACTTCCGGCTTCCACCACTTCTCCGGAAATGTCCCACCCTAAAATCAAAGGATTGTATTGTGCAAGTTCTTCTGCCAGCGGAGCCTGCCGGCTGCGGACTTTGATGTCTACCGGATTGATGCTTACAGCTTTCACCTTAATAAGTACTTCATTTGTTTTTATTTCAGGTTTTTCTATATTTTTATAGATAAGACATTCAGCTCCTCCAAATTTTTCCAACACGATTGCTTTCATAATATTTCTTTACTGCATTAATTTTACAAAAATAGACTGGTAAATAGAATAAAAACAGGTACATTTAAAGCTTATTTGGGTATCTTTACGGTATGGCAAAAGAAAACATGCATCAGTCGCTTGAGGTATTCTATGAAAAAGTAAATGATTGTCCTCTACGTGACAGGCAGTTCAATTTTTTCGAATTTGTGTACGTTATTTCAGGTACGGGAAACCACGCTGTGAATGGAAATAATTTTTGGTATTCTGCAGGAGACCTATTTCTCATAACGCCCAATGACTGTCATGCATTTGATCTTGAAAATACCTGCGAATTTATGGTGATCCGTTTTGGAGAAAGCTATATCAGGGAATATCAATGGAAAAGTATAGACCACATAGAATGTCTTTTATACTATGCATCCCATATACCAGGCTCGGTACTTGTTAATAATGATGACAGAAAAATGGTTGATTTAGTGATACAAAACCTACAGCAAGCTATTAAAAACCAGTCTATTTACAATGAAGACCTCATCCGCCATTTCGTGAATGCTATTATCGTAATCGCTGCAAGAAACATGGCTGTGATTCAGCCAAAGTTTATCACGCTCAATGCAGACAGCCGTATATTGCAAATTCTGGATTACATTCAGGAACATATAAGCCATCCTGAGTTTTTAAAGATTAGCGTCATCTCTGAAAAATTCGGGTTATCTCCTTCCTATCTTGGTAGCTACTTCCGTAAGCAATGCAATGAATCTATTCAGCAGTATATTTCTTCTTACCGCATCCGGCTGATAGAACACAGATTACGTTTCAGTGATAAAAGAGTTCATGAAATAGGTGATGAATTTGGGTTTGCTGATGAAAGCCATATCAATAAGTTTTTCAAACGACATAAAGGATTGAGTCTTAAAGCGTACCGAGTGGGAAATAAATAATTGAAAAATTAAATACATTTAAAATGATCAGCCCGGAAGCCCGCTTTAAGCACAACTATTTCTTAATCAGCTTTTCAGCCAGTTTAAGCATTCGGTAATTTGTCTTTTGCTGATAAATACATCCGAATTAATTTCAGGAGCAGGAGACAGTTTCAGTTCTACTTTTTGGCTGGAATGTTTGATGATCTCAACAATTGCATTTTTATTGATGATAAACTTACGGTTGATTTTGAAAAACAGCTGTGGGTTCAATTTATGGATGACGTCTTTAATCGTATCATCATAAATATAGGTCTGGTTGTCCATCGTCGTCAGAAAAAGATATTTTCCCGAGGCGAAAAAATAGGCTGTATTTTCTTCGTCTATTGATTTAAGCTTATTCCCCTCCCTTACCATAAAGCGCTTCATCACCTCAGGGCTGCCTGCCTGTCGTAATGAGGACATCGATTGTAGAACAGGTTCCGGATCGAAATTAGTCCGTATGGAAATGAATTTCTGCAAAGCTTGATGCAAATCCTCTTCTTCAAAAGGCTTCAGAAGGTAATCTATTGTGAAATGCCTGAAAACCCTCATCGCATATTCATCAAAAGCGGTTATAAAAATGATGGGTGTAAAAAGTTCCACATCTTCAAAAATCTCCAGACTCATTCCGTCACCGAGATGAATATCCATAAAGATAAGATCTGCTGAATGGTTTTCGAAGAAGTTTATGGCCTGTTTTTTTGAACGCAGAACCACCGTCTCAGTCACAGGGACTATGCTTTGTTTACCCAAGAGATCTTTGAGATAATTAACAGCCAGCAATTCATCTTCTATAATGGCAATTTTCATAACATGACAAAAGTACAAAAAAACCGCTAAAACTATTAAGTTCAAGCGGTTTCAGGCGTTGTTATTATGAATGTTTATAAAAGAGGATTATTCTTTTTGGCACTCATTGGAAATTCTATGGTATATCTCACGTCATTCTGCTGAAGAATATACTCTGTACCGTTCACATTATGAATGATTTTTTTCTGATTGGCTCTTCTTAAATCAAACCAGCGGTGTCCTTCCAATGCAAATTCTCTGAATCTTTCATCGAGTATAAAATTCATGAATTCTGTAGTATTCATCGAACTGATCTGGTTTTGAACGGCTGTGTAACCTTCCGGAGTGTACCTGTTCTTTAAAACTTTAAGCAATGTATCTTTAGCTTCACTCAGTCTGTTCAGTTTTAACAATGCTTCAGATTTTATGAAATACATCTCCGCACTTCTGAAAGACACTCTGAAATCTGTGGTTCCTCCTTTGATAACTTTGTATTTGCTGCCGTTTTTTTCAAAATAAAGCCCAAATCTTTTGTCTGTAGCTGTATTATAATTCGAGGTAAGTTCTGTAGAGGCAAAGGCGACATTCTGCACTGCGATATTGAATGCATTATCCAAAGCCAGAATAGATTCTACTGAGGCAAAATGGTTAGGCGCCGTAGTAGCAGTATTTAAGTTACTTAAATCTCCTTTAACCGTCAGGACCTGTTCTGAAAAGCTTAAAGCCTTGTTCCAGTCGCCCTGATAAAGAGCGGTTCTCGCCTGAAATGCTTTCAAGGCTACCTTTGAGAATCTGTAATTGATGCCCGATGGCTGCTTCTCCTCTATCATAAGACCCTGCGCCTTTGCTATATCAGCATTCACCTGGTCATAGACTTCCTGTACAGAAGAAGGTTTCAGCACCTGTTCAAGATCAATTTCCAGACTGATCGGCACACCTCTGTCTGTCGCTGCTGTAGCACTGTTATAAGGTTTTCCGTATAGGTTGACCATATCAAAGTATAAATAGGCACGAAGCGCATAGGCTTCTGCCAGAATCTGCTGTTTTTCAGGAGAATCTGCCATGGTCTTGCTTCCTTCATTGATGATCTGATTCAGATAAAAATTTACGGAATAAAAACTCACCCACGGAAACTCTGCCGTTGCCTGATCTGTATTTGAATCTTTCCACATCGCAATTTCACGGTAGACATTAAATTCATTTACATTTTCGTCGATATTCATCTCATCTGTACGCAGAGCGATTAAAGATTTGTGAACCGGATATTTTGAATAGGCTGATGTAAGTACTTTACGGTAATCCTCTACGCTGACAGGGATAATTTTCCCTTCAGGCTGTATATCTAAAAAACGGTCACATCCGATACTGGAAAGGCTTAGTGCTGCGATCGCAATGATTGTTGTAATTTTTCTCATTTTTCTCAAGTTTTAAAAAGAAACATTAAATCCTACTGTCACTGATTTTGCAATGGGCTGTGCATAGATATTTCCGTAGGTTTCCGGATCAAAGTATCCTTTATATCCATTACTGAAAACAAAAAGGTTACGTCCTTCGATGCTCAATCTCAGACTGCTGATTCCCATAGGACTTGTAAACTCTTTAGGCAGCGTATAGCCTAAACGGATACTGCTGATTCTTACATAGCTAATCTCTTTTGCCCATACATCCAGTAAGCTGTAGGCATTGGAACGGTTATCGGCGAACCATTTATTGGCCATCCATCCCGGATTGCTTTCCATATCAGGACTGGTGATTCCCGGAAGTGTAGTTCCTGCCTCGTAGATATCTTTTGTATAATTTCTTCCTCTGTCCAGATCCATTCCTCTGTAAGACGGTGACCTCATCACCGTTTGCTTGAAGCTGAAAGCAGCAGAAATAGTCATATCAAAGTTGTGTACTTTGAATGTATTGATAATTCCTCCTGTGAACTTAGGATCCCGGTCTCCTACATAGGTGAAAAGGTTTCTAAGTTCTTCATTGGACAGTTTTGTATCTACAAGCTGACCCGGAAGGAAATCTGCGTACACGTCATACAGTTTGAAGAAATCTTCGGCTGATATTTTTTCATTTCCTTTCCAGAACATTGGATTTCCGTTTGCATCCATTCCTGCAGTTTTCAGTGCAAAAACGGCATTTACGGGAAGACCTTCTCTTGAAGGAAGTAGAGCGTTGTTACGAGGTTGTTCACTAAGAACCCTGCTCTTGTTGTGGGCAAAGTTAATCGTAGTGCTCCATTTGAAGTTTTCCTTATCGATGTTTCTCGTAGATAAAGCCAGTTCAAAACCTTTATTGATCAAACTTCCCCAGTTCATCATCGTATATTCAAACCCGGTTTCAAGCGGTGTTTCTTTCATACTGATCATGTCTGTTCCTTTTCTGCTGTAGATATCCGCTGTAAAGTTGACACGGTTTTTAAGCACTCCCAGATCAAGTCCAAAGTTGACGTTGGTTGTTTTTTCCCAACGCAGTTTATCGTTTGGAGGACTGATGACGTTGATGATATTCTCTTTATTTCCAGGAAGAATCGTTGCATCATAATATTCACCGATAAAGAATGGTGAAGTATTACGGTCTATATTCCCCTGCAAACCGTAAGAAGCTCTTAATCTCAGGTTAGAAACAGCCGTAAGATTCTTCATGAAGCTTTCTTTCGTTACCAGCCACGAACCTGAAACCGCCCATATCGGCAGGTATTTGTATTTTTTATTAACCCCGAATAAATTGGTTCCGTCATATCTTACACTTCCGAAAAAAGTGTATTTCTGGTCAAAAGTATAAGAAGCGGTCGCAAACATGGAAGCATAGGCATTCTCAACCGGTGGCATTTCACGGTACGTCTCATATCTTCTGTCCGAAGCATCGTTGGAATTTGGGAAAACGATGGCTGTCGCTTTTCGTGTTGTATCGTCATAACCGAAAGCTCGGGTCAATGTTGTATTATCTTCCGTTTTACGGATTTCTGTTCCGGCCATCAAATCAATTTCATGTCTTGAATTGATTTTTGTGCTGTACGATCCCTGCAATTTCCAGTTGTACTGAAAAAAGTCGTTATCCCAGTTTTGTTTTACCCCTCCGTCGGGCAGGAAATAACGGAATGCCCCATCTTTGTAATAACGGGTTCCTTCTCTCATTTTTCTGGTGAAGTAAGTTTCCTGAGCTGCAAATTTCTCTGTTTTGTTGCTGTCATACTGCATCCCCAACTGAGAAGTAATCTTGAGGTCTTTCGTTATTTTATATTCTAAATCGAATATGGCTTTTAATGAACGGTTCTTCAGTGTATAGCTTGTATTTTCCCTTTCTTCCAGAAAATTAAAAGGAATGTATCGGTCGGAAAAACCATCAATATCCTGATCATATCGGTAGCTTCCGTCCGGATTGAACGGCGTCAGGTAAGGATTGGCATTTCTTGAATAATTGATTGGGTTGATGGATGCATCAGCATCTGTCACAAACGATTCCCGCTCACTTTGTGTTCCGAAAATAGAGATTCCTGCACTTAATTTATCACTTAGTTTATAATTGTTTTTTAAAGTCAGGTTATATCGTTTAAAACCAGTTCCGATGGTTGTTCCTTCTTCATCATAATATCCCAGTGAGAAATAATAATCTGAACGGTCGCTTCCTCCTGAAACACTTAATCCATACTGCTTATTGATTGCGTTTCTGTAAAGAAGTTTCCCCCAATCTGTATTATTGCTTCTTAAACCATCCAACTGCTGACGGGTAAATGTATTCAATGCTCCCAAACCTCCGTTTCTGTAAGCATCCAGCTGTCCGTTTTTCATTAAAATCCTCATTACTTCCCCTTTGTCGGCACGATAGGTTAGGTCGGCACGGCTGGCAAGCATTAATTCCAAATCTACTTTTTCAGAAGCATTCAGAAGGTTAAGCTTGTTAAAATCCGGGCGTGATGTCACGAAGGTATCAGCTGAGAAATTGATCCTCATGGTTCCTTTTTTCCCTTTTTTAGTGGTAATAGAGATCACCCCATTGGCAGCTCGGGCTCCATAAATAGCGGTAGCCGCGGCATCTTTTAAAATGGTGATATCTTCAATATCGTTAGGGTTTAAACCTGCAATAGAAAAATTCTGAAGCTGGTCTATATTATCTTTATCGCTGAAATTAGGGACATCATTTCCTTCTAACGGAAGACCGTCTACTACCCATAGCGGATCCTGTGGACCTGAAAGAGAAGCGGTTCCTCTGATTCTGATCTTTGCAGGACCTCCCGGAGATCCGGTTTGAGGCGTTACCACCACCCCTGCAACCTGTCCCGAAAGCATCTGGTCTACACTGGCTACACCCGCCTGGTTGATGTTATCCATCTTCACCGTAGCAACGGCAGAAGTCTGCTTACGCTTTTCAATTTTCTGATATCCGGTAATGATGACTTCCTGGATTTTATTTTTGTCTGAAACTTCAGGAGCCAGTCTTACCGTATAATTGGTCTGCCCTTCACTGATCTGAATGACCCTGGACTCATAGCCCGGATAACTTACCAATACAGACTTGGTGTCTGCAGGAATTTCCAGGATAAATTTCCCATTACTGTCGGTCACTGTACCTACCGATACACTTTCAATAATTCCTACTAAGTCGGTCTTTGTAGAAACGGACTGGGTTTCTATCTTTACAGATGCTCCGGAAATCATAGCAGATGTATTTCCGTCTTCTATTTTTCCTGTAATGGTCTTCTTTTCCTGGGCAAATGCAATCTGAGCCGCCAAAAGAGGTAAAAGTACTAGAGTTTTTTTCATAGCTGATTATTTGTTTAAAGCCTCTTCTATTCGGATGATCAAGTCTGCATAATGAGCCCTGGAAGCTTCATCTCCTTTGTTTTTATTTCTATTTAATACGTTCAATATTTTCTGTAGTTCTGCTCTTTTATACGTAGTGACCTCAGATACTCTTTTCATTGATGAATAGTTGATATTTCTGAGACCGTGGTCTTCTTCATGGAAATTACAGATCATCGGAATGTTCAGTGTATTTTCTACTTTTAAAGCTTTTACTGCCGTTTTTTCAAATAATTTATTGACGGAAACAATCAAAGCATCTACATAGTTTTTCTGTGTCATCTTTTCAAGAATCGTCAGGCTTCCTTTTTTGTTGAAAACAGCTGTTCTCAACTGTCCAAACAGATCCTCTACGGTATAAATTTGTTCTTTTGAACCCGACACCTCATGTTTTAACTGGTTTTCAATCATTCTGAGAAGTCTGTCATCCATCAGCAGGGAATAAATATTGGCATACTGCATTCCTCTTGCTAATGTGTACGGAGTCTGTTCAAAGGGTCCCATCGGGGAATTTTTCACAGAATACGTTTTCTCTGTAATCGGGTTAAAGAATAACCATTCCGGCAGGTTGACTGAATTTTTAACCAGATAATCCACCGCTCTTTTCTGAATTTCTGCAGGTACCGCTTCATAGGCTTTTTTCTTGCTGCCAAAGACTGTATTGTCCAGATAAATTCCTCCTACATTCGCCATCACATGCCCTGTATACAGATCCCACTGCCCGACTGCTCCCATGTACAGTTTTCCTGCATCTGTGTAGGTCTTCCCGTCTTCATACGTCCACTTAAGAAGGTTGTCTACAACGATTCTTAAGTTTTTCATCCCGTATTCGCTGGCCTTCATCGCATCATCCCCTAAATCTTCAGACTGGGAACGCGGATCGATGGTTTCCAGATAGCTCTGCTGCTCTCCATAGAAATACAATGGGTCATCTGCATGCTTTTCTATTAAATCTCTCAACGCCTTTTTCTCTGATGCTGCATCAGGATACCAACGGTAGCCCCATTCAATAGCATGTTTGTCATAAATTCCGATCTTCGGGGTGATCGCTGTTACTCCATCTTCAGGCTGCGCTACGTAGTTGTATCGTGCATAATCCATAATGGAAGGTGCAGTTCCACCCATTTTATCCGTAAACTCTTTTGAACGGAGAGATTCTACAGGAAAAGCAAAGGAAGATCCCATATTGTGTTTCAGTCCGAAAGTATGTCCCACTTCATGGGATGATACAAAACGAATGGCCTCGCCCATATGCTCATCGCTGAATACGTTTCCTCTGGCTTTAGGATCTATAGGTCCTGTCTGAATTCTCATCCATTCCTGAAGAGAAGTCATCACATTGTGCCACCAGATGATATCCGATTCAATAATTTCACCGCTTCTTGGATCTACCACTGAAGGTCCCATGGCATTTGATTTGGGTGAAGCCACATAGGTAATCACCGAATATCTTACATCATCAATGTCAAAATCCTTATCGTTCTCATCCGGCATTTTTGCAATGACTGCATTTTTAAAACCTGCCTTTTCAAAAGCGGCCTGCCAGTCGAAAACTCCTGCAATGATTTTCTCACGCCACTGGATAGGCGTTGCAGGATCTATATAATAAATGATCGGCTTCTTGGGTTCTACCAACTCGCCTCTTACATACTTTTCTTTATCTTCATCTTTAGGTTCCAAACGCCATCTGGTGATAAACTGTTTTTCATCCATTTTCTGCTGACGATCGTTGAATGTCCAATGTTTTTCACTGAAAAAACCAACTCTTGCGTCTTCAATTCTCGGCTGCATCGGTACTTTGGAAAGCAACACCAGATTGGTAGTGACTCCAAGCGTTACCGGCAGATCTACTCCTCCTTCATTGACGGATGTGGTCAGCTGGGATTTTACAACCAGGTTCTGAGGAAAGGTTTTTACGCCTTCGATGTAGGAAAGGTTGGACTTTACAGATCCTCCAAGCCCTACATTGGCCAAAACATCATTAAAGCTTTTCTGATTTCCGTCAAAAATCTTATTGACTTTAATGGCTACAGACGTAGAATCATTGTTCTGGGCTTCAATATCAAAAACTTCAATCACAGATTCTGAAAAGTTGTCTTTTACAGATTTTGTAATTACATCGTTTTTAGGCGATGATACCTGTGGAACCACCGTTTTCACCCATACTTTTTTGGCTACTGCATCTCGGTGAAAAGAAATGACCTTGTTTTCATAGTTCATTCCTTTATTCAGGCCAGCTTCGTTCACCTGCATTGGTACCTGAGACAGTTTATTGACCACCAAAAACTGACGCCCCATTAAACTGTCGGGAATTTCAAAATACACATCGGTTTTTACCTGGATGGTATTGAAAAGGCCTTTTTTGTAGGTTCCTTTTTTAATCAGATCATCAATTTTCTTTGCTTTTTTTGATGAAACATCTGTTTTCTCCGATTTTTCTTTATCTGTTTTTAATGTGTCTTTTTTCTGTGCCAGTACTCCCGGTGAGGCTAACGCCAGCCCTAAGTACAGTGCAAGTCTGTAGTTCTTCATTACCATAGTCCGATTCATTCCAAATTATTAGATATCTCAGTTTCAGCTCACAAAACTATACGTAAAGAAATAATATCAACAGCGTTAGGGAGTGAGAGGCAGTATTTCGGGAGTGAATGGATTTCATTTTTTATTCTAATAATGGTAAAATGCATATGAAATATTCACCATCTACAGAAATATTAACAGAATTCTTTTTAAAAAAATCATAAACCTGATTCAAATAGTCAATTCCGAATTTGGCACCCTGAACGTCTTCATCTGTTTTGGGCTGCCAGGTATTCTTCACTGTGATCTCTTCATCTTCTACAGTGATGAGAATGTCTAATGGATGATCTATAGTCGCGATATTGTGTTTTATAGCGTTTTCCACCAACATCTGAAGAGACAGGTACGGAATCCGCTTTTCCAGACTTTTGGGATTATGAACAATCAGATCAAAGGTGAGTTCTTCATCAAACCGGCTTTTGAGAAGCTCCATATACTGCTGGATAAACTTGATTTCCTGCGCTACAGGTACTATATTTTCCTGTGGAGGTACGATAAGGTATCTGTAGATCTTGGAGAGATTCATAGTAAACCGTTGTGCATTATCCTTATTAATCCCGATGAGCATGTAAAGAGAGTTCAGCGAATTGAATAGGAAGTGCGGATTGATATTGTTTTTAAGCTGCTGAAGCTGGTGCAGGGCTTCTACCCTGTGCATTTTCTCATTCTCAACGAGCAGCAGGTTTTTCTCAGATTGTATCTTTTCTTTTTCTTTATACGCCATGTTGGCAGCCCTGTGAAATAGGATAAAAACCGCTACGATAAGGAATAAAGCCGCCAGAAAAATATAAACGGTATACATTTTTGTATTGCTGACACTTTCATCGATCAGGAAATTCACGTGGTTGACGACAGCATAGCCATCAAAATTATCTGTTTTCAATGGTTTTACGAAGCGGGTTACTTCCAGATTGAGATACTCAGAAACCCCGATTCCTTCGGTGTAACCTGATTTTGTGGTACTGCATAAGGTATCTTTTGGCTGAACATCCGTAAAATCGAAGATATTTCTGCCTAAATATTTCTTTTCAGGATGGGAAATGCAGATGCCTTCTTTGGTGAAAACATAGGCGTAATTGTTCAGGTTTTTATCGATATTGGAGAAGTATTCATGAAGGTCGTTCAGGCTTACCGCAGATCCGTAATAGAGTATATTTTTCCTTGGCAGCACAAGTGAATCGTAGCTTACCCAATAGGTTGTATCTCTGCGCGTGGTCAGGAAATCTCTGAAATGCCCGGATCTGTTGTTTTCTATTTTGGTATATCTTGTGTCTGCTGACTTCTTTGTGAGCACGTCTGATAACGTACTGTTGCTTACAGATTTTCCGGAAGCAGCATCGTAGTAGGAATACCAGCTGTAAGGCAACAGGCTTCCTTTCCTGTTCATATTATTTAAAACGGAAGAATATTCTTTATAGTTTTTCAACCCATCTTTCTGGATTAGGGCACGCAGAAGGTACTGGTATTCTTCTATATTTCTGAATTCTTTCTCCAGGGTTTCATATTTCTGGAAAAAAGTTTTCTTGGCAAATCCTTCATTGTTTTTCCGACTGTCACGGGTAATGAGGAAACTCAGAACCGCAAAGGCAACCACCGCAATGAAACAGGCCGACAAAGCTGCTATATAAATAGATTTCCGGGCTAATATCTGTTTAAAATTAGTATTCATTTTTTTTCTTCTTCTTTGTCATTATATTCAATGATCAAACTATTAGAATCTTAGGATAAGATTCTTCTTATGCACCCAATGGATGCATTTTTTATGATGTGATTGTGTAAGGTGTGATTTTTATATATTCTTTTGTCTTGAAATCAAAGATTTGATATGGTCAAACAAAAGAACCAATAGTTCAAGACTGGAATCTTCCGCTAAAATTTCCTAAGCCAATAAGATCAATTAAGGATCATCTTTTGGTTATAAATCCATAAAACAGGATGCTTAATTTTTTAACGCAAAGTTTGATTCTGATTCTGCGTATTATAAAGGATGCAAAGAGGGAATCAATTGCATTGATTCGATTAAGCGGATGTTTTTCCTATATGCTTCATCAGCGGCTATGCAGAATTCTACTCCGTCTGATCTCCAAAAAATTACATCCCGTCTACGTGACTTTTTTGCATAAAAAAGTTCCATTAGCGTTCTAATGGAATTAGTTTTTTCAGCAGAGATGGGGAGGATTACTGTTGAGCACCTAAAGCCCCTTTTAACCTTTATTTGATACCATTAAAAATTAAGTTGCAAATATACTATAAAATATTGAAAGCTTCTTTTAGTGAACGTTGCTAAAATCAAATGTGTGTCCATCAAAAACCGCTTCTTATATCACCAGACCGATTATTCTAACCTTTTCCTGCAACTTTCAATACCTACTTCTCAGTGAAGAGAGGGATTAGAAACTCTCTTGTAAGAGCTCATAGATACTATTTCTATAATATGAATCTAAAAGTGCCATCAAACAAACATTTCTAACTAAAGATTAAGCATTAAATAAGATCTTCTAGTCATGATTCTTCACAGAAAAAACTTGATCAATTCCATTCTTTACCGAAGTAAAATAATCATGATCACATCTGGTAGGAGGATTCCGGTTGTCTATTCCAATGGAATAAGCTATTATTGTCTAAAAAAATAATCTTTTGATAATATAATTATTCAGATGATCAATATATACCGTAAAACAGCTTTAATTGAAGGGCTTTCCTATCTGATTCTGCTCTTCATTGCCATGCCTTTAAAATACTTTTTTAATATACCGGAAGGAGTAAAATATTTTGGATGGATCCATGGAGTGTTGTTTCTCGTATTTCTGATAGCGCTCCTGCTAGCCGCAATAAAATACAGATGGAATTTAAAAAGAATCATATTGTATTTAGTAGCTTCGGTACTCCCATTTGTACCATTTATACTGGATAAAAGTCTGAAAAAAGAATATGCTTAAAAATCGAAGTGGACTTTCTCCTATTTCTATCTTTTATCAGTCACAATTATTGGTCATCCAATTGAACAACAGTTTTCAGACACTGAGCGCTCGCCTAATTTTCGTGGCCATTATTTAGAATTTAAAAAGCGTCAAGAAGTTGACATATCGTTTCCGTTATTTGAAGATTGTGACTATACCAGAACAGTACACATCATTCAGCAATAAAAAAAGGTTTTTTCAGCGGAGAGAGAGGAATTCGACCCCCGGACCTGTTACAGTCAATAGTTTTCAAGACTATCGCAATGTAAGCAAACGGCTGTTAGCCCTCGTTTTTTGTTAAAGATTTTATTTCTTTAATTCCATTTGAATAGTGTCCTTGTAAAAAATCATTTTCCATTGCATTGAGTTATTTCTGAAATTGTTAATCTGAACAGGAATTGTATCAGGTTTATTCGGATTCTTTTCGTAAGATATAACCTTAAAATTCTGTTCTTTATCATCGTGATGATATTTCATAAATAATGAAGTACTGTCCACATACATATATGGATTCGGACAATAATACATTTTTCCTCTTTCTTCAATATAAATTGTTTTCCAAGCCAAAGTATCTTGCTGCCATTGATTTTCTTTAACCAATTTTCCATTACGTGTCATCGATGTGACTTTCCATTTTCCAAAATATTTTTTTGAAAGGTGAACGTCATAATTATAGTAAATAACAAACAATAAAGGAATTAGAATACATAACACACGAGCGATTGAACGTAAAAAATTATTACCAATTGATGGCAGTCTATTTTTGTGCTGATTAAAGAAGTTTATTATATTAACTTTTTGCTGTAAAAACAGATGAACTAAGCCTAATGTTATCAGGATAGATGTAAATAAGGTAATGGGGCCAATGCTATAAAAAACATTAATCAAAACAATGTTCAGCATGACAGGTAAAAGTATGGTAATGCCTAATAAAGTGGTACGTTTGAATAACAAAAGAATAGCACCAATTATTTGAAAAAACGCCAAAATCACAGCTAATCCGTAAGAAAATCCATAATACTTCCAGGTTAATTCCGGACCCGTTAATACGCTTGATAAAGAATCATTTATATGATATGAATAATTAAAGTTGACTTCAAATATTTTTTGAAAGCCAAAATCCAATAGTAGAAACGCCATCCAATAACGTAACAATGTTGAAAGCCAGGAAATATATTTTATAGAATTAAAAGTTCCATTATTTTCTTTTCTGTGCCAATAAAAAGAAAAACCAATTGAGAATAGTATTGCTAATCCTAATGTGAAAAATCCTACAGGAAATATAAACTTTGAAATTTTATAAGGCAAAAGAGGTAAGATTATAAAAAGAGCAGTATTTGTACTACCAACAATTGCTAAAAACGATAATGAAAATTTCGAAAACCATTTTGTATTACTTATTACTTCGGCTGAATTCATAGATTTTTTAAAATTAATATTTTTTGGTTACTGTTTTTACAAAATGACGCCTAGCAATATTTTCCACGGAACAAAAGATATATAAAAACCTCGTAAAAAAATACCTATATCCACATTTCGTGACATTGGTCGCTAAGATAAATATTTATTTATGAATTAGGTACTTAAAAAAAACTTTAATGGATGCCAAAGATCATGAGTAGGAGCTATAAAAAATATACGAATTGAGAGGCAATCAAAACTCGAATAAAGTTACCTTTATCTAAATGGAAAATAAGTAAGTGACCAGCCTTTTTCTGGATCCATTATTTTTGAGTGTTTTTGAAAATTTTGACTATACCAGATAAGATCAATACATCTTATTCAGAAATAAAAAAACCTTAGAATAAAATATTCTAAGGTTTTTTTTGCGGAGAGAGAGGGATTCGAACCCCCGGACCTGTTACAGTCAATAGTTTTCAAGACTATCGCAATCGACCACTCTGCCATCTCTCCTGAATCACGGTGATACCGTTGTTTTCAGTGGTGCAAATATAAAACGATTTTATATTTCTGCAAAACTTTTCCCTTATAAATTTTAACGAAACTTAATAATAGGCTTAAAATCAGGCGAATTATTTTTAGTCATTTCTTTAAAACAGATCTCCAATATTACGTTCCAGAACTAAAAGTACAGTCTTTGAAATACCTTTGGGTCTTTTGTTTTGTTTAGCTCTCCTTCTTCTCTTCCCTGTCTACTATAGAAATGAAACTATTTTTCAGAAGATCCGCCGGATACACAAACTGGTCTCCGTTTTCTCCCTTCACCACAATGGCGCCCTGTTCATCGTTCAGGCATTTGTCCAGCTGGCTTTGCATTTCATTCAGTCTTCCCTCCGGAATATCAATGGTGTAGGTTCCTGTGACGTGTTTTATTTTTATGATTTTGTTGTGCATGTTGTTTTTTTGGATTGGGAGATAAATTTAGGGATTTTCTTTGAAGTGCGACATAAGCCACCCCGTCAAAAATTCTTTGAATTTTCGCCACCCCTCCAATGGAGGGGAATGTGATGCCGACCAATTATAACTTTTGTGGTAAGAAAGGGGATAAAGTGAAATAAAAAAAGCGCACCCATCGGGTACGCTCTGTATTGTAAAAAACTGAATACTAATGTAATTCAGCAAGATATTTCTCTGCATCCATCGCAGCCATACATCCGCTTCCTGCAGCAGTAATCGCTTGTCTGTAGATATGATCCTGAACATCTCCTGCAGCAAATACCCCCGGAAGATTGGTTCTTGTAGACCCTTTTTCAGTAAGGATATATCCGTTTTCATCAAGATCGATCTGTCCTACGAAGATATCCGTATTCGGTTTGTGACCGATGGCGATGAAGATACCGTCTACATCAACCGAAGATTTTTCCTGAGTCTGGTTGTTGATGATCATCGCTCTTTCTACAAGGCTGTTCTCCCCTTCAATTCCTATTAACTCATGGTTGAATTTCACTTCGATGTTCGGTGTGTTTTCTACTCTGTGGATCATTGCTTTGGAAGCTCTGAACACGTCTTTTCTTACCAGCATCGTTACTTTTTTCGTAAGCTTTGCAAGATAAGTTGCTTCTTCTGCTGCTGTATCTCCCGCTCCTACTACTACCACGTCTTTTCCTCTGTAGAAGAATCCGTCGCATGTAGCACATGCCGAAACACCACCACCTGCATATTTCTTCTCATCGTCAAGGCCCAGATATTTTGCGGTAGCTCCTGTAGAGATAATCACCGTTTTGGCCAGGATTTCCTTATTTCCTGCGTATAGTTTGTGAACACCGCCTTCTTCTTTGGAGAATTCAGCTTTAGTGATCATTTCGTAATGAACTTTAGTGTCGAATCTTTCCGCCTGCTTTTGCAGATCCATCATCATTTCAGGTCCTGTAATCCCTGCCGGATATCCTGGAAAGTTATCAACCTCCGTAGTTGTGGTTAATTGTCCGCCCGGCTCCAAACCTGTATATAGTTCTGGTTTCAAGTCTGCTCTTGCCGCATAAATAGCTGCTGTAAAGCCAGAAGGCCCGGATCCAACGATCACACAATCTAAAATGTTTTGTTCCATAATTTACTTTGTTCAAAAAGATTTTAATTCAGACCGCTAATTTCGTAATTTTTAATGTTTTATTAAAGTATTTTTAATGATACTTGTCAATATGAAATATGTGGACTGTCGATTGGGATTTATTTGTTTGAGGGTTTGAGAGTAAATGAGTTTGGAGAGGGTTGTTGGTTGTTGGTTGCTGGTTACTGACTTTTATAGTTAAGTGTAGGATGCGAAATTCGGGGCGGACTAGTTTGGAGAGGGTTATTAGTTTCTGGTTCTTATCGTTGAGTATATGTTCAGTATTTAATATCTGATCTCTACAATCTTAGCATTTTAAACCTACAAAAACCTCACACTCTAATACTCTAATACTCTAATACTCTAATACTCTAATACTCTAATACTCTAATACTCTAATACTCTAATACTCTCCTACTCCACCATCCACTTCACCAGTTCATTCCCATCCACAATATTCCATGAATGCGGATGTTTTGTTCCGTTTGCCCGGATACCGCGGTCCTGGGTTTGGATGAGTTCCGTATGTTTACTTCCTGCTTTCAGTAATGTCTGATTGGCTTTTTCCAGTACGTAGGCATTAAGTTCTTCGTAGGTCCTGTTTTTCTTTTCCAGCTGCCATTTCAGGTCTGGTTCGCAGTAAAATCTTGTTTTAATATTCTTAAGATATTGGATATTGCCTTCCTCAGCAGGTGCAGACATTAAATAGGGTGAAAACATTTTATATTTTTCACGGTTGATATCCGGTTTTCCTATTTCTTTTTCCAGGAGTTCAGTCAGGGACTTTCCTTCTTCTACAGCTTCGGGATCAGCATTTTTGGCTACATCCTTTTTAGCATCATCATATAGCTTTTCAAGATCAATTGGAGAATCTACGACCAGCAGACCTTTAGGCTTTACGCAATCATGATTTTTAATAAAGAAAGTTGTCATTAGAAGTGCGACATTTCCACCGCTGGAAAAACCTCCGATATATATATTATCTTTAGTAATTTTGTTGCGTTTAAATATCTTGTGTAAAGTTTTTGCGTATTGTTGTTTTTCAGATTCTGTTAAAAATAATTTCTGATTATAGTCTAAAAGAATCGTGGTAACGCCTTTCTTTTCGATACCTTTTAAAAACCCGGCTTCAGTTTTGGTATGTTCAATATGGCAAGGAAAGCAGGGAAATAAAATAAGGACCGCTTTCTGATCCTGTGCAATCTTTAATTCATAATGACTGCCTTTTATCGTCTGCCCAAAAATATTTTGAGTAGCAAAAATCATTAAAAACACAGAAAAAACAATCAGGAAAACACTTTTTCTCATATCAACAAAAAGATAAAACCCTAAAACACTCCACTCTAATACTCTAATCTAATACTCTAATACTCTAATACTCTAATACTCTAATACTCCAAAAACTCCCTACACCTTCATTTTAATCTTATCCACATTGATAATCTTATAAACAAGCTCCTTGATCAGTTCTGCCTCGCTCATATTCACAGCACCCAGACCTTTTCCTTTCATATCGAATTCTCTTAAGATTGAAATGACTCTGGTCGCGTGTTTCAAGGGATAAAGTCTTGCGCTTTCCGCATAATCTTTGATAAAATAAGGATTGACGCCCATTTGTGAAGCAATAACCTGCGGCGACTGTCCGGCCATCGTCTGATAAATAATCACATTGGAAAAGTAGCTGTACAGATTGGCCAGCATCATAACAAATGGATTGTTTTTTGGATTCTTACCCATAAAATGAGCGATCCTGAACGCTGCATCGGCATTTTTAGTTCCCAAAGCCTTCTGAAGTTCAAAAACATTGTACTCTTTACTGATCCCTATGTGATTTTCTACGATCGTTCCGTCCAGCATTTCGCCTTCTTTAAGGATGATCTTCAGCTTGTTCAGTTCGTTGGCAATTCTTGAAAGGTCGTTTCCCAGATATTCTGCAAGCAAATGGGCAATATTCGGAGCTGTTTTGATTTTCAATTGTGTACATTCATCAGCGATCCATTTGGGAAGATTGGAATCTCTGACCGATTCGCTTAAGAAAAGTGCTTTAGCTTTGTCTAAAGCTTTTGTCGCTTTTTTCCTGCTGTCCAGTTTTTTATGTTTGTGGGCAAAAACCAACACCGTTGAAGGGACAGGATTGTCCACATAGGTTTCCAGAACACGGTTTTCTTCCTCATTGAATTTCAGGTCCTGAGCTTCCTTGACGATGATTAGCTGCTTGTCCCCCATCATGGGAAACTGTCTGGCCAAAGAAAGGATCTCCTGGTATGAAGTATCTTTTCCGTACACCACCGTCTGGTTAAAAGCTTTTTCATCTTCCTCCAAAAAGTCGTGTTCAAGCACTTTTACAGCAGCATCAATAAAGTAAGGTTCTTCTCCGTGGAAAAAATAAATAGGTAAAACTTCTTTATTTTTAATATTTTTGAGGATTAAATCTAATTCTTTCATCTTAATTAATGGAACTTCCAAAACTGAATTTTCAGGAAACTTTTGATTTTAAATTCAAGAAAGACAAAGATAAGTTTTTTATTTATGACTTGGTCCGCAAAACTTACCTTCTGCTCACTCCTGAAGAATGGGTACGCCAGCACTGGATCCACTATTATCTTACGGTAAAAGGGTATTCTGCATCGGCACTGATTACTGAAAAAAAGATCCTCCTCAATGGCCTTACCAAAAGAATAGACCTTCTCGTTACAGAAAAAACTGAGCCCGTTATCCTGATTGAATGCAAGGCACCTCAAATTAAACTGACAGAGAAAACGTTTGAGCAAACGGCAAGGTATAACTCCATTATCGGAGCGAAAGAAATTATCCTGACGAATGGCCTGCATCATATCAATGCGTACTATGAAAACGGGCAGTATCAATTCTATAAACCGGAGTAAAAATTTCAATCACAAGTTTTTAATTGACTGGGATCACATTCCCATCCTCCGGAGGGGTGGCGAAAATTCAAAGAATTTTTGACGGGGTGGTTTAAAAGATTCATATCAACCACAAAAGACACAAAAGCTTATTGAATAATTTATTTAAGTTGAATACATTGCGAACAAGAAGTGCACTTAAGTTTTCATGAAAATCTCTGATTTTCTCCTTATGTAATCTTATTATTTTCAAGACGATAAAACTTTTGAAACTAAAGTGATCTAAAGTGTTTAACATTAAAAACTTTTGTGACTTTTGTGGTGAAATAGTATATGTAAGTTTTATAATTTTTTTTGATTTTCTAATTATATGCACTTAAGGTTTTCAGAATAATAATCTTTTGAAATTTATGTATTCTAAAGGGTTAAAATATCAAAACTTTTGCGACTTTTGTGGTGAAATAAAATAAAAAAGTTTAAAAACATATATGGAAATTAAAAATATCATCTTCGATTTTGGTGGCGTATTAGTAGACTGGAATCCAAGATATTTCTTTAAAGATTATTTCAATGACGATGAAAAAATGGAATACTTTCTTGAAAACATTGCCTATTCGGAATGGAATGAAGAACAGGACAAAGGAAGACTTTTATCCGAAGGAACTGATATTCAGATGAAAAAATTCCCGGAATGGGAAAAGGAACTTAGAGCTTATTATGACAACTGGACCGTCATGCTGAAAAGTGATATCCCTCAGAATGTAGACGTTTTAAGACGTTTGAAAAATACGGATTATCAATTGTTCGGACTGACCAACTGGTCTGAGGAAACCTTCCCGTACGCCCTGGAAAATTATGATTTCTTCCAGCTTTTTGGCGGAAAGATTGTCGTTTCAGGAACAGAAAAACTGATCAAACCTGATCCGAAAATCTGGCATGTGCTGTTGGAAAGATACCAGATCGAAGCTGGTGAATCTATTTTCATTGATGACAATCCTAAAAATATTGAGATGGCTCAGTCTTTGGGGTTTACAACCATCAAAATCAATCCTGATACAGATCTGAATCAGGAACTGGAAAACTTAGGCATTAAGCTCTGACCTGCTTCAGTTTTATACGATATACATCCTCATGATAAGTTATTTTCAGTAATTTAGATGAGGATTTTTTATGTCAACGAACAAACGATGATCCAGGGATGGTTTCGTTGCTTTGTACTTCGTAATGACCATATGCCTGAATTTTATCCTTTAATAAATTACAAAATATGATACGTACCCTTTTATTAACCGCTTGTATAATGAGCACAGGAACCGTTTTTGGCCAGAAACTTAAAACCATTTCCTATCAGGACGGCGCACAGAAGCTGAATGGACTGGTTACCTCCAATGCAGGAAAAAAACTTCCGGGCGTTTTGATTCTTCCAGCCTGGAAAGGTATTGATGAGGAAGCTAAAACTGCTGCTGCGGAACTTGAAAAACAGGGATATATTGCCTTTATTGCCGACATTTACGGGGAGGGAAATATTCCGACAGATAATGCTTCTGCCGGTAAAACTGCAGGATATTACAAACAGAATTATGAGGCCTACCAGAAACGTATTTCTTTGGCTCTGGAGCAATTGAAGAAAAATGGAGCCATTTCCAATAAAATTGCAGTGATTGGGTATTGTTTCGGAGGAACAGGCGCTTTAGAATCTGCAAGAGGAGCCCTTCCGGTTGTGGGTGTTGTTTCTATTCATGGAAGCATTGGAAAAGATCAGACCAGAAAAAACGGACCTATTGCCGCCAAGATTTTAGTTGAAAATCCAGCTGATGATCAGGGAGTCACTCCGGAAGATTATAATAATCTAATCAAGGAAATGAACGAAGGCAATGCAGACTGGCAGATCATTACTTATGCCCATTCAAAACATACGTTCACCGATCCGAAATCACCTGATTATAATGAGGTCATGGCGAAAAGAGCATGGAATCATACACTGATGTTTTTGAAGGAAATACTGAAATAAATTTTATATCAATGTAACAATCTAACAATGTAACAGTGTAACAATACTTTTATCGAAGATTCGAATTGGTACATTGTTACACTGCTACACTGGTATACTTTTTTACTCTTCCCTGTTCACCAATTCCATAGAAAAGGCAGGAAGACAAATGGCAATATAATCGCAAGGTTCAGAGAATGGATTGCTGTAACGCACTCTTGCTCCTTTTTCTATCAGAATACTCTGTCCTTTTTCAAGAATAACAACTTCACCATCGATCTCAAACTGCTTTTTTCCTGAAATGATAAGAGTGAACTCATCAAATTCCGGAGTCTGATGTGGCTCACTCCAGTCCGGTGGTGCCACCATATGGGCAATGGATACATTTGAATTTCCCGTGGAGTTTCCCCAATGTTCTTCGATGAGTTTTCCATCTGTGGTAGGGACTACAAAGGGCGATTGTTGGATTTTATATTTTTTCATGAGTGGTTTTCTTTTTTTATTTCATACACAAAATTGGTTCTTGTGGGTTCTGCGAAATAGGCTACTTCCTCTTCCGCGATCTTCTGTCCGCCAATCCTCTCCAAAGCGGTCTGGGAACGAAAGTTCTCCTTACCGATGTGGAAATGCACTTTATCTACAAACTGGAAAATATAATCAAGCATGAGTTTCTTCACCTGCGGATTGATTCCTTTTCCCCAGGATTTTGTCCCGTAGAAAGTATACCCTATGAAAATACGGTTTTCTCCTTCATCAAAGTTGTAAAACCGGGTGCTTCCCAAAACATCACCGGAAGATTTCTCTACAATTTTAAAAGCACCTCCGCTTTCCATCGCTCCCAGAAAAAAGCTTTCAAAAACTTCTCTTTTGTAACGGTCTTTGTTGGGATGCTGCTCCCAAACCCGGGGATCGGAAGCTACTTCATATACAGACTCAAAATCCCCTTGCTGTAAGGGGATTAATTGGTATTCCTGATTTTCTAAAACAGGTTGAATTGAAAATTTCATTGCTTAGCTTTTTGCTTTTGCTGCATCAGATTCTATCTTCTTAATTTCTTTCAGTTTATCTGAAATTTTGATTACCGCATCCGGTTTTGCAGGTTTCAGAGCAACTTCTGCCTGAACCATATCCCATTTGATAACTAAGTTTCCTGAATTTTCATCGGTCGGATTTAAGGTAATCTCAAACCATTCCTGCTTATCTGCCAATTTATTGACAGGTACTGTAATATCTACCACATCCTGTTTCGGATCATAGGTATAAGCGCCCCACTGCTGGAAGTCTTTGTTCAATATCACTTTCCATTCTTTTTCTGTAGGAACAATGAATAAACCGTAGGTTCCGGCAGGAACCGTTTTTCCACCGAAATTAACAGACTGTCCGAATGTGATTTTTGTCGATGAGTTCGCTCCTGCTCTCCAAACCTGTCCGTAAGGAACCAGTTCTCCGAAGATTTTACGCCCTTTCACTCCCGGTCTTCCGTAATCGATGCTGATTTTAGACATTGAAAACTGCTGCTCTACCTTCTGACGCGGACTTGCAGCCGGTACTGAGTAATCCTGAGCAAAACTTAAAGCCGAAGCTGATAGGCAAAGTGCAAATAGTAACTTTTTCACGTGTAAATTTTTGTCTAAATTTACAAAAATCAAAATAAAATAGCCTTCTCTAATTCCAATAATTTTTGCTTTCTCCATATTCCTCCTGCATAGCCTACCAGCTCTCCGTTTGAGCCAATGACACGGTGACAGGGGATCAAAATAGCAATTTTATTAATGCCATTCGCCGTTCCTACGGCACGTATTGCCTTGGGATTTCCTAAAAACTCAGATTGCTGTTTGTAGGTTCTGGTCTCTCCCATCGGAATCTCGCGCAACAGCTGCCAAACCTTCTCCTGAAACTCAGTTCCGGTGATGTACAGCGGAACATCAAACGTTTGCCTTTTCCCTTCAAAATATTCTTTCAGCTCTTCTTCAAGCTGTTTGAAGTGTACATGATCTCCTTCTTCAATTTCTGCTTTTAATGCTTTTGATAAAGAGATAAACTGTTTTTCAAAATTCTTCCGGTCTGTAAATTCAAGCAGACAGATCCCCTGTTCTATGGCACAGGCAACCATTTCTCCCAGCGGAGTTTGTATTGTTTTTCGGTAGATGATTTCCATTGATTTAAAAATAAAACCTCATAAGTTTTCTTATGAGGTTTAAATGTATATAAAATTACAATGCTTAATACCCGTAAATAGCAGATACTTTTAAATAATTATTGGGATCATTCTCCTTAAAATAGATCGTGGATGGTAAACCATTACTTTGATACTGATAAAAAGTATTGAACTCACCCATAAGATTTTCATCTTGAACAGTGGAAAAATAGGTTTTCTTCTTAACGACATTATTTTTAGAGAGCTGAGAATAATCACGAAGCGAAAAGATATTATAGCCATAACTCGGCAATCCTAAAATTCTGTTTTTATCAGTCAAAAAATTAGGATTTATATTCTGATCATATTCATAGATTGTAGTATGCGTCAACACAGCTGCATTTTCGCCCTGATAGGTTTCGACTTTAGTAACATTTTGGTTAGTGATGTAGATTTTAAACATCATTGTATTATTGATCTGGCCTAAATAATACTTGGTGTAATCTCTTGCAATAATAATGTCATTAGAAGGGTATTCAAAAGTAGTATATACTTTTCCATCCAGAGGCTGCTCTAAAACTTCTGACTTTGAAAGCTTTTGATTAGTGTAAGTAAGTTTTCTCCGTATATCCAAAGGATTGTGAAGGTGCAGTTGAGGATACATATAACCTGTTATTGATATTCCTGACAGCAGACCATTAGCATAGGTTAGGTTTTCAGTATAGTTACCATTAATATCCCAGACTTTAACCAATTGATCATTATTGTACTCAAATTTAAATTCTAGTTTTTCATAGAGGGAAGTAACTCCATTGACAACATCTTCATCTTTGAGGGTTAAAGTTTTAATTTTCGGCAGCGCAGGATCGTTTGTTATCACGTTTTCTAGATCATCTGAACTTCCACAAGACAACGCAGAAAGGAACAAAATTCCCAATAGATATTTCTTCATAAAAAGAGTTATTAGCGCGACAAAAGTAATGAAATTTACCTTAAACCAATACCGCTTTTAAAGTAAAAATTTTCTCAGCCTGACTGATATGCCTTGCATTATGATAGATTACAAAACGAAAAGTATCGCCCAATTTAAGTTTGACCAGTTTTGAAATGCTGATACTGGTTTTGACTTTATTAAGATCAATATTTCCTGCTTTTCCAAGTAATTCCAGTAATTGCTGCTGTTGTCTGATGAATTCTTCCACCACACTTTTATCCAGCTGACTGTTAATTGGATCCATGCTTTTGAAGGTTTTCATTTTGTTCAGTTTTTCCTTGGGAAGCATCGATTGAGCAAAATAGTTTCCTAAAATTCCGGGTTTAAAAGAAGATGTGTGAGAAGTTATAGAGGAAGAAATTCTATGGCTGATCTCAGGAATATAAAAATTTCCGTAACGGTTCAGATGCTCAAGACATTCCAGCACACTCCAGCTTTCATGCGAAATTCTGTAATTGAGTTTTCCATCGGTTTCCTGCAGAAGATTTTCCGCAAATAGGATATGCTCCTGAGTCTGTATTTTCAATTCATTCAATAATTGTGATGTAGAAATTTTCATTGATGATTTTTATACAAATTTCGGAATCTGTTTTTTCTTAAATCTTGACTGAACTCAAGATTTTTTAAGCCTTGATAAAGTTTCCGGAGACATTCTTAGGTAGTTGGCGATGTATTTATTGGGAACTTCCTGAAAAAGCTTCGGACTTCTTTTCAATACTCTGTTGAAACGTTCTCCGGGAGAATTGATCAGCAGGTCTTTTTCTCTTTCAATCTGCTGCAACACAAGATCCTCCAAAATACGGTTCCAAAATTTAAGATTTTCTACACCCGACTGAATAAATTGGTAGAAATCTTTTTGAGACGCTACTCTTACAGTCGTTTTTTTGATAGCCTGAATATAAAAATCCGAAGGTTTCCCGGACAAAAAGGAATCCAGAGAAACAATAATATTTCCGGTATATCCAAAGCGGATGATCCTTTCTTCATTTTCGTCCATCATAAAAATCCGGACACTTCCATTGTCTACAAAATAAATATCGGTATCTGTACTTCCTGAAGTTTTTAGAAACTCATTTCTTTTGAATTCCTTTTTCTCCCAATGAAGGCCACTGTTAAGTAGTTTTTGAATCATTTGATATTCCTGTTTTGCTGTTCCAAAGATAATAGGTAATTTTAAAATTCCTGATTTTAACCACTAATCACTTGATAATGTTCAAAAAAATAAGCCTTATTCTACTTTTTTCTGCGGGTCTTTTCAGCATACATGCACAGCAGACCATTCCCTTCCGGATCACCAAACATAATAATATCATTGTAAAAACACTGGTCAATAAAAAGGATACGCTGGATCTGATGTTCCAGATCGCTATGGAAGATGCTTCGATTTCTCCGGAAAGACAGCGTAAAGCAGATCATATTATTTTCAATAAAGAGGAAGTCAGTGAAAATAACACGGTGCAGATTGGAAAATTAACCCTTAATAACGTTCGTTTTTCTGACAACCAACTGGCTGGCCACGAGGCTGACGGAAAGATAGGAACCGTTCTGTTTGGAGGAAAAGCATTTAAAATCGATTATGACCATAATCAGTTCATTGTCTATGACAAAACACCGGACGTAAAAGACTTCCAACCTATTAACACGATGTATGACCATGAAGCTTTTTATATTGTCGCTGATAACGTTATCGACGGAGATAAGCAACAGGAAGCTTATTTTGTACTTCAATCCGGATATTCAGGAGGGTTGTTGTATAGTAATGATTTTGCTGCAGAAAAAGAACTGGATAAAAAACTGAAGATAACGGGAGAAAAAACATTAAAAAATTCCAGTGGGAAAAGTATCATCACGAAACAAGGCATACTCCCCTTTTTGAAAGTGGGAAGCAGTGTTTTAAAAGATGTTTCAGCAGGATTTTTTATCGGTGATCTAAAAAAACAGACGGTCAATTATTTTGGTGCCGATCTGTTGCGAAGATTCAACTGGGTCTTTGATGCAGACCGAAAAACAGCGTATATCAAACCGAGCAAGTATTTTTCGGAACCTTATTATAAGGTTAACTAAGGGGAACATAGCTAATTTACTGACAGGTAAATAGGTTTTATAATAGATGCTTCGTGAACCGCGTTCGTAAATCTATATGAATATTAGTTCCGATCAACACTTCATATGATCCCGTAGATTTTTAAAGGTTCACTTATCTTAAAATAAACTGACTGAAGTGACTGAGAATAGAGTCAAATTCTGAGGGCATGTATATATTTCTGGATTTTTAGCATTAAGAAGATCTTACGGCAAGGAAAGAATTATTTTATCCTTTAAAATTATTCAGGTTAATATCGTTTACTACTTGACTTCAGATAATAGAGATTGTATATTCTGTAATTCTTCTTCCGTGGTATACGTTATGATGATGAGCAGGTTATAGCTTTCGTAATTTTTCAAAGCATAGATTCTATTTCCCGTTATATTTCCGTTTATATCAGGAATTGATACTTTTAGATAGGGAATTTTATCATTTTTTCCAAACTGTAAAGTGTTTGTTGCTTCTAAATTTTCTTTATTAAGCTTAAAATAATCAGAATTAGATTCAAACTGCTTTTTCAGTTCTTCTTTTATGAGTTTAATATCTTTTTCAGCATTCTCACCTGGAGAAGAAACCACGGCAAATACAAGGTCTCCCTTTCTTAAACCTGATTTAACCTCATCCAAACTATTGTTCGAAATTGAAAATAAGGGATACACAGCATCTTCCTGAGTAATATTAAGTTCTTTAGATATTTTGATTTTACCTCCCGTTAGAATCGTACCGGGTGCACTTTGGTTCATCGGTATGAATTTAGAAAATCCATTTTCATTATCAATAAAGTTCCAGCTATTCGGAAGCTGAATGGTGAAATTCATAGACTCATTGTGATATTTCCAATCTTTTGTCAATGTCCCTTTTGAAATTTCAGGAATATCCCCTAGCCCTTTACCACAGGATATCATTATAAATAAACTATAGATAGATATTATATATTTTAAAAATTTCATTGTATTTTAAGTTAATTTTTGTTCTATCAATATATCATTTTTCTAATTTATACAAATTATATAAAGCAACAAATATTTTTTTCCCCTAAGGTTTATCAGCAAAAACCCTCATAAGTTGCCTTACGAGGGTTTAAATATAATATTGTTTTTTGATAATTACATCGTCTCCATTTTGAAACTCATGCTTTCAATTACTTTCAGGATGGCTTCTACCGTGTCCATGGATGTTAAACAAGGAACACCGTTCTCCACACTCATTCTTCTGATCTGGAATCCGTCTCTTTCTACCTGCTTTCCTTTGGTCATGGTATTCACTACATACTGTACTTTCCCTTTCTGGATCAGGTCGATCAGGTTTACATCATCTTCTCCGATTTTATATCCGATTTTACAAGGAATCCCCTGTTCTCCAAAGAATTTAGCCGTTCCTTCCGTTGCCCAGATTCTGAAACCAACTTCGTGAAATCTTGCTGCCAGATCTGCTGCTTCCTGCTTGTGTTTATCTGCAACTGTGAACAAAATGGAACCGTGCATCGGAACTTTTCTTCCTGCTGCAATTAATCCTTTGTACAGAGCTTTTTCCAGCGTTGTATCTTTCCCCATTACTTCTCCCGTAGACTTCATTTCAGGTCCCAGAGAGATATCAACTTTCGTTAGTTTTGAGAAAGAGAATACAGGAACTTTTACGAAGACTCCTTCTTTATTCGGAACTAATCCGTTTTTATACCCTAAATCTTTCAGTTTCTGTCCTAAAATTGCTTTTGTTGCTAAGTTCGCCATCGGAACTTCTGTAATTTTAGACAGGAAAGGAACTGTTCTTGATGAACGTGGATTCACCTCGATTACATAAACATTTCCTTCGAAAAGAACGTACTGGATGTTCATTAAACCAATCACATTCAATCCTTTTGCCAGTCTCTGGGTATAATCTACCAAAGTGTCGATTTCCTCCTGCGAAACATTCTGAGGCGGATAGACCGCAATAGAGTCTCCGGAGTGAACTCCCGCTCTTTCAATATGTTCCATAATCCCAGGAATAATGACTGTTTCACCATCGCAGATTGCATCTACTTCAACTTCTTTTCCTGTAATATAACGGTCCACCAAAACCGGATGTTCCGGGCTTGCATCTACCGCAAATTCCATATAGTGAGCCAATTCGCTTTCGGTGTATACAATTTCCATGGCTCTACCTCCTAGTACATAACTTGGACGAACCAATACCGGATAACCGATTTCGTTGGCAATGGTAATGGCTTCTTCTTTTGAAGTTGACGTTTTTCCTAAAGGCTGGGGAATTCCCATTTCCTGAAGGGCCTTTTCAAATTTATCTCTGTTTTCAGCTCTGTCTAAATCTTCCAATGAAGTTCCAAGAATTTTCACTCCGTAACTTGCCAGTTTATCCGCTAAGTTGATCGCTGTCTGCCCTCCGAACTGAACAACAACTCCCATTGGTTTCTCAAGATCGATGATACTCATTACATCTTCTTCCGTTAAAGGTTCGAAGTATAATTTATCTGAAATCGAGAAGTCTGTAGAAACCGTTTCAGGGTTATTGTTGATAATAATCGCTTCGTAACCCATCTCTTTGATCGCCCAAACTGAGTGAACTGTTGCATAATCAAACTCTACTCCCTGACCAATTCTGATTGGTCCTGAACCTAAAACAATTACTTTTTGTTTATCCGTAACTACACTCTCATTTTCTTCTTCATAAGTTCCGTAGAAATAAGGGGTTTCACTTTCAAATTCTGCGGCACACGTATCTACCATTTTGTAAACCGGTATTATGCCATTTTCTTTTCTGAAATTATAAACTTCTCTTTGCTTAGATTCCCATAAATGAGCGATATTCTGATCTGAGAAGCCTAATTTTTTAGCCTGAATTAAGGTTTCTTTATCAAATTTATTGGCCGCAATTACTTTTTCAAAATCAACAAGTTTCTTTAATTTCCAGATGAAGAATTTATCAATTTTGCTCCATTCTACAATTTGCTCCCAATCGTAACCTCTTCTCAAAGCATCACAGATAATGAACAGTCTTTCATCGTCACAAACTCTTATTCTTCTTTCGATATCTTCTGGAGTTAACGCTGCAGCCTGTTTTGTTTTTAATCCCAAATGTCTTAAACCTGTTTCTAAAGAACGAACGGCTTTCTGCAATGATTCCTCAAAGTTTCTTCCGATGGCCATTACTTCTCCGGTTGCTTTCATCTGTGTAGACAATCTTCTGTCCGCTGTTTCGAATTTATCGAACGGGAATCTTGGGAATTTCGTCACCACATAATCAAGGGCCGGTTCAAAACATGCGTATGTTTTTCCTGTCACAGGATTCATGATCTCGTCAAGTGTTAAACCTACAGCAATCTTCGCCGCAATTTTTGCAATCGGATACCCTGTTGCTTTACTTGCCAATGCTGAAGAACGGGAAACTCTAGGGTTCACCTCGATGATATAATAGTTGAATGAATCTGGGTCTAACGCCAGCTGAACATTACATCCTCCCTCAATTCCTAAGGCTCTGATGATCTTCAGAGAAGCGTTTCTCAATAACTGGTACTCTCTGTCAGAAAGCGTCTGAGAAGGCGCCACTACGATGGAATCCCCAGTGTGAACGCCTACCGGATCTATATTTTCCATGTTACAAACCACAATCGCGTTGTCGTTGGCATCACGCATTACTTCGTATTCAATTTCCTTGAAACCTGCAATTGATCTCTCGATAAGACATTGTGTTACCGGGCTGTATTTCAATCCTAATTCAGCAATCTCTTTCAATTCAGCTTCCGTAGAGGCAATACCACCTCCTGTTCCACCCATCGTAAAGGCAGGACGAACAATCACGGGATATCCGATTTCTTCAGCAAAACGGATTGCTCCTTCTACTGTAGTTACGATATCTGACTCAGGAACTGGCTCGTTCAGTTCTCTCATCAGTTCACGGAAAAGATCTCTGTCTTCCGCTCTGTTGATCGCAGAAAGCGTAGTTCCTAAAACTTCCACTTTACATTCTTCAAGAATACCTGATTTTTCCAATTCTACTGCCATATTCAGACCTGTCTGACCTCCCAATGTTGGTAATAAAGCATCCGGACGTTCTTTTCTGATGATGTGGCTTACAAACTGAAGGGAAATCGGCTCGATATATACTTTATCTGCGATTTCTACATCCGTCATAATGGTTGCAGGATTCGAGTTGATCAAAATCACCTTGTAGCCTTCTTCTCTCAAAGACAGGCAAGCCTGCGTTCCTGCGTAATCAAATTCAGCTGCCTGACCGATGATGATGGGTCCTGAACCGATTACTAAAATTGTTTTTATATCTGTACGTTTTGCCATTTTTCTTTTTTTAGATACCAGATGTCAGATTTCAGATTTCAGACTTCCAGCGTTGTGTTTACTTTTTTAAATTAGATTTGAATGTATAAATCATTCTTTGGATTTCATTTATATTTGATATCAGACTATTAACTTTTTGAGCATCCAGTAGCTTCAGCTCCCTTGTTAAAATTAACTGCGTCTGCAATTCAAAAGAGGAAGCATTGGCGATACCCAGAAAGTGATAAAATTCACTATCATTATTTCTTCCCGCTCCTTCTGCTATATTTGAAGGGATGGAAACTGCAGATCTTTTAATTTGAGAAATCAAACCAAACTTTTCATCTTTTGGCAATTCTGCACAAACTATATAAACCTCTTTTGCAAGTTCTATTGATTTCTGCCAGAAAAGTAGTTTCTCAAAATTGTGCATGATAAAGTCTGTTATCTGATGTCTAATATCTGAAGTCTTTATTTACTTCTTAAATTCTTCCATTAAATCAATGAACTCATCAAACAAATAATTCGCATCTTCAGGGCCCGGGCTTGCTTCAGGGTGGTACTGAACGGAGAAGCAAGGGTGGATCTTGTGTTTCAGACCTTCGTTGGTTCTGTCGTTTAGAGCAATGTGAGTTTCAACCAGGTCTGTGTCTTTAAGACTTTCCTGATCTACTGCATAGCCGTGGTTCTGAGAAGTGATAGATACTTTATTTTTCTCCAGATCCAGTACGGGGTGGTTTCCTCCTCTGTGTCCGAATTTCAGTTTGAACGTTTTTGCACCACAGGCAAGACCGATCAGCTGATGTCCTAAACAGATTCCGAAGATGGGAACTTTTCCTAATAATCCGCGGATCATTTCTAAAGCCTGAGGGTTGTCTTCCGGATCACCAGGACCGTTTGAAAGCATGATTCCGTCCGGATCCATCAATAAGATATCCTCTGCTGTTGTATCATGAGAAACGACTGTGATATCGCAGTTTCTCTGAGACAATTCTCTGATAATTCCCAGCTTGGAGCCAAAATCTACCAGCACTACTTTGAACCCTCTTCCCGGATTGGCATAAGATGTTTTTGTAGAAACCATTTCTACCTGATTGATAGGGAAAGTTGTAGATTTTAGCTCTGTAACTACTGCATTTTCATCAGTATCTGCATTCACGATCTTTCCTTTTACCACTCCGTAGTTACGTAAAACTCTGGTCAGTCTTCTGGTGTCGATTCCTGAAATTCCTGAAAGGTTTTTCTTTTTAAATAATTCATCTAAAGTCATCTGAGTACGGAAATTAGACGGAAGATCGCATACTTCTTTTACGATAAGTCCTTTAATAGCCGGCTCGATGCTTTCATAATCATCACGGTTAATACCATAATTTCCGATAAGCGGATAGGTCATGCAAACAATCTGACCGCAGTATGACGGATCGGAGATCAACTCCTGATATCCTGTCATTCCGGTATTGAAAACTACTTCTCCGGCAGTTTCCAATTCTGCTCCGAAACCTTCTCCATGAAACACTTCACCGGACTCCAGTATTAATTTTTTCTTCATTTTATTTATCTCTTTATTCTATTTTATTCTGTATAATTTCTTTTGTACAATGTATAATGTCGGTTGTATCATGTATTCTATATTTTATACATTTTACTTTCTACATTTTACTTTTTACAATTCCTTAAATATATGCCCTTCTTTTTCCAGTGCTTCTTTCAGGATGGCCATTCTTGCGAAGACTCCGTTCTGCATCTGTTTGAACACTCTTGAGCGTTCGCATTCCACGAGGTCAGTATCAATTTCAACGCCTCTGTTGATCGGGGCGGGATGCATGATAATCGCTCCTTCTTTCATTACTTTTTCTCTTTCTTTCGTCAGACCGTACTTTCTATGGTATTCGGAAGCAGAGAAACTCATCTGGGCATCGTGCCTTTCGTGCTGAATTCTTAACAGCATCAGAACATCTACTTCAGCGATCAGCTGATCAACCGGTAAATAAGTTCCGTTAATTAAAGCTCCTTCATCAAACCAATGTTCCGGTCCTGAGAAATATACTTTAGCACCTAATCTTCTTAAAGCTTCGGCATTTGAATTCGCCACACGGCTGTGTTTTACATCTCCTACAATTCCTATCTTCAATCCTTCGAATTTTCCGAATTCCTGATAGATGGTCATCAGATCCAGCATACATTGTGACGGGTGATTTCCTGTTCCGTCCCCTCCGTTGATCACTGGAATATTGATGTTGTTTAATTCTTCGAAATACCTGTCTTTCTTGTCTCTGATAACTACCAGATTCACCCCCAGACTTTCAATGGTTTTCACCGTATCATAAAGACTCTCTCCTTTATTGACAGAACTGTGTGAAGCATCAAAAGGTACTACCTGCAGCCCCAGTTTTCTTTCTGCCATATCAAAACTCGTCTTTGTTCTTGTACTGTCTTCAAAGAAAAGATTTGAGCAGAAAACTTCTCCTTCAATTTTTGCAGTTTTCCCGTTGGCAAAAGCCAGTGCTTCGGTCAGTATACTGTTGATTCTCTCGGTGCTTAATTCTGTGATCGTAAACATAATTCTTAATTTTTGAGCATAAAAAAAGCGAAGACAGGATCTTCGCTTAATTATAATAAATATCGTAAAGGGCGCTTTCGCCCGGTAAATCTAATGATATAAACACTCTTTTATTCATTAGGTGCAAAGATATAACATTTTTACGAATCTGCAAAACTAAAGTTCCAAATAAATTAAAACTTGTAATCCTTCCTTATTTTCATTTTTAATTGATATTTTTGTTAAAACTCAAACCTACTCTATGGATTTAAAAGACAAAATGATTCTCAGTATTATTCAGGAAGACTCTACGCTATCTGTAAAAGAAATTTCAGAAAGGATAGGTCTTACGTTTACTCCAACTTATGAAAGGATCAAACAACTTGAGAAACATGGCATTATTGAGAAATACGTTGGTCTTTTGAACCGTGAAAAGCTGGGTCTGAATATTGTGGTGTACTGTAATGTTCGTCTTAAAGAACAATCCCAGAAAGTACTGGAAACCTTTGAGAAGAACATTATGAAACACGATGAAGTCCAGGAGATCATCAGTCTTTCCGGTGAGTATGATTATATGCTTAAGATTATTGCGAAGGACATCAACTCTTATAATGATTTCGCTGTTAATGTGATTTCAAACATTCCTAATATTGGCCAGTACCACAGTTCTATTGTGCTTCACGAGGTGAAAAAATCTACTAAGTTTAAAATTGATCTGGACTAATCATTTTCAAATGTATTAAACCATTAAGATTTCTTTAAGTGATTAAGGATAGTTAAGGATTCGCAAGCGAATTTTGATAAGTTACAGCATGTAAAATCGGTAGATTTTCTTAACCAAACTTTAAAAATTCAATGATCTTAATGGTTCAGAATCAACCCAATAATTTATTCTTCAGTTTGTTGAACTGATATTCTATTTTATCCAGACAAAGATTTCCTATGCTTCCCTGATGAGTATGCTCAAGATTTCCAACTTCAAACTCAAATTCATTATTTTCGATTTCCTGCCCTACTTTTACATAAGCATCGCGGAATGAACTTCCCTTTTTCACTTCTTCATTGATCTTCTCTACGCTGAAAAGGTATTTATATTTTTCATCTTCCAGAATTCCTTCTCTTACCTGAATATTCGGAAGGGTGTAACTTAAAATTTCCAGACATTCTTTCAGGGAATCTATGGCAGGGAAAAGAATTTCCTTTGTCAGCTGCACATCTCTATGGTATCCTGACGGTAAATTATTTGTTAGTAAAATAAGCTCATTCGGTAAGGATTGAATTCTGTTGCATCGTGCACGAACCAGTTCAAAAATATCCGGATTCTTTTTGTGGGGCATAATGCTGCTTCCCGTGGTAAACTCTTTTGGAAAACTGATAAAATCGAAATTCTGACTTAAATATAAGCAGACGTCATAAGCAAACTTCCCAAGCGTTCCCGCTAAAGTAGCCATTGCCATAGACAGCATTTTTTCAGATTTCCCACGGGTCATCTGTGCGTACACAGAATTATAGTTCATCGACTGAAAACCTAAGTTGTAGGTTGTACTTTCACGATCAATAGGAAAAGAAGAACCGTATCCGGCAGCTGAGCCCAGAGGATTTTTATTGATGATATTCTTCACCGAAAACAACAGTTCAACATCATCTAATAATGCTTCAGCATACGCTCCAAACCACAATCCAAACGAAGACGGCATGGCAATCTGAAGGTGGGTATAACCCGGAAGCAGTATATTTTTATGCTGTTCTGCCAGTTTGATCAAAATTTGAAAAAACGTATCGGTCAGAGCTGTAATCTCACGAATTTCATCCAATAAATACAGTTTGATATCCAGTAAAACCTGATCATTCCGGGATCTTGCCGTATGGATTTTCTTTCCGGTATCGCCTAATTTTTCAATTAATATCGCTTCAATCTGAGAATGAATATCTTCTGCTTCTTTATCGATCTCAAAGTTTCCACTTTCGATATCTTTTAAAATATCCGCTAAAACAGAAAGCATCTGTTTTGATTCTTCACCGGAGATAATTCCGGTTTCTGCCAACATCTGGCAATGCGCCATGGAACCTTTAACATCATATTTTGCTAAACGCTCGTCAAAGTCAAGATCTTTCCCAACTGTAAATTTGTTGACTAGTATATTGGTGGCCAGGTTGTCCTTTTGCCATATCTTTTTCATATGTAATTATTTATTTTTTCCAAGGCCATATATAATTGTAGCCTTCATTTATTTACCAGAATTTCAATCAATTGCGATTTCATCATGGTATTCTTTTAATTCGTTTCAACCTGCTCAGCAAAGCATTTTTAACTATAAAAAAACATCTCCGCTCTGAAAAGTCTTCGTCTTTAATTTTCTTTTTTGCATAAATCCTTATTAAAAACTGAACTTTAATCTGCCCGCTGAGCGGGGTTAAAACATTATTTTTTAGATAATAGATTTCAGACATCAGATATCAGACTTTTAAAAATCTGGTGTCTGAAATCTGATATCTGAAGTCTTTACAAAACTTTTTCTAAGATCCTTATATAGATCTCAATTCCTTCTTCAATCTCTTTTATATAGATATATTCATCTGCTGTGTGAGAGCGCCTGCTGTCTCCCGGACCTATTTTCACGGATGTGCATGGAATAATGGCCTGGTCGGATGATGTTGGCGAACCGTAAGTGGTCCTTCCGATTTCCAGACCTGCCTGTACAAACGGATGGTCCATTTCTATTTTTGAGGAATTCAACCTGAAAGACCTGGCTGTCAATGTTGATTTCATGTGTGACTGAATGATTTCAAAAGCTTCTTTATTGGAATACTCATCGGTAACCCTTACATCCAAAGTAAAAGTACAGGCTTCCGGAACTACATTATGCTGAACGCCGGCGTGAATTCCTGACAGTGTAACTTTAACATCCCCTAAATAATCGGAAACCTTCGGAAATCTGAAGTTTAGAATATTCTGAAGATCTTCCATGCATTTTACAATGGAGTTATCATCATTCGGATGAGCAGCGTGAGAAGGAGTTCCTTTCATTTCCCCGTCTATCACCAAAAGTCCTTTTTCCGCGATCGCCAGATTCATTTGCGTGGGTTCTCCAACAATGGCAAGTTCTATAGTAGGAAGTTGTGGAAATAAGGCTTCAATTCCATCAAATCCTGAAATCTCCTCCTCAGCTGTCAAAGCAATCACTAAATTATATTTTAAATCTTCTTTTTCATAAAAATGTAAAAAAACCTGAGCCATAGAAACCAGAGAAGCTCCGGCATCATTACTTCCCAATCCATATAGTTTCCCGTCTTGCTCAACCGGCAGAAACGGATCTAATGTATATGCCTTATTGGGCTTCACGGTATCATGATGCGTATTCAGCAAAATGGATGGCTTCAATACATCAAAGTTTTTATTGACTGCCCAAATGTTGTTTTTAAAACGTTTTGCAGGAATTTGATGCTTTGTGAAAAAATTCTCAATTTCTACAGATGTATTGTATTCATCTTTGCTGAATGAAGGAATGGCAATCAATTTTTTAAGCAATTCTACGGCCTGAGTCAGTAACTCTTCTTTACTATAAACAGATTTCAGTTCCTCCATGATGGTTTTCTATATGGTTCTTTAATTCGGTTTCTTTAATTAAGAATACCTTATTGACATTATTTTTTACAGCTCCGAGAGCATTTTCAAGTTTGGGAAGAATTCCTTTATGCAATTTTCCAGCTTCTTTTAAAACAGAAAACTCTTCTGCGGATACCCTTTTTATAACTGATCCCGGATCTTCAACATCTTCCAAAACACCTTCTTTATCAAAACAAAACAACAGTTCTACATCATAAACTTCGGACAACGACTGTGCAATTACCGAAGCAATAGTATCAGCATTCGTGTTTAAAAGATTTCCTTTTTTGTCGTGGGTAATAGCAGAAAAAACAGGAATCAGATCAAGATCAATCAGTTTTGAAAGTAAATTTTCATTGATACTCTGCTTGTCGATATCACCTACAAATCCAAAATCTATTTCGGGATGGATTCTTTTTCTAGCCTGAATGATATTTCCATCAGCCCCTGAAAACCCGATCGCATCACAGTTTTTCGCCTGTAGTTTAGCCACTATATTTTTATTGATACTTCCTGCATACACCATGGATACAATATCCAGCGTATCTTTATCGGTAATCCTTCTGCCGTTTACAAGTTTCTGCTCAATTCCCAGCTTATCCGCCAAGGTCGTAGCCAGTTTTCCGCCTCCATGTACGAGTATTTTCTTTTCTCCAATCTCAGAAAACTGATCCAAAAACTGGTCAAGCAACTCTGTATCATCGATCAGGGCACCTCCTATTTTTATGATGTATAATTTTTCTTTCATTTTGATTGATTTTGTTAAATCGTTCCGTTGGAATTCTTATGGATTTATATTTTGACAGGATTCTATCCTATCCTTGGCTAAATCGTTCCTTTAGAATTCTTTACGCATTTATTTCATTCAGAATTTCGCTAAAAATGGCTTGTGCAGAGAAAATTCTGTTTTTGGCCTGCTGATAGATAATGGAGTTTTCGCCATCCATTACTTCATCGCTTAATTCTACATTACGACGGACAGGAAGACAGTGCATTACCTTACCGTTATTTGTAGTTTTCAACTTTTCTCCGGTCAGCATCCAGTTTTCTTTCACTTCAGGCATTGTTGCATATTCATCGAAAGACGACCAGTTTTTCACATAGATAAAATCTGCATCTTGTAAAGCTTCATCCTGATTATGAATCACCTTAATATCTTTTGTAAATTTCTTATCGAGATCATACCCTTCGGGATTAGCGATCACAAAATCAACCTCCATTTCCTGCATCCATTCTGCGAAAGAATTTCCAACAGCCTGAGCAATGGGTTTGATGTGTGGTGCCCACGTCAGAACCACTTTCGGTTTACGGTCTTCTTTCCAGTTTTCTGTGATGGTTATACAGTCTGCCAAACTTTGTAATGGGTGGCGGGTTGCAGATTCCAGAGAAACAACCGGCACTTTGGCGTGTTGTTCAAACTGACTCAGAATACTTTCATTGACATCGTCTTCTTTAGATTTCATTCCCGCAAAACAACGTACTGCAATGATATCACAATATTGATTCAATACTTCAATAGCATCTTTGATATGTTCTACGGTATCGCCATTCATGATGGCTCCGTCTGCAAATTCCAGATTCCAGGCTTCCTGAGCTGCATTTAAAGTCAGGACATTCAATCCTAAATTCTGGGCTGCAATCTGACTGCTTAAACGGGTTCTTAAACTTGAATTTAAAAACACAAGACCTATTGTTTTTCCTTTTCCTTTTTCTGTTTCGGAATGAGGATTTTCTTTAATTTGTAAAGCTTTTTTTATGATTTCCTGCAAGTTTTTTACGTCGCTTACAGAGGTGAATTTTTTCATTTGATGAATTTTTAATTAATTGTGATAATCTTAACCACAAAAGGCACAAAAGTTTTTATTTATTATTAAACACTTTAGAACACTTCAGTTTTAATGCTTTATTATTTTGAAAACAGTAAGTTCACATAAGATGAAAATCAAAGATTTTCAGAAAACTCAAGTGTTCTTCTTAAGCGCTTAGTAGTTTCTTTACAATCACTAAAGTTTTTACATCTTTTGTGACTTTTGTGGTTTAAATCTTATCTAAAACTACTTTTAAAGCACTGACAAAAAGATTTGTTTCTTCTTTGCCGATATTCAAAGCCGGAAGGATCCTCAAGACACTTTTATCATTGGAATTTCCTGTAAAAATGTGATGGTCGTACAATAAACTTTTCCTCACTTCTGAACAGTCCTGATCCAACTCTACTCCAATCATTAATCCCTTCCTTCGGATGGATTTGATATGTGGGAAATCTTTAATTTCGTTTTCAATATAATCACCCATTTCCTGAGCATTTGCAGTAAGATTTTCATCTTTCATAACATCCAAAACTGCAATAGCCGCAGCACAGGCTAAGTGGTTTCCTCCGAAAGTGGTTCCCAGCAAACCATTGCTTGCCTCGAATTTTGGATGAATCAAAACACCGCCGATTGGAAAACCATTTCCCATTCCTTTGGCTGTAGTGATCATATCCGGTTCGACTCCAAATTCCTGATGAGCAAAGAAATATCCGCTTCTTCCGTATCCTGACTGTACTTCATCCAAAATCAGAGCTGCATCATATTTTTCGCACAGTTCTTTAATTTTAGACAAGAATTCTGCTGTTGGGATCATAATTCCACCCACTCCCTGAATTCCCTCAATGATAACGGATGAAATGTCGTTTCCTTGAATTTCAAAGATCTCTTCCAACTGTTTGATATCATTCCATTCAGATTTGATGAATCTTTCAGAAAAATTAACAGGAGCTACAATCTTTGGATTATCCGTTACAGAAACTGCCGCAGAAGTTCTTCCGTGAAATGAGCCTGAAAAATAAAGCACTTTACTTTTCCCGTTGTGGAAAGATGCCAGTTTTAGTGCGTTTTCATTAGCCTCAGCTCCTGAATTGCACAGAAAAAGATTATAATCTTCATAGCCTGAAAGTTTTCCTAATTTATCAGCCAGCTCATTCTGCAATTCATTCTGAACAGAGTTTGAATAGAAAGAAATTTTTTCCAGCTGTTCTTTTAATTGAGTTTGATAATGTGGATGATTATGTCCGATAGAAATCACTGCGTGACCTCCGTAAAAATCCAGATATTTTTCTCCTTTGTCATCCCAAAGAAATGATCCCTGAGCTTTTACCGGATTTATGTTGAATAATGGATATACGTTGAATAAATTCATGTCTATTTATAAATGATAATTGATGTTTGATGAATGATTTACAGTGTCATCTTTTTCTTATAATTTTTCTTTTGTCTTAAAACAAAAGAAACAAAAGTTCAAGACTTGGAAACTTCCGCTAAAAATTAAAATTGAATCCTAAAATCCTCAAAACTCGCACGAATTGACTATTTGTTCTTCGGTTAAAAATTTGTCTCGTGCTCAAACAGTGAGAATTTTTTAACGGATTAAATTTCAATTTTCTTAACGCTCCAGTTTCCTAAGTCGAATATTTCGGTTTTTCAATTCACAATTGACTTATTGACCATTCTTTTTTTTAAAACGCTATCGGTTTTAAGTTCAACCCCAGATTTTCTTCCCAGCCCATTGCTATATTCATATTTTGAACTGCCTGTCCGGAAGCTCCTTTTAACAAATTGTCAATCGCTGAGTGAATAACCGCTACATTCCCACTCTTTTCTATTTGAATCACACAGCGATTGGTGTTGACAACCTGCTTTAAATCAATTGCTTTTTCACTTACCTTCACAAAAGGCTCCTCTTCATAAAAATCCTGATACAACTGAATGATATCTGAAAGTACTAAATCCGTTTTCACTGTAGAACTGGTAAAAATTCCTCTTGCAAAATCGCCTCTCCATGGAACAAAATTCAGACTGATCTCTTTATGATTAAATGATACCAGCTGCTGTAAAACCTCATCCACATGCTGATGTGTCAAAGTTTTGTACGCTGAGATATTGTCATTTCTCCATGTAAAATGGGTCGTCGCCTGTAAAGATTGTCCCGCACCTGTTGATCCGGTAATTCCTGTTGTATACACTTCATTCAACAAACCTTTTTCTGCTAATGGAAGAAGAGCCAGCTGAATAGCCGTTGCAAAACATCCGGGATTAGCAATGCTTTTTGCTCCTGCCAGATTTTTTTTATTGATTTCAGGAAGTCCGTAGATGAAATTTCTGTTCCCAAAATTTCCTTCCAGACGGAAATCGTTTCCTAAATCAATGACTAAAGTTTCATCTTTAACAGGATTTTGAGTCAACCAGTTCTGACTCTCTTTATGAGGAAGACACAGGAATAAAATATCCACATCTTCCGGCTTATCCGTTAAAACCTGTTCACAAACTGCCGTTAAATCCGGGTACAAATCTGAAATTTTTGTCCCCGAATTGGAACGGCTATATAAAAAACTCAATGTCACATGGGGATGAAAAGCCAGCACACGGACTAATTCACTTCCTGTGTAGCCGTTGGCCCCCACAATTCCTACTTTTTTCATATTTTTAATGATATGATGATGTTGATTATGATTGATAGGACTGCGTCCTATTCTAGGGTAAATCGTTCCGTTGAAACTCTTTATTTTTTACTTTGAATTGATCTGGTGGTATATGTTTAAGGAATTGCTTACAATTTTTGTATACCCTTTTACATCTTCTCCTGTCCAGGCTCTGTTCGTTTCGCCGTAGCTTCCAAATTGATCGGACATCAGATCATGTTTGGATTCAATTCCATTTAAAATAAATCTGTATGGATGAAGGGTTACAAATACCTTCCCACTCACTGTTTGCTGAGAATCGGTTAAGAAAGACTCGATATTTCTCATCACAGGATCCAGGAAAAGCGCTTCATGAAGCCAGTTTCCATACCAATCGGAAAGCTGGGACTTCATCATCTGCTGATATTTTGAAAGCGTATGTTTCTCTAATAAATGATGCGCTTTGATGATTACGGATGCCGCTGCTGCTTCAAATCCTACTCTTCCTTTAATTCCAACAATGGTATCTCCCACGTGGATATCACGGCCAATTCCGTAAGCAGAAGCGAGCTCTTCAATCTTTTGAATAGCATACACGGAATGTTCAAAATTTTCTCCATTTACAGCTACCACCTCACCGTTTTTAAATTCAATTTCCAGTTCTGAAGGCTGAGTTTCTTTAATTTGTGATGGGAAAGCTTCTTCCGGAAGGTAATTTCGTGAAGTCAATGTTTCTTTTCCTCCAACTGATGTTCCCCAAAGGCCTTTATTGACAGAATACTGTGCTTTGTGAAACTCCATTTCATAACCATTGCTTTTTAGGAATTCGATTTCTTCTTCACGGGACAGACTCATATCGCGGATCGGTGTAATGATCTCGACTTCCGGACACATTACCTGGAAAATCAGATCAAAACGAACCTGGTCATTTCCAGCTCCCGTACTTCCGTGAGCAATAGCATCAGCGCCTGTCTCTATGGCATATTTTGCAACTTCCTGAGCCTGAACCGTACGTTCAGCACTCACAGACAATGGATAGGTATTATTTTTCAACACATTTCCGAAGATCAGATACTTTACACAAGAACTATAGTAATCTTCCTGAGCATCTACGCACCTGTATTCTTTTACCCCCAGTTTGAAGGCTTTTTTCTCCAGTTCTTTTTCTTCATCTTTAGAAAACCCACCGGTATTTACAGTCACTGCATACACTTCATATCCCAGTGTTTCACTAAGATATTTAGCACAGTAAGAGGTATCCAAACCTCCGCTAAACGCTAAGATTACTTTCTTTTTCTCCATTGTACTCATCAATTTCGGACTGCTTAATTTCAGTCCCGTTTACTTTATTATTATTTTCAGGAACGAAAAGCATGGCTGTACACAGACAATTTTTACGTTCCTTTTTCATTAAAATTTCATAATTCACACAGTTCTTACACCCGCTCCAAAACTCCTCATCCTGTGTGAGTTCAGAATAAATCACCGGTTTATAACCCAGATCACTATTGATCTTCATCACGGCAAGTCCTGTGGTCAACCCAAATATTTTTGCATTGGGATATTTTTCTCTAGATAACTGGAAAACCTTATTCTTGATCAAAGTGGCTACTCCTCTGTTCCTGTAATTGGGGGATACAATAAGTCCCGAATTGGCTACAAACTGACCATGTGACCAGGTCTCGATGTAACAAAACCCAACCCATTCGCCATTTTCAGTAGCAACCACAGCATTGCCATCTGAAATCTTTTTCGTTAAATATTCAATGGAACGTTTTGCGATCCCCGTTCCTCTACGCTGTGCAGAATCATACATTTCCTGCTGTATTTCACTCACATACATTAGATGTTCGCATGAGGAAATTTCTATTTCCATTTATTTATCTAATTTTTTTGGCAAATTTAAAGCATAATAACTTTAAAAACCAAATTAAAAAGATATTTTTTTTGTTTAAATGAAATATACAGGTAATTTTATCTTTATTGAGAAATATAATTTTGCTAAATTATTATATATTTGCTAAAAACATATAGCTATGGAAAATAAGTGTCCAAAATGCAACGGTAATAAAATTGTAAAAAGCGGAATTATCAACGAAAAACAGCGTTTTCTCTGCAAAGACTGCAAGTATTATTTTACTGTAAAAAAAATGGGAAAACAGATCGATGACTATTATGTAACCAAAGCCCTGCAGCTCTACCTCGAAGGTTTAAGCTTCAGAGAAATAGAAAGGATTATCGGCGTTTCCCACGTAACGATCAGCTCCTGGATCAAGAAATACAACATCACAAGACCCCCTCATTCTGAATTCCATCCTGTCTATAAAATTCTAAAACAGAATGAATTGATTGAATATATCGCAAAGGAAGAAAACATCAAAAACTCAGGACTTATCATTACTCAGTTTGCAGATAAATACATGCTGATTAAGTGGGAAAGATTTAAGAAGTAGTTAAGATACTAGAGTCAAGATGTCAGATGTCAGACATCAGATTTCAGACATTAGCAATAGTGGATTTGAGAGCATCAGATATCTGCCCTTCATTAGTCAAGATCCAATTACCCCTTCCCAAACTCATTTACACTCAGACTCTCAAACTCTACTACTCGAAACTAAAAACCAATCAGTTAAATAATAACTATACTCTTACCACTAATATATATTAAATTTTTGTAAATAAATTATTAATTACAATTTGGCTTTCACAAAAAACAACGCCAAAAATTGATAATTTATGAAGAAATTACTTTCATTTATTGGATTAGCCCTAATAAGCAGTTCTTTATACTCACAGGGTTCTCCTGATTACGGAAGTGGATTAAAATTAAACCTCAATCCGGAAGGAGATAAGTACATCAGATTTATATTATGGGACCAGTTCTGGCTCAGAAACACCCAAATGAACCCGGGAAGCATGGTTGGCGGAGAAGCTACCGACAATTCCTGGAGCTTGGGAAACAGGAGATTACGTGCTCTAGTCTATGCACAGATCTCTAAAAGATACATGATCCTTGCCCATTTTGGGATCAATAACCAAACGTTTATCAACGGCGGCGCTACAGGCACCACAGGAACAGGAGGTTACGGAAACGGCAAAAAACCTCAACTCTTTTTTCATGATGCCTGGAATGAGTACGCAGTTATTTTACCTGGAGAAGCAGGAAAATTCAGTTTATCTTTAGGAGCAGGACTTCATTACTACATGGGACTTTCCCGTATGACGATGGCTTCCACGCTAAACTTCCTTACCGTAGATTCCCCTATTTTCTCATGGCCCTTAATTGACAATTCTGATCAATTTGCAAGACAGCTGGGAATGTTTGCTAAAGGAAAATATGGTAAGCTGGAATACCGTTTCAGTTTAAACAAACCTTTTGCCACAGATCTCGTGCCAGTCAATGTTACAGATCCTGCAAAAGCTGCAGCCGTTGATAACAATGGAAACCCAAGCTTTTCGAAGGCCGGTTATGTTGAATACCAGTTTCTGGATGAAGAATCCAATACCCTTCCTTTCAAAGTGGGATCTTATTTAGGAACGAAGAAAGTCTTCAATGTAGGTGCCGGTTTTTATCATCAGGCGGATGGGACAAGAACTTCCGTGAATTCCAATATTGAAAAACATGATATCACCCTTCTGGCAGTAGATGCTTTTGCAGACATTCCTTTGGGAAATGCAAAACACAAAATGGCTGTTTCTGCCTATGCGGGATATTACAACTACAATTTCGGCCCTAATTACATAAGAAATCTGGGAACCATGAATATTGCAGCCAATGACCCTAATTTCGCAGGAAACAGAGCCATCGCAGGCCCAGGAAATCTACAGCCCATGATAGGAACAGGCAATGTGGTGTATGCACAAGCCGGATTACTGCTTCCGAGCCAGGCTGAAAAACCAAAGATCAGAATACAGCCTTTCGCAGCATATACACATAAAAGTTTTGAAGCCTTCGACAAGTCTTCTTCACAATTTGATGTAGGTGCCAACTGGTTCATAGATGGACATCATGCGAAGATCACCACCCAGTATTCTACAAGACCCATCTACACCAGCCCTACGGAAAGCCCCTCTTCAAAAGGCGAATTCATTGTACAGTTCCAGATTTACCTTTAAACCCAGGATGAACTCAATATCTTAATCCATATAACATCAAAACCAATCAACATGAGCGAAAATCACCACGAAAACTACGAGAATATGACCGAACGGCAGAAAAACCGCACCATCTGGAGCGTGATCACAGCCTCGTCACTCGGTACTTTGATAGAATGGTATGACTTCTACATTTTTGGAAGTTTAGCTGTTGTTTTAGCAACAAAATTCTTCCCTTCAGACAATCCTACCGCAGCATTTTTATCCACCCTGGCTACCTTCGCGGCAGGCTTTGTGGTAAGGCCTTTCGGAGCTTTATTCTTTGGAAGATTAGGCGACATTATCGGAAGAAAATATACATTTCTTGTTACACTACTGATTATGGGATTCTCCACTTTCCTGATCGGGTGTATTCCCGGATATGAAACCATTGGATTCATGGCACCGGTTTTAGTTTTAATTTTAAGACTTTTACAAGGCTTGGCATTGGGAGGAGAATATGGAGGCGCTGCTACCTATGTTGCAGAATATGCACAACCTCACAGAAGGGGGTACTGGACTTCCTGGATTCAGACTACCGCAACTGCAGGACTTTTCATTTCATTAATTGTCATTTTAATTACTAAAAACACGTTATCTGCAGCAGAATTTGATTCCTGGGGATGGAGAGTTCCGTTCTGGATTTCAATTTTAATGGTGGGGGTTTCTTATTTCATCAGAAAAAACATGAAAGAATCTCCGCTTTTTGCAAAGGCTAAAAGTGAAGGAAAAACATCTAAAAACCCATTAAAAGAGAGTTTCGGTAATAAATTTAATTTCAAATTTGTTTTACTGGCATTGTTCGGTGCTGCCATGGGACAGGGAGTTATCTGGTATACCGGGCAGTTCTACGCCATGAGTTTCCTCCAGAAAGTAATGAGTATAGATTCGATGCAGGTTGATTATTTAATGGCGACTGCCCTATTAATGGGAACCCCATTCTTCGTGTTTTTCGGCTGGCTTTCAGATAAAATCGGACGAAAAGCAATTATGATGACAGGTATGCTGGTCGCGATTTTAGCCTACAGGCCAATTTACGACAGTATGTATAAAAGTGTAAACATCGAAGCTAAAACCATTGCAAGTGGCGGGATCAAAGAGACAAGAACTGCCGCCATTCACAAAGACATTGCATCGGACAGCTTAATTACATTTCACAAAGAAACTACTTTCACAGACGGAACTTTCATTAAAAAAGACAGCATCGTCCATTGGTCTGCAGCCGGTCCCGTTATGAAAGACGGAAAAGCAGAAGAACCAAAAGTCACAAAATCGATTACACTAAACAATGATACAAGATGGTATCTGGTATTTTTAGTTTTCATTCAGGTACTGTTTGTAACTATGGTTTATGGGCCGATCGCAGCTTTCCTTGTTGAAATGTTCCCTGTTAGAATCCGTTACACCTCCATGTCACTCCCTTATCATATTGGAAACGGAGTATTTGGGGGACTTCTTCCGGCAGTGGCAACCTATCTGGTCACTCAAGGGAAGGATGCTGGACATCCAACCTGGTATCTTGAAGGACTTTGGTATCCGATTGGAGTCGCCGCAGTCTGTTTAGTCATCGGATTATTTTATCTTAAAAATAAGAATAATAATATTCACGATTAAATACCGAATCACTTAATTTTTTACTAATTTTAAAACTACTAAAATGAACGGACTAAAAAAAATATTAGGCATACTCTGGATTGCAGTTGCTCTGGTGGTGGGCTATTTCGGAACTACGGTTTTAGGAATTCCAAAGATCACCTCAGGGAAGCAGGAAGATCTAGTATTCGGGATCATCATCTTATTTGTATTGGTGCCAATCATCTCAGGCGGACTGGCTATTTTCGGATACTATTCGCTGATAGGAGAATATTCAGACGATAAGATTTAATTTATAAACAATTAATGATAATTGATAAATGATTGATATTACATCATCAGCTTATCAATTATCATTAATCATTATTAGCTATGAAAAAAAGACACGAACAAAAACTGGTTATCCTGAGCATCGGACTGATGATGGCTTTCAGTATTCCTATTTCACTGCTTTTCAACAGTGAAAAAGAGGTTTTCGGCTACCCGATGATTCTGATTTACCTGTTCGCGGTCTGGATGACTTCCATCATTATTTCTTTTGTAATCGTAAAAAAATATGATGAGTAGTTTCGCGTTATTTGTTGTTGTTTTAATCTATCTCGCCCTTTTATTCTTAGTTGCCCATCTGGCAGAGAAGAAAAAGAGCAAGCGGTGGATCAACAATCCTTACATTTACGCCCTGTCTCTGGCAGTGTACTGCACAGCCTGGACCTACTACGGAAGTATTGGTGTTGCCGCCACAAGCGGACTTAATTATCTGCCCATCTATATTGGACCGATTATGATCATTCCGGCATGGATCTACATTAATACGAGGATCGTAAGAATTTCCAGAATCAACAAAATCAGTAGTCTGGCGGATTTCATTTCGTTAAGATACGGAAACAGCAGAAGCTTCAGCGCGATTATTACGATTGTCTGTCTACTGGCCATTGTTCCTTATATCGGACTTCAGATCAAAGCTATTTCTGAAACCTTCCATTTGGTGACTGAAACCTCGATATCCAACAATATACTGACCGACAATGCAACGTTTGTGGTTATTTTAATCGCCTTATTTTCTTCCTATTATGGAACCAGATATGTGGATGCCTCGGAAAAACGTTTGGGAATTATTTCAGCCATTGCTTTGGAGAGTTTTTTAAAGCTTTTCTTCATCATTATTCTGGGCATATTTGTTATTTACTTCGTATTTGACGGCTTTTCAGACATCTATGAAAAGGCAAGCAAATTTGAAGATTTTAAAGAAAAAAATACATTCAACGGAATTGAGGGCGCAATGAACTGGATGGTTCTCTGCATGATCTCTGCAACAGCTATCTGCATTCTTCCGAGACAGTTTCACACGGCCATCATCGAAAACAGACAGGAAAAACATATCAAAACGGCAATCTGGTTTTTCCCGCTTTACTTACTAATCTTCACCATATTCATCTTTCCTATCGCCTGGGGAGGAAGACTGATTTTCGATGGAGAGAAGGTAAATCCGGAATTCTACTCTATTCTGATTCCGCAACATTTTGACAACACTTTGATTACAGTTTTTGTATTCCTTGGCGGATTGAGCTCGTGTATTTCCATGATCATCATTTCAGCCATAACTTTATCCATCATGCTTTCCAATAACCTCATCATCCCTTACGGTTTGTTGGGGAAATTCAAGTCCGATAATGAGGTTCAGAACACAAGAAATATTACGAATATCAGGAAATTCAGCATCTTCGCCCTGATCATTATGGCCTTTATTTTCTATAAATATTTTATTCTGAAAACGTCGCTGGACTCTGTGGGTTTAATATCATTTGTTGTCATCGCTCAGTTGGCACCTTCATTTTTCGGAGCGATTTTCTGGAGGAGAGGAAGCTATAAAGGCGCCGTGGCAGGACTGCTTGCAGGATTGGCGATTTGCTATTTCGGACTGATTATTCCGCAGTATTATTTCTCCTATAATCAGGAATTCAAAGGAGTTATCCGGGAGATATATGATGCTTTCGGATTTTTCAATATTTCTTTTTTAAGCAGGATTCCGCAAATCTTCTTTTGGTCAACCTTAGTTAACACATCCCTTTTTACCATCATTTCAGTAAGCGTAAAGGGGAATTACCGCGAAAGAAATTTCGCAGAATTGTATGTGGATATCGATAAGCATATCCAAAACCATGAGAACGCCTTCATCTGGCGTGGAACAGCTTATGTTTCAGACATTAAAAATATTCTGGAAAGGTTTTTAGGTAAAAATAAAACGGAACAGGCTTTAAGAATCTTTAATTTAAAATATAATATCGACTCAAAGACTGAAACAGCGGATTCAAGGTTTATCAAATTTTCAGAAAATCTTCTGGCTGGAAGAATTGGAACCGCATCAGCAAAAATTCTGATTGAAGGGGTAACGAAAGAAGATAAAATATCTTTAAAGGAAGTTTTAAATATTCTAGAGGAATCCAAAGAAAATATTACACTTAACAAAAAACTCACAGAACAGTCTGAAGAATTACAGAAACTATCCAATGACCTGAGAACAGCCAATGAAAACTTAATGGTTAAAGACCGTCAGAAAGATGACTTCCTGGATTCTGTGGCCCACGAATTAAGAACCCCGATTACAGCGATTCGCTCAGCAGGAGAAATTCTGGCTGACGATGACGATATTCCACTAGACATCAAACAGGAATTTTTAAACAATATCATTACAGAATCTGACAGATTGAGCGAGATCATCAATGACATTCTTTATCTCGACAAACTGCAACACGGTGAAATCGTGTTAAACATCAAAGAAAACAACATTCTTGAAACCTATAAAAAAGCTTTAAATCCTCTACTCCACCTTATCCATCAGAAAGACATCCATTTAAGCGAAGTCAATCTTCTGAATCAGGCTGCATTTGAACACGACGAGGCAAGGATGATCCAGCTTTTCCAGAATATCCTGGGAAATGCATTAAAATTCACGGACGAACAGGGAACCATACAAACCAAGCTTTCTGAAAAAGAAAACCACCTGATAATCAGCATTTTCAATACCGGAAGACACATTCCGGAAGAGGATCTGGAAATGATATTTGATAAATTTTATCAGTCAAAGAATCAAAATATTTTAAAACCTACGGGAAGCGGACTCGGATTGGCTATTTCAAAGAAAATTGTACAGGCACACAGCGGTACAATAAAAGCAGAAAACAGCGGTCTGGGCGTTACTTTTACGATAAGCATTCCCTACAACATAACAAAAAATGAAGTTGAACACAACCAATAACATTCTATGAGAAAGATAATTATTGCCGATGACGAACACAAGATATTAATGTCGCTTGAATACAGTTTTAAGAAAAACGGCTATGACGTCTACATTGCCCGAGACGGAACAGAAGTCCTGGACTTTCTTCAAACCATGGTTCCGGATGTAATCCTCCTGGACATTATGATGCCCAACCTGGATGGATACAGCGCCCTGGAAGCCATTAAAAAAGATGAGAAACTGAAAGATACAAAAGTCATATTTCTTAGTGCCAAAAACAATCCCAGAGATATTGAAAAAGGCCTTGAAATGGGTGCTGATGCCTATGTAACGAAACCCTATTCTATTAAAAAGCTGATGCAGCAGATTGAGGAGATGTTTGGGTAGGAAGAGATGCTAGATTTTAGACATCAGATATCAGACACGAGATATCAGACACGAGATATGAGACTTGAGACATCCTTGGCAAGGTTTAAAACCTTGCCAAGGATCGAAAATTCAGATTTAAAACCGAAATATTAGACAGTAGATTGAAAACAAAACTCTAACCTTTCGTCTGTCCGCAAAAACAAAAACATGAAACACAAAAATTAATATGAACCCAGATATTCTGTTTAAACAAAGCATAGAAGACAAAGAAAATTTCTGGCGAGAACAGGCCAGAGAAATACAATGGTTTGAGTTCCCGGAACAGATTCTTTCTCGGGATAAAGACGACTATCCACAGTGGTATGCGGATGGAAAACTCAACATATGTCATCTTTGTATTGACAAACATATTGAAGACGGCTTCGGAGATCAGGCCGCCATCATTTACGACTCTCCGGTTACAGATCAGAAGAAAACCTATACTTTTAATCAGGCTCAGGAAGAGATCTCAAAATTGGCCGGAGGACTTGCATCATTAGGCTTAAAAAAAGGCGATACAGCCGTTATTTACATGCCAATGATCCCGCAAACCCTCTTTGCGATGCTAGCCTGTGCGAGAATCGGAGTCATTCACAATGTCGTTTTCGGAGGTTTTGCTCCTCATGAATTAGTCGTAAGAATTGATGACTGCAAGCCAAAAGCATTGATCACAGCTACCGCAGGAATAGAAATAGCGAGAAGAATCCCTTATTTGCCGCTTGTAGAAAAAGCTATTGAACTGGCACAGGATAAAGTAGACAACATTATTGTTTACAACAGAAAGTTAGTAGACAATCAACACGAAATGTTTGAAGGGTTGATCGATTACGAAGAATTAATTCAAAAATCGGAACCCACAGATTGTGTTTCATTAGAATCAACCCACCCTCTGTACCTGCTTTACACCTCAGGAACTACAGGAAAACCAAAAGGAATTGCACGCGACACCGGAGGCTATGCAACCGCATTGAAATTCTCCATGAAATATATTTATGGTGTTGAGCCCGGAGAAACGTATTGGGCAGCATCTGATTTCGGCTGGGCGGTAGGACACAGTTTTAGTGTGTACGGACCTCTTATTAACCGGAATACAACCATTATTTTTGAAGGAAAACCCATTATGACTCCTGATGCAGGTACATTCTGGAGAATCATTTCGGAATATCAAGTTTCCACGATGTTTACGGCACCCACAGCCATCAGAGCTATTAAAAAAGAAGATCCGAACGGGGAATTGGTGAAAAAATACGACCTGTCCCATTTTAAAAAACAGTTTCTGGCCGGCGAAAGATGTGATGTTGCGACTTTGGACTGGTTCGCTGAACACATCGGAGTTCCCGCTATTGATCATTGGTGGCAGACAGAATCCGGGTGGCCGATGTTAGGTCTGATGACTTTTGACACGGGCTATCAAATTAAAAGAGCTTCCGCAGGAAAACCTATTCCGGGATACGATATTAAGATCTTTGATGAAAACGGACTGGAACTTGATCCACACCATGAAGGTTATCTGGTGATCAAACTTCCCCTTCCACCCGGAGCACTTTTGGGAATATGGAATGACCATGAACGTTTTCAGAGCAGCTATCTGTCTCAATACAAAGGTTATTATTTCTCCGGAGACGGTGCTATTCAGGATGAGGATGGCTATATTTTCATTACCGGAAGAGTGGATGACGTGATTAATGTTGCAGGGCACAGGCTTTCCACCTCAGAAATGGAGGAAATTGTTTCATCACATCCCGATGTTGCAGAATGTGCTGTCGTAGGTATTGATGATGAACTGAAAGGACAGATTCCTTTTGCTACGGTTGTTTTAAAAAACGGCTCATCCATAACCGAAGAAGATATCGAAAAAGACATTATCCGTATGGTTCGCGAAAAGATTGGTGCCGTGGCTTTTCTAAAAAACGCAATGGTTGTCAAACGCTTACCAAAAACCCGGTCAGGAAAGATTTTAAGAAAACTGATCAGAACATTGATGGATGGAAAAGATTTCCAGATTCCATCAACCATAGACGATGAAAAAATCATTGAAGAAATTCAGAAAAAAATCAATGAATACAGGGCTTAAGCCATAAATTAAACATATATTTAATATTAATAAAATTCAAATTTCAAAAAAAGAAGGGATATGAGAAATTACTTAATTGAAGATCTGCCACATTATTTTGAAGAGTACAAAAAGTCTATTAAAAATCCTAAAAAATTCTGGGATAAGATTGCCGATCAAAATTTTGTCTGGTACCAAAGATGGAGCAAGGTTGTTAAGTATGATATGAATGAAGCCAAGATCACATGGTTTAAGAATGCTAAATTAAATATCACAAAAAACTGTATCGACAGACATCTGGCCGTAAGAGGCGATAAAACAGCGATCATCTGGGAACCCAACGACCCTAAAGAGGCTGCACAGCATATTTCTTACAATGAATTATACACGCGTGTCAATAAAACAGCCAATATTCTTCGTGAAATGGGGATTGAAAAAGGCGACCGGGTATGCATTTACCTTCCGATGATCCCGGAACTGGCCATTACCATGTTAGCCTGTGCTAAATTAGGAGCCGTGCATTCTGTAATCTTTGCAGGATTTTCTGCCTCAGCCGTAGCTTCAAGAGTTAATGACTGTAATGCCAAAATGATCATCACCTCAGACGGTAGCTACAGAGGAAATAAAGTTCTGGATCTGAAAAGCATTGTAGATGAAGCTTCAGAAAAAACACCAAGTGTAGACTCCATTCTTGTAGTGAAAAGAACCCACAACGAGATCAAAATGAAAGAAGGCAGAGACCACTGGATGGCTGATCTTTACGAAAAAGCTTCCCCTGATTTCGTTACCGTGATCATGGATGCTGAAGATCCCCTTTTCATTCTCTACACGTCAGGTTCTACGGGAAAACCAAAGGGAATGCTTCACACTTCCGCAGGCTATATGGTGTACACTGCCTATACTTTTAAAAACGTCTTCAATTATAAGGAAAATGATATTTACTGGTGTACAGCCGATATCGGGTGGATCACAGGACATTCATATATCTTATACGGACCGCTGCTTAACGGAGCAACCACCGTAATTTTTGAAGGGGTGCCTACTTATCCTGAACCTGACCGTTTCTGGGAAGTGATCGAAAAACATAAGATCACTCAATTCTACACCGCCCCTACCGCCATCCGTTCATTAGCCAAAGAAAGCTCGGAATGGGTAGATAAGCACGATCTAAGTACTTTGAAGGTCATCGGCTCTGTGGGTGAACCCATCAATGAAGAAGCATGGCACTGGTTCAATGATCATGTAGGAAAGAAAAAATGCCCGGTTGTTGATACCTGGTGGCAGACAGAAACAGGCGGAATCATGATCTCACCGCTTCCTTTCGTTACCCCAACCAAACCTACTTATGCCACCCTTCCACTTCCGGGAATCCAACCGGTATTGATGGATGATAAGCGTAATGAAATTACAGGAAACCAGGTAACCGGAAATCTATGCATCCGCTTCCCATGGCCGGGAATTGCAAGAACCATCTGGGGCGACCATCAGCGATACAAGGAAACCTATTTCAGCGCTTTCCCAGGAAAATACTTCACAGGTGACGGTGCTTTAAGGGATGAAGTCGGATATTACAGAATTACAGGCCGTGTAGACGATGTGATTATTGTTTCCGGACATAATTTAGGAACAGCCCCTATTGAAGACAGCATCAATGAACATCCTGCCGTTGCAGAATCTGCGATTGTGGGTTACCCTCACGATATTAAAGGAAATGCTTTATACGGCTTCGTGATCTTAAAAGAAACCGGAGAAGGCCGTGACAAAGAAAATCTTAAGAAGGAGATCAACCAGCTTATTTCTGACCAGATAGGACCGATCGCTAAACTGGATAAGATACAGTTTGTTTCAGGACTTCCTAAAACACGTTCGGGGAAAATCATGCGTAGGATCCTGAGAAAAATTGCGGAAGGAGATTTCAGTAATTTCGGAGATATTTCTACGTTGTTGAATCCTGAAATTGTGGAGGAAATCAAGAATGAAAGAATTTAGGTTAAATTTCAGACAATATTATATAGAAACGGGCTTCGGTCCGTTTTTTTATGAAGATAAAGATGCTTAAGAATGAATATTTTTATTCCCGCAGATTTCACGGATAACGCAGATTAACAAATCCTATAAACATATTCCCTAGCAGACGGATTTAACCTCTATTCATTTAATATCAGAATAAGCTTTTATAAAGATTAATGCATTTCATTTCCCACTATTTTATATTTTACATCATCACTAAAATTAAACACATGTTCAATAGATGTTTTCAAACATTTTAACATTATATTATAGATAAAATAATAAATTGCAAATTTTATTAAATTACCACTAACAATATTGAAAAATATTTATTACCTTTAAGTACAATTTAAAAACTATTGCTTATGTCAAATATATTAGCTGGATTATTTGCACATCACAGCGATTACAAAAAGCTTGAAGCCGATCTGGAAAATTCAGGATTTGAAAATTCAGATTACATAGTATACCTTAATGACGGCTCTGATACCTCTCAGTATCTGGCGAGTGTTGCGGTAAAAGATAATAACCAAACTGATGGCGCCCGAAGTATTTTTAGCCAAAATTCAGTATTGAAGACCTATTTATTCGAGAATATGGGTATTGGCCAGGCACATTATGACCACATTAAACGATTTATCGATGCCAGAAACAGAGCCGAAATCCATAACAGCCCCGATGTGAAAATAAAGGCATCAAGCAGCGGCATGGATTCAGAAGTGAAATTCTGAGGAAAACATAAAATCTAATAACCGGGAATCCGCAGAGCCTTCTGCGGATTTTTTATGTTTGAAAAGTTTAAAAAATTTCGTATTTTCGTCTAAATATAGGCATTAACACAAATGAGTTACGATTTAGAACAGGAAAATAAGGAGATCCTTGCCCGATATAAGGACTTGATTTCAAACACATACAGGACTCTGGACGAGGAAAATAACAAGCTCATCCGGAAGGCATTCGATATTGCATTGGATGCTCATAAGGATCAAAGGAGAAAATCCGGCGAGCCTTATATCTACCACCCCATTGCCGTTGCTAAAATTGTAGCAACTGAGATTGGATTGGGGGCTACTTCTATTGCCTGTGCCTTGCTGCACGACGTTGTTGAGGATTCGGACTATACCTACGAAGATCTGAAAAAGATCTTTGGAGAAAAGATCGCAAACATCGTGAACGGTCTTACAAAGATCTCTATCATGAATCATCAGAACATTTCTGTGCAGTCTGAAAATTACAGAAAACTGTTATTGACACTGTCTGAAGATTTCAGGGTTATTCTCATCAAAATTGCCGACCGACTTCACAATATGCGAACGCTGGAAAGTATGGCTCCGGATAAGCAGAAAAAAATTGCTTCAGAAACGGTTTACATTTATGCACCCATGGCGCATCGTTTGGGTTTATATAATATCAAATCAGAGCTTGAGGATCTTTCTTTAAAATATAACAATCCGGAAGTTTACAACGAGATCACGGAGAAATTGGAATCTGCTAAAGAAAACCGTGAAAGATATATTGAAGAATTTAAAACTGAAGTTTCAGAAAGACTCAAGGAAGAAGGTCTGAATTTCACGATCAAAGGCCGTGCAAAAGCTATTTCCTCTATTTACAGAAAAATGCTGAAGCAGGGCGTTTCTTTTGAGGAAGTGTTTGACAATTATGCCATCAGAATCATTTATAAGTCAGATGCTAAAAATGAAAAATTTCTGGCCTGGAAGATTTACTCTATCGTAACGGATGTTTATCACAGTAACCCGTCGAGAATGAGAGACTGGATTACACAGCCCCGTTCTACAGGATATGAGAGTCTTCATTTAACGGTTCTTGGACCGGACAGAAAATGGATCGAAGTACAGATCCGTTCGGAAAGGATGAATGAAATTGCAGAAAAAGGAGTTGCTGCGCACTACAAATACAAAGAAGGTTACAAACAAAGCTCCGACGACCGGAATTTTGAGAAATGGGTCACTGAGATCCGCGAAGTGCTTGAACAGCAGCAAAACCTTTCTACATCTGAGCTTTTAGATAATATTAAACTCAATTTATATTCTAAAGAAGTATTTGTATTTACTCCAAAAGGGGAAATCAAGATCCTTCCGACGAATGCTACGGCTTTGGATTTTGCTTTTTCCGTTCACTCTGACCTTGGGATGAAGTGTCTCGGAGCGAAGATCAACGGAAAGCTGGTTCCTATTTCATATGTTCTTCAAAATGGGGATCAGATTGATATCTTATCTTCACAGAACCAGAAACCGAAATCGGACTGGCTGGAATTTGTAGTGACCTCCAAAGCGAAGTCCAAGATCAAAAGTTACCTCAATTCCCAGAAGAATCAGCTGGTAGAAGAAGGAAAAGAAATTCTCCAGAGAAAGCTGCGTCATGCCAAGATCAACTTTAATGATGAAGAGATCAATAAACTGCAGAAATTCTTTAATCTGAAAACGTCTCAGGATTTGTTCCTTAAATTCCAAAGCAATGAACTGGATGTCAGCAGCCTGAGAAAATATATTGAAAGTAAAAATGTATTCAATAATTTACTTTCAAGGTTCAGAAAATCACCCCCGAAAAACCTTCATTTTGAGGAGCCGAAAGAGCAAAACCTTGACATGATCATTTTCGGAAAAGATGAAGAAAAACTCAACTACAGCTATGCGAAATGCTGTACGGTAATCCCTGGTGACAAAATTTTCGGATTCATTACCATTTCCGACGGTATTAAAGTTCACAGCGACAACTGCCCGAATGCAATCAATCTGAGAGCACAGTATGATTACCGTGTGATCCCTGCCAAATGGGTAAATGCGGAAAGCTTTAAGAACAGAGTGAAGATCGAAATCGAAGGTCTTGACAGAATGGGAATGATTAATGATATTACAACCGTGATCAGCGGAAGTATGGGAATGGATATGAAAAGTATGTCCATAGAATCCAATAACGGTATCTTTACAGGAAATATCAACCTTGAAGTTAAAAATAAAGGTCAGCTGGAAGAGACATTTAAAAAACTCAAAGACATCGACGGCGTTTCCATCGTGAGACGATTACAATCATAAGCATGAATTTATCTCTATATTTTAAAAAATTTTTCAGCAGCAACCAGGCATCGGGAATTATACTTATTTTCTGTGTACTGGTTTCATTATTAATCGCTAATTCGTCTGCCGGTGAAGGTTTTCAGCACTTTTTAGATAAGGAAGTGGGTACTCACCTGTTCCATCTTACCTATCCTGTGAGTATCTGGATCAATGATGGGCTGATGGCTGTTTTCTTCCTCCTGGTCGGGCTTGAGATCAAGAGAGAAATGGTAGAAGGCGAGCTTTCTTCTTTTAAAAATGCTTCACTGCCTATTTTTGCAGCTGTAGGCGGAATGCTGGTTCCCGCAGTAATCTACACCTTTTTCAATAGCGGAACAGAATACGGCAGTGGCTGGGGAATTCCCATGGCTACAGATATTGCTTTCTCCCTGGCCATTATTTCAATGCTGGGAAAAAAGATCCCGAATTCAATCAAAATATTCCTTGCCGCATTGGCTATCGTAGATGACCTGGGTGCTATTCTGGTGATTGCCGTTTTTTATACAGAACAGATCCACTGGACTTATCTGTTGTTATCTTTTGGAACAGCAGCTTTATTGTTTCTGTTAAACTTTTTAAAGGTTACCCGTCTTGTTTTTTATATTATTCCCGGGTTATTTTTATGGTATTTCCTGCATCATTCCGGAATTCATGCGACAATAGCTGGCGTTTTACTGGCCTTTTCTATTCCTACCAATGTCTCTAATGTAGAAATTTCGCCCCTTGAAAAACTGGAGCATCAACTTCATTTTCCGGTAAGCTTTCTAATCATGCCGATCTTTGCTTTGACGAATACCAATATTGCTTTTACCAGTGAAATGGTAGCAGGAGTTACAAGTACATTAGGTTTGGGAATTATCTGCGGGCTGATATTGGGAAAACTGATCGGAATCAACCTGTTTTCTTTCATCGCCATTAAATTAAAGCTCAGTTCGCTGCCTCAAAACAGTACCTGGCCACAAATGGCAGGTGTTGGATTATTGGCAGGAATAGGATTCACGATGTCTATTTTTATTGCATTGCTTTCCTTTAAAGATGATATTCCGATTCAGGATGAGGCTAAATTTGCAATTCTGATCGCTTCTTTCTTAGCCGCAGTTTTAGGATTTGTGATATTAAGTATGAGTTCTAAAAAAGATATGAACGAGATAGAAAATTAATCTTTTTTCTTTTCTTCCAGTTTTCTTCTGTGCTCATCATCGCTTTCCAGATTAGGTTCTGTAATGGGTCCGTGGTAATGAACTGCCTCTCTCCTGATTTCATCAGACAGCAGTTTTTCTATCCTCAGCTTTCTGAGGGCCATATTCAGTTCGTTCCCGAATAAAAGCAGATAGACGTTCACATTAACCCAAACCATCAACAGGATCATACTTCCAATGGATCCGTAAAGAACGTTATACCGCGCAATATCTTTCACGTATATCGCAAAGATAAAAGTAGTCAGTACAAACAAAACAGTAGTTAAGATAGCACCGGGAACAGCCTGTCTGAATCTCGCAATTTTTACGGTTCCCAGCCAGTAAAAAAGGGTTAATAGAATGAAATAGAACAGTGGAAAAGATACGAATCCAATGATCTTGGAAAGGTTTTTTACGAGCCATGAAATATCATAAGCCGGCGTAAAAAGCTTCATCACAACTTCCACATAATACACCCCGAAAAGCGACAGAAAGACAATGGTAATAAAGCCTATGGTGATAAAAAAGGAGAGAATAAATTCCTTTACATCAGTAAGTTTTTCGTCTGAATTTTCATTAAATCCATTAATCAATGAAAAAGTCCCGTTAGTGGCAAAAACCAGTGCCAGTACAATCGTCAGGTTGCTGATCCCTTTCATATTCGGGATAATATTGGTTTCAATATATCCTCTTACATCACTTTCCATATTGGATGGAAAAACATTGTGCATCAGAACTTCAAAAATATAAAACTGCAGCTTATCATAGTGCGGCATATAAGGCAAAACAGAAAGCAGAAAGAGGAGAAACGGAAATAAACTGATGGTAAAGCTCCACGAAATAGCTGCCGCTTTTCTGCCGATATTCCCTTTGAAAATTCCGGAAATATAGATCTGAAACATCTGCCAGAGCGATATTCCTAAAACAGGAATATGAATACCGTCAAAAAACTCTTGAATTTTCAAGATAAATCTGGGAACTTTTATACTCATCTATTTGGTGCATTTCGCTTAAAAAACAGTTCAGTTTATATCCTTAAGAAGAGAAACATCTGCTGTTTTTACATAAGTCTTTATACAAATATAAACATTTTCTTCATCCTTATTCCAATACCATACCCGCTAATCAATAGCAATTATTTAACGAATTAAAAGTTCCGTCCCCATCTGCCAATAGAAAAGGGATAAAATGAAAGGATTTAAAAACTAAATGAGTAAAATATTAAAAACCGTTGAAATGAAAAGCATTTCTAATTTTAACATTTGCAACACGGCTTTCATCCTTATTCCCTTATTTTCCACCATAAAATTGGTATCTTTGCCTTTTGAAATCCTTTATACATGCGAATCGGCTTACTTTGTATCGGCAAAACAGATGACAAAGAGATTACCTCTCTGATCAGTTATTATCTTACCAGACTTCCCAAGCACTGGAACTTTGAGATCACAGAAATTCCTGATGTAAAAAATGCAAAAAATCTTTCTCCTGAACTTTTGAAGAAGGAGGAATCTAAGCTGTTCCTGAATCATATTGAAAAAAATGACCTCGTTGTGATCCTTGACGAAAAGGGAAAGCAATTTACCAGTCGTGAATTTGCCCAGAAAATTGATACCTGGATGAATTCATCGGTGAAAAAAGTTCATATCCTGATTGGAGGTGCTTATGGATTTTCAGAGGAAATCTACAGCAGGGCCAACGAAAAAATGTCATTATCTAAAATGACATTTACGCATCAGATGATCCGTTTATTTATTGTTGAGCAACTTTACAGAGCTGATCAGATTTTACAGGGGAAACCTTATCATAATGATTAATAGATTTCAGATATTAGATTTCAGATTTCAGACCGCAAGCTTAACACACAGACAAAAACCAACAACCAATCTCCTACACCTTCAGATCAATCTGCCTTTTTGCTTCGCCAATGACAAAAGCGACAGAATTGGCAATATTAAAACTTCGTATCAATTTGGACATCGGAATGGTTAAATGATTTTGGAACTGATCCAGAACTTCTTTACTCAAACCCACACTTTCCTTTCCAAAAACCAGCCAGTCCCCATCCTGGAAATCATTTTCCAAATATGATTTTTCTGCATGTGAACTCATTAGGAACACACGGGACCTATCCGGAATACTATTCATCCATTCTTCTACATTGGCATATTCAGACACATCGAGATGCACCCAATAATCCAGACCGGATCTCTTGAGGTTTTTATCATTGATGACAAATCCAAACGGGTGAATTAAGTGCAATTTACTTTCTGTCCCTACACATAATCGTCCTATGTTACCGGTATTATTGGGAATTTCGGGTTCTACAAGAACAATATTCAACATCTATATATCTTTCTTTATGGGGTTCAAAAATAGTCGGAATTCTATATTTACCGTATTAGCTTTATTCAATGGTTACAAATTTTTACAGGACAGTTTTGTAAGTACAATTGGTTTATTTGGCAACACACTTAGCAAAATAATCTGCTAAAATAGCTTTTTCATATCCTAAGCTTACCGCTTTATTCAAATTTTCACAGGCCTCCTTAGGTTTTGCTGTATCAAATAAAACCAGTGCTTTGGTTACATAAGAATGCGCAAATTTAGGATCAATGGAAATCGCTTTATTAGCATCCGTAAGCGCTTCTTTAGGCTTTTTCATTTTAAAATAAACATCTGCTCTTCCGTTATAGAGAAGGGATTCCGGTTTTTCAGAGATCAGCTGATTGTAATCTTTTAAAGCACCCTCCAGATCACCATTATTTTTTTTCAAATTGGCCAATCCTGTTTTTGCGTAAATATTGTCCGGAGCAAATGTCAGGATCTGTTTAAGGTCATTCAGAGCAAGGTCTTTTTTACCCTGACTGTCATAGATCTTGGAACGGGTAAGGTAAAATTCGGGATTCTCAGCATCGATGGTAAGGCCGGTGGAGATGTATTCCAATGCTTTGGTTTTGTTTCCTTTCTGACTGTTCAGTGATGCCAGGTTGGCATATACCGGAGCCGACAAAGGATTCGTCTTCAAAGCAGATTCATAAGATTTTAAAGCTAATGCAGTCTTCCCCAGCCTTCTTTGGGCGGTACCGAGACTATTATAATATTCAGACTGATACTTCTGGATCTGCTGTTTTTCCAAGAGTTTGGTATATTGTTCTTCCGCACATTTATAGTCGGCTTTTTTAAAGCATTCTTCGGCTATTTTTTTGTCCTGCGCGTAAAGGCTGAATGAGGAGCATATTAATGCTGTGAGTAATAAAGTTTTTTTCATGAAGTTATAGTTTGCTTATTGATGACTTTTTTGGCGAGTACTCCAAATATCACTCCCAATAAAGATCCAACAAACGCCCCCACCAAAATATCTATCGGGAAATGTACTCCTAAATATATTCGGCTATAAGAAACAACTACAGCCCATACAAATATAGCATATGGAAACCAATTGAGCTTCTTTTTCAATAAAATACTTAAATAAGCTGCAAGAAAGAAGGTATTGGAAGCGTGGGCAGAATAAAACCCGTACTGTCCTCCGCACTTCACAATCCTCATATAATGCTCCAAACTGGGGTCATGGCATGGCCGCAGTCTCGCTACACCATATTTGAAAACACTGGCTAACTGATCTGAAACCGTGGCACCAAGTGCAATAAATATAAGAATGAAAACTAAAGATTTTAGTTTGTAATTTTTGTATAAAAAGTAAAGAAATATAATATAAAGTGGTACCCAGATCCATGTACTGGAAATAAGCATCCAAAGCTGGTCGAAAGAAGTATCGCCCAGATTATTAAGGTATAGAAAAACCTTTTTGTCTTCCTGAATAATCTCCTCCATGAATTATCTGCTTACTGGCCCTTCGTATGTCTCGTCATCGGCAGGCTTGATTTTTGGAGGTTCATTGGTAGCTAGAGGTTCTTTCACGATATCTTTCTCAATATCCTTCATAGGATTGAAATCTTTTGCCGCATCTTTTACCTTCTCAATTTCACGCTTGATCTCAGAAACCGGATTATCAGTTTCCTTCATGATCTCCGTTTTAATGTCTTCCACTGCACCACGCATTTTTCTAACACCTGCTCCTAAGTCACGCGCTATCTGAGGAAGTTTATCCGGACCGAATAATACAACGATCGCCACTGCGATCAGTGCCATTTCTCCAATGCTTAATTCCATGGGGTAAAATTACGAAAGATTATACTATTTATTTACAGTAAACTAAAATTTTAAACAAATTTTAAGATTTTGGGCGTTTCTGGGTTTGAGAGTACGAGAGTATTAGGGTTTGGGAGTTGGAATGGGAAGAGTAAATGAGTTTGGGAGTGTTGTTAATTGCTCGTTGCTTGTTGTTGAGTTAATGATTTACCGTCTGACGTCTGGTATCTAGAATCCTGGCTAATAAGGGTAATTATCCGCTGACTGAAACTATCGAAGCCACCACTACTAATGTCTGATGTCTGATGTCTGGCATCTTGACTCTTGGCTCTTGGTTCTCACCTCTCCTTAACCTCCCCACAACTTTCAGTTCACAAATATTTAATTCAAACAAAAGAGACTTATGATTAATTTCACTATATTTATTATACACAAAATCATTAAATATTGAACTATGAAAAAACTTGTTACTACTTTCAAGCTTTTTGCCGTGATATCGGTATTAACGCTTACTGCCTGTCAGGATGACAGCAGTGAAATGATGCAGGAATCTCCTGTCACTAAAGTATCGGCTTCTGATTTGAAAAAGGAAATTACACCGGGATTAAAGACGGTTCCGGAAAATGTTCAGATCCAGATCAATGATTCCAGGAAAAATCTTGAACAGTATCTGAAAAACGATTTACAGATCACAGGGATTGCCGTTTTGGGAAAATTGTCAACTCAAAAAGGGGTTGATATCGCACAGGATTTAATTTCTGACAGAGAACAGTTTACGGCAGAAGGAAACATTCTGGCTCCTGAAACTGTAAAAGTGGGGAAAATCGGGGTATTGTTCTCCGGAGATCAATTGGCAGAAGCTCAAAAAGGACTTAAAGAGTCGGCTTCAGAGCAGATTAAAACCGGTACTGATCTTTTGGAAATTTCATGGAATTATAAAGGGGAGCAATTCACATCTCTATGCTTTTACAATGAGTCAGGAATTATCTGGGACAATATATTTGCGGGACTTGTCATGATGGATGCCAGAGGGAATTCAGAGACTTCTCCTAGCGATGCCCAAGCTAAAGTATCTTCAAAATGGTTTAAGGAATGGTGGACAGCCAACTGGCTTTGGGGTTCTAAAAGAGGCGAGATAGGTTATCAGATCACGATCTACTATTCAGGTTCTACGGTTTCTAATGTCGACGTAAGTGACTGGGGAAACATCAGCTTAGGTAAAGCTAAAAGTGAAAGTAAGGTGACCAAGAAAACAGGAGCCTACGGACAATGCAGATATGCGCTTGGACTTTGTACGCCTACAGGTTCTTTAAGCTTTAATTCGAGTAACTTCTCGGTATCGTTTTCAGGTTTGGGAAGCAATATCGTAAGCAACGGAACAAAATCACTTTATCCGTAAAAATTCTGAACACATTATTATATTTTTTCAATAAAAACAGGGAAGCTTTAATGGCTTCCCTGTTTGTTTATCTATATTTCTAATTGGTACAGAAAGATTTTGAATGATTTACAATTGAAAATCTTTAACCCATTTTTTTATTTTTTTTCTGAAAAGCATTATAAGTCATCACCACACTTATTGCCATTAAAATAAATGCCAGGAAGAATGGTGCTCCTGAAAACTCAAAAGGAGCCTCATCATGGGTAAAGAAGTAAAACAAATTGGTCATCAATGGTGGTCCCACAATGGAAGTTGCACTCATTAAACTGGTCAGTGCTCCCTGAAGTTCTCCCTGCTCATTAGATGGAACACTTTTCGTAATCACCGACTGAAGTGCAGGCCCGCAGATTCCTCCTAAACAGTAAGGAACAAGAAATACAAACATCATCCAGCCTTCTGTAGCGAAAGCAAACAGAAGCATTCCTAATGCATACAAGGCTAATCCGTAATAAATACTTTTTTGCTCTCCCAACTTGGGAGTGGTCCAGCGTATCAGCACGCCCTGAACCAAGCCAACCAAAAGCCCAACTACTCCCAGTGAAATCCCAACCATTCTTTCTGTCCAGTTGAATTTATACATGGTGAAAAAGCTCCAGTTACTCTGTACAGCATGCCCGGCAATATAAATTAAAATAAGGGCAAAGATCAATCCTGAAATTTCCGGGTGTTTACCTAAAAATTTAAATGAACCGACAGGATTAGCACGCTTCCAGTCGAATTCTCTTCTTTTATCTTTATCTAAACTTTCAGGAAGAACAAAATACCCGTAAAGGAAATTTAAAAGACATAAACCTGCCGCTGCATAAAAAGGAACTCTGGCACCATAATGCCCCAAAACCCCTCCCAGCACGGGCCCGATAATAAATCCAAGACCGAATGCAGCTCCAATAAGACCAAAGTTTTTGGCTCTGTCTTCATCCGTTGAAATATCGGCAATATACGCACTGGCTGTTGTTACGCTGGCTCCCGTGAGCCCGGCAATAATCCTTCCGAGAAAGAGCCACCAGATGGTAGGTGCCAATGCCAGGAAAATATAATCTACAGCAAATCCAAAGAGGGAGATAAGAATAATAGGTCTCCTTCCGTATTTGTCACTCAGGTTTCCTACAACAGGAGAAAATATAAACTGAGTAAATGCATAGGCAAAACCAAGCCAACCACCATATTTCGCTGCTTCACTGATATCGGCATGAATAAGCTCCTCAATTAATTTGGGAACTACAGGAATAATGATTCCCCATCCTGTGATGTCAATCAGTAAAGTAATAAATATAAAGCCAATGGCTGCTTTTTTCCTTGAATTTTCCATAGTGCTGCAAAATTAATCAAATCTGAAATATAATGGTTCTAAATTGTGAGTTTTGGTGAAGAATCGAGAGCCAAGAGCCAAGAATAAAGATGCTAGATGCCAGACTTCAGACTTCAGATATTAGACGGGTAAATATAAATTCAAACTTTGAATTTTACATATTAAATTTTTGAAACCTGAAACCTAACGCTCATTAACGCGAATCTAAAATTTCGCATTACGCGCGGACCGCACAAAAAAAGGCCGCTTCTTTCGAAGCGGCCTTTACTTATTTATTGTAGTTGATCTTACTTTGAAGCAAGTACTTCTTTGGTACTTGTTGTTTTACCGTGCACCTCGTCTTCTTTTCCTGTCTTAAGGAAATCGTACGCGATAGCCGATGCAATAAAGATGGATGAATAGGTACCGAATCCAATACCGATCAACATGGCAAACATAAATCCTCTCAGGTTGTCTCCACCGAAGATGAAGATCGCTAAAATGACAAGGATTGTAGTGAATGAAGTGTTGAATGTTCTACCCAAAGTACTGGAGATAGAGTCATCAAATAATCCAGCTAATGTAAGAGATTTCTTCTCTCTTAAATACTCTCTAATTCTATCGAAGATAATAACGGTATCATTGATTGAGTATCCTAATACGGTAAGGATGGCTGCAACGAAATCCTGATTGATCTCCATATTGAATGGCATAAATTTATGAAGCAATGAATAAGCTCCTAAAATAATTACCGCATCATGGAATAATGCCACAACAGCACCCAATGAGAATTGCCATTTTCTAAATCTTAACAAGATGTAGATAAAGATCCCTGCCAAAGCAGCTGCTACTGCAAGCATACCGTGAGTCTGGATATCATCTGCCACCGTAGGTCCTACTTTTTCAGATGAAATAATTCCTGCATGTTCTTTATCTGCAGATTTGAAATCATGCAATGTTGTATTAGCAGGTAGGTTCGCTTTTAATCCTTCGTATAATTTCTGTTCTACCGTTTGGTCGGCTTTTAAAGATTCATCTTCGATAAGGTAATCTGTAGAGATCTTTAATTGTCTGTCATTTCCAAAAGTCTTAGCTTCAACAGAAGAGTTTTTACCGTCTTCAGTTTTGAATATTTTCACTAAGTTCTGTTCAATATCTTCAGCATTCACAGCTTTATCGAATCTTACCACATAGTTTCTACCTCCTGTAAAGTCGATTCCATATTTGAACCCGTTTATAGCAATAGATGCAACACAAATCACTGTTAAAATACCAGAAACGATATAGGCATATTTTCTCTTTCCGATAAAATCGATCCAGGTATTTCTGAATAGGTTTTTCGTTGGAGCTGTCCAAACAGAAAGGTGTTTTCCTTTATTCAATCTTGTGAAGATCATTACTCTTGAAAGTAATACTGAAGTAAAGAAAGTCATTAATATACCAATTCCTAAAGTCAAAGCAAATCCTTTAATAGGTCCTGTTCCGAATAAGAAAAGTACACCTGCCGTCAATAATGTTGTTAAGTGACCATCAACGATCGCACTTAATGCATGCTTGAAACCATCTTTATAAGCTTCTAAAATGCTCTTCCCTGCGAATAATTCTTCCTTCGTTCTTTCGTAGATGATTACGTTCGTATCGACCGCCATGGCCATCGTAAGAACGATACCTGCGATACCAGGAAGCGTTAGTGTAAAGTCTCCGGAATCCATAATTCCGAAAATATAGAATAAGTTGATAATCATTGCAATTACCGCGTAGACACCTGCTCCACCGTAATAGAAAATGATATAAACAATAATAATCAAGAATGCAATTGCAAATGAAATAACTCCTGCATCAATAGACTCTTGTCCTAGTGAAGGTCCTACTACTGTAGCCTGAACTACTTTAGCCCCTGCCGGTAATTTACCTGCTCCTAAAACGTCTACCAATTCTTTAGCTTCCTCCTGAGAGAAATTACCAGAGATCTGAGTTCTACCGTTAGGAATAGCGTTGACCACGTTTGGTGCAGTATATACTCTGCCATCCAACGTTACAGCCACCGGCTTCCCTACGTTTTTCTCAGTTAATGTTTTCCATTCTTTAGCACCTTTAGAATCCATCTGCATGTCTACCACTACTCTGCTTAGCTCATCATAGCTAATGCTTGCAGTTTCAACAGCACCGTCTACAGGAGCTTTTTGGTTGATGTTACCTCTGATAGCATACAATACTAAACTTTCAGTATCTGTAGCTTCAGGTTTGTAACCCCACATAAACTGTGTATATTTAATGTTGGCAGGACGTAATGACTGACCTACTTTGCTGCTCAAAATTTTGTTTACAGCAGCAGTATCTGAAAGTTTTACGCTTGCAACACCATTTGCTCTTAATTTGTCAAGGTTTAAAAGACTCATGAAGTTGGTATTCTTCGCAACTCCCATAGAATCACCTTTTATCCCCACCATTGTAGTCAATGTCTGGAAATAGGGAGCAATTTCAGGAACCTGCTGTACTTCCCAGAACTGAAGTTTTGCGGAAGTCTGAAGCATTTTCTTCACTTTATCGATATCTTTCATACCAGGCATTTCAACAGAAATTCTTGCCGTACCAGGTACTCTCTGAACGTTTGGCTGCACCGCACCCATTTTATCGATTCTGGTTCTGATCACCTCGAAAGCTGTACCTACAGAAAGATCAATTCTTCTTTTGATGATACTTTTTACCTGATCATCAGAAGTATTGTACTTGATCTCAGATAAATTGGTATTTCCGAAAAGTTCAGGATCTGCAAGCTTAAGGTTGGTCCCTTTTGCTTTGTTGATTGCCTCGAACTGATCAAAGAAATTATCAATATAAGATTTTGTAGAATTCTTCTGAACTTCATCAGTTTTGTTTAAAGCCTCGATAAGAACAGGATTGGTAGAATAATTGGTTAAATCATTCACCAGGTCTCTTTGGTTAATTTCCAAAAGGACGTTGATCCCACCTTTCAAGTCAAGACCAAGTTTCATTTCCTTGTCTTTGGCTTTAGTGTAATAAAGTTTTGTGAATCCCAGGTTCAAAGTATCTTTAGAAAGTCTTGAGATTTCTTTCTGATACTTTTCCGGATTGTCTCCTGCAACAGCAGTCGCCTGCCTTTCAATTTTGCTGGCGTACCAAGTTGGTAATAGCTCATTTAAGCAAATTAACCCTAGTACAATAGCAACAATTGTAATAAGTCCTTTTCCTTGCATTTTGTTATAACTACGTTAAATTAAGTCGGCAAATATAATGATTTTATTATTATTTTATGAATTTTTTAACAGCAGAAATGGTTTATTTTCAGATATATCGGGGTTTTAATTTCTATTTTAGATTTAACAATTTTTCTTCCTTATCGTAATGAAATTTTCAAATTCTGATTGGTATAAAATTTTCATTCATTTATCAATACACTAAATATCAAAATATTATGAAAAAACTATTTTTTACCTTAGGCATCTTTTGTTCTTTAATTGCTAATTCTCAAAGCATTAATTTAGTAGAATTTGCGTCCGGGCTTACCAGTCCCGTTGAAATTACAAATGCCAATGACACCCGGCTTTTCGTCGTACAGCAGAACGGAATCATCAAAATCATTCAACCCAATGGAACCATCAACAGCGCTGACTTTATAAATATCAGTTCCAAAATTCTGTATGGGGGTGAAAGAGGTCTTCTGGGACTTGCATTCCACCCGCAATATACTACGAATGGATATTTCTTTGTGTATTACAACAACACTGCAGGAAACATTATCGTAGCGAGATATTCAGTTAACCCTACCAATCCAGACATTGCAGATCCGACTTCTGAAAAGATCCTGTTGAATATTCCAAAACCTTTTGACAATCATAATGGTGGAAGCATTCATTTTGCTCCTGATGGAAATCTTTGGATAGTGACAGGAGATGGTGGAAGCGGTGGTGACCCTGGCAACAATTCCCAAAATATAAATTCACTTCTGGGAAAAATGTTAAGGATAGATGTGAATGCTACAGGACCTTATAATATTCCCCCCGGAAACCCTTTTGCCGGGACTTTAGTGGCCGGAGCCGATGAAATCTGGGCCTATGGACTCCGAAACGCGTGGAAATTCTCATTTGATACAGATACAGGAAATGTGATGATTGCCGATGTAGGACAGGGAGCCATTGAAGAAATTAATAAAATGCCTATAACTCAGGCAGGAATCAATTATGGATGGCGCTGTTATGAAGGTAACAATGCTTACAATACAGCCGGATGTGCAGCTATGGGGACAATGACCTTTCCAGTCGCAGTATACAACCATTCTGGCGGCAGATGTTCCATCACTGGAGGATATGTCTACAGGGGCACCCAATACCCTGCGCTTCAGGGAAAATATTTCTTCGCAGATTATTGTTCTACCCAGGTTGGAATTCTAAACACGGATAATTCTATTGTCTGGAGCCCTGCAAGTGCCGGTAATAACTTTTCTACTTTCGGACAAAACTCCCAGAAAGAGCTTTTTGTAGCGGCAGTCACCAGCGGGAAAATATTTAAAATCACGACAGGAACTCTGGGAACAGATGAAACTTCTGAATTTAACCCTATAAGCATTCACCCCAATCCGGCATCTGAAAAAGTTTTCATCGAAGGCCTTTCAGACCTAAAAAGTACGGTAGACCTTATGAGTACGGAAGGGAAAATAGTTTTAGAGAAAGTAAAAATAGAAAATGACGGCAGTGTAGATATTACAGGAATTCCTGCCGGAGTCTACTATCTTATCATCAAATCGGGAGATGTGAAATCTTACAGTCAAAAACTTATTATTAAATGACACCTATTTTACTCCAATAAAAAAGCGGTTCAATCGAACCGCTTTTGTTTTATATCGTCATAGAGAAAATTCTCGTTTCCGGTTTATTTCTCATCATTCTGAGATCAAATACCATGGCAACATTTCTCGTAAATGCTCTTCCTTTTTCAGTAATCTTAATCTGATTGTCGTAAATCTCCACCAATTCGTCCTTTTCCATTTCTTCCAGCATTTCAAATGCATTCTCCAGTTCAGGGAACGAATTTTTGTCAGTAAAGGTTGTTTCAAGCTGACACATCAAATTCAGGATATGTCTTCTCACCGTAAGATCTTCTTCATTCAGAATATGACCTTTTACCACAGGAATCTCCCCTTCTTCCACAATCTTCTGATATTCTTCTACCGTTTTTACATTCTGGGCAAAAGCATACCAGGAATCTGAAATGGCAGACATTCCAAGCCCCACCATCAATTGGGTATTACTTGAGGTATAGCCCATAAAGTTTCTGTGAAGCTTTTTATGGATCAGGGATTGGTACAAATCATCATGTTCCAGGGAAAAATGGTCCATTCCTACTTCAATATATCCTAAATCCTGAAGCAGTTTTTTTCCATCTTCATACAAACGACGCTTTTCTTCGCCGCTCGGAAGATCATTTTCATCAAAACCTCTCTGTCCTACTCCTTTTACCCACGGAACGTGTGCATAAGAATAGAAGGCAAGTCTGTCCGGCTTCAATTCCATTGTTTTTCTGATCGTATGTTCCATCGCATCCCAAGACTGGTGCGGAAGCCCAAAGACAAGGTCATGGCTGATTCCACGGTAGCCGATTTCCTTAGCCCATTCCGTTACATTTTTTACATTTTCAAAAGACTGGATCCTGTTGATCGCCTTCTGAACTTTAGGATCATAATCCTGAACTCCAAAACTTACTCTTCTGAATCCAAGATCATATAAAGTCTGAAGGTGATCTCTTGTCGTATTATTCGGGTGACCTTCAAAAGAGAACTCAGGATGCTCTGCTATTTCTACAGTTTCAAAAATCCCTTCAAGTAACGTTTTCAAATTTTTAGGTGAGAAAAATGTAGGTGTACCCCCTCCGAGGTGAAGTTCCTTCAGTTTCGGTTTTTCTTCAAAAAGCTCAAGATAAAGCTTCCATTCTTTCAAAACGCTTTCCAGGTATGGAATTTCAACACTATGTTGTTTTGTGATACGCTTGTGACAGGCACAGAACGTACACAATGCCTCGCAGAAAGGCAGGTGAATATAAATAGAAATTCCCTCCTCTGCATTGCTCTCATGAAAAGACCTGATCACAGTCTCCTTCCACTTTTCGGGTGAAAATGTAGATTCATCCCAATAAGGAACGGTAGGATAAGACGTGTAACGTGGTCCGGGAATATTATACTTATCTATTAAAGAATTCATTTCAAAATTTAAAATATTATCGAGTGATGAAATTTAGTCTAAAAAAATTTCACCTTACAAAATTAACCATTCCTTATGAATTTTAAACCATGAAATATATTAGCTTGTATTTTATAACGAGTCTAAATACGACCGTTACTGGAATTTCTCAAATAATGATAAATTCTATAGATAAAATTTAAAATTCTGATTGAGTTATTGGATGAAATATTTTATCCGTTTCCCTTGTATTTTAAAATAATTAAAATTTCAATTTCATCACTGAAATCCTGTCTTTTCCCGCAAAAACAATTGTATTTCCGTCTACCCAACTGCAAACAAAAAATCCTTTCTCATCTGAAATTTTCTTCCAGGTTTTCCCGAAATCAGAAGAATAGCTGATATGCTGATCCCCTACCGAAATGATCTCTTTTCCTTTAGAGCCAGGTTTAATTTTCACGCAAGTTGTATAGCCTGCATTTTTTCCGGAAGCCTGAATCTGCCAGCTTTCGCCACCATCATTTGTAGTGGCCAGATTATTGACATTTGCGTCCTGCTTGGTATAATCACCTCCTGCGGCAATCCCGAATTTGTCATCATAAAAATCTATTGAATACATCCCCTGAGAAGATTCTCCCTGGATAAAAGGGGTATTGAATATTTCAATTTCTTCACTTTTAAGGTTTAATCTCAAAATTCTCGAAGATTTTCCTCCTGTGGCAATCCACAGATGTTTCTTTGTTGAAGCGATGTTGGTATTACTTGCTGCAAAAGCCGCTTCACCAGGATTTAATTTTACGTTACTTTTAAACATCCCCCACTTTCCGTTCCGATATACCGCCAACTTAAACATCATATCTTGATCTGCATCGCTAAAAGTATAAGCCAGTTTATCATTCACAAAGTGCAATGCATCATAAAAAGCGGTTTTAACAGTATCTGTAAAAACAATTTCTGACCTGAGATTCTTTTTATCAATTTTAAAAAAATATGCAGGGCTTTCAATATTAATGGCATATAATGAATTCTTATCCTGCGCCAGTGTTCTAAACTGAAGTTTTTTATCCGACAAACGTAGCTGCTTTTGATTTTCTTTATTTTTAAGATCAACAAAACCAAATTTCGAATCTGTCCCGCTGTACCAGACCTTTCCATCGTACAGCTCCAAAGCCCGAATGCTTATTTTATCATTAAGAATCGTCTCAAAACTTTCTATTTGTTGAGACAATGTAAAAATCCCTAAAAAGGAAAATAAAAATGGTAAAAGCTTTTTCATATAGACAAAAATAAAAAATCCACAGAAAATTCTGTGGATTTGAAGTTGATATTTTTTATTAATCTAAATCAGGTTTTTCTAATGGCTCCTGCTCAGCTTTGAAAGTCTCCCCATATCCTCCATTCTGAAGTTTTGAGTGCTTTTTACTGTACAGGAAATAAACAAAAAATCCGATGATCAGCCATGCAAAAGAATACATCTGTGCTTCTTTGCTCAGGTTAAAGATCAGATAAACATTGATCGCGATACCTGAACAAGCAATAAGTGGCAAAGCAGGAACTTTAAAGTTTCTCTGAAGATTTGGTTCTTTTACTCTTAGTACCCAAACCGCTACACATACCATTGTGAAGGCAAATAAAGTTCCGAAACTTGTCATGTGTGCAAGATCATTGATCGGGGTAAGAGAGGCTACAATAGCAATCAGCACTCCTAAAATAAGAAGGTTTTTTGTAGGTACTCCTGTTTTAGGGTTTACTTTTGAAAAAGTAGCAGGGATCAATCCATCTTTCGACATTCCTAAGAAAATTCTTGACTGTCCCATGATCATTACCATCAATACAGAGATTAGTCCTACCGTAGCGGCAATGGTAATAATGTATCCGGCCCAGGCGTATCCAGCAATATCAAATGCATAGGCTACAGGTGCTTTGATCGCATCCGGATATTTCCCAAGTGGATTGAAGTCTGTATAATGCATCATTCCGGTTAACACTAAAGATACAAGGATATATAGAAGTGTACAGATGATCAACGAAGCGATGATTGCAAATGGCACGTCTTTTTTAGGATTAATAGCTTCTCCGGCCTGCGTAGAAACGGCATCGAAACCTACATAAGCAAAGAAAATTGCCGATGCTCCGGCCACTACTCCAGCGATACCATAAGCAGAATGGGAGACCCCGTTTTCCGTAATGGTTGTAGCCTCAGGAATGAAAGGAACCCAGTTTTTAAAAGGATCTGCCGAATTAAAAATAATAAAAGAACCTGCAATAATTACGAAAATGATAGCAGAAACCTTAAGTACTACAATAAAATTATTCGCTTTAGCCGCACCTTTCGTTCCCCTTACAAGGATAGAGATGACAAAGAAAACAATTAAAAATGCAGGTAGATTCATAGAAAATCCTGAGTTTCCTGCTGCAATATAGGTCTGTGGATCTGTAGTAAGATAAGCAGGCAAATGCAATCCGAACATTTTGAGGAGTTTGGCAAAATACCCTGACCAGGATACGGCGACGGTCATCGACCCCATTGCATATTCCAGTATTAACCCCCATCCAATAATCCATGCAAAAATTTCACCTACGGTTCCATACGCGTAAGCATATGCTGAACCTTCTACCGGAAGAATGGAAGCGAACTCGGCATAACAAAGTGCCGCAAATACACAGGCGATGCCCGCAATTACAAATGAAAGTGCCAGTGCAGGCCCGGCATTATAATAGGCACCCGTTCCTGTAAGTACAAAAATTCCTCCTCCGATAATTGCTCCGATCCCGATAGCAGTAAGGCTCCATTTCCCCAGAACGCGTTTCAGCTGGCTCTTTTTGATATCAGCTTCATAAGCACTCATTGGTTTCTTAACCCAAATTTTAGACATGTTTTTTTATTTAATTAAAGATTTACGAAAATATAAAAATTTTACAAACCTTAACGTTTATTGACAAACTTTCGTGATTTATTTTACATAAAAATATTTAAAAAACTGATTTACACTTTATTTAATTTATTTTCAAAAGTGTTAATTTTTGTTTAATTTTGATCGCATGAATTTATATGATCTTTTCGTAAAGCCGTATGAAAACTACAGTGCCGGACAAATTATGCTGGAAGCTACAGGTACGGTTTTCGGAATTTTGAGCGTCTATTTTTCAATTAAAAAGAATATCTGGGTTTATCCCACAGGCATCATCTCTACGTTGATCTATGTATATATTCTTTTCAATTTCGGTCTGCTCGGCGACTGTATGATCAATGTATATTATACGGCAATGAGTATTTACGGCTGGGTCTTGTGGTCGAAAAACTCAAATGATAACATTCATGTAGAGGTAAGTTGGGCTACAAAAAAAGAACGAATATTTGCTGCTGCTCTTTTTTTCTTAAGCCTGGCTCTGGTAACGCTTATTTATTATTACAAACCTTATATAGACAATCACTTTTCCATGGACGGAACTCATTTAGGATTGTATCATCTTGATTGGGCCAATTGGCTGGATGTGATCACAACTTCTATATTTTTAGTGGGTATGTGGTTTATGGCCAAACAACGCATTGACAACTGGATCTTCTGGATCATCGGAGATTTTATTTGCATGCCTATGATGATTTTTAAGGAGCTTGGAATCACTTCGGTTCAATATTTGGTATTTACTATAATGGCTATCTTAGGATACCTCAATTGGAAAAAAAGTTTAAAAGAGAAAAATATACAATAAAGTCATGAAAAATTTATTTAAAATAGCATTCAGCATCGTTGCTATTGCCAGTTTGTCATCGTGTTTAGCTTATACTGACGGATATTCGAACAATGGCTACGGAGATCCATACTATAATAACGGATCTTATTATGCTCCTTCCGGTTATTACGGAAACGGCGGTTATTATGGAAATGACGGCTACTATTACAGAAATGACGTCAACTATTACTATGATAATGGTGCTCCTTATTATTACTATAATTCAGGAAACAGCCGAAGAAAAGTATATGTAGAAAGAAAAACTACAGTAACTTCCCAAAGACCGAATAACGGATTCAGAGGTCAGCCTACGGGCAGTGGAAACAATAACGGAAACGGAAACGGATTCCGAAACCCGAATAACAACGTCAGTTACAATAACAACCAGAGACCACAGGGCAGCCAGAACAATGGAGGCTTTAGAAATCAAAGTGGAAGTTATCAGAATAATCAGGGAAGCCAAAATAATCAAAGCAGTGGCGGTTTCAGAAATACACAACAGTATAATCAGAACCAAAACCAAAACACCACCAGACCAACAGAATCATCCAATGGTGGGTTTAGAGGAAGCACAAGCTCCCCAAGTACCACTCAGCCAAGCAGCGGTTCTACGAGACAGCAGCCAAGCGGAGGCGGATTTAGATAAAACGATTATAAATAAGAAAACGAACAGCTAACACTGTTCGTTTTTCATTTTAAATATATTAATTTTGCTCGTTAATTTTACACTAAAAGAATATGGAATTTTATAAATATCAAGGGACTGGGAATGATTTTGTGATGATAGACAACCGGGATCTGCAGTTTCCAAAGGAGAAAGATCTTATTGAAAAACTATGTGACAGACGTTTTGGAATTGGTGCCGATGGACTTATCCTTTTGGAAAACGAAGGTGGTTATGATTTCAAAATGGTTTATTATAATTCAGACGGTGGCGAAAGTACAATGTGCGGAAATGGCGGAAGATGTCTTGTAGCTTTTGCTTTCTTCCTTGATATTTTTGAAGATAAATGTAAATTCATTGCTACAGACGGCGAACATGAAGCTGAAATCCATAACGGTATCATTAAATTAAAAATGATTGATGTGGATGCTGTTTCCATGGACGGAGAAGATACTGTGATGAATACAGGCTCACCTCATTATGTAAAATATGTGGAAGATCTTGTGAATTACAATGTTTTTGCACAGGGACATGGCATCAGAAATTCAGAAAATTATAAAGAAAAGGGCATCAATGTCAATTTTGTGGAAAAAATTACTGATGATGAAATTTTTGTAAGAACCTATGAACGAGGCGTTGAGGATGAAACTTTCAGTTGTGGAACAGGAGTTACCGCTTCTGCTTTAACTTTTCTGCAAAAACACAATCTAATCTCTGTAAAAGTTACAACTTTAGGCGGCAATCTTAAAGTTCATGCTGAGAAAAACGGAAATTCTTTTCAAAATATTTGGCTGGAAGGTCCTGCGAAGCAAGTTTTTAGAGGTAAAATAGATCTTATTTAAAAACAAACTTTTAATCAATTTTTTAATAATGAAAAAAACGGTTCTCGTTATTGCTCTTCTTATTTTTGGAGCGGCAGGATTTTTTGGTTTGAGATTTTATAATAAATATTATGGAAACAATGTGGAAAAGGACGGCTATGTTCTGATTCCCCATAAAGCGGATTTCAAGCAGATCCTTGACTCCGTAGGTCCATATGTAAAAGATAAGGAAGCTTTTGAAGCTGTAGCCAAGGATAAAGATCTGGATAAATATTTTAAACCGGGCCGTTACCATTTCCAGTCAGGGGAAGGAAACACGAAGCTTGTAAATATGATCAAGGCAGGAAATCAGGCTGAAAACAGCTTCAGAATTGGAGATTTTGGAGATATGTATCAGATGATAGGAAAAGTAACCAAAAAGACTGAACTGGATTCTTTACATTTTGTCAATGACCTGGATCAGATAGCAGTAGAGAAAGGATATAAAAATGCAGAGGATTTAAAGAAGTATTTCTTCATCGATACTTACAATTTTTTCTGGACGGTAAGTCCGAGGGAGTTTTTCAAAAAGTTTGATGAACAGTACAATGAATTCTGGACGAGTGAAAGAAAAAACCAGGAACAGCAATCTGGGCTTACCAGAGAGCAGATTTATTCACTGGCTTCTATCGTTTATAAAGAATCAGGTGGAAAGAAAGATGAAATGAGGACGATTGCCGGATTATACCTGAACCGATACAGAAAGGGAATGAAACTTCAGTCTGATCCTACGGTGATCTATGCGATCAACAAGCAGACAAATTTCAAGGAACCAATCAAAAGGGTGCTTTATAAACATCTGTCTACACCATCACCCTACAATACGTATGCTAATGCAGGAATTCCTCCGGGACCGATCTGTGTTGTGGACAAAAATTCTGTAGATGCCATTTTAAATGCAGAAAACAACAATTATATATTTATGTGTGCTGACCCTGCAAGGTTTGGCTATCATAAATTTACTGCCAGCGCAGAAGAGCACGCAATCAACGCAAAAGCTTATCAGGACTGGCTCAATTCGAAAAATATTAAATAAAAAACTAATTTAACTATATTTTAACAATACCATAATTAACTTTTAACACTTACATACGACTTATACATCTATAAATAATACATAAATTTTAATATTCTGAAAATCAACCCAATTAATGATTTCACAATATTAAGAGTTATACTTTCACGATTTTACACAAAAAATACCCTATGAATCAGACGGAAATTGTCAACATTTTCACAAAAAAAACGTTAGCACTTACTTTTGTACTTTCGGCAGCCGCAATGGCTTTTGCACAGGAGAAAGCAGGCGTTACGGGAATGATTGTCAACAAAAACAACCAGCCGGTTCCTTATGCTTCTGTGACGTTCGGCAATAAAGCGAATAAGTCATTAAGCGATGCTGTACTCACCGACGAAAAGGGACAGTACAAGCTGGAATTAGCTCCTGGAAATTATGATATCACAGTAGAAGCCATTGACTACAAAAAGAGCATTGTCAATAAAAACATTGCAGGCCCAGGAAACATTGGTGCTTTATCTATACAACCGGAAGCTACAACCACTCTTGATGGTAAAACTCAGGAAATCCAGGGAGTCGTTATTACTGCAGCAGCTACGAAACCCTATAAAGTAGAGCTGGACAAAAGAACTTACGACCCTTCTCAGGATATTGTAAGTAAAGGAGGAAATCTTCAGGATGTTCTTTCTAACGTTCCTTCTGTTTCTGTGGATACTGACGGTACTGTTTCGATGAGAGGAAGCTCTAATGTGAAATTCCTGATCAACGGAAAGCCTTCTGCTTTACTTGGGATAGATGATGGTGCCAATGCACTTCAAAGTATCCCTGCCGATCAGATCGATAGAATTGAAGTGATCACCAACCCTTCTTCTAAATTTGAAGCAAGTGGTACAGCGGGTATTTTGAATATTATTTTAAAGAAAAGCAAGAAGACTGGTTTTAACGGTAGTGTTATCGGAACTTTAGGTTACCTTCCTCAAACCAACCTTAATGCGAATCTTAACTGGAGAAAAGGGAACTTTACATGGTTTCTAAATGGTGGCGGAGGCTACAGGGAATCCAAAAATACCAGTAGAAATGATGATTATTTTAACAATGCTAAATTAGATGATGATTTGGTACAAAGAAATACTGACTCTGAAACTAAAAGTAAAAACAACAACTATAACGCTTCTGCAGGTATCGTTTATGATATTTCTGAAAAAACTTCAGTAAACGCATCAGGAACCGTAAGAACTTTTGACAGCGAAAATTTTGGAAATATTGATTACCGCTACACTCCTCTTAAAAATCCTTTTTATACATCAAACAGAAGTACTTTCGGAACAAACAACAACCTCGCTTTTCAAGGTGATTTCGGACTAGATCATAAATTTGATGATAAAGGACAAAATTTATCATTATCATTAAGTTTACAGAGAAGCCGATCATACAACGATACCAATATTGATGATACTAATGATAATCTGAAAGATATCATTAATCAAAATACAATTAACAAATCTGTTATTGGTAAGGCCGATTATGAGTTGCCTATTGGTGAATATTCAAAATTAGAAGCAGGATATAGAATTGATATCAATACCAATGATTATAGTAATGATGTTCGTGAGAGCACGACAACAAAGCCATTAGATTTCCTTAAACCATACACTTATGATGCAACATATAAGGAGACTTTCAATGCTTTTTATTTACAGTTCAAAAGTAAAATCGGAAAATTAGGTTATCAGGTGGGTGTAAGAGATGAATTGTCGAATGTAGATATTAATTACCTAAGCCTTGATCCCAAGAAAAATGTACCCGCAACTACTAAAAATTACAATAACTTATTCCCAAGCGTATATTTAAGTTATGAATTCGCTAAGGATAATCAGTTGCTATTAAACTACACAAGAAGAATAGACCGCCCAAGATCATTCTTTATGATTCCTAACCCGAGTTATAATGATAACCAAAATATTTTTGACGGAAACATTGATCTTAATCCATCATATGTAGACTCTTTTGAATTTGGATATAGCATTTCAAAAAAGAAATTCACGATCAACCCTACGCTGTATTACAGACATCAGACTGATGATACAAAAATGTTAGTGTATAATATTTTGGCTACAGATGAAAATGGAGCTATTATTGATCCAAAGCGTATAGAATCTCATACAAAACCAATTAACTTGGGTACAGATGACCGTTTCGGTGTAGATTTAAACTTCAACTGGGACGCAACAAGTTGGTTAAAATTCTTAGGAAATGTAGATTTGTTTGGTTACAATACAAAAGGCAGCACTCTATATGACACCTTTGATAAAGATGGCAATCCTATTCAGGCTGTTGCTGATTTTAACGGTAAGGGGTTTTCAACAAGAGCGAGACTTTCTTCAACGATTAAAGTGGATAAAACATTCAGTTTCCAGCTACAAGGATTCTACAGAGGGGGCCAGAAAACGGCTTACCAGGATAGAAAAGATATGTATGCCATCAGTCTCGGTGCTTCTAAAACCATTTGGAAAGGTGACGGAACTTTAGCATTCAACGTTCAGGATATTTTTAATACCAGAGCAATGAGATCTACAACATATACAGCAAATAGCGTAAGGGATTCTTATATGCAATGGCAACCAAGACAGTTCTCAGTTTCTCTGACTTACAGATTCAAACAAGGTGAGAAGGTAGAACAGCCGAAAAGGAAAAAAGACATCAACTCCAATGCAGCTGGAGATGATCAGCAAAGTCCAATGTAATACAATAAAAAATCCCGAAAAATATTTTCGGGATTTTTTTTATTTTACGGTCTCAGCCTTTTCGTATTTTTCTTTTTCGGCTTCATAGATTCTTTTCCTAAGGTCACTGGTAGAAAACCTATGGTCCCTTTTGTTGTAAAAGATGTCTATTCCTTTCTCTTCACAATATTGCTTACCAGTAAAGTCTTTATCCATGTAATCATCACCAATGATCCTTACATCGATCACAAAAGACTTCAAAATATCCAATAGATCTTCTTCTGTATAATAAGGAATAATCTCATCCACAGCATTCACAGCCTTTAGTTGAATATATCTCTCAACAATGGTCTGGCTTGGTTTATTTTTATTTGGACGATCGTGAGACGGATCAATCTGAAGTCCTACGATTAGATAATCGCATATTGTTTTAGCTTCTTCAAGCATTTTGATATGTCCTGCATGCAGTAAATCAAATGAGGAAAATGTAATACCTATTTTCTGTGTTTTCATATTAAATTTAATTAAAATTCTGTAAAAAAACCTCCACTCTTCTAAAATATAAAATAGTGAGGATTATAGGGGAATATCTTATAATGTATTCTAAAATATTTACTTTTAAACAGGCCTTGAATCCAGATACAGTTGCCATTTCCAGACTGTTCTCAATGATTCCTCCAAAGGTGTATCAGACTTCCAGTGAAGTTCTTTTTCAGCTTTATCAGCATTAGCATAAGCAACGGTAATATCACCTTCTCTTCTCGCACAAATCTGGTAAGGAACCTTCACATTATTAGCTGTTTCAAAAGCTTTCACAACGTCCAATACTGATGAGCCCTTTCCTGTTCCCAGATTGAATATATCTATAACCGTTTCTTCATTGCTTTGCATTAATTTCTTAAGTGCGCTTACATGAGCTTTAGCAAGATCCACAACATAAATATAATCTCGAACAGCTGTACCATCTTCCGTATCATAATCATCACCCCAAATGTTGAGTTTCTCACGAATCCCAACTGCTGTTTGGGTAACATAGGGAATCAAATTATTAGGAACACCTATTGGAAGTTCTCCTAGTTTACCGGATGGATGAGCACCAATTGGATTAAAGTACCTTAAAAGAGAAATTTTCCTGCTATAAGCTTTCGCAAAATCAGTCAAAATTTCCTCTCCCATCTGCTTTGTTTTACCATATACACTTTCAGGAAGTTTCAACGGAGTATTTTCATTAATTGGCATTTTCTCGGCCTGTCCATATACTGTGCAGGACGAGCTGAAAATAAAATTTGAAATTCCTCTTTCTTTAAATTCCTGAAGAATATTGATTAAAGTGAATAAATTATTTTCATAATAATCCAATGGTTTGACCTGACTCTCTCCTACCGCTTTAGAAGCTGCAAAATTAAGACATCCTTCAATTTGATGAGCATCAAAAACCTGAGCAAGCAGTTCTCTGCGTCTTAAATCGAAAGGATAAAAAAACGGCTTCTTGCCTGTAATCTCTTCGATATTCTTTAAAATAAATCTTTCCGAGTTGGATAAATCATCTACAATAACCACTTCAAAACCGTCGTTAAGTAATTCCACTACTGTGTGTGACCCTATATATCCAAGCCCGCCTGTAACAAGTACTGCCATTTTTTTTGTAATATTTTTTTTTATCTGCGTGTTTTCCTATTTCTTCAATTTCTAAAAATACAGAATTGTCTTTAAATTTAGACTTTTGTATTAAAATGAATAGCCCAATCATAATCAGATATAAAATTGGGACTAAAATATAATCATTTGTGTCGTTTCCAAAGTTTTTTCTAATAAAAATTGATTCTAAAATTCCTAATGTAATGTTATTATCAGCAAAATCAAAGTATATGAAAAAATTCTAATTGATTGCTTATATTTTATAATCAAAGAAACTAAACCAATAATCGATAATATTGCTATAATAATTATAGATAATGAATAAATAATATCTCTTTTTATCAAAAATGAATTTGTAACTATTCTGTTAACAGATGCAAACCCAAATACAGCTGAAAAAATTAAATTAATTAAAATTGAAAGCCAATAAACAATTTTATATTGAAAAACTTTCCCTTTCATTCTATTTCATAAACTCCAATACAGCATCCGTAATATACTTCAGCTGCTCTTCATCTAATTCGGTATGCATTGGAAGAGATATTACCTGATCCAGAAGTTTATCTGTATTCACAAAATCTGCATCATTACTTTCCTGGTAATAGGCCTTCTGCTTTCTCAATGCTACAGGATAATAAATCATTGCCGGAATTTCTTTTTCTGTAAGGAACTTTTGAAGCTCGTTACGTTTTCCGTTCAGAACTCTCAATGTATACTGGTGGAACACATGGGTAGAATTTTCTGATCTTTCCGGTGTAAGGATATCTTTAAGATCTGCAAAAGCTTCATCATAATAATCTGCCGCTTTTCTTCTCGCTTCGTTGTAAGAATCAAGATGTGGAAGTTTTTTTCTTAAAACCGCAGCCTGAATGCTGTCTAATCTTGAATTTACTCCTACCTCATCATGATAATATCTTTCGTACATTCCATGGTTTACAATCCCCCTTAAGCGGTGTGCCAGTTCATCATTGTTAGTCGTAATGGCACCTCCGTCACCGTAGCAACCTAAATTTTTAGAAGGGAAGAATGAAGTAGTTCCCACAGTTGCCATTGTTCCGGCGTATTTTTGAGTTCCGTCTGAGAATGTATACTCTGAACCTATTGCCTGTGCATTGTCTTCAATTACATAAAGATTGTATTCTTCTGCAATTTTTAAGATCTCTTCCATATTGGCACACTGTCCGAAAATATGTACCGGAATGATTGCTTTTGTTCTAGGTGTGATTGCTTTTCTGATCTCCTCCGGAGAGATGGTGAATGTATCGTAATCTACATCTACCAATACTGATTTCAGTTTAAGCAGATGAATAACTTCTACTGTAGCAGCAAAAGTAAAATCGGCGGTGATTACTTCGTCTCCTTCTTTAAGGTCCAAAGCCATCAGCGCGATCTGTAAAGCATCCGTTCCGTTAGCACACGGGATCACATGCTTTACATCTAAATAAGATTCCAATTCATTCTGGAAAGACTTCACTTCAGGGCCATTGATAAAAGCCGCAGAATCCATTACATTTAAAACTGCATTATCTACATCATTCTTTATTTTGTAATACTGACTTTGCAAGTCAACCATCTGAATTTTTTTCATAAATAAATATTTGTGTAAAAATAAGGAATTTAAAATCCTTTCAAAAATTTTATTCATTTTGTTTTATCTTTATAAAAAATAACTTCATGAAAAAACTTTTACTCTTTTGTCTTATAGCGGGTTACTCAACGGTAAATGCACAAACAGAGCTTGTTTTTGTTTATTTTACAGGCAAACCGAACAAAGCGGCTTTTTATGCCAATCCGCTTTCAGAACTGACTCAAAAATCCCTTAACAGACGTACTTCGCTAGGTATTCCGCTGAATGATCAGGATGCCCCGATTGAACAATCCTATATTCAGAATCTTCAAAATCTTGGTTTTACCGTTACCGATTATTCTAAATGGCTCAATGGAGCCGCTGTGAATGCTACTCCGGCCCAGATAACGATTTTACAGGCACAACCTTATGTATCTTCTGTAGGACGTTTTGCCAAAAACAATCCAACCGTACCTAAAACAGCCGCTCAAAATAAATGGAACACCATTTCTGACAGTCAAAAGACACTGACCGTTTTTGATTACGGTTCAGGTTCTGCACAGATTGACCAAATTAATGTGAGGCCCCTTCATCTGGCAGGATTTACAGGAACTGGAGTCTCTATTGCAGTTATCGATGCAGGATTCCCTTACGTAGATACCGGATCTGCTTTTGAAAGACTTAGGACTAATAATCAGATCAAAGCCGTGTATGACTTCGTTACCAAAACAAATAATGTCTACAATACCTCCATCAGCAATCATGGATCAGCAGTATTGGGCGCTATCGGAGGGTATATTAAAGATATTTTCGTAGGATCCGCTCCTGATGCAGATTTCTACCTTTACCGCAGTGAAAATGCTGTTGGTGAAGTTCCGGAAGAGGAATTGTATTGGATAGAGGCAGCTGAGGAGGCCGACAGAAAAGGGGTTGATATGATCACTTCTTCTCTGGGTTATAATATTTTTGATGATCCGAGATACAGCTATACCTATTCGGATATGAATGGAACCACTTCTTTTATCGCACGGGCCGCCGAAATAGCTGCGAACAAAGGAATTTTCGTTCTCGCCGCCGCCGGAAACGCTGGACTGCAGCCATGGCATTATATTATGACCCCAGCAGATAATACAAAGGTTTTCAGCATAGGCTCCGTAGATTCAGCAGGAAGCTCTTCTGGATTTTCATCTTACGGACCCAATTCCCTGGGGAGTGTAAAACCAGATGCAAGTGCAAGAGGAACTGCTTCTGCAACAGTTACGAACAGTACACCAGCAACTGTTAGCGGAACTTCCATTGCAACACCTATTGCCGCAGGTGGTGTGGCATGTTTTATTCAGGCTTTCCCTTCGATGAACAGAGAACTGATGAGAACAAAGCTCAGACAGACCGCTTCAATTTACCCTGCTCATACAGACCAGATGGGCTACGGTATTCTCAACTTTGGAAATATTTATAATCAAACTCTTAATACTTCTGAGATCGTAAAAAAAGAAAAATTTGCCATTTTTCCGAATCCTGTTAAAAGCATTCTGAATATTGCTTCTGAAAGTGATATTCTATCGCTGGAAGTCTACGACAATTTAGGAAAACTGATCAGAAAAAATAACGGGCAGAAATCTATAAAAGTGGAAGATTTCCCGCCCGGAACTTATTATCTCAAAATTCAGGCAAAGGAGCAGATTTTTTATGAAAAATTTTTAAAGGAATAGTTATTTGATATTTCTAATCCTGAATTTATTTTCAACCACAAATAACACAATGCCACAAGTTCAAATCACTGGAAAGGATTTTGACATTTCATTTATCACACTTCAAAAGTGAAATTATTAAGGCTGCAAGTACAACCTATTATCTCAATAGACTACCAAAGATATATCCAGATTGCTCAGATTTTTTATATGTGACAAACATATTGAATAGGAACGGGCTTTAGCCCGTTTCACTTTTATCACCAATCAAATTGGCTTTAGCCAAAATTTAAAAAAACATTGTGTTCATATACTATTTGTTAAAGAAAACGCCTCTCAAATTGAGAGGCGTTGTTATGATCAGTTAAGCTGAGTTTCTACTCGCATTAATATTTCCAAATAATGATCTGGTCACCAATTTTTCATAAGCTTCCTTATTCCCTTCTCCTTTCTGGATTTTCATCAGGGCATACTGCTGAATACTCAACAGCGGCAATACAATCTTCTCCCGGATTTTTACGGATTTTCTGGAAAGCGGATCTTCTTCCTGTAGCAGTTTGAATCCTGTAAGCTCAAGCATAATATCTCTTGAAAGCGTATATTCATCAAAAAGTACATTCCAGAATGCACCAAACTTTGGATTATTCTTGATATAATAGGTCAGTGGAAAATAGGATTTATTCATACTCATCATAGAGTTCAGGATCAAAGTTTTAAAGAAATCGGAACCTTTATACAATTCTCTTACTTCTTCCAGTCGTCCCTGCTCTTTCATCTGCTGCATGGCAAATCCGAATCCGAAGAATCCCGGAACATTCTGCTTTAACTGTGACCATGAGCCTACAAATGGAATTGCTCTAAGGTCTTCAAATTTAAGCTCACTGCCGTTTCCTCTTTTAGACGGGCGGCTTCCGATATTGGTCTTACCATAATATTCCAGGGTACTCATTTCCTGAAGATACGGAACAAACATTGGATGAGCTTTCAGATCTGAATATTTTTTATAACTGATATCAGCCAGCTCGGCAATCAGTTTTCTTTCTTTTTCTGTAAGGTCTTTTTTAGAATTTTTAAAGACATCATTTTCGACTCCGGCCGTCAGCAGCTGCTCAAAATTGTATTTAGCCTGCTCTTTATTTCCGAAAATACTGGTGATCGTTTGTCCCTGAATGGTCAGTTCAATTTTATTGTTGGCAATAGTATTTCCTTGTGAAGCATAAAAATCGTGCGTTTTCCCTCCGCCTCTTGCGGGTGGACCACCTCTACCGTCAAAGAACACGACTTTAATTCCATTTTGAACGGAAAGTTTAGTTAAGACTTCTTTAGCCTTATAAATTTCCCAATTCGCCTTCAAATATCCACCATCTTTTGTTCCATCTGAAAAGCCAAGCATGATCGTTTGCTGATTTCCTCTGCTTTCAAGATGTTTTTTATAGACAGGATTATGATACAGCTCATTCATTACATTTTCAGAGTTGGCAAGGCCTTCCATGGTTTCAAAAAGGGGAACGATATCCATTTTGATTTCATCTTCATTATACCCGCAGATCTTAAAAAAGGCATACACATTCATGACATCTTTTACGGCATCAGAATTTGAAATAATGTAACGGTTCATCCCTCTCTGCCCGTTCAGATCCTGGATTTCCGAAACCTGTGAAACCGTTAATAGGGTATCTTTAACGATATCTTCAAACTGATCTGCATTGACTTTTTCACCAAGCTGGATCAGTTTATTGAATTTTTCTTCCTGAGAAGCCTCTGTATTTCCATAAACTCTTGCAAAAACATCATCAATCACTTTCTGATGAATCCTGCTGTCCTGGCGAATGTCCAGTGTTGCAAAGTGAGTTCCAAAAATTTTCACGCGGTCTCTGAAATTAGCCAGAAGGTCTAAAAACAAAGAATTATGCTCATTTATCAGTATTTTTTCTGCTTCGTTTGCCTTTTTCAGAATATCTTCTGCTGTAATTATATTTCCGTTGAAGATGGCTCCATACAGGTCATCACTCAATTGAGTCAGGACTTCAGAAACTCCTCTGAAACTTAACCTTCTTCTAATAAATTTCAAATGGCTGTAGTAGGATTTCAGGATTGCTGAACGAAGCTCTTCTGCGACTCTTTTTGTAACATCAGCGGTTACAAATGGGTTTCCATCTCTATCGCCACCCGGCCAAAAACCTAGCTGGATAATATCTTCATGAAGATGAAAATACCCGTTTCCGAATGTCTTTTTAATTTTCGTAAACAATTCCCCAATCGTATCATAATATACATATCTTAAATAGGAGATAATGCTGAGAGCCTCATCTATAGGAGTCGGTTTTTCTTTATTAACGAAAGGAGTCTTACCCAACTGCTGAAGAAGCATATCAATCTGGGTAACAGAATCACTGGTAATAGCGCCTCTTAAATCCTGAATAATTCTCTGTACTGAGCTTGGATAAAACTGGGTCGGGTGTGCTGTAAATACCACTTTTACTGTAAAATCCTCAAGCTTTTCACGAACTTTTTCAAGTTTATGATCCTGATACGACCGTTCAAAAAGATTGGTCACTGTCCCACTGTCGCTTTCGGAATGAAGGTTGGGAAATGCAGCATCTTCAATACTGTCAAATAAAACTACCTGTCTTTCGATGTATTGTATGATTTTGAAAAGCAGTTCCAATTTCTGCTCTTCGGTCTGGAGGTCTGTATGGTTCTTAAAGAATTCTTCTACAATTTCCTCAGGAGTCTTTCCTCCTTCGTATCCGTTTCGGCTTTCCTCGTAAAGGAAGGGAAGAAGCATCCCGATATTGGTCATTTTATCATAAGGCAGGCTCATAAATAATGAATTGTAGATCTGGAACTTATTCTCCACGATCTGCCTGAATTTTTCTGCTCGTTGGTCGTGTATCATATAACAAATGTAATGGATTTTGGAATTAAATTAATTGACAAATGACAAAAAAGGAGTACCCGGAACAAAATTATTTTAATATCCTTTCTTAGAATTAATTCAATACCTTTATTTAAAACTATTTACCATGAAAGAAGACTCTATAACGGATCCTTTTTATCTGCAGATACAAAAGGAAATTAACCGGATTGAAAGAAAGGCTAATAACTATATTTGGATATTTTACATGATCCGAATTACTCAAATTATTTTTGCAGGAATAATTACCGTTTTGGCAGGAATATCAGAGATTGAAACGCTCAGTAAAGCTAAACCCATTTTGATTCTAGGAGCTATAACAACTGCAGTTACAGCATTTGACACTCTATTTCAAGTTGATAATAAGAAAAATACGTATAAACTTGTTTTATTCGAACTCAGAGCTATCAGAGCCGAAATTGTTTATGAATTTATGAAAGAAGGAAAAATTGACAATGAATTTAAGGCCACATTTTTGGGGAAATATCAAAAGGCTACTTCTTATGCAAGAGATCTGATTAGTACAGATATCGATAAAGCGAAAGAGGTTAAAAAATAATATTTTCTATGGACTTAAGTCTTTTAAAAATATTTAGGACAAGTTATTATAATTCAGGTTTATAATAATTTTGAATACAACGGTTTAATGATTAATTTTACTTATCACAGAAATTAATTAACATCTCATGAAACATATATTCATATTCCTTTTAATCGCTTTTATTTTCATAGGCTGCGGTGAAGATTGTTATAACGCTCCTCAGACGATAGCCTTTAAATTTGTTAATTCTAATGATGAAAATCTGATCACAAATGGCACCCTTACTGCTTATTCGGTCAAGGATGAAAATCAGGTTGGGGTACAATTAACCAAAACATCCGAAGACATGGTCATTTTAGAAAATGTAGGCGCTTATAATGGTACAAAAAATTATACTTTCTCTTCTAATATTAAAGCTTTTAATTTTTCAATACATTCGTCAGAATTTAAAGGAGGTTGTGATGGTTATCAGATTAACAAATTAACATTTACCGGTATAGGTATTGATGTAACAGACGAAAAAGGATATTATAAAATTATACTGCAATAGCCTTAACTATAAATTTAATTTGCAGTATATGAAGGTCAGATTGTAAAAGAGAGATCATATGTAATAAAAAGCTATCTTACAATGTCTTACAATAAACGGTCTTATGAAAATCTTATTGAAATCATTTCTTGTTATTATTGTTGTTTTATTTATACAAAACTATACAGCACAAAAGCGTTCTGATAGCATTGATGTTTTTATCAAGCATAAAATGCAGGAACTGAAAATCCCGGGACTTCAATTGGCTGTCATCAGAAATGAAAAAATTGATCAACTGAGTAATTATGGACTTGCCAATATTGAACATCAGATCGCGACAAAAAACAATACGGTATTCTCTATCAATTCAATGACGAAAGCTTTTGTTGGTGTTGCTATCATGCAACTTCAGGAGCAGGGAAAATTAAAAACAGATGATACCATTTCAAAATATCTTTCTGACATTCCGGGAAACTGGAAAAAAATAACAATCAAACAGTTATTAAGCAATACATCAGGTCTTCCCAATAATATTGATGAAAAAGAACAGCTATTAGGTGGCGGTATCGAAAACAAAAATTGGGAAATAGTTAAAACACTTCCTATGGAGTTTTCGCCTGGTGAAAAATTCAGTTATAATCAAACAGGCTACTATATTTTAGGAAAAATAATTACAAAATTGAGCGGCGAGCATTTCGCGAAGTTTATTAAAGAAAATCAATTTAAGCCGTGTACAATGTTTGTCACTCGATTTGGAGATTCTAATGATATTATCGAGAATAATGCGGGTTCGTATTCCACAATTATTAATCATGATGGCCAATGGATCAATGACGGAAAGCTTCACAATGCTTTTGCTGCCTTTCCTATATTTTTTCGGACAGCTACAGGAATTTTATCATCAGCTGAAGATTTGAGTAAGTGGCTCATAGCCCTGCAGAAAGGGAAACTGCTTCATGATGAAAAAAGCATTAAGGAGCTTTTTACTACTATAAAACTCAATAATGGTGACATAGGTGGTTTTAATAAACTCACGAACGGTTATGCCTTAGGATGGCCGACTGTTGTAAGGTCTGCTCATCCCGCGGTTGCTCCTGTAGGAGGTATGCGCTCTGCCCTGTTTGTTTATCCGGATGATAATCTATCAATCATTGTTTTAAGCAATCTTCAGGGAGCAAATCCTGAATGGTTCATTGATGAAATTGCCGGATACTACATACCGGATATGAAAATTGAAAATGGTTTTGGGCTTAGCCCGAATATGAAACTATTCTTTCACCAAACTGTTTCAGGTGGGTATCAAAATGTATATGCAATTTATCAAAAAATTAAAGAGAACAATAAAAATTTTACCGTGTCAGAGGATGAGATCAATTCATGGGGTTACCAGCTGATAAGCCGGAATCTCAAGAATGAAGCCCTTGCCGTTTTCAGATTGAATACCCTATTATTTCCGAATAGCGCCAATGTTTATGACAGCTATGGTGAAGCATTAGATGGGTTAGGACAAAAGAAAGAAGCTGTTATTAACTATAAAAAATCATTGATTCTTAATCCCGGCAATACCAACGCTGCTAATTATTTAAAGGATAAAAAATAAATCATCATTCATTTTCGTAAATTTGCCAGAAAGCACTTCCTTTATGAAAATTATTGTCATCACTTCGCTGGTTCTATCCAATCTGTTCTTTGCACAGACTGTGGTTCCTGATGACTACAGAAAAATTCCGGATATTCTGGATACAGCAGAATATTTGTACCCATTTATTGTTCCGGATAAAGAATATGGTTATTGGAGAGTTCTTACCAATGACACCGATCCTGAGAAAGCAGTGATCTACGAAAGTCAGATGCCGGATTTCATGACCATCAACGAGCCTCTTCCTGAGAAAGGTTTCTTTCAGCAATGTATGGGCAACAGATGCTTTTCCTATATTCTTGCCTGTAAAAACGAAAGGTCTGTCTATTTCTCCAGTGAACAGCAGTTAAGAGATTTTATCGGAACGGTTGATAATCTTCCGGAAGCTATTTTATTGGTCCAAACCTATGGTTTTTCCGTAGATACCAGCAATAAAGAAGGTGGTTCATATAAAATTGAGGACAAACATATATCCCTGTATGCATCAAAGTCTAAAGGTTGTCCCGAAATTAAAGAATCTTACTTCATCAAAATCAATAGAAAAACGGGCAAACTGGAGTCAAAAAATAAAGGTGTTTACTTTAAAAGTGACAACTGCGATACTTCAGCTAAGACAGCTTACAAATAAAAAGACAGCTTCAAAAGGGAAAAACTCCATAAAATCGGTTGCTTCAATGTCAACTTTGCAATCGAATATATTGAAAAATTCCCACAGATTTTACAGATTTTCTTTCTGCTTTTTAATTAAATTCTCTAGCAAGCTTTTTATCTTTTGAAAGAATGTACGGATGGAGATTTCCTTAAGGCAGATGAAAAAATTGCAACCCATATTCTCTCCTCCAGACTCCAGCATTTACTGGAAGTAGACATTATCGATAAAAAAGATCATTCGGGCAAAAACCTATGTCTCTCAGAGCACCACTAAGTAAAATTTAGATTGTTATTATAAAACACAGTGATCGTAATTTTAAAAATTCCTTAACTCAATTTTCGTATTGCTTTGCGTAAATTTGAATCAAATAAATTTAGAACAATGCTCAATTTCGAATTTAAAAATCCAACAAAAATACTTTTTGGAAAAGGTGAAATCGCTAAGATCTCCCGTGAAGTTCCAAAAGACGCCAAAATATTAATGATCTACGGAGGCGGAAGCATCAAGAACAACGGTGTTTACGATCAGGTAAAGGAAGCTCTGAAAGATCATGATCTGTATGAATTCGGAGGTGTTCCTGCAAATCCTGAGTATGAAGTACTGATCAACGCTTTAAGTTTTATCAAAGAAAAAAATATCAATTATCTGCTGGCTGTAGGCGGAGGATCTGTAATTGATGGAACTAAATTTCTTTCTGCTGCCGCCAATTATGATGGAGAACCCTGGGAAATCCTTAGAAATTCAGTAAGAACATTTGAAGGAGAAGGAATGCCTTTCGGAAGTATTCTGACATTGCCGGCAACAGGTTCTGAAATGAATTCAGGTTATGTCATTTCAAGAAGAGAAACCAATGAAAAATTATCTTCAGGAGGACCTGGTCTTTTCCCTCAGTTTTCTGTTTTAGATCCGGAAGTGATCAGAACAATCCCTAAAAACCAGATTGTTAACGGAATTACAGATGCTTACACGCATGTATTGGAACAATATATGACGGCCCCTTCTTCTGCAGATCTTCAGGAAAGAATTGCGGAAAGCATTCTGATCAGCCTTCAGGAAACAGCTCCGAAAGTTCTGGCTGATGATTTTGATTATGATGCTGCCGGAAACTTTATGTGGTGCTGTACAATGGCTCTGAATGGTCTTATCCAGAAGGGAGTGATCACAGATTGGGCGGTACACGCTATGGGGCATGAACTGACTGCTTATTTCGGAATTGACCATGCAAGAACTTTAGCGGTTATTGCTCCTTCCCACTACCGTTATAATTTCGAAACCAAAAAAGGAAAACTGGCCCAGTATGCTGAAAGAGTATGGGGAATCAAAGACGGAACACTGGAAGAAAAAGCTGAAGCAGGAATCAAAAAGATGGAGGAATTCTTCCACAGCCTGAATATCAAAACCAAACTTTCCGAATATACAGAAGATTATAGAGGTACAGCTGAAAGAGTAGAAAAAGCATTTACAGACAGGAAATGGTCCGGACTTGGTGAGTATAAAAAACTGACGCCTCAGGATGCTTATAAGATTGTAGAGATGAGTTATTAGGGATGTGCGGTTAGAGAGTTAGCAGATACTGGTTGCCGGTTCCTAATAATTAAGTTAGTGAGTTTATGATTTCAAATTTGATGTCTTGCATCTTATTTCTTGACTCTTGACTTTTGTTTCTTAAAATCTAAATTAAAAAACAAAATTTCAAACTTTGACACAATTCCTATTGCCTGCAACCTACTATCTACTACCCATAAAAATCCATCACTTTCAAAGCTTCATCATATAAAATCCTGTTATTTATAAACATTCGTTTAAAAAAGCAGGATTTCATTATAAATATTTCAAATTTATTTATATTTTAGCATATTCTTAAATTTGTGAAAATGAAAAAACAGCTACTTTTATTTGCCTTTTCAGCTCTGGCACTAACTTCCTGTAAAGATGACAACATAGAAGCTTATGAATTAGAGATGATGAGCGGAGACTGGAAGATGGTTAAAAGAGAAACCATTTCCGGAAAAGACAATAAAACAGTACTTTCTACTGAAACTCCGTCTGATTGTGAGTCCAAAAATTTATTACACTTCAGAAGCGATTACTATACCAGCTATACGTATTATTCAGGAACAGGCACCGACTGCCAGATGACCGGAAAAACTGAAGGTAAATATACCTATAACGAAGAGTCTAAGCTGTTGAGCATCAAGAATGACGATGAGATGACACTGAAAAATGGCACAGAGTTGAAATCCTGACAAGCCAGGATCTGAAACTGGCGCAGCTGTTTGGTGCTTATGATCAAAACAATGATGGTACCGACGATCTGATCTACATTACCTACAAAAGATAAACACAGACTCCCGATAAAACCGGGAGTTTTTTATTACTTTTATACGACATTTAAAATTTGATTACAATGAAGAAGATTCTTTCAGCATTTCTCCTGCTGTATTTTGCCCTGTCCTTTTCACAGGAAAAAAAGCCGATGTTCTGGCAAGACATTCAAAATTTCAAAAAGGCAGATCAGGAAACCCCTCCACCCAAAGACGCTATCCTTCTCATAGGAAGTTCCTCTTTTACGAAATGGACAGACGTTACCAGCTATTTCCCAGATAAAACAATTATTAACAGAGGTTTTGGCGGATCAAGAATGACAGACCTGAATCATTTCGCAGATGATCTTTTAAGCCCATACCAGCCTAAACAGATCATTATCTACTGCGGTGATAATGATTTCGCAGACAACCACGATCTAAAGGCCAAAGTGGTGATCAACAGGTTTAAAACATTCTATAAAAAGATCCGTGAAAAGTTTCCTAACATCGAAGTGGATTTTATTTCAATAAAATATTCTCCAAGCCGCGAAGTTCTTTGGCCACAAATGAAAGAAACGAATAAAAAGATCGCCGCTTTCATGAAAAAAGAACCGAATGCAGAGTTCATCGATATTACAAAAGCTATGGAAGATTCTAACGGAAACGTAAGAAGAGATCTTTTCGTAGAAGATATGCTCCACCTGACTCCGGAAGGATATGAGGTATGGGCAAAAGTGATGAAACCGTATATGAAATAATACAATACCTAAACAAAAAACTCCCGAAAAATCGGGAGTTTTTGTTATTTCTTTTTCTTAGTAGATTTTGACACTGATATCGATTTCTGTTGAGCTCTGTTGGCTCCAAATTTCTTAGGTGCTTTGCGTTTTGAAGGTCCACCCCAGTTTTCTTTTTTATTTTTATCCTTTTTCTCGTGAAATGCTCCTCCTCCTTCGTACAGTTTTACCTGTGCAGGATTCTTCATAATGATCACATCTTCCTCGGAAGCTATTTTCTTAGGATTTATTTTTACTTCTGCAGGGAAATCATGGAACTTAAGATCTTTATCCATTAATACCTCAATATCAAGAATAGAAGTTTCTTCTTTTTTAGTAGCGAAAGTTATTGCCTTACCGTCTTTGTCTGCCCTACCCGTTCTTCCTATTCTGTGAATATACTGTTCAGGAATTTCAGGGGTTTCAAAATTGATAACGTGGGTAATATTTGAAATATCAAGTCCTCTGGCCATTACATCGGTAGTAATCAATCCCCGGATTTCTTCATTTTCAAATCTCTTCATGGCTTTAAGCCTGTAGTTCTGAGATTTGTTTGAGTGGATGACGTCAAATTCTTCAGGGAAAAGCTCATCGATTTTAGCAAACAAAAGGTCAGAATTCTTCTTATTATTAGTAAAAATCAAAACCTTAGACATGTCTTCATTATTCTTCAATAAATACTCAAGAAGGTTGATTTTTGTATTAAAGTTTTCAACTTTATAACCGGTTTGCTCAATTTTTTCAAGAGGTGTTCCAGATTTTGCTAATGAAAGCTCTATCGGACTGGCAAAATACTGATCCAGCATTTCATCCACCGCTTCTGTCATTGTAGCCGAGAAAAGAATGTTCTGTCTCTTCGGCTTCATCATTTCGAAAATATGGGTAAGTTGCGGTCTGAAACCTAAATTAAGCATCTCATCAAATTCATCAATGATCAGATTCTTAACTTCTTTAAGTGAAATGGCATTATCAATAGCAAGATCCATTACCCTTCCCGGAGTTCCTACCAAAATATCACATCCGTTATTAAATAAAAGTTTCTGTGTATTGATATTTTTCCCTCCGTATATTCCGATTACTCTTGCGGTAATATTTTCTGTCAGTTTCTCAACAATTTCGGCTACCTGCACCACCAATTCTCTTGTAGGAACAAGAATCAAAACAGTAGGATTCCCTGCTTTGTTGTATTTCCATGTTTTAAGAACGGGCAGAAGATAGGCTAATGTTTTCCCGGTTCCGGTTTGTGCGATCCCCATGACATCTCTCCCGGAAAGTATAGGGCCTAAGCTCTTTTCCTGAATAGGTGTAGGTTCGAATAATTCCAGATCCGCTAAAACATCAAGAATTTTAACCGGCAGGTCAAAATCCGCAAAAGTGAGTTTTTCCATGGTGCAAAGATAGGTATTTAAATTTAGAGGTTAGAAATTAGATGCGAGATTATGAGATGCGAGATATGAGACATTAACTTATATGATGTCAAATGTCAATTTTGCTTCGCAAGTGAATAGCCAATTTTATAAGAGTCAGGAGTTAAGATATTAGACTTCAGACAATCACACCAGCAACTCCAAACTCTCTTGTCTCGTAACACGAAACTCAATTCACTTTCACACTTGTACTTTTAATTTTGATATCATCATCTTCCCATTGGCTGGATGTAATGATCACATATCCTTTCTTTTTGGGATCTTTTTTGATGGGGAATTTTTCGTCTTCCCATTGGGAGCAATGCGTGGAAATAGAAGGAACCAAGGTCTTCCAGCCTGTTTTATTTAATGTATACACAAGGAAACCATGCCAGCAACTTGTACACCAGCCGGGATAAAACCCGATCTCATCTTTTCCGTCTTCATTAAGGTCTCCCAGATTATATAAAGTACCGTCATATGCAGGTGATACCATGAATGGTTTTATTTTTTTATCACTGAAATAAATGGTTGTTTCACATTTTCCATCACATTCATCAGTGCAGTCGCTGACTTTGGTATAAGCATATTCTTTGGTTCCATTACCGTCAAAATCTCCCAATAGATCATTAACAGAAGCTTTCTGAGCCAGGAATAGTGAACTACAAAAGATCAAAGTCATTAAGATAAGTTTTTTCATAGGTTATTTTTTGTTGCTGGGTTCGGGATGCGAGTTATAAGTTATGAGTTCTAGAGTACTCAAACATTTAACGTCTCATTTCTATTTTCTTATTTTCTGGTTACTCTCAGTAAAAGCACCAAAACCAATATAACCGAAAACACAAATCCTAAAACGGCTACCAAAGACATCTCTCCTATTTTGGGTCCGGATTCCGAAGTAAAAACAATAGCCGTGGCAATAATGTTGGCTCCCAGAATCATGGCCAAAATTAAGTTAATGATACTGGACTTGATCAGTTGATTGGTCTTTTCAATATTTTTAATCTCACTGGATACTGTGAATTTGTTATCGTCCAATTTCTGCAAAACAGATCGGAGTTCTTTGGGAATTTCATCTACATTATCCGTGAAATTCAGCATCCTGTCCATCCCTGTCTTTAAGAGATTCTTCGGACTGATCTTTTTGGTTAATATTTTTCTGGTGTAAGGATGAAGGCTTTTCACAATATCCAGATCCGGATTAATGGTTCGCCCCACTCCTTCTATCAGACTGATCCCTTTAAAAAGGAGATAAAAATAATCCGGCATGTAGAGCCTGTTATCTTTTAGAATATCCTTCATTTTATTAATGATCACCTGAACGTTGATATCCTGCAATGAAGAGCTGTGAACAAAGTTCAGAATATCTTCTACATCGTTTTCAAATCTTCTTTCATCAGGAATTTCATAACTGACCGCCATTTTTTTGAGATAACGGACTATTTTATGAGGATTTTTAGCCACAAAACTTACAATCAGGTTTTCAAGGATCTCTTTATCGTTTGGCTGGATCTTTCCTACAGCCCCAAAGTCTATGAACACAATTTTCCCGTTCTTTTTCACCAAAATATTTCCGGCATGCGGATCGGCATGGAAGAATCCGTAATCCAGAATCTGTGAAACAAATAGCCTCAGCCCCACTTCAGAAACTTTTACAGGATCAATATCATGGGCTAAAAGTGCCGCTTTATCGGTCACCTTGATTCCATCGATAAACTCCATGCAAAGAATATTGTTATTCGAAAATTCTTCATAAATTTTCGGAACATATGTTTCTTTATTGTTTTTGAAATTCCGGGCAAAATGCAGGATGTTTTCTTTTTCGTTGATCAGAGAAACTTCTTCAAGCAAAGATTTTTCGAAAGTAGAAATCGCCTGCTTAAGATTGAGTTTTTCTCCTATTTCTGAATAAGCCGATACTAATTTTTCAAGGTCTTTAATGAGAAGCAGATCATCTTCAATAAGGGTCTGTACATCCGCTTTTTTGAGTTTGAGGATCACCGGACTCCCGTCCAGCAAAACAGCTTTATATACCTGAGCGATAGATGCTGTTGCCAAAGGCTCTTTCTGAATCTCGAGAAAATGGTCTTTGACAGATATATTGAATTCGTTTTCCAGAATTTCTTCTACATCCATATCTACCATATCTACTTTGTCCTGAAGTTTTTGCAGCTCCTGGATCAGTTCGGGTGGAAGAAGATCTTCACGGTTACTGAATGTCTGCCCCAATTTTACAAAAGTAGGTCCAAGCTCTTCCAGCACCAGTCTGATTCTTTCATATACGGTTCCTTTGGAAATGACCTCGTCCGGATCATCAGAAACCGGTTCCTGTTTATTTCCCGTATTCATTCTTGCCAGCATATCTTTAAATCCGTATTTACTGAGTACGGAAATAAGTCTGGCTGATCTTTTCAGTTTTCGTTGCTGCTTGTCAAACATATATTTGTAGATAGTTGTTGCAAATTACTCCAAAAATTGTTCCTATTATTATTTTATTTGAATTTGAATCCACGCTAATGCTGTCAGCAGAACTACTTCTTGCCAGAGTCTAGCCATAAAAAAAGCCGCCATACTATGGCAGCTTTATTTCAACAATATCTTAATAAGTTATTATCCTACTATTCTAACATTGTCTGCTTCAGGTCCTTTTTTACCTTCTTTAATATCAAATTCTACTGCCTGTCCTTCTTTTAAAGATCTAAGGCCTGAAGACTGAATGGCTGAATGATGGCAAAAAATATCGTTTCCGCCTCCGTCTGGTGTAATAAAACCAAAACCTTTTGTTTCGTTAAACCATTTTACTGTTCCTGTCATTATATTTTATTTAAATTGATCAGTGAAGATAGTAAATTTCAAGAATATCATGAAAAAAAAATAACATTTTTAATTCAATTATTTTTCTAACGCTCAGACAATACAATAAATACAAATAAAAAAAATTCTAGCTATACTATTATTTAAAGGATTTTTTTATCTTTATATTCATCAAATTATCAACTAACCTATAAATATTACAAAATGAAAAATTTACGCAACAGCAAACTTTCAAGAGAACAATTAAAGGGAATTAACGGAAACGGTATCATTATCGGTGGTAACTGTTCGTATGAGTGCTGCCCTACTGACGGAAGACCTAGATGTCCGAGACTGATCTGCCCGGCAGTGATCTGTCCGCAGTAATTATAAAAATTTAACATTTTAAATATAGGGCAGAAATTCATCTGCTCTTTTTTTATTTTTACAGGCGAAATACCTTACAATGAAAATAAATCCTGACCGTTTGATCAGGATTTTATGTGTTGAAAATTATGGACACTTCTTACTTAAGGTAAGTTTCGTAAAGGTCTTTTCTACGGTCGTTCATTACCTGAACAGAGCCGTTATGATGGAGATCTTTCAGTAAATTAAGGTCTACATCCACAATAAGAGTCATTTCTGTATTAGGAGTAGCTTCCCCTTTCACAGCATTGGATGGAAAGGCAAAATCTGAAGGCGTAAATACAGCAGCCTGCCCAAACTGGATATCCATATTATTAACTCCCGGAAGATTGCCGACACAACCGGCAATGGCAACATAACACTCATTTTCGATAGCTCTTGCAGCCGCACAGTGACGTACTCTGATATAAGCATTTTGGGTATCGGTAAGATAAGGTACAAAAAGAATTTTCATGCCCTGATCTGCCAAAATTCTCGGCAGCTCGGGAAATTCTACGTCGTAGCAGATGACAAGACCTATTTTTCCGCAGTCGGTATCGAAAACCCGGATCTCGTTTCCTCCTTTCATCCCGTAGTATTTTCTTTCATTTGGTGTGATGTGGACTTTACGGTATTCATCGATACGGCCGTCACGGTGTAACAGATAACTCACATTATACAGATCATTACTCTCCGTATCGAAAACAGGCATACTTCCTGAGATGATATTGACATTGTAACTGATGGCCAGTTCGGAAATTTTATTCTTGATTTCTTCACTTAATTTAGCCAATTCTATCATACTGTCTCTTTCTGAAAGCTTATTGAAAGGCGCCAGCAGCGGCGTATTGAAAAGTTCCGGAAAAAGGACAAAATCCGACTTGTAGTCGCCCATCACATTCACAAAAAACTCTACCTGCTCATAAAAAGCATCGATGTTTTTAAAATGTCTCATCTGCCACTGTACCAGTCCAAGACGGATGATGCTGTCCTGCATGGTATTGGGCTTTTTACTGTAGTAGATATTGTTCCACTGCAGCAAAACGGCATTTTCCAGTGAGGATTCATCTTCGGGAAGGTATTTTTTAAGAATCTTTATGGGCAGAAAGTTATTGGAAAGCTGGAAAGACAATACAGAATCGTAAATTTCTTTGTCTCTTACTCTTCGGATGTACTCCCTTGGGGAAAGTTCGTCGCTGTATTTATGATAGTTTGGAATTCTTCCACCCAGAATGATTGATTTCAGATTAAGCAGCTCACATAATTCTTTTCTGGCGTCATATAGTCTTCTTCCCAGACGCAACTCACGAAATTCGGGGTCTACAAAGACTTCGATTCCATAGAGTACATTTCCTGTGGAAAGATGGGTATTGAAGGTATAATTTCCTGTAATATCTACATAGGTATGATCGTCTCCGAATTCGTCATAATTCACAATAATGGAGAGCGCTACAGCAGCCAGTTTTCCATCTACAGTGATACAGATCTGACCTTTGGGGAATATTCTGGTGAGCTTTTCGATGCTCTTTTTAGACCAAATAGATTCGGACATCTGCGGATATGCGCGTTTCATCGTTATTACCAATTCATCATAATCCTGAAGGGTCAGGGCTCTTGTTTCTATTTGCATTTGACGTAATTTTACCTAAATTTAAGGAAAAATTAGACAAATACTATTTAAAAAAATAACCAGTTTATTATTATTTTTTATTTATAAATGAAACCATATGCATTAACCCTATCTATAAGTCTCACGATTATTTTTATTTTAAGAATTTTTTATCCACACTCCACAATCAATGTTTCACACAATTTAAACTTGTTTTCAGTATCTGAAATAAATACCCGAGAAGTAAAAAATTTTGTTTACATCTATTTAATGGGGGCAATGTTATTAAATTATTTTATTTTCCATAAGCACTGGATATTTAAAGTCATTTATTGTTTATTAATTTGTATAAATATTTTATTGATTGTATTCTCATTAAAGCAATTTGATCTTTTAAGATAAGATTGGTAACTTTAAATACAATAATAACTAATGAAATTAAACCTACTTTTTATCATACTTTTATTTATTCTTGGCTGTAATAAATCTGGCGAACAAAAAACAAAAAAAAATAATTCATTTTGGACAAAAGACTCTTTAGGATGTATGAATAAAAGAAATATGGATCTTGCTGAAGAAATGATCTCCCAAAATAATTTAGAAAATTGTTCCATTTCTGAGTTTAAAAATATTTTTGGAAGATCAAACGAAACAAAATATGATGGAAGTATTGTGACTTTTATTTATTATTGGGGCTCTGCTTGTCATAATAATTCTATTCAAAAAAATTCAGATAAATGCTACGCAAAATTTGTGTTTGATAGAGGAAAATTAATAGATAGAAGCTATCCATGTGAATAAATTCATAAAAAAATCCCACCAAAAGGCAGGATTTATATGTAAAATTTAAGCTAAGATTATTCCCACTCAATCGTTGCAGGTGGTTTGCTTGAAATATCGTAAGCTACTCTGTTGATTCCTCTTACTTCGTTGATGATTCTGCTGGATACTGTATCCAGAAACTCATAAGGAAGTCTGCTCCACGTTGCCGTCATAAAGTCGATGGTGTTGGCAGAACGAACTACAGCGGTGTATTCATAGGTTCTTTCATCTCCCATTACTCCTACTGATTTCACAGGAAGAAGGACTACGAAAGCCTGAGATACTTTTTCGTAAAGATCATTTTTGTATAATTCTTCAATGAAAATATCATCAGCTTCCTGAAGGATTTTCACTTTTTCAGCGTCTACAGCTCCTAAAATTCTGATTCCTAAACCTGGACCAGGGAAAGGGTGTCTGTGTACCAAATGATGAGGAATACCTAATTCTTCCCCAACCTTTCTTACTTCATCCTTGAAAAGTTCTCTTAAAGGCTCCAACAGTTCAAATTCCATTTCTTCTGGAAGTCCACCAACGTTGTGGTGAGACTTGATTACTGCTGATGGTCCGTTTACTGACTGACTTTCGATAACGTCTGGGTAAATTGTTCCTTGTGCCAAGAATTTAGCGCCTTCGATTTTATGAGATTCTTCATCAAAAACATGAATAAATTCGTTTCCAATGATTTTTCTTTTTTGTTCAGGATCGTCAACTCCGGCTAATTTAGATAAGAATCTTTCAGAAGCGTCAACCAATTTAATATTCATATTAAAATGCTCGCCGTAATTTTCCATTACTTTTACGTCTTCATTCTTTCTTAATAAACCTGTATCAACAAAGATACACTGTAATTGATCACCGATTGCTTTGTGAATTAAAACGGCTGCTACAGAAGAATCTACTCCTCCTGAAAGACCAAGGATTACTTTGTTGTCTCCTACTCTTTCTTTGATTTCTGCAACTGTTTTTTCGATATAGTTCGTCAGTTTCCAGTTTTTCTCAGCATCACAGATCGCGAAAACAAAGTTTTCAAGCATTTTTCCGCCTTCTTCTGTATGGGAAACTTCCGGGTGAAACTGAACACAGTAGATTTTTCTGTCTTCATTGGAAATAGAGGCCATTACTCCTGATTTTGCATTTAATTCAAAACCTGCAGGCAGCTCTCCTACTTCGTCAAAGTGACTCATCCATACAATAGAATTCTGAGTAACTCCTTTTAACAAAGAACTTTCTTTAATAATATCTAAATGAGCTTTTCCGTACTCTCCTTTTTCACCTTTATTTACTTTTCCACCTAAAAGATGAGCCGTAAGCTGCATTCCGTAGCAAATCCCTAATACAGGAATTCCTTGTTCATATAGTTCTTTTTCTACCAGGTGAGCATTTTCTGCGTTTACAGAACTTGGTCCCCCGGAAAGGATAATCCCTTTTGGCTGTTTAGCAAGAATATCCTGTAAAGGTGTATTGAAAGGAAGAATTTCAGAATATACCCCCATCTCACGGATTCTTCTTCCGATAAGCTGATTGTACTGTGATCCGAAATCTAATATGATAATACCGTTGTTCATTTTGTTTGATAAATGATAATTGATGATTGATTTGTTTTACATGATATCAGACTTCGGATTTCAGACTCGAACGTCTGGAATCTGAGATCTTACATCTGGTATCTGAATATTGACTGTTTTACAAAAAAAGACTTGGAAACGTTCCAAATCTTTTTTCGTGATTTATTTTAAAACTTTCCGATGTCTTCTCTGTAGAAACCGTAATCGAAATGAATGTGGGCTGCATCTTCGTACACCTTTTTGCGGGCGTCGTCATAGGTAGCTCCTGTAGCAACGATGTTCAGAACTCTTCCACCGTTAGAAACTACTTTGTCAGCTTTTCTTACTGCCCCTGCATATAGAAGTTTAGAATGCTTTAGTTTGTCCTCTCCTACAATTTCGTACCCTGTTTCGATATTTCTAGGGTAACCTCCGGAACACATCACAAGACATACCGCTTTTTCGTCTTTAAACTTAAGCTCGATATCTTTTCCATCCATACAGTCCTGGATCACATCAAGAAGATTGTTTTCCATTAATGCCATTAATACCTGAGTTTCAGGATCTCCGAATCTCATATTGTATTCAAGAAGGTAAGTTCCGTTCTTAGTAACCATTAATCCGAAGAAAATGATTCCTTTAAAGCTGAATCCTTCTCCTTTCAGACCGTTAATAGTCGTCTGTAAAATATTTTTTTCAAAATCAGCATAATGCTCCTGAGTAAAATCAGGGCTTGGCGCTACAGATCCCATACCACCTGTATTGGGTCCTGTGTCACCGTTTCCAGCTTTTTTGTAATCTTTTGCAGCGATACAAGGGAAAATCTTTTCACCGTTTGAGAATGCAATGATGGAAGCTTCAAAACCTTCTAAATATTCTTCAATAACCAGACGGATTCCTGCATCTCCATAAATTCTTCTGATCATGAAGTCGTGGATCGTAGCCTCAGCTTCTTCAAGGTTGTCACAAATAACCACCCCTTTTCCGCCTGCAAGACCACTCGCCTTAACCACTAAAGGATACTGCTGCGTCTGAACATATTCTTTAGCATCATTGTATGAATCAAATACCACAGCTTTAGCCGTTTTGATATCATAGGTCTGCATAAATTTCTTAGAGAAAGCCTTACTTCCTTCCAGACTTGCTACTTTTTGGTTTGGACCGAAAACTTTAAGATCGTGCTTTTTGAATTCATCCTTCAGACCTGCTACAAGCGGAGCTTCAGGACCTACAATTGTAAGATCTATCTTTTCTTTGATCGCAAAATCTCTCAGTTCTTTGATCTCTGATAAATGAACATTTTTCCCTATTACATCGGTGGTAGCATTACCGTTAGCAAAAAACATTTTAGAAATTCTTGGATCATTCTGAAGCTTTGCTGCTAAAGCAGATTCTCTACCGCCTTCACCTATGATTAATATTCTCATACTTTATTTATTATCTAGTCTATTTTACAAATATATAATTTTGAATGCTATAAATACAATCCCAAATTATTTTTTAATTCTATTTTAATTAATGTAAAAAATGTCTAACCCCGGTAAACATCATTGGGATACCGTGCTCATTGGCAGCTTCAATGCTGTCCTGATCTTTTACACTTCCACCCGGCTGGATGATTGCTTTAATTCCTTCTTTAGCGCAGAAATCTACCACGTCACGGAAAGGGAAAAATGCGTCAGACGCCAAAACAAGATCTCCTGTGAATTTTTCTTTTGCTCTTTCGATGGCCTGTTCAGTAGCCCAGATTCTGTTGACCTGTCCGCCACCGATTCCAAATGCCTGGATACCATTGGAAACAACAATTGCATTTGATTTTACGTACTTCACGACTCTCTGAGAGAAAAGAAGGGCTTTTTTCTGCTCTTCTGAAGGCTGTACCTCAGTCACTACTTTGATATCGTCCGAGAAATGATTGTCATTATCCTGAACCAGGATACCTCCATCAATCTTCACCCAGGTCTGTTTGTCAGAAACAGGGTTTACGATTTTTATAATTCTTAGGTTTTTCTTTTTTCTTAGAACTTCAAGAGCTGCTTCATCAAAGTCCGGAGCCATTACGATCTCCAGGAATGTTTTGTTCAGTTCTTCTGCAGTTGCTGCATCGATCTTGTAGTTCATTGCAACAATTCCGCCAAAAATAGAAACCGGATCACATTCGAAAGTTTTCTGGTAGGTTTCCAATGCTGAAGTTCCGATCGCTACGCCACAAGGGGTAGAATGCTTCACCGCGCAACATGCCATTTCTTCTTTGAATTCCGTTACTACTTTCCAGCAAAGGTCCATATCACGAAGGTTGTTGAAAGAAAGTTCTTTACCACCAAGCTGTTCGAAATCTTTCATCGCCCCGTTCTCAAATGTAGAAACGTAGTAAGCGGCGGTTTGGTGAGGGTTTTCACCATATCTTAGATCAGATGCTTTTTTATATGAAGCATTAAGATACGCAGGATATTCTTCATCTAAAAGCATTCTTGAAATAGCCCCGTCATAAGCTGAAGTAAGGTTGAATACTTTTCCTGCAAGCTTTTTACGTGTTTCGATGTACGTATCACCGTTCTGTTCCATTTCAAGCTTTACCGTTGCATAATCTTCCACATCGGTAATTACGGTAACAGAATCGAAATTCTTAGCCGCAGAACGAAGCATTGAAGGACCTCCGATATCGATAAACTCTACTTTCTCATGTAAAGAAATGTCTTTGTTTACATTTTCAAAGAAAGGATAAAGATTCACGATTACCATATCGATCAGATCAATTCCGTGCTCCTGAACGGTTTTCATGTGCTCTTCATTGGAACGAACTGCTAAAAGACCTCCGTGAACTTTCGGGTGAAGGGTTTTCACTCTTCCGTCCAGCATTTCAGGGAAGTTGGTTACCTCATCGATCTGAATCGGATTTAAACCAGCGTCTTTCAAATGTTTGAACGTTCCTCCTGTAGAAATCAACTCATAATTCTGGGCTTCCAAGAACTGGGCGAACTCGATCAATCCGCTTTTGTCAGAAACACTGATTAAAACTCTCTTTTTACTCATTTTTACTTTTTGATTTTTTTAAACATAGGATGAGATCCTATGCTTGATTAAATCGTCCCTTCGGGACTTTTGCTTTCAATTTTTACTTTTTACAGCTATTTCAAACTGTAGCCCGGTCTTTCACCCCCGGCCTTACTTTTATTTACTTAGATTTTTTCTTAAAAATGTAACAGTCTAGCAATGTAACAATGAATTCAATTGGTGCACTGGTACATTGTTATCTTGGTACATTATTATTTAATTTCCTAAAACTTTATTAATGGCTTTTGGAAATATTTCATATTCAATATGGTGAACTTTCTCTGCTATTGTTTCCGGCGTGTCCTCTGCTGTCACTTCAAATGATTTTTGAAGAATCGCTTCTCCTTCATCAATTCCAGGAGTTACAAAATGTACGGTTGCCCCGCTTTCTTTTTCTCCGGCTTCAATAACAGCATGATGAACATTCATTCCCCACATTCCTTTTCCTCCGAATTTAGGAAGCAGTGCAGGATGAATATTGATAATTTTACCGCTCCAGTTTTCACAGAATTCAGGTTTCAGGATGGATAAGAATCCTGCCAATACGATCAGATCTGTATCTTTTGGAATCATATTCCCTAATTCACTGCTGAAATTCTTTCCTCTGGGAATCAGAACGTTTTCTATATGATGATTTTTGGCTCTTTCAAGTCCGTAACATTCTCTGTCTGCCACTACCAAAGATACTTTTGCATTTTGGATCTCTCCGCTGTCAATGGTATCTATGATTCTCTGCAGATTGGTTCCGGAACCTGAAACGAGTATAACGATGTTTTTCATTAATTCAGATGTTAGATTTCAGATTTCAGACTTAAAATCTGATGTCTGATTTTTGAGATCTGATGTCATTTAAAATTTCAAATCAATTTTTTCGCTTCCTTCCGTGATCTCACCGATTTCGTAAGCATCATCTAAAAGGTGCAATACTTTTTCAGCGTGCTCTGCATCTGCAACGATGATCATCCCTACTCCCATATTGAAGGTTCCGAACATTTCCTCACGGGATACTCCACCTCTTTTTTCCAATTCAAGCATAATGTTAGGAATTTTGATCTTAGCAGCATCGATAGAAGCACACAGTCCTTCAGGAATAATTCTCGGAACATTTTCATAAAGACCGCCTCCTGTAATGTGGGCAATCCCGGAAACTTTTACTTCTTCCAATACTTTATGGATGTCTTTATAATATAATCTTGTAGGTACTAAAAGGGTTTCGTATAAAGGTTTTCCTTCAAACTCTTCTTCGAAGTTAGGGAATACTTTTCTTACTAATGAAAATCCGTTGGAGTGGAATCCTGAGCTTGGCAGCGCGATAATCTTATTTCCGGTCTTGATGGTAGAACCGTCAATGATCTGGTCTTTTTCAACGATTCCTACACAGAATCCTGCAACATCATAATCTCCCGGCTGGTACATTCCCGGCATTTCAGCAGTTTCTCCACCTATCAATGCGCAGTTGTTGTCCTTACATGCTTTTACCATTCCAAGAACGATTTCAGCAGCAACTTCTGAATCAAGCTTTCCGCAAGCCAGATAATCTAAGAAAAATAAAGGTTTAGCACCGTGGCAAAGAATATCGTTGGCACACATTGCGAAACAGTCGATACCAATAGAGTCATACTGTTTGGTATCCAAAGCTACTTTCAGCTTGGTTCCTACTCCGTCTGTTCCTGAAACCAGCACTGGATTTTTATATCCTCCGATCTCATAGAAAGCTCCAAAACTTCCCAAATGATTCAATACATTTGAGTTGTGGGTTTCGCCTACTGCTTTTTTGATCTTATCAACCGTTTTGTACCCTTCTTCTTTGTCTACGCCTGCTGATTTGTAAGTGTTGCTCATGTTACTTAGATTTTTAGATATTAGATTCCAGATTTCAGATTATTGTATGTCTACAATCTGACATCTGATGTCTTTTATCTTTTATATTTCAATTACTTTTTATCCAGATTTAGAAAATAAAAAAGCCGACAATCTTGGTAGATTATCGGCCGTTATTTTATCTCAGAATTTCAGAGTCCACAGTTTTCCCTTTCTCTGAGAAACATTCTTTAAAAGTGGTCTGAATTTTCATCTTTTTTCTTTTTGCAAAAATAGTAATTTTAAATTAATATTCAAACTCTATTTTTCAAGGATGGTTTCAATGGCTGCAATCTTCTTGATTTTATCTTTTAATTCGCTGTCTTTCTCTTCATTAGAAATCTTCTGTGCAGCTTTATCAAAGTTGTCATTAAAGAAAGGAAGTGAGAAAGTTTCTACAATATTTCCACCATGGGAAGGAAAACGCTTCGATGCAGCTTCTAAAACTCCCGCTCCGCCTCTGCCTCCCGGAGAGGTTGACATCAATAACATAGGCACTTGATTAAATACCGTTCTGTCTTTGATTCTGGATACCCAGTCGAACACATTTTTGAATGCTGTAGAGTAGGTTCCGTTATGTTCAGGCAATGATACCAAAAGGAGATTGGCTCCGTCAATTTTTGCTGCAAAATTTTTTGCTTCCTGAGGAACACCTCCTGCCAGTTCTCTTTCGTGCTTATAAATGGGCATTTCGAAAGGGTTTAAATCTACTACTTCTACTTCTGCATTTTCAAAAAGAGATGATGCGTAGGCCACCAACTGTCTGTTCATTGAAGCATCTGAATTGCTTCCTGCTATTGCTAAAACTTTCATTTATTATCTATTTTTTTAATATATGATATTACTATTTGTCTTGATTTTAGCACAAAGATCGTTAAGATTTTTATGATGACCGTGTTTTTTACGATCACAGAGGTGTTAACCCTCAGCAAAAGATGACAAAAACGGTATTCTATCTGTTATTTTAAATAAGCCGGAAGCTCCATCGGCACTTCCATTAATAAGATCTCAGCATCATCTACTGCTTCGATATTAAAGCTCTGAGTATCCCAGATGCCCAAACCGTCTCTTTCATTCAACACTCTGTCTCCTACTTTGGCACTTCCTTTCAGAACGAAAGCATAGACTCCGTTTCCTTTTTTGTTCAACATATAATTTTTGCCGTTTCCTGCTTTGAAATTAGCCAAATTAAACCATGCATCCTGATGGATCCATACTCCGTCATCATTTTTGTTTGGAGATAAGATTTGCTGGAACCCGTTGATTTTTTCGCCCTCTTTGATGCTTTTCTGATCATATCTAGGTTCCACATTCACTTCTTTAGGAAAAACCCAGATCTGCAAAAACTTTACTGCTTCGTCTTTATTTTTATTGTACTCACTGTGCATTACCCCTGTTCCTGCGCTCATTACCTGAATCTCTCCTTTTTTGATAACGGCAGTGGTTCCCATTGAATCTTTGTGTTCCAAATCTCCTTCCAAAGGAATTGATATAATTTCCATATCCCTGTGCGGGTGTGTTCCAAATCCCATTCCCTGTGAAACGGTATCGTCGTTCAACACTCTTAAAACACCAAAATTCATTCTGTCTTTGTTTTGATAATTGGCAAAGCTGAATGTGTGGTAGCTGTTTAGCCAGCCGTGATCTGCGTGGCCTCTTGAATCTGCTTTATGATATACTGTTTTCATACTGTAATTATTTATGGTACAAATGTAGTGGATATGGGTGTTTGAAAATGTTGATGTAGGTTAAGAAAGGATGTTGGGCTGTGGCAGAGGTGAGAAATGTAATTGTTTAGGGTGTTGTTTTTTGGTTAAATGCAATGGCGCAAGTTTATTTCTGTTTCTTCTGTTTTAAGGCGTAAGGATTTTATCAAAGATAAAATTGATTGTGTTATAATGTGGTGCGGAGATCTTTTTTTATCTCTCGTAGATTGAGTAAATTTAAACTTTGGTGGCATCTGTAAAATCTGTGGAAGCATCTATTTTACAAGCTCTCTTTTCCTGCCTCTTCGGCGGTTCCGAAAATATGTTTACGGTGATTTTCTCCCCAATCTTTTAAAGACTCTACAACAGGATGTAGTGTTTTTGTATACCGGGTAGGATAATATTCTATGCTCACCGGATAGGTATCTTTTACGATTCTTTCAACCAAACCGTTTTGTTCGAGTTCTTTTAATTCTTTGGCTAAAACTTTTGAGGTCAGTTTCGGAATACTCCTTTCAATTTCTGTAAAACGCTTATTTCCGGCATTTAAAGAAATGATGATCTGCAATTTCCATTTGCCATTAATAACATCCAGGGTGTCGCGGACAGGTTTTAAAGCCTGCATGCAATCTTTATGATTATGTTGTTTTTCCATTTTTTTCACTTTCCTTTAGGTAACTGCTATACTTTGGAAAGTAAATTTACAATAATTTTGTCATTCATAAAAACGAAAAAATTTAAACAAAATGGCAAATATTTTAAATATTCAAACCAGTATCAGTGGAGAAAACTCTGTAAGCAACAAACTTTCTCAAATTGTTATCAATCAATTGTTGGATAAAAATCCTGACAGCAAAGTGACCGTTCGTGATTTGGCTTTACACCCGATTCCGCATCTGGAAATTCATCATTTCAGTGCTTCCAGAATTCCGGACGAAGAAAAGAATGATGAGCAAAAGGAAGCTTCAAAATATTCTGACGAAGCATTAAAAGAAATTCAGGACGCTGATATTATTGTTATTGGGGTTCCTTTTTACAATTTCACTTTTCCTTCGACTTTAAAATCATGGATCGACAATATTGCTGTGGCCGGAAAAACATTCTCTTATGCTGACGGAACACCAAAAGGTCTTTTACAAAACAAAAAAATGTATTTAAATTTTGCCGTTGGCGGTGTTTATGAAAACGGACTTATTGAGAATATGGAGCATTATTTAAGAACTTTATTTGGCTTCATCGGGATTACGGATGTGGAAGTTTTCAAATCTCAGGGGATGATGGTTCCTCAATTAAAAGAAGAAAACTTTTCAAAGGCGGTTGCAGCAATTGAAACTGCTTTGGCGTAGGTAAGTGAATGGTCAATGGTAAATTTTTATAAGCGCCATTGACCATTTCATTTTTAAACCCATTAATGAAAATTCAATATTTAAGATCGTTAAGTTTTGGCTAAAGCCTTTGCTGAGGGTTTTAATTTAAAAAGCGGGCTAAAGCCCGCTCCTATTGAATTTTTATTTTGATCTATTAATGATACTATTATTTCAAAGTCTTCCATCTTATAATCTCTATTCCCTAAAAATGCACCTGCTTGATCTCTCCTTCTATTTCCTTAGGGGTTTCATCTTCTGATTGGACGAAGATCATGGTAACGATCGCTCCAATGAGCATACATACGCCACCAACTACAATATAATCAATTGCCCGATTTCCGAAGATATTGCTTACAATAGGACCTCCAAATAATCCGTTGATGATCTGAGGGATAACAATAAAGAAATTGAAGATTCCCATATACACTCCCATTTTCCTTTGCGGAATCACTTCAATAAGCATTGCATACGGCATAGCAAGAATACTCGCCCAGGCAAAACCCAAACCTATCATGGAAATCCATAAAAGGCCAGTATCTTTAATAAAATACATAGATATCAAACCCAATCCTCCACATAACAGCGCTAGTGCATGAGTTTGCTTCTTTCCAATTTTCTTTGCGATCGGGGTTAATAAAAATGCAAACGGAATGGCCCATAGATTATACATTCCGAACAGTGTTCCGGTCAGGTCTCCTGCATTATTGAATTCTTTGGAATGGGTATCTTCAGGAGAAAGTCCGAAATGATGGGTCGCCAAAGCACTTGTAGTAAATACCCACATCGTGAATAATGCAAACCACGAGAAGAACTGCACAGCACCCAGTTTTTTCATCTGCGTCGGAATCCCTGCAAAATCTTTAAAAATATCGCTAAATTTTGAAGGTTCCTGCGGGATATCTTTTCCATCTTCGAATGCTGCAAATTCCTCCGGAGAATATTCCTTAGTTGTAAAGATAGTATACAATATTGTGAGTAACAATATCCCAGCTCCCACATAAAAGGAATAAATTACGTTATTGGCTACAAACCCCTCAGGTGCTTCATTGGAAACGCCTAACGAAGTCAGTATGCTTGGAATATATGACCCTACGACTGCACCTATTCCAATCAGAATAGTCTGAACAGAAAACCCAAGGGTTCCCTGGTGTTTGGGGAGCATATCTCCTACCAAAGCTCTAAATGGCTCCATCGCAATATTAACGGAAGCATCCATCATAGCCAGAAACAGTACGGCTAACAGCAATGCATTAGCTGCAAACAGATGGGTCACAGTGGCTGCATTTGGCAGAAGTACCAACCCCAGTGCACACAAAACAGCTCCAATTAAAAAATACGGTTTTCGTCTTCCCAACGGGCTCCACGTGTTATCTCCCATATGTCCAATAATGGGCTGCACAATAAGTCCGGTAACGGGTGCTACCAGCCAAAACCATGAAAGTTCATGAACATCGGCACCTAAATTAGCCAGAATTCTGCTGGCATTGCCATTTTGCAAACCAAAAGCCATCTGGATTCCCAAAAACCCCATGCTCATATTGATGATCTGAGGCATAGAAAGATTGGGTTTTATTCTTTGTGAAGAAGTATTGTTGGAACGATTCATTTTTGTTTTTTTAATTCTTGTATTAAGGTATCTTCAATCGGTGCTTTTTCTGCAACTACTTTATCAACGACATCATTAGGAACGGTTACAGAGAGTACATATTGCTTCACTTTCCAGCTCCCTTTTATTTTTTCTACCACCCCTGAACCTCTGCAGATTTTCATTTGTGTATCTAATAGTTCATCGAACCAAGCCAGTTTTCCATCTTTACTGAAATAGATATTCCTTTTAAGAGCTGTGAAATTCCAGGTTCTCTTTTTGTCGAAATGAGGTTTCGCCCAAACCATAAAGGCTTTTTTATCCCAGACTTCCGTGGCATCTGTCCCAATAAAAGTAGATTCATCTGCGAAATAATTGAAATAGGTATTGAAATCAGCCTTTGCCGCAGCGGTGTTGAAACCATCCAACATGGTTCCTATTTCTGTTTTGTCTTTTTCAAACTGAGTATTGCCGGATTGGGCATTCATTCCTGTAAAACCAAGGATAAATAGCACCATTGTGCAGATTATTGTTATTTTTTTCATTGTCTATTAATTTTAATTTTGGAGTTCAATGATCATTGACGTTTTTGCAGGAATAGCCAGGTTACTTTGTACAGGAAATTCTTTTCCTGAAATGATATCTTTTCCTTTTACCACTCCGTTTAATGATTCTGAAAAACGTTTTAAATCTAACGTCTGATCCTTTTCATTATTGTTGATGATCACCATTACATTATCCTTAGTATCATATCTAAAATACACAAATACGCCATCTTGAGGAACGTAATTTTTAGTTTTTCCGGTATGAATTACTTCTTTACCTTTTCTCCAGTTTAATAATTTTTGACTAAACTGATAAAATTCTTTCTGTTCGGGAGTCTGTGATGAAGGATTGAAAGCATTCTGCGGATCTGATTTCCACCCACCGGGGAAGTCTCTGCGGATATCTGCATCACCTCCTTTAGTCTTATCTCCTCTCATCCCTACTTCTGAGCCGTAATAGATCTGGGGAATACCTCTGACCGTAGAAATCATGGTCAATGCCATTTTGTAGGCTTTCGGATCGGCATTGAAGATCTCATTCCATCTTTCGGTATCGTGATTTTCAAAGAAGACCAGTAGATTATTGATATCCGGATACAGGAAATCGCTGGTAAAAACGTTGTAAAGCTTAATCATACCGTTATCCCAGCTTTCTTTTTCTTTAAGAGCTTTGGGCATATCTCCAAACAGCATGAAATCCATAACGGAAGGCAGGTTTGAATTGTAGCCTGCTGCTTCTCCTGTCTTAGAATTTTTCTGCCATGCGGAGATCTGTCCTGCTGTATTAAGCCAGGTTTCACCTACAATATTAAATTTCGGGTATTCATCGGTAATCGCTTTGGCCCATTTGGCCATAGCTTCCTTATCGTTGTATGGATAAGTATCTACGCGTAGACCACCCAATTCAGCATATTCAATCCACCAAATAGCATTTTGGGTTAAATATTTTAAAACCAACGGATCTTTTTGATTGATATCAGGCATCGTAGTATCAAACCAGCCATCCAGTGCATATTTTTTATCAATTTCTGAGGCATTGGTATCAAACTGAGTTGTTGTCTTATAATTGGAGCGGTAGAAACCATTTTTCCCTTCATCAAACCAATGAATCCAGTCTTTTGAAGGCAGATCTTTGATGATCCAATGGGACACTCCCCAATGGTTGGTCACATAATCCATGATCAGCTTCATATTTCGTTTGTTCAGTTTCTGGGAAAGCTCTCGGTATTCTTCATTAGTTCCGTAACGCCCATCTATTTTATACAGATCAGTTTGTGCATACCCGTGATAGGAATACACTTTTTCATTGTCTTCGTTCACAGGTGTAAGCCAAACAGACGTTGCTCCAAGGTTTTGAATATAGTCAAGATTATCGATGATTCCGCGAAGATCACCGCCATGTCTTCCGTTGGGTAAGCTTCGGTTTGCTTTTTCAATGAGATCGGGTCTGGAATCATTTTTTTCATCACCGTTGGCAAAACGATCCGGCATGATGAGATACATGACATCTTTTGAAGTAAAAGATTCACGGTCTGCGGATCCGGACGCTCTTTGTTTCAGTTCATAAGTGTAGGTGCTAATGTTTTTCTTTCCTTTCTTAAGATTGATTTTAAACTTCGGAACATTGATTTCACTTGTATTGACTGTAACAAAAACATAATTGGGGTTTTCAACTTTTTTTATGTCTTTTATCTGAATACCGTCGGAAAGTTCAATTTCACTTTGTGCAATATCTTTTCCGTAAACTAAAATCTGAAGTTCAGGATTTTTCATTCCTTTCCACCAAAAAGCAGGTTCTACTTTCTGGATTTGGGAGAAAGCCACTGAAGCTGCCGAAAGGGCAAAAATTGTGTATATTTTTTTCATTTATAATTGTATTTTGATCAGCAGGGTCAATTCTGTTTAGTAAATCTTATATGTTTCATCCATCATTTTTAGTGCAAAAAGTTAATGCCCCGGCCCATTTTCCGAATATATAATGAACCGGGGCATAATAAACTTATCAATTTAAATTTAGTTCACAGGCTTAACAGAGATCGCGAAACCGCCACTTCTTGCCATTTTGAAATTCAATTTAGATTTGCTGGTGATCTGTTTTTTGTAGATGTTATAACTTTGAGGATTGTCGATGTAATCAGCATCTTTTCCATCTTCATATACGATTATATCATATTTTTTCCCTTTGTCGAGGAAAGAGAAATCTACGGTGTATTCACGTTTATTTTCATCGGTAATACCACCTACAAACCAGTTTTCAGTACCTTTTGCTTTTCTGGCCGTGATCACATAATCTCCTGGCTCAGCGGACAAAATTTTGGTATCGTCCCAGTCTGCTGCAACGTCTTTGATGAACTGGAATGCATCCATATGCTTTTTGTAGTTTTCAGGAAGGTCTGCGGCCATTTGAAGAGGCATATACATGGTCACATATAATGCTAACTGTTTTGCTAACGTAGTTTTTACAAAACGTTTATCTCCAGGGAAATAATAGTCTAGCTTGGTCTGGAAAATCCCTGGTGTGTAATCCATAGACCCTCCCATCCATCTTGTGAAAGGAAGAACGGTCTGGTGATCCGGCTTGTTTCCTCCGAAAGCTTCATATTCGGTTCCTCTGGCTGCTTCTGCAGAAATATAGTTTGGATAGGTACGGCTTTCTCCTGTAGGGCGAACTGATTCATGGGAATTGACCATTATTTTATACTGATTGGCTTTTTCGGCAATTCTGTAATAATGATTGATCGTCCATTGAGAATAATGGTGTTCTCCTCTTGGAATAATATCACCTACATACCCTGTTTTCACAGCGTCATAGCCGTATTTATTCATCAATTGAAAGGCTTTGTCTGACCATCTTTCGTAATTCGTTGCAGAACCTGAAGTTTCGTGGTGCATGATTAATTTAATTCCTTTTGAATGGGCATAATCATTCAGCATTTTGATGTCAAAATCCGGATACGGGGTAATGAAATCGAAAACAAATTCTTTTGAGTGACCGAACCAGTCTTCCCAACCTGCATTCCAGCCTTCGATGAGTAATCCCTGGAAACCGTTTTCAGCAGCAAAATCGATGTACTCTTTAACTTTTGTATTGTTTGCAGCATGTTTACCGTTTGGTGTCAATTTTGAGAAATCTGTTTTATCGAGATGAACATTTTCTGCTGTAGAGTAAGCCCACTGGGATTTTCCGATGATCATTTCCCACCATACGCCCATATATTTTGTAGGGTGAATATAAGACGTGTCTGTATATTTTGTAGGCTCATTAAGATTAAAAATCATTTTGGACTCCATCACTTCTTCTGCTTTCGGAGAAACAATAATGGTTCTCCAAGGCGTTACTGAAGGCGTTTGGATATATCCTTTTGCCCCTTGTCTATCTGCAGTAAGGTGTGTTTTGAATTTGAAATTCTGAGCATCCACTTCAAGATGGGAAGCCGGATAATCTAAAACGGCTGCTTCCGCAACATTGACATATAAAGGATCTTTGCCTTCTTTTTTAAGCATTAATGGAGATTGAACTGCATTTTTCACCAACGCTTGTGAAGCATTAGCATCGAATGCCTTATCCCATTTTGCTGGTATTTCAGAGATTTTTGTTTCCTGGTATTGGTATTCCTGAGAATCATAATCTGCAACAATCCACCATGCTTTCATATCAGTTGGGAAATCGATTTCAGAATCTTCTTCTCTGATCACGAAATAGTTCAGGTTTTTCTGCTGTGGAAATTCATATCTGAATCCGAGACCGTCATTGAACAGTCTGAACTTTACCACAATGCTTCTGCTTGTAGAAGACTGATCAAGCGTAACCGCCAGTTCGTTGTAATGATTGGTATAGTTTTTCTTTTCACCCAAAACGGGCTGCCAGGTTTCGTTTTTAGAGTCACGCTTTTCATCTGTTTTGGTGAATCCGTTGTTCAGATCAAATTTAGCATCTTCCGCTTTGGCAATTTCAGAGGCAAATTTGATGGCTGAGTCTTTAAATAATCTTAATCCTAACTTAGAATCTTCTACCACCACAGCACCATTATATTTCAGATTGTAATAAGGTACTCCCTGTTTCAACTGAAAGTTCATTTCAAACTTCCCATCCGGCGATTTCAAAGACTGTGCTTTCACACCCACGAACATCATTGAGAGCAATATCGCTCCAACTGTAATTTTCTTCATATTGATTATTTATAAACTTAAAAATAAAGAAAGTGTTGCGGTAAAGCAACACTTTATCAACTTATTTGTTACATGTTACAATTTTGTAACAGTTATTTTGTAATAGGCTGAATTGTGTAAATCCAGCTCTATTTTATAATTTCCTGCTACAGATACTTTATAGCCAGGGTCTCCATCTACTGTATTTTCAGCACTGAAATAAGTTTGTACACCCTTTCCTGAAATGATAGTTTCATCATCTTTCTTAGGTTGAACTTTTAGCAGCCAATCATCATTAGCCCTAAATTTAAATACTCCCGTACTGCTTAACATAATTGAGTTAATTACGTAAGTTTTTGTAGCCGGATTATACACTAAATCTGTATCTGAGTTCCATCCTGTAGGGGTAGCATCTCCGATTACACCAAAATTTGCCAACACTGAAGAATAGATATTCGCCGCCCAATCAACTTTGACATAATAAGTTCCTGCTGTTGCAGCTTTTACATTAACTTCTCCAGTTTCTATTAATTTTCCCGTGAAAGTTCCATCATCACCTTTATCTCCTGTCCAGGATTCATTGATGGTGAATTTATACTCACTTGTAGGAGCTCCAACATAAATAAATCCTCTATACTCACTATTTTTCCCTGGTGAGAATAAGTTGGGTGAATTGGCAGGATCCCAGTTTGCATAACCTGCTGCTCCCGCATAACTTCCCGGAACGTTGATTTTAGGATACACTAAATCAGGGTTTGGAGTATAAGGCGTTACTTTTAGGGCTATTACATTTGAATAGAAAGCTGCTGATCCAACGGATGTTTTTAATCTTGCTTCAATTTCATTCACAACATCTGGCGTTGCTCCAATATTAAACATTGCAGCATTCATTGCGGCATGGGTAACAGAACCTGATGTTAAATCATTGGAGAAATCAACAGTAGCACTTTTTTTAAAACCATCTCCTTTAATTCCAAATTCTATTTTCTGACTTGGAACTACAGCAATATTAAATGTTGGCTTCGTCCATGTAAAATTGATCACGGCATCATTGGCAGTAATTTCATTAAGAACTATTGTACTTTTATCAGAAGAAATTTTACCTGTGGTCGTTTCATTAATAACTGCCTGATCTTCATCTTTTTCGCAGGAAACCATCAATACTCCAATGCAAGCTATAGCTAGTATTTTAAATAATTTTTTCATTTTAACAGTGTTTAAAAGTTAATAACCAGGATTCTGAATCAGGTTAGGATTCGCTATAATATCCTTATTCGGGATAGGGAAAAGATTTCTATAGCTTTCTACGGCTTTTCCATCTTTAATATTTCCTTTCCAAGGCCATAAGTAATCTCCTGTAGTAAATTTGTTGAAACGGACAAGGTCTGATCTTCTCGTAGTCTCCCAAGATAATTCTCTTGCTCTTTCATCCAGAATAAAGTTCAGGTTTATTGATGTTACATTTCCGTTTGTATTACCATAAGCACGTTCTCTTAACTGATTAATATAACTCACTGCAGTAGCCTGGCTACCTCCACCTCCGCCTCTAAGAACGGCCTCAGCATACATCAGATAGATATCTGCCAATCGGTATAAAGGAATATCAGCTTCTACCCAGTTGTCATGTGCGCCAACAGCTCCGTTACTTTTAATATTTTTATATTTAATAAATGCATAACCATCAGTAAAAGAACCTAGATCATTAATTTCCAAATTCTGTCCTGTTGTAAAAAATCTTCCTCTTTTATCAGTTCCATTAGCTGGAAATAGGTTTACAAATGCTTTGGTAGTTCTGATCCCACTCCAACCACCATTAATGCCAAAATCAGAAGCTTTCATACCTCCACCTACTGATGCATGAACCAGGTAAGTAGTCCCGCCGTTGGTCTGTGTATTAATCCCATCAAAATTTACACTTAGAATTTGTTCAGGGTTACTAATATTATTATCTGCAAGGAACAGATCATCATATTTCGGTTTTAAAGAATAACCTGCTGCAATTACTTTGTTACAATAAGTAATACAATCTGTATTTCTCTGTGTTCCCGTATATACTTCGGCATTTAAATATAATTTTGCCAATAGTGACCAAGCTGCCGCTTTATCTGCTCTCCCATACTCACTGGTTTTAGGCTCTTTTAATTCAGCTGATACTGCAACAAGCTCGGATTCTATAAAATTAAATAATGCTTTTCTATCTATTCTTTGTGGCGGATTTACAGACCCCGGAAGATATGTTTCGTCTACAAAAGGAACATTCCCGAACATATCTATGGCATGATAATAGGATTGTGCTCTTAGGAACCGGGCTTCAGCTCTCATTAATTTTGCCTGAGCAAGATTGTCTCCGGTAATATTATTTGCTGCTAATTTTTCGTCTGTTACATTTCTCAGGAATTCATTACAAAAAGCAATTTCTGTATAGATTCTGTAGTACATGGCCGCAATGAATTCATTGGAAGAATCCCATGTCATTTTATGAAGAGTATGTAGGTTCCCATCATTCCAACCTATCACGGCTTCATCGGTAGTGATTACGTTCAGCGTGTATAGAAGCCTTGTATATTGTGAAAAACCTCCGTTAATCCCATTAATATCACTATCAGGCTGGTCACCGTCCCCACTTATCTGTCCACCCATAGCAAGACCACCATAAAGTTTTGCCAGGATATTTTTATAGTTAGAAAAATCTTTATAGATACTTACTGAAGTAACATCTGTTATCGGTTCTCTTTCCAGATCATTGACACAAGATGCTGTAGTGAGCAAAAATGCAGCAGAAAGAGGCAGTACTATATTTTTAAGTTTGATTGTATTTAGTTTCATCGTAATTATTATTTAAAATTGAAAATTAAAGCCTAAAGAATATATTCTAGGCATTTGATAGTATCCATTATCGATCCCACCAAAAACTTCAGGATCTACCCCTGTGTATTTGCTAATCACGAAAACGTTCTGAGCCATACCATACACTTTCAGATTGCTTCCTTTAGAGAAAATTTCTCCAAAATTATAGCCAACGTTGATATTATCCAATCTTAAGAACGATGCATTCTCTACATAAATATCTGATTTATACTGAGGTACAGCGAATTTATATTCCGGTGCAGTAGAAAATACATTCTGAAGGTATTCGTTCGTTGATGCAGACTGTAAAGAGCTGTTAGAAGCCATATTGTTATACACATAATTTCCTAACACAGCTCTGGCACTAAGCGCGAAATCCCAATTTTTATGAGATACTTTAGTTGAGAAACCTAAAATAGCATCCGGAGTAGTAGATTTGTAATAATACATATCTTTCGTATTAATTACCCCGTCTGCGTTTCTGTCTACAAACGCTCCATCTACAGGTTTTCCAGCAGTATCATATACCTGTTGATACACCCAGAATGCGTTTGGAGCGTATCCTACAGCATGAGCCTGAATTTTGTTTCCAGAACCTCCTTCAATACCACCAACTTCCATATTGAATGATTCATCTGCTCTATCCTTCAGTTTGGTTATGATAGGGTTATAGTGCGTAGCATTAAAACTTAATTCCCAAGTAGTTTTTTCATTCTTAACAGGAATTACGGTAATACTTCCTTCAATCCCTTCATTCTTCATATCACCTACATTCTGCCAACTTGCATTACTTAAGCCACCGGCCGCTTCATCAGCATATACCAATAGATCTTTAGTATCTTTTCTGAAAAAGTCAATAGATCCGGTAATTCTATTTTTAGCAAAACCATAATCCAATCCTATATTTTTCGTAATTGTAGTTTCCCAGGTAAGATTAGGGTTATAATTAGCAGGTCTGAACATGAAATAATATTCGTTCCCAAATTGGTAACTAGCTCCTGGGTAACTTGGGTTATAGGCTGCAAATGCCGGGTAATTATTAGGTTTATTTCCGTTCAGAGCTGGTAGCTCCTGCTGTCCGGTTTTACCCCATCCCGCTCTCAGCTTCAAAGTACTGATTGCTGAAACATTTTTGATGAAATTTTCCTCATTAAGCTTCCAGGCTAAAGAAACTCCCGGAAAAACACCCCATACATTATCTTTTGTCCCGTTGAAGAATCTTGAAGAACCATCTTTACGAACAGATCCAGAAATAATATACTTGTTAGCTACTGTAAAAATAGCTCTTCCATAGAATGATATCAATGTATTCTGGGTTTCAAAATTCAGATCCTGTGCATTGATTCCTGTTCCTTTATACGTAACAGCTCCAGGAATAATCGTATGAAAATCCTGATAAGCATATCCGGCTGTAATATCTACCCCGGTATTGATAGGAGCTATATTTTTAACATAATTAAAATAGGTTTCCAAGAGCTTGTTTTTCTTTTCCATTGAGTAGAAATTCGAACTTCCCTTATCACCATAACCCGGTCTGTAAATTGCATCCTTAAATTTGTGCCCTTCACTTTTTGTATAATCATACCCAGCATTTACATTGAAATGTAAGTCCGGAAGAAAATGTAACTTATAATCTAACTGAATATTTCCCAATCCTCTGGTTACCGATGATACATCCCTTATACCATCAATCATTCCCAGTGGGTTTGAATTGGCATTTACATTGTATCCGGTTGCTGATCCTGAATCCAGCCACTCATAATAACCTCCATATTTAGTATTTCCAGAATATACAGGCTGCGTAGGGTCAAAATAAGTAGCTGCCTTGATCACTCCGCCGTCTACAAATCGGTTATCCGTAAAAGTTCCTTTTGCATTTACATTCACTGATAAATGGTTATCAAAGAATTTAGGATTTAAGTTTAAGCCTACTGAAGTTCTTCGGAACGAATTTGATCTTACAATACCATTCTGCTCATTATAACCTAATGATAAACGGTAAGGCAATCCCTTTATACCTCCTGATAGCGCCACATTATTATCTGTACCCCAAGCTGCCTGGTAAATCTTGTCCTGCCAGTTGGTATCTGCATTTCCAAGTTTGGTTTTGTAACCTGCAGGTGCATAGGTATTGACAAAGTCTCTAAATTCCTGTGCAGTCAGTACATCTACATTTCCCATTTTAGTAGATACCGAAGTTACCGTGGAAAAATTAAGTTTAAATTTCCCTGAAGTTCCCTTTTTAGTTGTGATCAAAATAACACCGTTGGAAGCTCTATTACCATAAATAGCAGTAGCCGATGCGTCTTTCAGAATGTCAAATGTTTCAATATCATTGGGATTAATTAACGATAAAGGGTCAGATACACCATTCATTCCTACAAAATCCTGTGGCACACCATCAATTACGATCAATGGAGAGTTTTCCCCACTCAAAGACGAGGTCCCCCTGATCCTGATCTTTGTTCCTGATCCCGGAGCACCACTGTTATTGGTAATCTGCACCCCAGGTGTTTTACCCTGAATCAGCTGTCCGGCAGAAGTAGCACCTCCGTTGAAATCTTTTGCACTAACTGAAGTAATAGATCCAGTAAGGTCAGATTTCTTTTGCTTCCCATACCCGATCAATACAACCTCTTCAATCTTTTTCTCCTTAGTGAGAGAGTCTTGTGTCTGTGCATGTATCATTGAGCTAGCCAATAAAAAAGCTGGCGCAATTTTTAATACCGTTGTAAAATTTCTCAAAATATTGTTTTTTTAAGTTTCGTTTTTAATAAGTAAAAGCTGTATATCCAGCCTTGCAATTTAAAAAAAAATTAGAATTATTATAATATTATCAAAAATTTAGATAATTTTCTGTAAATTACCTGTCTGCAGAATATTAAATATCTGTTTTGCAGAATATTGCATTACTATATGCAATACATAACACTAATCTAGCTTAACAATAAGTTAAACATTTGTTTAGCTAAATGTAATATTAAAGTCTTTCAGGAGAGCAAAAAACTTATTATACTGGAAGCTTAGGGCATTTTCGTCAGATAATTCTTATCTTTGCAGTTAAAACTTTACTATAAAATGTCAAACAGAAAGATGATTACGGCAGCTTTGCCTTATGCAAACGGACCGGTTCATATAGGACATTTGGCAGGTGTATATATTCCTGCGGATGTCTACGCAAGATTTCAAAGAAGATCAGGAAAAGAGGTAGCGTTTATCTGCGGGTCAGATGAACACGGAATTCCTATTACCATCAGAGCAAAAAAAGAAGGGGTAACGCCTCAGGATATCGTAGATAAGTATCACGAAATCATCAAAAAATCTTTTTCAGATCTGGGAATTTCATTTGACGAATATTCCAGAACGACTTCTAAAAAGCATTACGAAACAAGCCAGGATTTTTTCAAAGTTCTTTATGAAAAAGGAAAATTTACGGAAGAAGTTTCAGAGCAATATTTTGATGAACAGGCCGGAGAATTCCTGGCAGACCGATATATTGTAGGAACCTGCCCGAACTGTGGCAATGAAAATGCTTACGGAGACCAGTGCGAAAAATGCGGTTCTACCCTGTCGCCTTCAGAGCTGATCAATCCGAAATCTATGTTGAGCGGAAATGTTCCTATCCTTAAAGATACCAAAAACTGGTACCTTCCTTTAAATAAATATGAAGATTTCTTAAATGAATGGATCATTGAGGGGCATAAAGACGACTGGAAACCAAATGTATACGGACAGGTAAAATCTTGGTTAAACGACGGTCTAAAACCGCGTGCCATGACCAGAGACCTGAACTGGGGAGTTCCTGTTCCGCTTCCGAATGCAGAAGGGAAAGTTCTTTATGTTTGGTTTGATGCTCCAATCGGTTATATCTCTTTTACCCAGGAATGGGCAGAGAAAAACGGAAAAGACTGGAAGGATTACTGGCAGAGCGAAAGCAGTGACCTTGTTCATTTTATCGGAAAGGATAATATTGTATTCCACTGTATTATTTTCCCTGCGATGATGAAGGCTCACGGTGACTATATTATGCCGACAAATGTTCCTGCCTTTGAATTCTTAAACCTTGAGAACGACAAGATCTCAACGTCGAGAAACTGGGCCGTATGGGCACATGAATATGTAGAAGAATTCCCTGGACAGCAGGATGTTTTAAGATATGCACTTCTTTCATCAGCTCCTGAAACAAAGGATAATAATTTTACATGGAAAGATTTCCAGACTAAAAATAATTCTGAGCTGGTAGGTATTTTCGGGAACTTTATCAATAGAGTTGCTGTTCTTATCCATAAATATTATGATGGTGTTATTCCCCAGGGAGACGTAAACAGCCCTGAATTAAGAGAAATCAACAAAGCAGCTAAAGAAATTTCTGGATTCCTGGAAAATTATGAATTCAGAAACGCATTAACTGCATTAATGAATCTTGCCCGTTTTGGAAACCAGTATCTTCAGAATGAAGAACCTTGGAAAACCATCAAGGACAGTCCTGAAAAAGCAGCACAGTCATTATTTGTAGGTGCTCAGCTGGCTGTTGCTTTAGCTCAGTTATGCGAACCATTTATGCCTTTCAGTTCTGAGAAATTACTGACCATGTTCAATGCTGAGCAGGTAAGCTGGAACGATGTTGAAACTCAATCTGTTTTAATAGAAACAGGCCACAAAATCAATGAAGCTTCTCTTCTTTTCTCAAAAATTGAAGACAGCGTCATCGAAGCTCAGATTGAAAAGCTTGAACAGACGAAACAAAATAATAAAAAAACAAACCCTAACGCCAACCCTATGAAAGAAGAAATTTCTTTTGATGATTTTACTAAAATAGACCTTAGAACTGCTACCATTTTAGAAGCTGAAAAAGTGGAAAAAGCTGATAAATTATTAAAGTTTAAAGTAGATACAGGCGTTGATATCAGAACTGTGGTTTCAGGGGTTGCAGAAAGCTTCACACCGGAAGAACTTATTGGAAAGCAGGTGATGATCTTACTAAATCTTGCCCCAAGAAAAATCAGAGGAATTGAATCTCAGGGAATGTTCTTATTAACGACAAAACCAGACGGAAAACTATCTTTTGTAACACCGGATGACAGCAATGTAGAAAACGGTATTGAGATAGGATAATCACCATATTCCAGATAAACAAAAGACACATGATTTTTCATGTGTCTTTTTTATTTTGTTTCTGTCATTACGAGCGCAGCGAAACAATCTCTTAAATAAAGCTTAAACTTAATGATCTTAAAAATGAATTTTAATCTTAATGATTTCTGTTTTTAAACCATTAAGAAAGGTTTAGTTATTAAGAGTATTAAGAGATTGCTTCGCTATGCTCGCAATAACGAAGGAATATTTACTTTTTAGTCAGTTTCGCCAGGTAAGAGTCCTCATCCTGCATCACTTTTTCTATGGTAAAGCCATTATTTTCTGCGGCATTTTTCAACGTTGTAAAATCAAGGTAGAGCCATTTGATAGGATCTTCAGATTCTCCTTTATAATGAACAACGTAATCCAGTTCACCATAATAGCCTCCTGCCGGAATATAAACGCCTCCATCTTCATCACGGTCGAACATATATAAAATATCTGTACTGTCGATCAGGATCTGCCCATTATCATTCACTAAAGTATACAGTTTCTGAAGGTAGCTATCAATTTTTTCAAGGCTTTGAAAAATCCCTGTCCCGTTCATCAGAAGCAGAATGGTATCAAAAGTTTCTCCGGAAAAATCCAGCATATTGTTGCATACTGCTTTTTTGATTCCTCTCAGCTTGCAGACTTCAGTAGATTTTGGTGAAATATCAAGAGCCAGAACATCAAGATCTCGTTCATTCTGAAGATATAAAGCATGGGAACCGGCACCGGCACCGATGTCCAGTACTCTTCCCTGAGCAAGCTCAAGTGCTTTTTGTTCAATATCATTCATATCTTCAAAATCCCTGAAAAGATATTCTACCGGAAGCTCGTCCAGTTCTGAGATTGAAGTTTCTGTCTGCAGATCTTCAGGATTTTCGTTGTGAAAATAATCCCAGATCGCTTTACCCATTAAATCTTTCATTGCTGTCTTTAAAAGTTGCAAAGATAAGGGTTTTCTTAATGTTGAGTGGTGAATGATCAATGATAATTGATAAATGATAATTGATAATTGATGAGTGATAATTGATGAGTGATAGAAAAAGAGTTCCAAATATTCACCATTGACTTGCGAAGCAAAATTCACCATTGACATCTATCCCGTTTAAAATCCAAATCAAAGACCATAGTTTTAAACTGCGAAAATCCCTAATCCCTAATCCCTAATCTCTAATCCCTGCTACCTAAAATCTACCATCTGTCATCTACCCCATCGAATCTTTCTCCTTATGCCTATCTTTTTCCGATTCATTTTCCGCTACACCTGCTTTCCAGTAAGAATATGCATTGAGTTCCCGTGAAGTCCAGTTTTTTTCTTTTCTGAGATAGGTACGGATTTCTTTAACGCTTGAAAACTCGGCCGCAACATATCCGAATTTAGTGGTTGCCGGAATATTGATATTTTTTACGGTATCCGCCATTTCACTGCTGATATGCGGAGTTGAGTTATGAAGCCATTTAAATTCAATATCAGCCTTAGTATGAAGAATCTGTTCATCCTGCTTTCCGTGAACTTCAATGATGCAGACTCCTTTTGCTGTTTCCGGCAGGGTTTCCAGCATAGCGCTCAGAACAGGAATTGCTGTAGCATCACCAACAAAAAGGTACCATTCAACTTCGGGATACATTTCTTTAACTTCAGTCCGCATCATGATCCCTAATTTCGAACCTGCTTCAGACTCTCTTGCCCATTTTGATGCAGGACCGCCATCACCATGGTCAACAAAATCAATAATCAGTTCATTCTTCTCAAGATCAATTCCTCTGTGGGTATAGGTTCGTATAGCAGGAGCCACTTCTTTGGGAGGATATACCCATTGGCGGTTTTCGTCCAACGTTGGAAAATGAACTTCATTTAGACCAAAAGGAGGTACTGCAATCTTATTATTATCACCTATGCTGGTATTTTTAAACAGATGAGCTTCAGGAGAATATAAATAGACTCTGATATAGTGATCAGTGATATACTCTTTTCTCAGTAGCTCTGCAACAATTCGTCCGGTTTGAATTCTTGTCATATATTTTAATTTTTGTTCATACAAATTTAATTTTATTTTGTCTAAATAAAAATAATTAATTTAAAAAAAAGTAAAGCCCCACTAAAAATATATAGCAGAGCTTTACTCGTGAAAAACAAGGTATCTTTAAACCGCAGGCCCGGCTGCGTCTTTTATTTCTTCTACTAATTTTTTTCTTTCGCGAAGTCTTCTTCTGGCAATCACAGATTTACCGCCAAGAACCCTTATGAACCTCAAATACTGGAATCTTTCTCTTCCGAAATGATGCGTCATTACATACAGCAATACTCCAAAACCTGTCAAAATAATATATCCGAAGATCTTTTTGCCGGAAACAAGGATGGCATTCAGTTGAAGTGTTTTCATATTCGCAGCTAATGTTTGAGGACTCACGGTCATACCGTCGATATACACTGCAAGATCTCCTACTGCTGTAATCTGAAAACGATACTGAAACCATGAATACAATGCTGAAAAGAATCCTACAGCCAGAAACGTTCTCCATACCAAAACCAGCCCGATTGCAGCCAGCATATCATCCATTTCAAGTTTGTCCAGGGTATAGAACCATACTGAAATAAACAGTGAGCACATTCCATATCCTTTTAGAAACATAGGAAGATACCAGTTCTCGTAATTGAATTCTAAAACCATCGAAAAGTACATGATCAATGCATATCCCATCATCGCCGAAAACCCCGAGAAGATGTACATTTTCAATGGTATTTCTTTTTTAAACCAGAATACAGCAATCACTCCTGCCAGGATGATTCCCGGGATCATGAGCATGCTTAATCCTGCGTTCGTAAGCTGATCATACCCAAGAACCCCTACCGCAAAGGTATTCTGAAGTGAAGTTGTCCCCAAGAACATTCCCAACCACAACAGCATAAACAATCCATGCTGTACATTATTCTTTGTAAATATCTTGAATGATAAATACGGTCTTTTTAAGGTGAACTGACGAACCACCAACAACGCAAAGCTTACAAAAGCAGCTATACTCGCATTCATAATATGTTTTGAATTCCACCAGTCCTGCTGTTTCCCGAAAGAAAAAACATAGGCAGAAAACATAAACGTCGAAACGAAAAACATGATGCTCATCCAGTCGATATAGTGCAACGGAACTTTTAAAGCAAAGTATTTATCATGCATAAAGATCCAGTGGATGAGAGCGAGAATGAAACATAAAACCGCTGCAATCAGATAAAAATGCTGCCAATTGTAATTAATAGACACAACCACCGCGTAATACGCCGCCACTTGATTCATCACCAATACAAAGGTGTAAAACAATCCGTAAAACATTCCTCTGTTTCCGATCATCATCATTAACGGAAGAAACAGCTCGATGGTCACCATCATTTTTAAAAACCCGATAAAGAGTGCCGTAAATACGAAAACCATGGGTTGCATCGTAGTTCCATTGATATAGCTCAGCAAGCCTAACAGCACAAGAAGCACCATCATTTTGTCTCTTACCTTGAATCGCATCTTCATTCTGAGAACGATCGGCATACAGGCACCCATTCCTATGGTGGTGGCATAGTTGGCCCACATAAAATATTCTGTCATCGCCCCGGTACCGCTCACCAGATAGCTGATGTTTCCGGTATAGACACCGCCAAGAGGCATCACCACCGCCAATAGCATTACAATGAGCAACAGTTGTACGGGTTTGGGTACCCAGTCGTTATATAGTCCTTTGTTGTACATTTTTTTAGATACTAGATGTCAGATTTCAGATAACAGACTTTACTATTCCATCTTCAATTTCTTCTTCAGCTAAAAGCCTGAGATCTGATATCTTTTATTTTTAATTTTGAGCAATTTATTGTAAGCTCCTTTTTTGTCAGATGACATATGAAACATATTCATTTCAAGGTCTGAAATCTGACTTCTGATGTCTCTCAGTCTTAATTGATATTCACATTCATATTCATTCCCGCGCTTAGTTTCTCCAGATCTTCTTTTTTATTGGAAGATGTGAATTCGATTCTAACAGGAATTCTCTGTTGTACTTTGATAAAGTTACCTGTAGAATTATCGGTAGGAACACTGGAATACCTTGAACCTGTCGCAGCAGAAATCGCAGTTACCACACCTTCAAACTTCTTTCCTCCTAAGGCATCAGCAGTCATCGTCATCTTTTCACCGATCTTAATATTCGGCATCTGTCTTTCCAGGAAATTAGCAGTCACCCATTTCTGGCCGTTCAGAACAATGGTAGCTACCTGTTGCCCCGGCTGGATCAATTGTCCCTCAGAGATGGTTCTACGCCCCATTATTCCGTCATAAGGTGCTGTGATTACTGTATAAGAAAGATTGATCTTTGCCATATCCAGTGCGGATTTTGTTCTTTTAATCTCAGCATCATTAATTCCTAATTTGCTTTTCACCTCAGTTGTGGAAAGGTTGGCAGATTGCTTCTGATTCACTAATGTTTCATATGCTGCTTTCTGGGCATCATACTCCGTTTTGATTTGGTCATATTGCTGTCTGGTCACTGCTTCTGCGGCCAGAAGGTTTTTATATCGGTTTAAATTCTGCTCAGCATTCCATAGTCTTGCTTTGGCACCTGCAATATTGGACTCCATCACACTTACGTTATTGGAAACCGTATTGACAGATGAACTTGTTGCTGATCTCTGTGCCATTGCATTCTGATAAGCGGCTTCCGCCTGACCCAGCTGCGTTAACAATTCATTTTTATCCAGAATAACCAAGGTATCTCCTTTTTTAACCTTCTGGTGCTCGATGAATTTTATGTCTTTGATATATGCTGAAACCCTTGTATTGATAGGATTAATGAATTCCTCTACCTGAGCCGCTTCCGTGTAGGTTTTGTCTCCGATGTGAAAATATTCTCGGACCAGCCAGAAAAGACCGAACCCTATCACTAGAAATACCACCGTATTAGAAATGATGGCTCTGATTTTATTTTTTTTATTCTGTTTCTTTTTAGCGGCTGCTCCCGATTGTACCGGAGCGGCCTGAGTATTTTGAGTAGTTTGTTCCTTGTTTTCCATTATCTTGATTTTCAGTTTTAAAATTAAAGTGTTCCTGTAGCCTTCAGGAGGTTATAATATTGATACAGTACATTGATCTCGGCATTGGCATAATCCAGTTCAGACTGAAGTTTCTGATTTTGCGCATCGATCATTTCAGCCTGTACAGCCAGTTGGTTCAGATATTTAGCTTCTGTGATCTTGTAGTTTTCTTCTGCCAATCTTTTTGAATCATTCAAAATATCTGCCTGCTGGATAGATTCCTGGTATTTTACATAGGCTGCATTCACTGCCATGTCTACATTCTGCTGAACGAGCGTTACCGCATCGCCAGCCTGATTTTTCTGAAGCTCACCAAGCTTTACTTTTTCTTTTGTCTTGTATAGATTATCAATATTATAGCTTAGTGAAACACCGGTTTGCCAACCTCCGGAATACATATCGACAACAGGGCTTTTTGTTGTAATAGGCCGTTGGAGTGTATAGCCTCCGAATCCTGACAATGTCGGCATCTGATCTGTTTTAATGATTTCGATGTTTTTATCAGCTACATCTATATTCTTTTTTGCCGATTTTAGCTGAGGATTGCTGTCATGGGCAAGATCCATATAATAATCCATCCCGATGCCCGATTCTTTATCCGTTAAACTTTCAACGGGAACGATTTCTGTTTCAGAAGGCAGTCCTAAGGCTATATTTAAATTATAATTAAGGATCTTTTTATTATTCGTCAGAGTCAGAATTCCCTGATCAAGATTTTTGATGGCCAGCTCACCACGGATAACTTCATTACGGGTCACCATTCCCTGCTGATAGAATTTCTGGATATTTTTCAGACGTTCCTGAGCCAGTTTTTTATTATTCTGAAAAACGGTTTCCTGATTGACTATTTTATAGACATCCAGGTAATTGGAGACCACGAGAAATTTGACATCAAGCTTGTTTTTTTCTAAATCCAGTTCAGAAAGCTGCTCACGCAGACCGGCCATTTCAATGGATTTATTCACCAAACCACCTTTAAAGATCAGCTGGGTTGCCTGTACAGCATATGAGCTCCCATAATGAGGCATGGAAATATTCGTTGAGTTCGAGAAATCTTTATCGATGGCTAGAGCATCGCCTAAATAGAACTGACTTGTAGAAGCAGTAATGTTGGGAAGCTTCTGAAGTTTTGCAACATTTGTATTTTGTTTTGCAATGTCAATGTTCTGAGCAGCCACTTTTAACTGCTGGTGGTTTTTCACAGCCATATCGGCGACTTCACCTGCGGTCATCTGTTTGATCTGTTGAGAAAAAAACAGCGCAGGGAATAGAGCTACCACGAGTGATAGTGCTGTTTTTATGTTATTTGTCATTTTACCTTGTTTTACAAAGGCAAAGTTACGGCAGCAACAAAGTCAATCAAATGTTTGAATTCTGGAAAAAGATGTTCAAATGTAAGATTCTAACTTTCAAACTGATGCCTATACTGTCTGGGGCTTACTTCTAGATGCTTTTTGAAAAAGTGGGAAAATGCATATTGATCACTGAAACCAAGGATTGAAGAAATCTCTGAAACTGGTTTACTGGAGGAGTTTAAAAGCACTTTTGCTTCATTCATCACGATCAGGGCGATGATCTGACTGGCAGACTTTCCGGTGATAGATTTTACGACTGATGAAAGATGTCTGGTTGTAATCGACTGCCGCTCGGCATAAAATTCAACGGTTCTCTCGGTCAGATGATGCTCTGCCAGGTCTGTCAGAAAAACAAAGACAATCTCTTCCTGTCTGGACATCTGGTTCATCGAATAATTATCCTCTTTAGAAATAATTCCTGCCATCTGGTAACAGAAAACAGAGAAAAGATGTTCCACCATTTCCTTTTTATACAGCATTTCGGTCTCAGAATCCAGAATATATTTCAGGAAATTGACGCTTTTCCACACTACTTCCATTTCATTTTCAGGAAAAGGAACTCCTCTATTCATCTGCTGCCGAAAATACCGATAGGTAATCAGTCTGTTGAATTTCAAGGACAAAGCAGAAATAAAGTCTCTTTTATAAGAAACCATTCTGGATTGAAAATCTCCGCTTACGGATACCATTTCATAAATCGTCTGAGGGTCGGTTACCATAAACATATTGGCAGAAAGCTCCAGATCGCTGAAATGCTGCCGGAGCTTTATGGTACCTGATTTAATAAAAATAAAAGCAGGATTGTCCGGACGGAAAGGTTTATCCGCAGAAATTCTCTCGAAAATATTATGTTGGGTAAAAATTTCAACACCAAATTTTTCTAAGGCTGACATAAGACAAATGTAGCCAATATATTCTGTGCTTACAACCTTTTAATCTTCCAGTGAATAAACCGCAAAGCTCGCCAGCCAGTGGTCTCCGCCGTAATTTCCCTGAAACAACAGAGGAAGTCCGTTGGCTAAAAATACATCTGCCGTTTTCTTAAAGCTTTTTTTCAATGGGTGTCCCTCCGGAAGAGCTTTTGAGATCCCTTTCATACACCATGCTTTCGAAAAAGAAAGTCCGACAAGATGAACGGTTTGATAATCACTCAGGTCACTTACCACAGGGATTTTTTCAATATTTTCCAAGCTTCTCTTCTCGTAAAAACTGTTCAGCCACAGGACAAATTCTTTCTGTGGCAGCACTCTTCTCATCAGGTCTGCAATTTCAAGGCTTGGGGAGAAAAAGTCTGATCCGTCCGGTTCGAGATAAGCAGGTGTTTTTTGATCTTTTTCGTAAAAATATTTTGCTTTTTCTTTAAGCTGACTCTCAAATTCCTGATCATTGTTTGCTTTAGCCCAATCGATAGCGAAAGCCAGACCAAATGCAGTATTCGGGTGAACTCCGGTTCTGTTCGGATAGGTTTGCTTAAGAAGATAGGTTTTCCATGATTGTAAGATCTTATCTGTTAAAGGTTTTAGATTCTGATGCCAGATCTTTGCTTTAGGATGATCCCATGTTGTCAACTCTTCATCAAGTTTCAGCAACCAGGCCCAGCCATAAGTTCGTTCAAATGTAGTCGTTAATTGATATTTTGTGAAATAATCGGCTTCGGCCAGTAGATTTTCTTTCTTTAATGAACTGTCAAGAATTTTTTCGATGTCTTTTGCATTAGGCAGATTAGGCTTTGTCTTCAGCAATCTTACCAGCATCCAATGTCCATGAACGGAACTGTGCCAGTCGAAACAGCCATAGAAGCTCGGATGAAGATCTTTTGGAGTTAAAGTAACCTCGCCTGCATTATTAATGATATGTGCCGTTTTATTTGGATATTCCTGATTGATGCAGTGAAGTGGTTTTTCTAATAATTTTAGAGCTATTTCATCGCTCAGTTTCGGAACTTCCTGAGCGTACATCAAAAATGGAGAAAACGTTAATGCTAAAAGACTTTTTTTCATTCATTAAAAATAGAAAATAATTTAGATTTCAAATTGCTTTTAAAAATAAATGAATCTCAATAATTTTAACAAAACATTATTAATTTTAAATAAAATAGAGATTTAAGCATAATTTTTGATAAGGTTTAGCAAACAATATTCATGAGAAAATTATTTTTACCTTTATGTATACTCCTTCTGATGAGTGGGTGTAAAAAATCCGAACTGGAGGCTGTCAATTCCTCTCCGGTAGTATCTGCTGATAAAGCAGTGGCTGTTGCTGAATATGAAATGGTTGCTCCTCCGAGTACTATTTCTGAAAAACTGCTACCAGACGAAAATAAACCTGCCCAACCTCCTTTAGCTCCTAAAAAGATCGACACTATCGCTAAAAAGATTGTTAAAAACGGCAACATGAGAATCCAGGTTGGGGATATTAAAAAAGCCCAGACTCAGGTGGGAGATATTCTGAAAAAAAACAATGCTTATATTCAAACAGAACAATTCCAAAACACAGATATAGATGACAATCTGGATCTCGTCATCCGTGTACCGCATAAAAATTTCGATGCACTGATCAATTCCTTTTCGGAAGGAGTCGGTTCTGTTTTATCTAAAAATATTTCCTCTGATGACGTTACTGAGGAATATACTGATGTTTCCATTAAATTAGCTAATAAAAAGATTTATCTGGAAAAGTACCGAGATATGCTGAGAAGCGCTTCTACCACAAAAGATATGATTGAAATTCAGGAAATCATCCGCGAACTGGAAGATGAAATGGACGTAGCAGAAGCCAGACTTCGCTTCATTGATGACCGGGTGAATTACAGTACGCTGAATCTGAGTTTACATAAAGAGAAAGTGAGAAGTTCCGCCACCTCAAAGATTGGTTTTGGAAGCCGTCTGGCAGATTCTGTGACGGAAGGATGGAACAGTTTTATGAGTTTCCTGCTGGGAATTATTTCATTCTGGCCATTCTTATTACTCATTCCAATACTTGTTTATCTCTGGAGAAAATGGAGAGCTGGAAGAAGAAAATAACAGCAGATCTACATGTATCAATAATAAAAATCCGGCTATCAATGATAGCCGGATTTCTACTGCATTATCTATAATTTAATTAAGCATTGAAATACTCTTTAACGGTTTCTAGAACCTGCTCGTCCGACATCTTTTGTGCTGTATCCAGTGTTATCGTCAGGTTTTTAAACTGAGCGGTATCGTGTAGATATTTTTTCAGCTCTTCCTGAATCGTTCCCGGGCCTGTAATATAAACTTCCTGGGAATTCGTCAGCAGATGCTCTATCTCTTTAAAGAATTTTACTTTGTTGGTTCGCTCTGCATTATTGGCTGCATTTTCACTTGAGTTTCCATGCTGTATTTCTGCTTTTACAGGGCTGCACAGGAAAAATTTGAAAGCATTCTGCGCATCATGATTTTTTACAACCACTGCTTTTTCTGTATCGATCCAAAGTCCTGCTAATTTCTTGTCTGACATAATTTATTTTTTTGGTGTTATACGCTATGTAGATCAAGAATGATGCAAAGGGGATGTTAAGGGCTGTTAAATATTAAAAGGAGCTGAAAAAACCATTTACAGATGGGTTCCTTTGAAAGATATTAATACAAGAAAGCCGCCTTACATGAAGACGGCTTCTGTTGATTATATTTTATCCTTGTTTGTGTTCAGGACTACTTTTTGATTGTTTTAACTGTACTTCCCCCCTCTTTATATAGAATCTTCACAAAATAGATTCCAGGCTGAAGAGAATTCAAAGCAATACCATTCTTTACAGGATTTCTGTAAGACAACACTTGAAGTCCGTGGGTACTGAACACATTCACTTCAAGGATTTTCCAATAGTTGCTTTCCGGCAGAAAATGGAGTTGGTTATCGGATACAATTACGGAAAGATCATCTTCCTGAGCATTGCGTGCTGACCCTGTACAATCCGGACTTTCATTACAGTTACTTACCACTTTCCACACCGCATTGCTTCCTGGTGTATCTCCCGGATTAGCATACCATTTGTTTTCCCAAATTTTGCAGGCATAGAATACTTTTGTACCGGCAGTTGTATAAGCTTTTGCCAGGTTATATTGCTGTGCTCCGCAATATGTAAGGGGACCGCCTGACTGGCAACCCGGGCCTTCGGTACATGCGCTTATCTCCTCCCAAACCATATTGATTCCGGGAAGTTCATTGGGATTAGCATACCATTTGTTCTTCCATATTTTGCAGGCATAGAACACTGTTGTCTGAGCTGTTGGATAGGCAGTGGCCGGATTATACTGTTGTGATCCGCAATATGTCTGACCATTTCCTCCTTCTGCTTTCTTAGTCCTGATTTTTAATTCATTACTGGCATCGGATATTTGATCATTCTGTGCGACAGCTTTTACAGTGTAACGGTATTCTGTATCCTGAACCAGACCTGTACGCGTGAAGTTTGTCTGTACTGTTTCACCGACTTTAATACCATTTTCAAATACCTGATAATTTTTAATCCCCTGTGTATGGCTTGAAGCAATCCACATCAATGAAACAGAGTTTTCGGTGGCTCCCATCGAGTGGAGATTTGCCGGTGCAATAGGCTGTTCGGGGACACCTGCATTATTTGTTTTTACAATAAGCGGTGTACTTTTCGGTGAGGTCAGCCCCGTAGAACCTATCGCTTGTACTTCGTAGGTGTAAACCGTATTGGCGGATAATCCCTGATCTTCAAATTCAGGAACACTTACATTCTGTACAGCCTGTCCATTACGGAAAACGGTGTAAGATGCAACATTTCCCTGTGGAGTCCAGCTGATTTTAGCAGAAGAACTTGTAGCACCTACCTTGGTTAATCCTGTAGGTGTAGCTGGTGTTGTGGGAATTACTGCTGACTGTACATTCACATCAATCACGTTATAAAATGCATTGGCAGTATCTGCCACATCCCAAACAGCCAGAATGACATGATACCCCTGACGATTACCTGGAATTGTGATGTGATGAGGGGTGTTATCCTGTGGTGGTGAACCGTTATGCACGACCTCTCCTATTAACTCAAGATCCTGGCGAGCGAGCGGTTGATTAGGGTTCCAACCTGGTTTTGTCATGTAATAATGCCATTTTGATGTGGCGTGGTAAGCCAGATATTTCCAGATGAATGTATTCACACCAGCTGTTATGTTGGTTTTCTTCCATCGGTCCGCAGTTTGAAGATCGAGAATAGTGTTCCCACCTATACTTCCATTGGCTGAAGCAATCCTTCCATCTGCCGGGCCGAGTGCCGGAAATCCTTTTTTGGCTTCCAGAGATCCCGGTTCATTGATAACGGTACCATATAACCCCAATGCCGTGTTATAACCGAGCGTAACCTTATCCAGACTTCCCTGATAGCCCCTCGAAGCCGGACTCACAACATATCCGTGGGCAGACAGAGGTGTTGTAGAAAATACCAGAGTACACAAAACGAGTACTGCAGAAAAAAAATTTCTAAGTTTAATCATATTTAATTATTTAAGGTGTTTGATGTTTGTCAGCTAATCTGAAGGACAGATCCAACCCTATCTCATATCAGACGCATAAAGAAATACTGGAGAAAAACCGTTATTTCTCTCTAAATACAACCCTTTGTGCGATTGAATAATGTCAGTGAACATCCTAAAGAATTTGCCCGAGAATTTTACAAGTTATAAAACCCGAAGGACTCCTGAGATTAGCTATTGAAGCGTGGTAAACGGAATTCGTTAAAGCAATACTCAAATTTAATAAAACATATTAAAACTTATACACATAATTAAAAAATAAATAAAATAAACATAATTATGATTAATATTCATTATCATAATTTATTTATTGTAACAAATTAAACTAAACGAAAGTTTGATAAGTATAATTTTCAAATTCAGACACAACGAAACCACCGATCGCCAACTCTTTTTAGAGCATCAATCAGTGTTAAGAGATGAAATTAAGGAATGTAAACCCGAAAGAATTAAAAAGGATAGTTTTGCATTTCCAGTCCCCTATTTATTTCCCCAGCACAAATACTGCTGGAATTTTGTGAAGCTCCGGCTTTGCTTTTTTCCAGTCGTTGATGGTTTTTGTCTGAATAAATTCATGCTCAGGATCGTTGATATTCGCTGCGATACAAAGCTTTGTATTGGGAGATAAAAATTTAGTCAGGTCTTCAAAAAGCGGATTATTCCGGTACGGAGTTTCCATAAAGATCTGGGAATATCCGGTCTGCTGTACCAGGCTTTCAAGGCGCTGGATCTGTTTTTTCTTTTCACTTTTATCGATTGGAAGGTAACCATGGAATGTAAATTCCTGCCCATTAAATCCACTGGAAATCAAGGCAAGAATAATTGACGAAGGGCCTGAAACAGGGATCACTCTGATATTTTTTTCATGACACCATTTCACGATCAGGTTTCCGGGATCCGCGATACATGGGAGACCTGCCTCGGAAAGCAATCCGAAATCCTGTCCTTGCAACATCAGACTCTGAGCTTCTTTAATATCAGCATTTTCGGTGTATTTGTCCAATAAAAACAACTTTAAGTCGGACTGTTTCTTTTCCGGAGCAAAGAATTTAACAACCTTTCTGGCTGTTTTTTCATTTTCCACAAAAAAATAATCCGTCTGCATGATATAGTCTTTCAGAACAGGCGAGAAATGAGCAATAGAAGTATTTTCAGATAAATAGGCTGGGAGTAAAAAAAGCATTTTATTGTTTTTTAGTTCTTTCTTTGAGTGAAGGTTGAGGGAAATATTTCGCAAGATCCATAGAAAAAGTAACTGAGGTAATTTTCCATGTTCCGTGGATTTTCATCAGGGTCCAGATTTCCTTTCCCCAATTCTCCATTTTCCCATCATACCAGAAGCTGTAATCAAAATTAGCAGAGGCAATAGCTCCATCTTCAATGATTTTTATATTATCAAATTTTTCTTCAGATTTATCATCTTTAAAGCTTTTGATAAAGGCTTTATAATCATCTGTAAAGTAGTACTCAGCTTTCGGATTTTTTTCTAAACGCTTGGCCTGAGTTCTGTCATTATAAATCCCTGTCCAAAGTACGGGCTCTTGAAATAGGGAAGCAAATTTGACTTCATCTCTGGTTTTGATACACTGCATAAATTCATCCATAAGCTTACAGATCGCAGTTTCATCCTGAGTTTGGGCAAAAGAAAAGGTAAAGCTAAAAAAAAGCAGGAGAATTAATGTTTTCATATTATGATAGGATTTGGTTCTTAATGACATCACAACCTCTGTCCAGCAACTGGAAAACTTCTTCAAAATCATCCATATTTCCCCAGTAAGGATCCGGAACTTCGGCATTTTTATGATCCCCCGCAGCTTCCAAAAATAATGACACCTTCCGGCGCTGATCTTCATTTCGCGCTTTTGAGATCACATCTTCGTATACATCTATATCCATGCAATAGATTTTGTCAAAGTTCTCAAAATCAGCTTTGGTAATAGGTCTTGATTTCTGATTTGAAATATCAATATGATGGTTCGCAGCAGTCTTTATAGCTCTTTTATCCGGGTGCTTCCCTTCATGCATAGAAATTGTTCCTGCCGAATCTACAAAAAAATTTTCCGGAAGTTTCGTCTTCATAATACCTTCTGCTAAAGGACTTCTGCAAATATTCCCGAGGCAGACCATCAATATTTTCATATCTTATTTTTAATTGAAAGATTAAATGATTTATACATAAGACAATTAAAGATGTAAAATCATGACATTCAGCAGCAAAACTAAATAAAAAATGAAGAATAAAACTATTCTCCATTTCAATTTATTCAGATTAAATGATTTCTATTTTTTGATTCTTTCCGCAAGATCTTTAACGTACTTTTTCACTTCCTTATCAATTTTCGATACATCTTTGATGGTATCACAGGCGTACATCACCGTTGAATGGTCTTTTCCGCCCATTTCCTCACCGATCTTTGTAAAGGTAGCATTCGTTAGCTCTTTTGAGAAATACATCGCTAATTGTCTTGGGAGGGCAATTTCTCTTTTTCTGGTTTTAGAAAGAAGCTGCTCTTTTTTGATTCCAAAATAATCGCATACCACTTCCTGAATGTAAGGAATATTGATGACTTTCTTCTGGTTAGCTGCAATCTTATTGATCGTGTCTTTCAGTAATTCAAGACTTAAGTCTGTTTTATAAACCGTAGAATAAGCAATTACAGAGTTGATCACCCCGATAAGCTCTCTTACATTCGTTTTAGCTTCAGCCGCAAGGAAATCAAGCATATCACCCGGAAGAACGATTCCGTCTCTGCTTAATTTATCTACGATGATCTGTCTTCTTGTAGAAAGATCCGGAGATTTGATCTCAGCAGAAAGCCCCCATTTGAAACGGGAAACAATCCTCTCCTGAATATCCATGATATCTGCAGGTGCCTTATCTGAGGTAAGGATGATCTGTTTTCCGTTCTGGTGAAGATGATCAAAGATATGGAAGAAACTGTCCTGTGTAGCAGATTTACCTGACAAGAACTGAATATCATCAATGATCAAAACATCTACCATCTGGTAAAAGTTCGCAAACTCCGTCTGTTTGTGAGCTTTCGCAGCAGAAATAAACTGCTGGATGAATTTTTCGGAAGAAAGATAAAGAACTACTTTATCCGGAAACTGACTTTTTACTTCAAGACCTACAGCCTGTCCCAAGTGGGTCTTTCCAACACCGTATCCTCCGTGAAGAAATAATGGGTTAAAAGCGGTTGCTCCTGGTCTTTTAGCAATTGATCTCGCTACCGTAGCAGCAAATTTATTACTTTCTCCTTCTATATAATTATCAAAAGAATAGTCCGATTTAAGGTTCGAATCTATATTGACTTTTCTTATTCCCGGAACTACAAAAGGGTTTACGATATTTGCAGAGAATCCCTGCGGCATTGTTTCCTGCATTTTTGGTGTAGGAACGCTCTTCCCTTTCATATTCATTGTCACTGGCTTTTCCTCTCCGGTAGGCCTGTTTTCCATTACTGAGTACCATAATTTTACACCTTTTCCAAGATTTTTCTTCAGGGCAGCAGAAAGCAGGGACAGGTAATTATCCTCAATATATTCCTTGTAAAAATCGCTCGGCACTATTAGCGTAAGGTTATTGGCAACCAAAGAAAGTGGCTGTACCTTATCGAATAGCATATCGAAGGATTTTTCAAGCTTCTTAAGATCAGAATTGTCTTCAGCTGCGTTCAAATTATCCCGCATGAACTGGAGGCACTTCTGCCATATCATCATTAAATTTTCATCCATATTTATGCCCCGATTAAATCTTAGTTAGTACTTTTTGTAGAAGGAAGACAAAGGTCCAATTTTTTCTTTTCAAAAAAAAATATTGCAGGTATTGATTATTTAAAAATATATTTGTATGCATAAATACAGACTAAAAATGATACACACAACTCACTCAATAAGAGTACGTTACGGAGAAACAGACCCTATGAAATACGTGTACTACGGGAACTATGCAGAGTACTTGGAAATTGGCAGAGTAGAACTCTTCAGAAACATCGGAATGTCATACGATGAAATTGAAAACCAAGGAATTTGGCTTCCTGTTTCGGAATATAAAATTAAATATATCCTTCCGGCCCTGTATGATCAAAAATTAGAAATTCATACGTATGTTAAAAAAATTCCGGGTGTACGAATAGAATTTGACTATGAAATCTTCAATGAAGAGGGAGCTAAAATCACGGAAGCATCCACTACTCTGTTCTTTTTAGATGCAAAAACCAATAAAATCATCAAATGTCCGGACTTCCTGATGAAACTTATTGAAGAGAACTGGAACAGGTAGCAGGTTTTAGGTTGCAGATTACAGGTGAGAGACTACATCCCGTTAATTAAAGATGTTTGTTTTTAAACTAATTTGCATCTTTGCACTTCAAACCATTCTAAATATTATCTACACTTATATATACTACATATGAAGATCGCATTTTTGGGCCCTCATGCAAGTTTCACTCAGCTTGCGGCCACACAGCTTTTTCCGGATGGGGAACTTCTGCCGCAGGCTAATATTCTGGACTGCTTTAATGCTGTTGATACCGGAGAAGCTGAAAAAGCAGTAGTTCCCCTGGAAAATTCTATCGAGGGGACTGTTTCTATGACGCTGGATTATTTATACAAAACACCCTCCATTAAAATAGAAGCAGAAGGCGTAATGCCTATTGCCCATCACCTGATGATCCATCCGGAGACCAACATCGAGGATATTGACAAAATATATTCCCATCCACAGGCTTTGGCTCAAAGCTTCCATTTTCTGGATACCACATACAAAGAAACAGCGAGGCAGGATTTTTCATCCACCGCTGCAGCTGCAAAATATGTTTCCGAAAATAAAGATCTTAAAATTGCTGCGGTTGCCAATCAGTTTGCAGCTAATTTATACGGACTGAAAATAGTCAACAGAAACATCCAGGATTTTGAACAGAACCACACCCGGTTTATTGTGATTTCTAAAAATCAGACAAAATATGAGAATGACCACCTTGAGGTTTTGGGAGAAAAATCAGGCATGCTAATCAATCTTCCTGAGGATCATCCCGGAGGCCTTCACCAGGTTCTCTCGGTTTTTGCCTGGCGAAAAATGAACCTCAGCAAAATTGAATCCAGAACGTTAAAAACAGGTCTTGGGAATTATTTCTTCTTTATCAATGTAGCTGGAAAATGGGAAAATATACTGCATGGCAATGCACTTTTGGAGCTTCAATCGATCAATGCAGAAGTAGATTTCCTTGGAAACTACAAAGAATTCCTTCTTGAAAGTTAAAAAATATTCATCTTACTCCAATGACACTGCTCTAATAGGCAGTGTTTTTTTGTTAATAATCCTACGTCTAAACATCACATTTATAGAGATAACGGACAAAACCGCCCCATAATATGTCAGAAACACTGACATTATGAAAGATTTTTGCACATTAATTAATCATAAAATTGGAGAATATTAAAATAAAATATTTACTTTTACTAACGATTTATATTTGTAAAATAACAACACATAACCACATTACGAATAACATATAATGAAAAAATAAACATACGTTTAAATTATTCTTAAAGTTATCCGCATATAGTTAAATAAACCATAAATAAGGCATGATTTTTGCATTATAAATCCTGAAAACTAACTAAAAAAACTTTCTCATGAAAACCAAAATCTACAGCTTATTTTTAGCTTTATCGGCAGTTACCGCATTTTCCCAAGTCGGGATAAATACAGCTAATCCATCCGCTACACTTGATGTGAATGGAACTTTGAAAGTAAGGGATACTCAAATGATACCCGCCTTACCTGGATATACTATTATGGTGGTCAATGACGGGTCATTTCAGGTTGCCAAAGTAGACCCACAGGTGATTATTGATGCTGCTACAGCTGCGTCTGGTACCAATACATCTGTTTATGCTGCTAAAAAAACTACAGGAATTACTCTTTTAAGTTTAGGCCTATTCCCTACAGGATTTAGGGCTGTTAACTTTTTAGCTGCTGAAAGATCAGTGGGATCCGCTGCATTATTCTCCGATACTGATAATACTTTTATCATACCATCTAACGGTGTTTATCAGGTAGGGTTTTCGTTCCGTTATGGATCAGGTCTTCAGGCTGCCATCCTTACCAATACTCCAGGAATCGGTATCTTCAGAGACAGAGCCGGAGTGGGAACTCTTATTGACAGCCGTGTATTTAGTGGACTTACCATTCCACTTGTATTAAGCTTAACGATTTCAGAAAGCACCATTAATTCTCTGTACAGCTTCCAGGCCGGAGACAAAATCTCGTTTGGACTTACAGGATCTTCTGCTCTTGATGTTGGATTACTGGGAGCAAGTGTTGGGTCTTTCTATATCTACAAAGTTTCTAATTAACACATACAATTAATCACTCTGCACAATTAATCCATCACAGAATATGTGATGGATTAATTTTTTAGCGTTACAAACATTTGCTTTATATTTGATGAAAACTAAAGAATGAGTGAAATTCTCCTGACGATATTAATTATAGGGATCATCTTTATCTTCAACAATCTGAATAATAAGATCAGAAGGCTGGAGAAAGAAGTTTCTGATTTACAATTTAAAATTACCCAACCTCAGCAAGACAGAGCAGTCCCGCAGCAAGAAAAACAGGAGTCAGAAGAACTCATCAGAACGCCCCAACAGGTACAGAATGTTCAAACCCATGAGGAAATCAACATCAACGCTCCATCCCCTCAAAAAGATTGGCTGGAACCTGTTTTTGACTTTTTAAAGCAAAATATCCTAACGATCATCGGTATTTTCACACTCGTTCTGGGAATAGGCTATTTTGTAAAATATGCCATCGACAAAAACTGGATCGGAGAAACCGCAAGAGCAGGAATAGGCCTTGCTGCAGGCGCCGGAATCATGGTAGCCGGGCATTTTTTCAGAAAGAACTATGCTGTTTTTGCCTCTATTATAACAGGAGGCGGAATTGCAGTCTTATATTTTACGACAACAATAGCTTTTCAGGAATATCATTTATTTACCCAGAATACAGCTTTTGTCATAACGACTTTGGTCACCATCGTTTCTATTGCCCTCGCGTATTATTATAAAAGTGAGATATTAATCATTTTTGCAATGCTCGGAGGGTTTTCCGCTCCGCTGATGATCAGTACGGGACAGAGTAATTATCTTTTCCTTTTCACGTATCTGACACTCCTCAATATTGGCATGCTTGCCACTTCCTATCTTAAACACTGGAAAAGTGTGGGATGGACGGCTTATGCTTTCACAAGTATTTATCTCTTTTACTGGACTTCGGAAAAGACTGAACTGCTTAGTATTGTTTTTTACATCATCAGTTATATTATTTTCTACATTTTTGCACTTCAGGATTATTTCAAAAAAAAGACACTTTCGTCATGGGATACTTTAATGCTTGTGCTCATCAATTTTTCAAGTATTATCGGTCTCATCTATACCTTTAAAACATTAAACTACGAACCGGTTATTATTTTTCCGCTTCTTTTTGCTGTTGTTAATGCGTTGCTTCTGATAAGAGAATATGGAAAGAAAAGTTTCGGTTTCAGTTATTCCATTTTTGCAGCCTTGACCATTAGCCTTGTTACGATCGCAGTGGCCCTTCAGTTCAAAGCTCATCTTATTACAAGCGTTTGGGCGATAGAGGCAACGCTTCTTCTGTATATCTGGAAAAAAAGTGGACACAGCATTTTCAAAACATGTTTTTATGTTCTGTTTCCCCTGGTCATTATGGCACAGATCATGACCTGGTCGGAGTACTTCAATGCCAAGGATATGAGTATGGTGTTTAATCCTGTATTTCTAACCAGCCTTGTTACTATTGCCACCACCATTATTAATCTATTTTTATTAAAGAAAATTAATGAGCCCGGAAAAAAGAAAGATCACTTTTTTGAAAATCTCTTTGCTATAGTAAGTTATGGCATTATATACATTGCTCTTCTTTTGGAGATTATCTATCACATTTCAGATAGGCCATGGCCAGCCATTACAAGCATTGGGCTTCTATTCAGCATCTATTACCTATTTGTACTGATCCTTTTCAGAAAAAAACTGGCTATTGAAGGGATTATCCAAACGGGTATGATTTATTTATTCTTTATCCTGATCGCTTTTAATGCTTCATTTGTCGCCTCAGAAGTCGTGATGGCCGTTTTACAGAAAAAACTGACTTTTGGTTTTTACATGTTCCACCTGCTTCACTGGATTCCTTTTGTTTACGTTTTATGGAACATTGCTTCTATTAAGGATTTCTATAAAACCAATGCCTCTTACCTGGCTATTTCAGTAACACTTGTTATTGCAATAAGCTGTGGGTTTTATAATACTTATATGGTAAGTTCTGTAAAAGACATGTCGCATCTGTACAAAGTAAGGGAACATTTCAACATCCTTTACCTTCCCATTATATGGACCGTCCTGGCCAGTATCTTTATCTATATAAGCTTAAAAAAGAATATCCCCGAATACAGCAGAATCGGCTTTATATTGATCGGGATTACAGTCCTGAAACTTTACAGCTATGATGTGTGGCAGATGGATAATATTTCAAGAATTACTGCATTTATTATATTGGGGGTTATTTTATTATTGAGTTCATTCACCTTCCAAAGACTGAAGAATATTATAAAAAATATGGTTGATAAAAAGGAGGAAGAAAGGAAAGAATAAGAATGGAAGTTGGAAGCAGGGTTTAAAAACCATATCTATATAGTCAGGTTTACTTATACAACTTCCTCTTCCGACATTCATTATGATTTCGTGGAAACAGAACCCTGAAACATCCGGTTATAAAATCAAAAACCTTCAACAAAATCTATTATTTCTAAGTAATATTTAAAATATCACAAAATTTCATTCACATTTTATAAAAATTAATTATATTTATCCAGTTTTTAACAGTTACATATTCCGGTTATGAAAAAAATACTCTATTCTTTTTTAATATTATCATCTGCAGTGCTATCTGCCCAGAAGAATCCTTCTGTAAAGTTTGCTGTTGCCAATGATATTGTGGGAACGGTAGGTATGTTCAATGTCAGAAAAGACATCGTTCAGAGCTCAAATACCTATAAAAGTCCGGCAGGATTACCACAAGGCTTAAAAAAATACAGCTTCATTGCAGAAAAAGGGCTTACTGAATTTAAAATCAAAAGCGGTCAGGAAGGTTTGGACAGAGTATCCCTTGCTCAGCTGAACTCACAATATGGAGTAGCAGAAAATACCCCTGTTTTTATCGAGGGCTACGAATTTGCTGATACCAACATGAAGATCTACGGTGATATTATGGGTAATGTAGACGTTAAAGATCATAACGGAAGAAAAACAGTATTCCTAAGTGCCAATCTTATAAAATAAACTTTATACAACTATAAAAGAAAAAGGATACTTTCAGAGTATCCTTTTTTATTTAATATCTGTTATTCCATTTCTTCTTAAGCTCTTCGTAAATTTTCTTTTCTGTAGCATTGCTGCCCGGCTGATAAAGTTTTACATTTTTTATTTCCTCGGGCAGAAAATCCTGATCTACAAAATTACCCTCGTAAGAATGGGCATATTTATATTCTTTGCCATAATCCAGGTCTTTCATCAGCTTGGTGGGAGCATTTCTCAAATGTAGTGGTACCGGCAGGTTTCCGGTTTGCTTTACTAAAGCTAAGGCGTCATTAATGGCCATATACGTTGAGTTACTTTTAGGAGAAACAGCCAGATAGACCGCCGTTTCACTTAAAATGATCCTTGATTCCGGATTACCAATCACATTGATCGCCTGGAAACAGTTATTAGCAATGACCAAAGCATTAGGATTGGCCAATCCTATATCTTCAGCAGCCAAAATGAGCATTCTCCGGGCAATAAACTTGATATCCTCCCCTCCCGCAATCATCCTGGCCAGCCAATAAACCGCACCGTTCGGATCACCACCCCGCATAGATTTTATAAATGCAGAGATAATATCATAATGTTGCTCACCGTTTTTATCATACAGCGCCATGGTTTCCTGCAAAATATCCAGAACGTCTGCGTTGCTGATCTCTTCTTTGCTTGAATTCATGTATTGGTTAAGCACAAGCTCAACAGAATTGATCAGTTTCCTGGCATCCCCGCCTGAATACTGGATAAAAGCTTCTTTTTCTATAATTTTAAAATCGGTTCCTTCATCTTTATTATACTTCTGAGAAGCCGTATCAATCAATTCCTCTAATTTTTCATAGCTCAGGGCTTTCAAAATATATACCTGACTTCTTGACAAAAGTGCGGATACCACCTCAAAGCTTGGATTTTCCGTTGTGGCACCAATTAAAACAATCCAACCCTTCTCCACAGCGTGCAGCAATGAATCCTGCTGGGATTTATTGAAACGGTGGATCTCGTCAATGAATAAAATAGGAGATTTGCCTGAAAACAAATTCTGTTTTTTAGCATCTTCGATAACGTCGCGTACATCTTTTACCCCTGAAGAAACAGCTGAAAGTTTATAGAATTTTCTTCCTGATTTTTCAGAAATGATTTCGGCTAATGTGGTTTTCCCTGTTCCCGGAGGTCCCCAAAGAATCAGGGAATTGAGTGCATTATTTTCGATCATCTTCCTGATCGTGCCTTTTTCGCCGGTAAGATGTTCCTGCCCAAGAACTTCTTCCAGGGTTTTGGGTCTTAATTTTTCGGCTAATGGTATATTTTGGCTCAAGATAATTTATTTTTTTTGATAAACAGATTCAGGTTTTGGATCCCCGAAACTTCTAACAAAATTAAACTAATTTTAATTTTTTTACCCTATTTTTGCATTGTTTTGAAACTTACATTCAATAAAATCGTTAGTTTTCCTTTGGTAATTTTGATAAAATTTTACCAATGGTTTATTTCGCCCCTACTTCCCAAAAACTGCCGTTACGAACCTACCTGCTCTCACTATATGGTGGAAGCGCTTCAGGTACATGGTATTTTCAAAGGATTATGGATGGGGACAAAAAGAATTTCAAAATGTCATCCATGGGGAGGCAGCGGTTACGATCCAGTTCCTCCGAAAAAATTAAATCAGTAACAAACTATTAAATCAATAGAAATGAGTAACTTATTTTTCAGAATTTACCTCGTGGTATTTGCATTGATCACCCAGTTCGCATTTTCCCAGGAATATCCAGGAGGCTTATCTGACGGAACTCTGAAAGTAAACGGAGCCGGTATTCCGGTAAAAATTTATTCTACCACAGAGATCATTGATCTTAGTGCTTTTCCTGAAAAAACGACAAATAACAATATTCTGGTCATCTTTAATGATTCAAATTTTGAATCTACTCATTTCGATTCAAGTACCTTAATTCTAACAAAGTACAAGACTTTCAAATACCAGTTTTTTGATAAAAACTTCAAACTGATTGACAATCCGGTGACACAGGACAATATCTCCGCTTTTAAATATGCTGTAAAATCAGCAAAACCTATCGTGGAGTCTGACAATGTTGCTTTGGAAACTCCTTTCAAAATCTGGGATCCATCAAAAGGGATTCAACTGGGACCTGTAACACTGCATTTCTACAGCTTAATGTTTGTTTTTGCCTTCGGTTTCGGTTATTTTTTAATGTTAAGGATTTTCAAAATTGATAATGTTAATCAGAAATATCTGGAGCCGCTTTTCACCTGGACATTGATTGGAACTATTTTGGGCGCAAGATTAGGTCACGTTATTTTCTATCAGCCAGAGCTGTTTAAGGAAGATTTCTGGAGCGTATTTTTACCCATAAGCACTAAAAATGGCTTTCAATTTACCGGGTTTTCCGGACTGGCAAGTCATGGAGCGACGATAGCCCTTATTTTCACTACTTTATATTATTCATTTAAGATCATTAAAAAAAATCCGTTTTGGGTATATGACAGAATTGGAATTGTGGTTGCTTTGGGAGGTGCATTTGTGAGAATTGGGAATTTTTTCAATTCAGAGATCATAGGAAAGGCCGTTGACCCTAACTCTCCCCTTGCCATTCTTTTCCCACAGCAGAGCAGTGAATATGGCCCTACAGTTCCCCGTTATCCGGGTCAACTTCTTGAAGCAGCCGGATATTTCCTGCTGTTTATATTGCTATGGACATTATACAGAAAAACAAACAAAAAATATCAGCAGGGGTGGTTATTCGGACTGTTCTTTATCATCCTTTGGGCTGTGAGATTCTTTGTAGAATTCCTGAAAGAACCTCAGGGTGACGAGTTCATTCATATTGGAGGACTGAATACCGGACAGGTACTTTCTATTCCGTTTATGATCGCAGGAGTGGTGATCATGATTATTTCTAAAAAATTCAAGATTACTCCGGCGGAAAACGAAAAGCCGGAATAAAAGGAATCAAAAATAAGAAAGGGCAAATTGGCAGAAGCAAATTTGCCCTTTTTGTTTTTAAAGGTTTTCCAATAATCATAATTTAAACCCTGCTCTCCTGTTCAATTCCTCAAAGACCTTTCCAAACGTATTGATTACATCTGTAGGAAGCATCGCTTCTTTAGAGTGTTTTTCAGCAGCTAAATCTGCAGCCCTCCCATGGAGCCACACTCCTAAAATGCATGCATTTTCTTCAGAATATCCCTGTGCAAGAAGAGAAGTCAGGATACCCGTAAGAATATCTCCGCTTCCTCCTTTGGCAAGCCCTGCATTTCCTGTAATATTATAAAATACATTTCCTTCCGGACTAATAATCTGGGTATGATGGTCTTTTAGTACAATAAAAACATTAAATTCTGCAGCTTTTTCACGAGCAAGCTTCAGTCTTTCAAAAGAGTTTTCCGTACTTCCGAATAACCGTTCAAATTCTTTAGGATGCGGTGTGATCACAGATCTTTCAGGAATCAGCTTTAGATTTTTATTATCTTTTGAAATAATATTCAGGGCATCAGCATCTAAAACCAGAGGATCGTGATAGTCTTTTAAAAAGTCCAGTAACCCTTTTTCTGTCTCTCCTTCAGTTCCCAGTCCAGGTCCTATACCATAAACGGTGTTGTCTTCCGATTTGAAATGATCTATAAATCTGGTACCGCTTTCTATAAACATAGCTTCAGGACATGAGATCTGCAGAATGTCGTAACCGCATTCAGGAGCCAGTGTAATAGTAAGACCAGCTCCTGTCTTTAAGGCAGATTTTGTAGCCAGTACTACCGCTCCTATTTTACCATAGCTTCCACCAGCAATAGTCACTTTTCCATAGGTTCCTTTATGTGAAAACTCCTGTCTGGGATTAAAAATACGGTCGATTAATTTTTCATCAATAGTAAAATTTTCAACAGACTCCGAGTCTATATAGTCTGTATGCAACCCTATATCCAGAATGATTACTTTTCCAGCATACTGCCCGGTTTCAGGATGGAGAAAGCTTTTTTTCCAGCTTTGAAAGCTCAGCGTATAATCGGCTTTAAAAATAACCGAATTTTCTTCAAATATAGTATCAGCTGGTAAACCTGAAGGAATATCAACGGAAATCTTAATACAGTTTTCCTCATTCAATACCTCAACCAATTCTTTATAAATACCTTCCAAAGGGCGTGACAAGCCGGTGCCAAACAACGCATCAACAATGATGGTTTTATTATCATAATTATACTGTTCTGCTTCTTTGAACTCCCTGACAGAAATTCCAGAGAGGTCCCGAAGTCTTTTTAAATTGACTGAAGCTTCATCTGAATATTTACCTCTAAAGTTCTTTACAAAAATATCTACATCGAACCCTTTCATATAGAGAATTCTCGCTATCGCCAATCCGTCACCGCCATTGTTTCCGGTACCACAGAATACTGCAATTTTTTTATGGTTTTTACAGTTTTCGGAAATCCAGCTGGCTAATGCTTCTGAAGCTCTTTCCATAAGCTGTATAGAGGAAATGGGTTCGTTCGAAATGGTAAAGCTATCCCAGCTGCGTATTTGTTCTGTGGTTAATATTTTCATAAGATGAAGTGAAACTTTTAACCAAATTACGAAAGATTTCTTTTACAGTCTATCCTCTTTAAAGAAATATCCGCAGAATATTATTATGATAAACATTTCATTAAAAATATTAATTTTCGTTAAAAAATGACTCAAACACAATCTATAATTCAAGAATTATGGAATAAAAAAACGTTGGAAATTAATGTTTTTTACATTTTTTAATTATATTTTTGTGTGTTTACTAATTAAAAAAATATAAATTATGGGATTTGTTAAAGAATTTAAAGAGTTTGCCGTTAAGGGTAATGCTTTCGACCTGGCTGTTGGGGTAATCATTGGAGGTGCATTTGGAAAGATAGTATCAAGTGTTGTAGATGACCTTATTATGCCTTTGGTAGGAGCTGTTATTGGTAAGCCGGATTTCAGCAGTTTATATCTTGTGCTTGCAGATGTCAACAACGGTGTAAAGCCGGGCATGACACTGGAAAATGCAAAAAAAATAGACGGAGCAAGTATTTTTGCCTATGGAAATTTCCTGACGGTAGGTATTAATTTCTTACTGCTTGCTATGGTCGTTTTTATTATGGTAAGAATGATTAACAAAATGAAAAAAACGGAAGCAGAAGCTCCTGCGGCTGCCCCTACTGCAGATCAACAATTACTGACAGAAATCAGAGACCTTCTAAAAAGCAAAAACAATATATAAAAACGAAAGCACCTCAGTTTGAGGTGCTTTTTTATTTTTATCCGTTCAGCTGTTACTGAATCTGTAGAATACTTGAGATCTGTTCTGCCAGAGAAAGCCCGATTCTATCCTGAGCTTCTAAAGTAGATGCCCCTGTGTGCGGCGTCAATGAGATCTTTGAATGGTTCAATATGGCTTTAGAAGGGGTAGGCTCATTGATGAAAACATCTAATCCTGCAAATTTTACCTTTCCTGAGTCTAACGCTTCTATTAAAGCTGATTCGTCGATAACGCCACCTCTTGAGCAATTCACGACAGCAACACCGTCTTTCATGATGTCAAACTCATTTTTCCCGATCATATATCCGTCTTTCTGAGCCGGAACGTGCAGGGTAATAAAATCTGAATGTTTCAATACCTCCTGAAGCGGTTCCGTTTCAATATCTACATTGATGAACTGGTTGTTGTAGAATTTTACTTTGATGCTTGCCTTTCCTACATTATTATCTGCGGCAATCACTCTCATTCCCAATCCAAGAGCAATTCTGGCAACTTCCTGTCCTATTCGTCCCATTCCAACAATACCAATGGTTTTTCCTCTTAGTTCGATACCCGCAGTATATGCTTTTTTAAGGCCTGCAAATTCTGTATCTCCTACTACCGGCATTTTTCTGTTTGAATCCTGAAGGAATCTTGCTCCTGAAAATAAGTGAGCAAAAACAAGTTCAGCAACTGATTCTGAAGAAGCAGAAGGTGTATTGATCACATGAATTCCTTTTTCTCTTGCATAGTCCACATCAATATTATCCATTCCTACACCACCACGTCCAATAATCCCAAGCGAAGGGCATCCGTCAATAATATCTTTTCTTACCTGCGTGGCACTTCTTACCAACAGGGTGCGGATTTTATGTTCATTAATGTAATCTACCAAAAACTCCTGCGGAACTTTTGCAGTGATCACTTCAAACCCTTTCTCAGTCAGTGCATCAATTCCAGATTGATCCAGACCGTCATTTGCTAAAACTTTCATAAATACAATTGATATTAAAAGTGAAAAGATTTAAAAATTAAAGAATTTTCAGTGCGTACACTTTCATTGTTCAATTTTTAAATCTTCGTATATGTTTTCTTAATCTTCTCTGAAAACTTCAATGGTTACTTGCTTTTCTACAAGGTCTGTAAATCTGCCTTTGTATCTTGTAGCTCTTACCAAGTGATTGTCTATCCAGTGATAGTTACCTCCTCTCGGTTTTCCGCAGAGTACACTGTGGTACTTGAAGCCGTGCTTATCCAGCCAGTCGATGGTAATCTGCTTCAGGTTTTCTGTTCTTGATGTGAAAAAACAGATCTGATGCCCTTCGTCATACCATTTGTTGACTGTTTCAAGTGCATCCGGGTAAGGCTCACAGGTAACCATTCTTTCTGGTTCTTCGTTCGGAACGTCCTCTGTAATGGTACCGTCGATGTCTATTAAGTAATTTTTTACCCCGTCCTTAAGAATCGGACTTATATGCTCTTTATATTCTAACTCCATCATTAAAATTTGAAATGCAAAGTTACGGTTTTTACCTTGAAGCTCAATATCAAATTTGGTATATATTGAAAATACACTGTAAAAAATGCTATTTAGTGAATAAAATTAACAATACCTTATCATTAATCTAGCTGTAGTTAATTTTATTCCGTTTCTAATGTGATTTTAAATTTTTAAATGTTTACGCTACACCTAAAATAAAAGTTATCTCCTTGATCTACCGTTTATCTTTTCATCTTTAGCTGTTATTGCATATCATATGATGTTTCTCTAAAAATTTTCAAAATACATTTATTAGGCTTACATTTGTAGAAATGGAAGAATTTGTAGTTTTAGTAAATCCTGAAGATGACGTTTTAGGCCTTATGGAAAAGCAGCAGGCTCATATCAACGGGCTTCTGCATCGTGCATTTTCTGTATTTTTGTTCAATAGCAAAGGTGAAATGCTTCTTCAGAAAAGAGCATCAGGAAAATACCATTCTCCCAATCAATGGACTAATGCTGTATGCTCTCACCCAAAAGAAGGTGAAACCTATCTTGAAGGCGCCCAACGCAGACTTAATGAAGAACTGGGAATTGAAACTCATCTTTCAGAAAAATTCAGTTTTATTTATAAAGCAGATGTAGGCAGCGGTCTTTGGGAACACGAACTCGACCACGTATTTGTAGGAAACCATGAGGCAGGTTTCAATTTGAATAAAGAAGAAGTGGAAGATGTAAGATACATTTCCATGAAGGATCTTGATCAGGAAATCACTGAAAACCCAGGAAACTTTACCGAGTGGTTTAAAATTATCCTTGAAGAATATAAACACCATTTTTAATTGATGAAAAAAATACTGCTTGTATCCGCTTTTTTATCGGCAAGTTTATTTTTTGCCCAGAAAGCAAAAGTTTATGACAGTCCCGGCTACTCTATCCGCGTTCCGGAAGGCTGGAGATCTACCAATGACAACGAAATTGTCAATATTTTCCCGGACAACGAGATCGGAGCCATTACGATTTCAGAATACCATGATCTGGAACTTCCGAAGACCGATATGAAAAAATTCATCCTTGCCCTTTACCAGTCTCAGGAACCTGAGAATAAAATAAAGGAAAGCAAAGGGAAAAAGGGCTACACAGAATATTTTTACGAATATTTTGATGAAAAAGAACAACTGTTCTGGATCACCAAGGCTTTTCAAAAAGACAAAGACCTGTATCTTGTTTCCATCAACTGTGGCCAAAAGTTCTGGAACGGAAATTACATGAACCTATTTAACGAAACTTTCAACAGCTTTAAAATAAAGAAATAAAAATTAAATATGAAGAAAACAGCCTTATACGATAAACACGTTTCTTTGGGCGCTAAAATCGTACCTTTTGCAGGTTTTGAAATGCCTGTACAGTATTCTGGTGTAACGGAAGAGCATTTTGCCGTAAGAGAAAAAGCAGGATTGTTCGATGTTTCGCACATGGGACAGTTTTTTATTGAAGGACCGGGATCTAAAGATCTTTTACAGTTTGTTACGACAAACAATGTAGATGCTTTGGAAAACGGGAAAGCTCAATATTCTTGCCTTCCTAATGAAAACGGAGGAATCGTGGACGATCTTATTGTTTACAAAATGGAAGACAATAAATATTTCGTTGTAGTAAACGCGTCAAATATCGAAAAAGACTGGAATCATATCTCAAAATATAACACTTTCGGAGCTCAAATGACCAACGCATCTGATGAGATGTCATTATTAGCGATCCAGGGCCCTAAAGCTACTGAAATCCTTCAAAAGCTTACAGAAACTAATCTTTCTGAAATTCCTTACTATAATTTTGCCGTTGGAAGTGTTGCGGGAGTCAGTAATGTGATCATTTCGAACACAGGATATACGGGAAGCGGTGGATTTGAAATCTACTTCAACAATGAAAACGCTGAACAGCTTTGGGACGCCATCATCAATGCCGGTGAAGCTGAAGGAATTGTTCCTGCCGGACTTGCTGCAAGAGATACTTTAAGATTAGAAAAAGGGTTCTGTCTATACGGAAACGATATTGATGATACCACGTCTCCTATTGAAGCGGGATTAGGATGGATCACGAAATTTGATAAAGATTTTGTTTCTAAAGACACATTTGCCAAGCAGAAAGAAGAAGGTATTACCCGAAAACTGGTAGGTTTTGAACTTCAGGACAAAGGGGTTCCAAGACATGATTATCCGGTAGTAGATGCAGAAGGAAATGTAATTGGAAAAGTAACGTCAGGAACGCAGTCACCCATGAAAAAGATCGGTCTAGGTCTGGCTTATGTAGACAAGCCTCACTTCAAACTGGGTTCTGAAATCTTTATTCAGGTAAGAAACAAGAACATTCCGGCTAAAGTAGTGAAAGCTCCTTTCATATAATGTTCAAAAAATATTCAAATAAGAAGAGGCTGTAAATTACAGCCTCTTTTTTGTGGTTAATAACAGATGCAGCAAATCTTTCTGTCCGGACTACAGGCATCCCCGACTCCCGGAGTATTAGAAATAACGCCACCACCCGGCCCACAAAGAGTAAAGCAATTGACAACAGGAACTTTACCTGCTCCCATAATCTCTTTTAATGCTGATCTGTTAAGATTTTTTGTTTTTAAAAAGTCTTTTTTCATGATATTATTTTTTGATTATTATAAATATAAGTATTTAATAATGAATTCATTAAAAATAAATCACAAAATATGGATAAAAACAATTATTTCTTAGGCACATGCTGAAAACAATAATCATTTCCAATACGCGTGTAGTGCTTACATCTTGTCCCCGCTCTTGTTTTTCCTAAGCATTGGTTCCCTTTATTGACACCGTTTACTTTTTTAGGGCTGGAAACAATTCCGTACACTGATGTTTTGGGAGGATTGCATATTTTACAGGGTTGAAGTCCGATTTCCACCGCTTTCCTTACATCCAGGCCAGAAGAAACATTTTTCACCATTCTGCATGATGATACATGATATTTTGCCCCTGATGGGGTTCTATAGACTGTCTGTCCATAGAAACTGAATGAAGTAAAAAGCAGTATGGAAATTAGATATTTCATTCATTGGCTGCAAAGAATTCTCTTAAAGCCTCCAAGTTCTTCTTATCATTTCCTACAAAAATTTCGTTATCTGTAATAAAAACAGGACGTTTCAGAAAAGTGTAGTGATCCAGAAGCAGATCTTTGAAGTCATTTTCCTGAAGAGTCTTTGCATCGAGATCTCTTAATTTGATCTGTGTTGATTTTTTACTGAACAAGGCTTCATATGACTTTGTTTTTTTATACATCGCTTCCAGCTCATCCTTTGTAAGCGGTTCTTTTTTGATCTCACGGAGTTCCCAACCTTTAAGATTAAACTTGGCTAATATTTTTCTGCACGTATCGCATGTATTAAGATAGAATACTTTCTTCATTGTTACTTTTTAAATCTGTTATTTGTTAAATTTCCTTCTTCATTGAAGTTTGATCTTTCAAAAGTAGGATTTAATCCAAAATTCTGGAAATTATTAAATAACTTTATTAAAATTTTATAAAGATGCAGAACAAGCCTATTACTTTTCAGTTTATTTCGGAGCCTTCAGATGTGAATTATGGAGGAAATGTACATGGAGGAAGCGTCATGAAATGGATCGATCAGGCTGGTTATGCGTGTGCCACGACATGGAGCGGAAATTATTCTGTCACTGTTTATGTGGGCGGGATCCGTTTTTATGAACCGATTAAGATCGGGGAAGTCGTAAGAGTAGATGCACAAGTGATCTATACCGGAAAATCGAGCATGCATATTTCGATCAATGTTTTTTCAAGAAATCTGAAGCAGCCTACTTTCGACAAAAAGACCCACTGTATTATTGTTTTTGTAGCTGTAGATGAAAACGGTAAAAAACTTCCTGTCCCTGTTTGGGTCCCTGAAACTGAAGAGGAAAAACAGCAGGAACTGTACGCTAAACGCCTCATGGACCTAAGAACGCAGATTGAGGATGAAATGAAACCGTTTTTGTAAATTAAAAAAACTGTCCTTTTTATTACCATTTATCTATGAAAAGTTTTTTTGTAATATCCACGCTGTTTTTTATGGTAGCCATTCAATCGCAAACCCATAGATTCATTTATGGTCTGCAATACAAAATGGATTCTACAGAAACGGGTTATGAAAAACTGAATATGATTCTGGATATTAGCCCAAAAGAGGTAAAATTTTATGGTCAAAATTTATTGGCTACTGATTCTTTAAATAAAAAATTTGGGACAAACAACAGCCATACCGATATGTCTGGACTGGTTGTGAAAAGAAAGATCAATACTTTTGACAACGAAAATTTCATTGCCATTAAGGAAGGATATTATTCTTTTAAAACTACGGACAAAATCAGCTGGGTTATTTCGGATGAGACAAAAAAGGTGGAAAATTATACGCTGCAAAAAGCCTCTGCCCAGTTTGGAGGAAGGAACTGGACAGCATGGTTTTGTAAGGACATTCCTTTTAATGAAGGTCCTTATAAATTTCGTGGACTTCCGGGTCTCATTTTTGAACTATCGGATTCAAGGAAAAATTTCATCTTTAATCTGGTAAAAAGTCAAAAACTATCCGGCATTTATTCCACTGATAACTTCGTAGAATCCAATTTCGGAAATAAAGCAATACCCATTAATGAAAAACAGAAGTATAAGCTTATCACAGATTTTTATAATGATCCTTTTGCATTTGAAAGAAACAATTTCAACAAAGCAAATACCAATCTGAAGATCAATATCAACGGAAAAGAGATCCACACTGTTGATGAGCTGAATACCCAGACAAAAAATATGCAGGAGGTGATCAGAAAATACAACAATCCCATAGAAATAGATAAAGCAGTTCATTATAAACCATAATATTTTTGATAATAAATTCTTATTTTTATATTTGCACAGCATAAAGGAAATGGTGCTCTTCCTTACCCAACCGCTTACAGAAGCTGATGACGCCTGATTAAGAGATTATTAGCCAATAACTGATCAGGATTATTATGTCAAAAAAACAACGAACACTTTATAGAAAAACAGTTTTTTATACCCAATTATTCTTTAGAAAATATCCTGCCCTGCCTTATATTTCAAAATGGTTGTGCATCAGTATCATCATTGGTGGTTTGGTGGGAACGGCTTCCGCCGGATTTCTTCAGTCTCTGGAATGGGCCACCAACTTCCGGGAACATCATATCTGGCTGATTGCATTGCTTCCGGTTGCCGGATTTCTTATTGGTCTCGTATATTATTACTATGGAAAAGATGTAGAGGCAGGAAACAATGTACTGATCGACAGCATCCATGATCCCAAAGAGATCATTCCTTTCAAAATGGCGCCTTTTGTTTATCTGGGAACTATGTTTACCCATTTCTTCGGAGGTTCTGCCGGACGTGAAGGAACAGCGCTTCAAATGGCGGGAGCTATTGCAGATCAGCTCAGTAAACCATTTAAGCTTGATAAGAATGAAAGAAAAATCCTACTTATCGCTTCCATTGCTGCAGGTTTTGGATCTATTTTTGGGACCCCTCTGGCAGGTGCAGTTTTTGGGCTTGAAGTTTTCCTGATCGGAAGAATAAGGTATTCCGCTATTTTTCCGGCATTTGCATCCGCAATTCTTGCAAATTTAGCCACCGACCTTTGGAATGTGAAACATACCCATTATCACATCGATCTTATTCCTAAAATAGAATTTCTACCCATTTTATACAGTATTCTGGCTGGAATTGCTTTTGGGATCTGTGCGGCGGGTTTCAGCAGGCTTATTCATTGGGTAAGTTCTGTTTTTAAATCTAAAATCCAATATCCTCCGCTTCGTCCTGTGGTGGGTGGAATTATTGTTGCTCTGGCCGTTTTTGCTCTGGGAACTACAAGATACATCGGACTGGGAATTCCGGTGATTGTAGAATCTTTTGAGAAGGAACTTCCGTTGTCTGATTTTGCTCTAAAAATGATATTTACCATTGTTACCCTTTCAGCTGGATTTAAAGGTGGCGAAGTGACTCCTTTATTTTTTATCGGAGCGACTCTTGGAAGTGCGTTATCCTTTTTTATTCCGTTACCATTCGGACTGCTTGCAGGAATGGGTTTCGTAGCCGTATTTGCCGGAGCAACCAATACGCCGCTGGCCTGTATGCTGATGGGAATTGAATTATTCGGAGCAGAATCCGGTGTCTATATCGCTATTGCCTGCGTGGTTTCTTATTTAATTTCCGGCCACAACAGTATTTATACAAAACAAAAGATCGGGGAAACGAAAAACAGTAGATTTCAAAATGATCAGGACAAATCTATTTCGGATCTGTGAGAGGTTCAGGGTTTGAGTGTTATAGAGTTTGAGAGTCAGAGCGTTTTCAGAGTATGGAAACTGAAGATGTTATACTATGTCATTTTTACCCTAAGCCCCGCATCCCCAAACTAACCTTCTCACCCTTAATCACTACAACACTCAAACTCTATACCCCCTTTAAACACCATCACATCAATCGAAACCCCGTATAATTTTACTAAATTTACTACCCATAAGCTACAACAATGTTCGACTACAGATTAAAAGTTTTCCATACCGCTGCCTCAAGACTGAGTTTTACGAAAGCTTCCGAGGAACTTCATATTTCGCAACCTGCCGTGACCAAGCACATCAAAGAAATTGAAAGTCAGCTCGGGACAAAGCTTTTCGACAGAAAGGGAACTTCTGTCCAGCTTACTCAGAGTGGAAAAGTTTTATATGAATATGCGGAAAAGATCCGGAATCTCTACCGGGACATGGAATTTGAGATCAGCCAGATCAATGAACAGCATAAAGGAAAACTGATCATTGGAGCCAGCACAAGCGTTGCACAGTATGTTTTGCCTGAAATACTGGCTACATTCAATGCGTATTATCAAGAGATTAAGATCGAACTGATTACGCACAATACAGAAATTATTTCCGAACTTTTAAAAGAAGGAAAGATCGATCTGGGGATTATTGAAGGGGAATCTCAGTCTTCTTTTTTTGATTATAAAATTTTTAAAGCTGATGAGATCGTTCTTACAGCAAAGACAGACCATCCGCTAGCTCATAAAACTTTAAGCCTAAAAGATCTTTACGACTTAAATCTGATCTTCCGGGAACAGGGCTCGGGCACCCTGGAGTTTATCCAAAACCGTTTGAAGGAAAAAGGAATCAATATCGCAGAACTGAATACTGTCATGCAGCTGGGAAGCAGCGAAAGTATTAAGAATTACCTCTTACACTCGGACTGTATGGCGTTTTTGTCGATCAGTACCATTTTGAATGAATTAAAGAACAATACCCTTACGATTGTTGATATCAAAAACTTCAGTATTGAGAGAAATTTTCACTTTATCCTTCCAAAAGGAGAACAGTCGGAGATGATTAAACTTTTTCTGAGATTTGTGAAGAATTAGGTGCTAGGTGGTAGGTTGCAGATGGCAGGTGATTGGGTCGCAGTTTAAAAGCATAACCTGGACATCAGATTTCAGACACCAGATATCAGACTCCCCCAGCCCTAAACTCTCTCACTCGGAAATCCGAAAGCCATAACCAAAAGTTATCCATCATAATAAAATACAATTTACTTTGTAATACTATATTTCGGAATTTTGGAGTCTAAACTTATCATATGAAAGACTTCTTCCAAAATGAAACGATACGAAAAACTGTTTTTATTATACTGGCCCTCGTATGTCTGACTCCATGGGTCTCCTCACCGATTGCACTGGCCCTTGGTTTTGGTCTGGCAGTTCTTATAGGCAATCCGTTTGAAAAACATCTTCATCAATACATTCATCTTCTTCTTCAGATCTCGATTGTAGGTTTAGGATTTGGACTTAAATTGAATGAAGCGCTCGAGGCAGGAAAAACGGGCTTCTTTTTAACGGTTATCAGTATTTTGACAGTGATGATTCTGGGCTATATCTTAGGCAAGGTATTTAAGCTTGAGAGAAAGCTGTCTTATCTGATCTCTGCGGGAACAGCGATCTGCGGCGGAAGTGCCATTGCAGCTGTATCTCCTATTATAAAACCCAACACAAAAGAAATTTCTCTGGGTCTGGCTATTATTTTTACGCTGAATTCTGTGGCGTTGTTTGTTTATCCTGCTATTGGGCATTTTTTGCATCTTTCCCAGGAACAGTTCGGGCTTTGGTGCGCGGTGGGAATTCATGATACCAGTTCTGTGGTAGGCGCTGCCGGAAAATATGGAAACGAAGCTCTAAAGATAGCCACAACGGTAAAACTGGCCCGTGCTTTATGGATTATTCCGGTTTCTGTGATCACGATGTTTATTTTTAATAATAAGGAATCGAAGATTAAAATCCCGTGGTTCATAGGATGGTTTATTCTGGCCATTCTTTTAAACACGTATTTTCCGGTTTTTGACTATTTCAGTACTTCTGTGACTGCTGTAGCAAAATCCGGCCTTAATCTTACTTTATTCTTCATTGGATCTACTCTTTCAATCCAGACTCTAAGATCGATAGGTAGTAAACCATTGGCAGTAGCTGTTATTTTATGGATTACTATAAGTGTGGGGAGTTTGCTTTACATCATCAGTTAAATGACAAAAACCTTTTGGAAGGTCCAAAAGGCTTTTGCGTATTAAATGTGGAAATGTTTATTTCTGACTGAATGGTCTTTTATACAGACTGATCACAAGTGTATACCTGTGGGCAACCAATATATTGTACACAGTACCAAGGCCCCGTAACAGCACCTGAGCAGCTGCATCCGCATTTAGATAAATCGACTGGTCCACTTATCCCTCCTACGATGTTCTTTAAGTCTCCTTTTTTTAATTTTTTAGCATTTTTCATAATGGTGATTTGATATAGTTTTAAGATTAAACAATAAAGTTCAGTTACTTTTCAAAGTTAAACAAATATTAATTATTCGCAACATAATTAATTAAAATTTTAAAAATACCTTGATTTCATTAAGATTATCGCCCTAATAAAGGGATATCAACCGGAAATATTTATTAAACAGCTTTTATTTTTTGCTCTTTTAAACTGCTATAACCATCCGGAAGAATGACAACAGATTTTTTTTGAAGGAGGTTCTGAAATGTTTCCAGGACTCTTAAGCTTTAAGAAAAAGAAAACCTTTCAATGACTCGAAAGGTATTACTAAAATGTTTTCATTAACAGGTTATTACCTGCAGACATTTTTTATATTTTACACAATATGATGGTCCAGTCACTGCTCCTGTACAGCTACAGCCACATTTTGAAAGATCCGGGGTGACTACTCCCCCAACTCCTCCAATAATGTTTTTAAGGTCATCTTTTTTTAACTTTTTTGCTCTTTTTAAAATTTCCTGTGACATGATGTTTTGATTTTAATTAAACAATAGAATTAACTTCCTTTACTTTCAAAAGTAAACAATTAATGATTATTTAAAGCATAACAAAACGTTAATTTATTCATTTACTTGTACTTAAAAAGAAATCAATCTCTATCAAACCGCTGTATTACTCAGTAAACTCCAGATCTTTATCATGTGTTTCGGAAATGGTGAGCGATGAGTAAAAGGCAAGCCCAAACACAACAATACCTACAATGGCTGCACTGATGATTACCGTGAAATTATTTTTCAAAAGATCAAAGGCCAGAATCATTACCGGTACAAGCCCTCTTACCATATTGGGAACGGTAGTCGTGGCTGTATTTCTGATATTAGTCCCGAACTGTTCGGCTGCAAGGGTCACAAACATCGCCCAATACCCTGTCCCTAATCCCAGCCAGACACAGAACATATAATATTTCGTTTCTGTATTGGTATTTCCAAACAGCATGACGGCCACACCAATTATTGTGAAAAGCAACATATAAAAAATAGCCATTTTACGGGATTTCAAGGCGTGAGAGATAAAACCACTCATCAGGTCACCTACAGAAATACCCACGTAAGCCCACATAATAGCTTTTCCGGGATTGAGATCCTTTATCCCTAATTCAGGGGCAAATTGATTCGCTAAAACGGCCAGAATCCCTATACAATACCATGTAGGTAGTCCGACTGCGATGCATTTGAGATATCTGGTCAGACGTTCCTTATTGGTAAAAAAGGAGAGAAAATTGCCTTTGGAAACACTTTTATGGACTATATTTTTATAAATCCCTGATTCGGATACGCTTATCCTTAGCAACAGCAGCATTACACCCATAATTCCTCCGATGATATAAGAGATATTCCATCCACCTGCCAATTCTACGGTTAATTGAGCTACTACAGCACCCATTAAACCAAAACCGGCTACAACAGACGTTCCTATCGCCCTCAGACTCTTCGGCAGGCTTTCAGAAACGAGGGTAATTCCTGCTCCAAGCTCTCCGGCCAGTCCTATTCCGGCGATGAACCTTAAACCTGCATATTGATATAGCAGATGTTCTTTTGGGAAATAAGGTAAGAATCCGCACGCTAAATTAGCTAAGGAATAGACTAAAATGGAACCGAAAAGTACAGAAAGTCTTCCTTTTTTGTCGCCAAAGATTCCCCAAAAGATTCCTCCGATAAGAAGTCCCACCATCTGGCAGTTCAGGATAAAGGTTCCATCGGCGTCAGGGTTCAGACCTAAAGCTTTCAAACTGGGGATTCTTACGATACCGAATAAAAGCAGATCATAGATATCTACAAAATAGCCCAGGGCTGAAATGATAACGGGGATTGAAAAGATATACTTCAGTTTTGAAGACAAAGACAGTTCTTGCATTTTTAAGTTTTGATAAAAATAAAAAACCTTTCAATTTCTTGAAAGGTTTTTATACAATATCTTTATTCTGTTTCCCATTTATTAGTATATGGATCGAATGGGCATTGATTTAATTTTCTCCATGAAGAGTCATTAAATTCAATATCTGAATTGTCAAAGCAGATATAGCAGAATTGACAGTCTTTACAAATATTATGATAGGTCTTCTATAAACTGTATGTTAATATTCTCACTCATATCTATAAAGTATTACTTTGTGGTGTTGGTATTTGAAAAAAATCTGTGCCTATTTTTTATATCTACCTATCTGTTACTATTATTTACCTTATTTGAAGAATCAATTTTTTTTAAGTAATCTTCAAGAGGATATAAATTCATAGATTTCCTTCTCTTATTAATATTTGCAGGATCAATCAAGTTTTCAATAAAGGCAGATCCATTTTTGTTGATTGAATACTGGGTTCCATAGATTTGTTTCCTGTGATTTAATAGCTCATCTCTGTCTATCATGTAAGCCAGTTGTCTTTTGTCAGCATTTCCAGTCTTTACAGCTTTTTTCATAACCTGCAAATATTTTTCCCTTGTAGATAATTCTTGGGTGTGCTGAAATACTACAAACAAAGCAAGGTTTGCATCGTGGCCAATTTTATCTTCTCCTAACCAACCCAAACTATCAATTATCTTAGTTACAATCTTAGTGTTTTTTCTATCCAACAGATTTTGCTTTACATAATCGAAATTTGGCTGCCTAAATTTTTGGTCATCTTCCAAAACCTTTTCTAACGTTTTTCTTACTTCGGAATAGTTTTCTGATTTTTTACATCCGAAAAAGCAAAAACTAAGGATTAATAATATGTAATTAGATTTTTTATACACCACTTTATAAAATTATAAAAAGCATGTTTGTCTTCAAAGAGAAAAATAATAAATTTTATTATGTTAGATAGGTATTTTACACTTATCTCTTTTGATGTGAAAGTATATATTTATAACTCTAAGAAAAAATTATCGCTTTAAGGACCATTTGTTTGAAAATAAGAATATCAATAAAAAACTCAGTATTTGGCCTGATTCACAGAGTAATTGCTAAATGTGTCCGAAACCATTATTGAAGTAAATAGCTCTTCTTAAAAAATAAAAAACCTTTCAATTTCTTGAAAGGTTTTTATACAATATCTTTATTCTGTTATTATCTTGCAATATTCACAGCTCTTGTTTCTCTGATAACCGTTACTCTTACCTGTCCCGGATACGTCAGTTCATTCTGAATTTTTTCAGAGATGTCATAAGATAGCTGGTTGGCTACTTCATCATTTACTTTTCCACTTTCTACCATTACTCTCAGTTCTCTACCTGCCTGAATCGCATAAGCGCTTGATACGCCATCGAAACTTAATGCTGCAGCTTCAAGATCCTTCAGTCTCTGGATATAAGATTCAAGTACCTGTCTTCTTGCTCCCGGTCTTGCTCCTGAGATTGCATCAGCAACCTGGATGATCGGTGATAATAATGACTTCATTTCAATTTCGTCGTGGTGAGCTCCGATTGCATTAACAACTTCTGCGTTTTCACCATATTTTTCAGCCCACTGCATTCCCAGTAAAGCGTGAGGAAGTTCAGATTCCTGCTCAGGAACTTTACCGATATCGTGTAAAAGACCTGCTCTTTTCGCTAATTTTACGTTTAATCCCAGTTCAGCAGCCATTGTTGCAGCAATATTCGCTACTTCTCTTGAGTGCTGTAATAGGTTTTGTCCGTAAGAAGAACGGTATTTCATTCTTCCTACAATCTTGATCAGTTCCGGGTGCAATCCGTGGATTCCTAAATCAATGATTGTTCTTTTACCTACTTCAATGATCTCTTCTTCGATCTGTTTTTTTGTTTTTTCTACGACTTCTTCAATTCTAGCCGGGTGGATTCTTCCGTCCGTTACCAATCTGTGAAGGGATAATCTGGCAATCTCTCTTCTTACCGGATCGAAACATGAAAGAAGAATAGCTTCCGGAGTATCATCAACGATAATCTCTACTCCTGTCATCGCTTCTAAAGCACGGATATTTCTACCTTCTCTACCAATGATTCTTCCTTTTACCTCGTCAGATTCAATGTTGAAAACAGATACCGAGTTTTCGATAGCCTGTTCTGTTCCAATTCTCTGAATCGTCTGAACAACAATTTTTCTGGCTTCATTCTTAGCATTCAACTGAGCTTCCTCCATAATGCTCTGAACATGTGCCTGAGCTCTTGTTTTAGCTTCTGCTTTCATGGTTTCTACCAATTCTGCTTTAGCTTCCTCTGCGGTGTAATTGGCGATTTTCTCCAAAATCTCCACTTTTTTAGAAGTTGCCACATCAAGTTCCTGCTGTTTTCTATCTAAGATTTCATTTTTCTTAGCGTAATCTGCAATCTGCTTGTCAAGATCCTTTTCTAGTTTTCCTGTCTTGCTAAGCTCATCATTAAGCTTGTGTTCTTTGTCTTTGGTTCTTTTCTCTACCTCCTGCATTTTTCTCTCACGGGATTGAATATCCGCATCATGCTGAGATTTTAGTTCCAAAAATTTTTCTTTGGCCTGTAGGTTCTTTTCTTTCTTTATGGATTCAGCTTGAACATTTGCTTTTTCTATAAGGTTTTCGGCATTTTTCTTTGCATCATCTATAATAAATTTGCCCTTGGTGTTGAGTGAGCTTTTAGAAAAAAGAATTCCTATCACCGCACCAATTACAAGGCAAACCACGCCGACTATAATGGCTGTTATTGTCATAATATATATTGAGTTTTAATTGTCTTACACTTATTTAAATAAAAAAAACCTACAATAATCCAGTGATATAGAGTAAACTCCTAATCAACACGATTTGAACTGATTTCCACTGTCTGTAATCCGGGAGACCCGGCTCGCCATTCAGAGGACATTTGCTCGGTAATTGTTTAGCGTTGAGTTTACCTTTAATGTGTTAGAATTATTGTAGGCAGTCTGATGGGAAAAAAAATCTATTTCCCAATTTCATTCAACGTCTGATTAATCTTCACTAATCTTTCGTTGGTAGAATTTATATTTTTTTCGTAGTTGAGAGAAACCACCTCAGCATTGGTTCCCAGTTTCAGGGCACACATTGCTAAAGCATCTTGCTTGTCTCTTACATCGAAGTTCTGTTCAAAATCTTTAATCATATTTTCGATCTGCTTTCCTACTTTACGCAAAGTTTCCTCCTCTGCGGCCGGTACGTTCAGCGGATATACCCTTCCTGCAATGTTTATGGTTATTCTTCTTACATCCATTATAATCCACTGTTTTGAAGCTGTGCAATACAGAAATCAATTTCTTTTACCAATCGGTTGATATGGTTTTTCATTAATCTGTTGTGTTCAGGATTTCCTGATATTGCTGAATAAAGTTTTATATTTTTTTGTTCTTCTGCTAATACCTGATTTCTTCTTCTTTCCTCATCATATTTCGTTTTCAGTTCTTCATGCTCACTATTTAATTCTGATAACCTTTCAGTAAGACTTTTATAATTCTTTTGTAAAATCAAAATCTTTTTTTCTAATTCTGAAAAATTGTTTTCTAAATCTTGAAGCATTTCAGGTTTTCTATATTCTAACTAATAGCAAAAGTAAAAAAATAATAACAGTAACAAAAATAAAAGTCTCTATATTTTGATCAGTCATGAAAAAAGGAGATGCATAAGCACCTCCTTTTGTATTTTTTCTGCAATATTTTGTTATTCAAATTTCAAAACAAACATTACGGCTCTTGTCTGAAGCGTAGACATTGCTGTTGCCCAGTATGGAGGAGTATTGGCATTATCTGCTACTTTCTCGTTGTTCATAAAGAATGTTCCTCTTACCGCCGGAGTCAGTTTGAATTTATTGAAATAAAACTGGATCCCCAATTCAGCCGACCATGCAAAGTTATGCGTAGTAGATCTGAAAACCTGCTGCATGTTATCATCTTCAGAATCTGAATTAGACTGAAGGTTAACGATGTAGTTCACCCCTGCAGCAATGTAAGGTCTGGAGTTGTACCATCTCTGGCCGTGAAGTTCCAGTAATACCGGAACGTCTACCAATGTAGATTTAATCTCTCTTACTTTGTCTTTTTCCGTTAAAGGAATTGGAAGGAACGGCGGATTCGTCAATGTTCCAGCAGCGTACTGGTCATTAGACTGGGTATTAAAAGTCAACTGCCTTTGAGCAAATTGCAAGCCTGGCTCCAATCTTAAATCCAGATAGTCGTTCAGTCTCCATTTGGCGATCAATCCGGCCCCGAAGCTGTAGCTTTCTTTAGATTTAACAAGATTCTGATTACCTTCCGCACCATATCTTGGATGAAGGACGATACGGTAGTCTAGCCTGTTTCCGTTCAAATAAAACCCCCAACTGAACTTCTGCTCGTCAAAGTCTTCCAACTTATCCATTCTGTTTCGGGTTCTGAATTGTGCATCTGCAAAAACTGCAATATTAACTGAGGCTAAAACCAGTGCTCTTAATAAAAATTTATTCATAGGTTACTTTGTTGCTTTATAAATTGTGGCTATACCTAAACTTAGCTTTTTATATTCTACTTTCTTAAATCCTGTATCTAAAAGAATTTGCTTCATCTTTTCCCCGAAAGGAAAAGCATTTACAGAATCCGGAAGGTATGTATACGCCCTATTATCTTTGGAAACCAGTCTGCCTATGGCAGGTAATATGTTTCTGAAATAAAACATATAAAATGGACCTAAGAACCCCTCAACCTTTGAAAACTCCAGTATATAAACACTCTTGTTATCTTTAACTACTCTTCTTAATTCTGCCAAACCTTTGGGAAGGTTTTCAAAATTCCTTACTCCAAATGCAACGGAAACAGCATCAAATCTATTGTCCTCAAAAGGTAAATTTTCTGCATCCCCTTTTTGCATGGAAATTTTGCCGTCTAATTTAAGTTTTTTTATTTTAATAACGCCAACATTCAGCATTTGTTGTGATAAATCTAAACCAATTACTTTTGCATCGGTTCCTTTTTCAATCGTGATTGCTAAATCTCCTGTTCCTGTAGCGACATCCAGCACTTCCTGCGGATTGTCTTTTTTCATCATTTTCACCAATGTATTTCTCCATAAAACATCAATTTTCATAGATAAAACATGATTCAGAAGGTCATACTTCGGTGCAATATTGTCGAACATATCCTCTACCTGGCTCTTCTTGGTAGCCTCGGAATTGTAGGGAGTAACTTTGGTAATATCTTTTGTCAAAACTTAAAACTTGTAATATTCTTTGTAATAATTTAGGAAATCCTGCTTTCTGAAGATCTTTGATCTTGATTCTACCTGCTGGATGTTTTTGATCACTTTGTCGTAATCTTCATCTACATTGTAATAAAAATCCTCAGTATAAAGCTTGTTGAAGCGTTTTGCGCCTCCAAAATAATCTTTTCCGTCAATTGTGATTTTGTCTAGGGCCAAAAGTAATGAATCTTTTTTAAGATTGTACCCATAATATTGATCATTAATATAATAATCCTGATGAGCGATATTGATCAGCCCGCGAATCTTATTTACTTCAAAGGCAGAATCATAGAGCATTTTTTTATTCTGGTCGAAAACCTTGATAGAGTTTTTTCCCTTTTTTATGTCCACATGAACATACTGCCCGGCTGAAATAATTCCTTCAGAGCCGTTATTGATCTTAAAATAATAGGTATTGGGTGTAGGGTTGTCTACTACAAAATAATTTTTCTTGGCTAAAAAAAAGAAGTAGACTCCAAAGGCAACGATAAACACCACAGCTGCAATAAGTAAGCCTTTTAAGGACGAGTTGTTTTTCATACGACTGTAAAGTACAATTTTTGCAAATTTAATAATATTTTTAATTCTTCGTTATTAATATTAATTATTAACTTTGCATCTCTAAAAAATCATTTAAACGAATGCCGAATACGATCATTATTGGTTCCGGATCCTATATTCCTAACAGAGTTATTGGTAGAGACTATTTCATGGATTCTGAGTTCTACACTGAAGATGGAGTTAAGATTGAAAAACCTGCAGAAGAAACCATTGCGAAGTTTGTAGAAATCACAGAAATAGAAAACAGAAGGTTTATAGAAGACGATCTTTCCAATTCACAGATCGGGTTTGAAGCTGCAAAAGCAGCCCTTGAGGATGCAAAAGTAGACGGCGAGGAACTGGACTATATTATTTACGCAAGCAACTTTGGAGAAGTTACCGTAGACGGATATGTGAATTTCATGCCTAATATGGCGGCAAGAGTAAAAAATAAGCTAGGCATTAAGAACAGAAAATGTATTACTTATGATATGATCTTTGGGTGTCCGGGATGGGTGGAAGCCATGATCCTTGCAGACAACCTGATTAAGGCAAAAGCTGCAAAAACCATTCTTGTGGTCGGTGCAGAAACGTTAAGCCGTGTTACCGATCCGCATGACAGAAACAGAATGATCTTTGCTGACGGTGCCGGTGCAGTTGTTGTACAGGCTACAGATCAGGAAAATGTAGGTATCATTGCCCACAACACGATCTGCGACAACGGTCCTGAATTATGCTATCTGGAAAACGCTCCTTCTATCAATGAAAATGTAGACCAGAGACGCCTTTACGTAAGAATGCAGGGAAGAAAAATCTATGAATACGCACTTAAAAATGTTCCTTCAGCCATCAAGGAAACCATTGAAGATGCGGAACTTTCTATTGAAGATATTGACAAGATCCTGATCCACCAGGCCAATGCAAAAATGGATTATGCTATGATCGAAAGACTTCACAAACTTTATGATGTGAAGGATTATGACCATGCCATCTCTCCTATGACGATCCAGAATCTTGGAAATACATCTGTAGCAACTATTCCTACTATGTATGATTTAATAATTAAAGGAAAAATGGAAGGTCAAACGTTTAAAGATAAAGGTAACATTGTGATGACTTCGGTAGGTGCCGGAATGAACATCAATGCTATTGTGTACAGATTTCCTTAAAATTATTTTAATTAACAAAAAAAATATAAAGCACAGGGAAACATATTCTTTGTGCTTTTTTAGATTTTATTATGCAGAGAAATTTTTTAATCATTGCCGTCATCTTCCTGTTCCTGGAAGTCTATATCTATCAGGCTATAAGAACATTAACTGATAATTTCTGGGTAAGGCTAGGATACTGGATCGTGTCTTTAGCAGTTTACGGACTTTTCGCATATGAAATAGCTCACTTCCAAAGAACAGACCGAAGCTCAATGAGAGTCCAGATTGCCATTTCGTTATTTCTGATCTTCATTATGCCTAAAGTTTTCGTGGTGCTGTTTTTATTAATCGATGACATTTTCAGAACGGGAGGATATCTGATAGGATTAACGCAACCGAAAGAAAACTTTTTCCCTGAGAGAAGAAAATTCCTGAGTATCGTAGGATTAGGCCTTGGAGGAGTTCTTTCCGCCCTTTTCATTGATGGAATTACATTCGGAAAATACAGGCATACCGTAAGAAGAATAAAAGTAAAAATTCCAGGTCTTTCGAAAAGTTTTGAAGGATATAAAGTGATCCAGATTTCTGATGTCCACAGCGGTAGTTTTTCAGATCCAAGCAAGCTTCAGCACGCCATTGATCTGATTAATGAGCAAGATCCTGACCTTGTCCTTTTCACAGGAGATATGGTGAATAATATCTCAGATGAATTTAAGCCTTTCATTCCATTATTTTCAAAAATCAAAGCGAAAGACGGCAAGCTGGCCGTCCTGGGAAACCACGATTATGGCGATTATGTAACGTGGACCTCTCCCGATGCTAAAAAGAAGAACCTCGAAACGCTTATCGAATATGAAAGGCAGGCAGGTTTTGATATGCTGAGAAACGAAAACAGAGTGATCGAAAGAAATGGAGATAAATTATACATCCTTGGTGTTGAAAACTGGGGACTGAAGCCATTTCCTCAATTCGGAAAAATTGATGATGCTTTAAAAGGAGTTCCGGAATCCGCTCCTAAAATTCTGATGAGCCACGATCCTACCCATTTCGACTATGTAGTCAAAAAACACCCTGGAAACATTCACCTGACGCTTTCAGGACACACCCACGGGATGCAATTTGGTTTAGATCTGAAAAATATAAAATGGTCTCCGGTACAGTACCGCTATCCAAAATGGGCTGATCTTTATGAAAGTGAAGGAAAAATGCTGTATGTGAACAGAGGTTTTGGCGTTCTGGGTTATCCGGGAAGAGTGGGTGTACTGCCGGAAATTACACTGTTTGAGTTGAGTTAGGTGCGAGTTTGGGGGTAAGATGGTTTGAGAGTAAATGAGTTAAAAGAATGGTTGATTAGTAGTTGCTAGTCAAAAATAATGTTGCCGGTAATTGAAACAAATAATTAAGCATCTGATATCTTAGATCCTGATTCTTGGTTCTTGGTTCTTGGTTCTTAAAAAAATTCATCATTCACTGTGAAGCAAAATTCACCATTCACATCATAATCCGTGTTAAGTCCTAATCAAAAGACCTCATTTTCAAACGGCGTCGCAATAACCTGCTACCCATCATCTAAAACCTTCAACATTCTTTAAAATATATAATCCTTCATACGCGAAGTAGCCATATCATTCTTGTTGATCCAGGTAAGGAGGGCATCTAACTTGTCCTCCATTTTTTTGCCCGAAAATAAACTTCTGTAATAGGGAACATCAAACTTGTATTTTTTGAAATCCGTGAACTGCCAGGAATTAAGATAGATCAAAACAAAATCATCATTCTTGAGAGTCTCGAAAACCATACTCTGATAATACTTCATGGGCAGGATCTGAAACACAAAATCGTTATATGGCAGCTGACTGTATGGGGAGATACTTTCAGGCACAATACTCAATCCGTCTTCTTCATTAATCTCCGTATCTCTTTTCAGTCTTTTGAACGGAAAAAGGATATCCGCATTATCGATGTTGGAAACGTAATTGAACTCCAACGATTTCAAATTTTCCTGAGGCAGTTTAAAATCTTTCTGTCTGATTCCCCTGACCTGTTTTTCCAAAAGATCCTGAATGTTCTTTTTTACTTCTTCAATTTCCTGAAGATTTGAACCTGCATTATAAAAAGCAATTTCATGCCCTTTGGATGAAATTGCTTTTATTAAATTCTGCAGTTTTTCTGCAACAGAAATCTCTACAAAAAAACTTGCTTTTATATCATGGATATCTAAAATCCGAAGAATTGCTTTCGTATTGTCCTCGGTGACTTTCAGTCTTTCTTCATCAGAAATCTGGATGCTGTTTTTGGCTTCAGCCACAATATTCAGGATGTTAAAAGTCAATAAAATCATTTAAATTAAATTTTAGATAGTAGTTATAATTAATTAAAAATCAGATGTTAAAATAATATATATTTAAACTTTAACTTTAATTAATTAATTTTTATTCAATTTCACTTTAAGATTCTTGATCATGTCCTTCGACATTTCAGAAATTCCGAAATCATACGTCAGTCCCCAGTCTTTTTTCGCTACCGAATCATCAATTGATGCTGGCCATGAATCTGCGATCGCCTGTCTGAAATCCGGTTGATAATTGATCGAAAATTCCGGAATTTCTTTCTTGATTTCTTCGGCCAATTCTTTCGGTGTAAATGACATTCCTCCTAAATTATAAGACGAACGAACCGTAAGACTTTCTTTTGGAGCTTCCATTAATTTCAATGTTGCATTGATTGCATCATCCATATAAAGCATAGGCATTCCCGTATCTTCAGAAATGAAACTTGTATATTTCCCCTCCTCTATGGCTTCATAAAAAATCTCAACGGCATAATCTGTAGTACCTCCTCCTGCTGGAGTCTTCCATGAAATAAGTCCCGGATATCTGATACTTCTTACATCTACTCCATATTTATCAAAATAATATTCACACCACTTTTCTCCTGCCATTTTAGAAATTCCATACACTGTGGTAGGATTTAAAACGACATCCTGTGCTACATTCTGTTTTGGAATTCCTTTCCCAAATACAGCGATAGAACTTGGCCAGAAGATCTTTTTCAGAAGCCCTTCCTTCGCCATTTCACAAAAATGAAGGAGAGGCTCAAGATTAAGCTTCCATGCGAAAATAGGCTGCTTTTCTGAAGTTCCCGATAAAAGGGATGCCAGGTGATACACAGTTGTGATCTCATAATCTTTGATGACCTGTCTTACCAGCTGAGTGTTGGTAACATCCATTCTTTCATAATGTCCTGCGGCAGTAATTCCCTTCTGCCATCTGTCCAATCCTGATGCTACTACATTATCCGCTCCGTGAATTTCAACCAGTCTGTTCGTCAATTCGGTGCCGATCTGTCCCAGAGCACCTGTAATCAATATTCTTTCCGTATAGGATTCCATTTTTAGATATTTTTTTTAGAGTTGTACAAAAGTAAAAAAATCAAGTCAACCAAAATAAAAAAGGTATGCAAAAACATACCTTTTTCATAATACCTCAAAAGAAATCACTAAAAGCTCAGATTCACCCTGGCAAAAAGAAATCTCCCGTTCATTCCAAACTGGGATGTGTTTCTGGAATAAATGAACTGATTTTGATTGCTAAGATCTATAGGAGCGGCATTAGCCACGTACACCAGATTGCCGGAACCATCCAAAGCAGGTGTTTTTACTATAGTGGACCCGTAATTTTTATCCGGATAAATATCAAATAAGTTATTAGCTCCGATAGTCAGTCTAAAACTATTACTGAATTTGTAGCCTACCGACAGATCGGTGATCACTTTCCCACCCCAAACAGGATGTTCTGTAGCAACCGCCTGCCCGTTAATGATCTCACCACTCACAATACCGTCTCCATTCGCATCCATTGTATTCGGATCTGTAACCTTCCCGAAATACACATTTCTCAGAAGCACATTAAATTTATTAATTTCCAAAGCATTATTAAGAGACGCTTTAAATCTCGGAACAGCTTCTTCAAGATAAATTCTGCTGGATTCCGAATAATAACGATTAATCTGCCCCGCTTTAATTAAAGCGTCAGAACCATGAATCTCTCCTACCCTGTTGGTTTTAGATACCGTCACCGCCAAATCTGAATTTAAGGAAACCCCCTCAGAAAATTTTCCTCTGTGGGAAACCACTCCTTCCACTCCTTTAGTTTGGGTATCAATAGCATTGGCAAAAAATGTTGCTGCATTGGCATTAGCCTGATCAAAAAGGTTCTGTAGATCTTTTTCAGGACTTCCCTCAGGGTAGGTTCCGGCCGGTCTTAAGAACTGATCGGTAAGAACCACCCTATTTTTGATCTTAATATAATAACCATCAACTGTAAAAGTAAGGTTAGCCTGTGGAATTTTCGCCGTAAAACCAACGGAATAACTCGTTGACTCTTCCTGTTTCAACTGTGGAATGTCCAGGAGCCTCGCAACTTTTGAATCATTTGAAAATGTCCCTACTTCAAATGCTGTACCTCCTATAAACTGGGTTGCCGTGGCATTGAAATAAATCTGTTGTAAAGAAGGAGCCCTGAACCCGGTTGAATGAGCTGCTCTTATATTAATCTGATCGGTCAGCTTATACCGTGTTGCTATTTTATAATTGAACGTAGATCCAAAATCTGAATAGTTCTCATAACGCAAAGCAGCACTCAAAAGCCACCTGTCTGTAACATCCAGTTCAGTATCCACATAAGCAGCTACAGAATTTCTTCCTTTATTTAAAGCATTTTCAGGTCTAAAACCAGGAAACACCTGTGATCCGCCAGGTCTTGTAGCTCCTAAAAAATCAGTTGGTTTCAAAGAAACATCAGTTGACAGCGTCTGAATATTTCCATTGATATCATAAAGAGCCCATGACGCTTCTTCTCCATTTTTTATTTTATACCGCTCAAATCTTGCTTCCCCTCCAAAAGCTACATTAAAGCCTTTCAGCCAGTCAATTTTTGTATCGAAATCTGCATTAATCGTATTTTGCATAAAGCTTAATCCCCCTGCATCAAATTCCGTTTTACCAGGATACAGCATGGATGCGTTAGCTGTGTTTTTAATGGTATAATCAAAAGTATTCTGTCCAAAGGTATTACTGATGTCATAGTTTATATTTCCTAATTTTCCTTTAAATCCACCGGCAAAAGAAAGATCAATAACATCAGAGGCTATTTCCGGTAAGAAACCGTTCGGATATAAGGCCGTAGAAGTTCTGTTCTGATAAGGTCTTCTGAAAAAGCCCGCTGCATTACCGTCTCTGTAAGAAATTCCTCCAAAAGCATATCCCTTCACAGATGACGAAAGATCAAATTCAGAATTCATAAAAAACTGCCCGGACGTCAATTTTGACTGCCCAACCCGCATATTAAAATCTTCCCTTATTAATTTTCTATAGGCCAATTCATTTTCAGTCACATCCCTTTTCAATAAATTTTGCAGCTGTGGAATAGTGCTAGCCGCCATAATATCTGCCTGCTGCTGTGCTGTAAAATAACTCACGGACGGAGCATACTGATGAATGTAATCTATGATTTGTTGCTTATTCGGAGTATTGGCAATGTTTCCAAAAAGGGAAGAAAGATTCACTCCGTTCTCAAGAGCCCTCTGTTCAATCGCATTATAGGCATTAAAAATATCCCCGCTTGCCACACCTGCCCTTCTGGTATCATCTCTGCTTAATAAACTTCCAGTGAAATTTACGAATCCGTTTGCCCCGATTTTAGTACCATAATTAAGATCTACCTGATATTTTCCACCATCCCATCCTCCATGATGGTCATTGGCTCCTTTTGAATTAAAAGCTCCTGCTGTAATAGCAGCTGTAAAAGCATTGGTGTTTTTCTTCATAATGACATTGATAACTCCTGCAATAGCATCAGAACCATATTGCGCAGAAGCTCCATCCCTTAATACTTCCAGCCTTTCAATGGCAAATGCGGGAATAGCATTGAGATCGGTCCCTACCGAGCCTCTGCCTGGCGAACCGTTAATATTAACCAAAGAAGAGGTATGTCTCCTTTTTCCGTTGAGAAGAACCAATACCTGATCAGGTCCGAGTCCTCTTAACTGGGCAGGATCCACATGATCTGTTCCATCTGCAACGGTTGTTGAATTAGAGGTAAAAGAAGGCGCTGCATAATTCAAAATTTGATTAAGATCCATCTGGGGACTTAAAACTGCCTGGGAACCAATATTAATAACATCTACCGGCACGGGAGTATCGGTAGCAACCCTGGCTTTATTTCTTGAACCAATGGTAATCTTTACCTCATCTACCTGGTTGGTCTTTATTGAATCCTTAGTTTGTGCATTGGCATTTGCTGAAATAAAAAACAACACTCCAAGCAAAGCAATTTTCTGGTAATTTTTATTCATAGGTATTTTTTTCAAAAGTAGAAATTCATTGGATTAAAATTACATTAAAATCAACCAAATACCAATTCTATTGAAAAAGAATTAAAAAATTAGCAATATTTATCATTAAAAATTCAAAACAATTTATTTTTTACATACTAAACATATAATTTAATGAATAATTTACTTTTTAATAATTAGTATAGTCATAAACTCGTGTCAAAGGCGGTCAGTTTCTTTAGAAATTATCTACTTTTGTCTTAAACATAATCTTATGAAGAGAGTATTTCTTGCAGCCATACTTATGGCATTTAATTTTTCGCCTGCACAGTTTACAGGTTTCAATATTATAAAAGAGGTAAAAGTAAAGAATAAAGGGGTGGTAGTCTCTGCCCATCCGCTGGCAAGTGAAGCTGGAACACAGATCATGAAGATGGGCGGAAATGCCTATGATGCTGTTGTAGCGACACAATATGCCCTTGCCGTGGTCTATCCTCAAGCTGGAAATATCGGAGGAGGAGGCTTTTTGGTAGGGGTGAAAAATAATGGTGAAAAATTTACACTGGATTATAGAGAAACAGCTCCTAAAAAAGCGTCCAAGAATATGTACGTTGATAAAAACGGAAAGGCGAATACAGATCTTTCCCAATATGGAAGACTGGCTGTAGGCATACCGGGAAGTATCTCAGGATTTTTTGCGACTTTAAAATACTGTAAACTCCCGATGGACAAAATCATTCAGCCAGCGATTGATCTGGCGGAAAAAGGATTTGCCATCACAGAAATGGAGGCCGATATGCTAAATACACATAAAGAAAAATTCCTCAAAAATAATACCTCTTCCATCGCCTTTGTAAAAGATACGCCCTGGAAATCCGGCGATATTCTGGTACAGAAAGAACTGGCTGCAACGCTGAGATTAATTCAGGAACAGGGTGAAAAAGGTTTCTATGCAGGAAAAACAGCTGATCTCATGGTTTCTGAAATGAAAAAAGGGAACGGAATCATTACTCTGGATGACCTTAAGAACTATAAGACTGCAGAAAGAAAACCTCTGGAATTTGATTATAAAGGAAGCCGTGTGGTTACCATGCCCCTTCCGTCAAGCGGCGGTGTATTACTTGCCCAAATGCTGACAATGGCCGGCTATGAAAATCTTGAAAAATATCAACAAAACTCAACGGAGGCTGTGCAGATCATGACTGAGGCCGAAAGGAGAGCTTTTGCCGACAGAGCGGAATACATGGGCGACCCAGATTTCATTGAAGATAAAACGGCTTACCTTACCTCTGATGCCTATTTAAAAAACAGATGGAAAAGCTTCAGCTTCAGCAAAGCAACCCCAAGCTCAGAAGTTGGAAAAATCATCACCCAGCCGAATGAATCTACGCAGACCACTCATATTTCTGTAATAGATAAAGATGGTAATACAGCTTCTGTAACGACTACTCTAAACGGATATTACGGAAGTAAGGTGGTGGTTTCGGGAGCGGGATTCTTTTTAAATAACGAAATGGACGATTTCTCCATCAAGCCGGGAGTTCCCAATATGTTTGGAGCTGTAGGCGGAGAAGCCAACTCGATACAACCGAACAAAAGAATGCTTTCGTCGATGACGCCTACTATTTTGCTGAAAAATGGAAAACCTTATATGGTGGTAGGAACTCCGGGAGGAACTACCATTCCAACCTCCGTTTACCAATCTATTGTGAATGTGGTAGATTTTAAACTGAATGCCAATATCTCCGTTAATGCACCGAAATTTCACCACCAGTGGCTTCCGGAAAAAATTACAGTAGAAAACAATTTCCCTGAGAGTACAATCACAGCACTTAAAAGCAAAAACTACGTGATCGAAAAAATAAAGTACATCGGAAAAACAGAACTTATTCTCATGGATGACAACGGCACTATTCACGCCGTGGCAGATGGCCGTGGAGACGATTCTGTTGCAGTAGAATAATATAATTTTGGATGGAAGATGGAGGAATGAAGATAGAAGTACTGAAAGATATTAAACTTCTTAATACCATACAATTGAATATGATTATATATTTGAAACTCTTCAGAGTCTCTATCTTCCATCTTATTTTCCAACATTTCGCAAGACCTTCCAATCACAAGGCTAAAATAGAAATACAAAAACTTCCAGAACCTCCATCTCCCAACATCCTTACTTCTATCCTGTACTTTCATCATTAATTTAACTGACTTTCGTCATGTTTTAAGATAAAAATTCTTAATTTTCCGCTTTCAAAATCTAAAAAAGAATCCTTTGAAGGCTAAAAAATTCTATCAGCAGCTTTATTTTCAAGTTATTATTGCCATAACAGCCGGTATCCTTTTGGGAAGGTTTTATCCTGAACTGGGTGAAAAAATGAAACCTCTGGGTGATGGATTCATCAAACTGGTGAAAATGATTATCGCTCCGGTGATTTTCATTACCCTTACCTTGGGAATCGCTCATATGACTGACCTCAAAAAAGTCGGACGTATCGCGATAAAAGCAATGATCTATTTCTTTACATTTTCCACTTTGGCCCTGATCATCGGATTGATCGTAGGAAATCTTCTGCAACCTGGACACGGCTTAAATATTGACCCTGCTACTCTATCCGGCGATGTTTCACAATACCAGCAAAAAGCTCACGACACTACCCTGACAGGGTTTATGATGAATATTATTCCTGAAACCCTATTCAGCCCGCTCGTGGGTGAAAATATACTTCAGGTTCTTCTGGTGGCTATTCTGATGGGTGTTGCTTTGGTTTTAACGAAAGAAAAAAGTCAGAAAGTAACCGATTTTCTACAGGATCTGTCTACTCCTATTTTCAAAATTGTTCATATGCTGATGAAACTGGCCCCAATCGGAGCTTTTGGTGCCATGGCATTTACAATTGGAAAATATGGTCTTCATTCGGTGCTGAACCTGATATTTTTAGTAGGAACATTCTATATCACTTCTATCCTGTTTGTCGTACTGGTTTTGGGTGCCGTAGCCTGGTACAACGGATTCAGTATTTTCAAACTGATGTTTTATCTGAAAGAGGAACTTTTATTGGTTTTAGGAACAAGTTCTTCAGAATCGGCGCTTCCGGGAATTATGGAAAAGCTTGAAAAAGCAGGTTGCTCAAGAGCAATCGTAGGGCTTGTAGTTCCTACCGGGTATTCTTTTAACCTCGACGGAACCAATATTTATATGACACTCGCCTCTTTATTTATAGCTCAGGCCTTGAATATTCATCTTCCTCTGGATAAACAACTCATGTTGCTTTTGGTTGCGATGTTAAGTTCAAAAGGTGCTGCAGGCGTAACAGGAGCAGGATTTGTAACACTGGCAGCAACGCTAGCTGTAGTCCCTGAAATCCCAATTGCAGGAATGACTCTGATCCTTGGGATTGATAAATTCATGAGTGAATGCAGAGCTTTGACCAATGTGATTGGAAATTCCGTAGCGACAGTAGTTGTAGCCAATTGGGAAAATCAACTGGATAAGACCCAGTTACAATATTGTCTGGATCATCCGACTGAGATCGAAAAGAAACTGGAGGTTTAATTTTTTTGGAGGAATGATTTAAGTTTTGAGATTGCTTCGAATCTGAGCTTCCCGCAATGACAATTGAAACCTTATTGATTGTCACCTTAACCTTAACCTTAACCTTAACCTTAACCTTAACCTTAACCTTACACTAAAATATTCAGACTGGCAGGTAAAACCTTTACATGAACCGGCGATTCTATTTTATTAAACTCCCCATCGAGATGCCAGTTTTTGGTGGTTACTTTGAATGAAATCTCTGAAACAGGAAGATAGGTTACATATTCGTCATCCTTTAATCTTTTGGTAAACATCCTGAAAGCAAAAAGCGCTGAATAGGTCAGCGGAAATTTTTTAACCAGAACCATATCCACCAATCCGTCACTTTTACTTGCATTGGGAGCAATGTAGGCGTTATTTCCAAATTGGCGGGTGTTAGCAATATTCAGCATCAGGTATCTCCCATTGTACTGCTTATATGCTTCATCTAAAAACTGAACTTTAATCGGTTTATAATTAAAGAATGTTTTTAAAGATACTTTGATATAATTTTTGAATCCACGGCTGGTTTTTTCGAATTCTTTGACCACTTTTCCGTCAAATCCGGTCCCTGAAACGTTGATCGACAATCTGTCATTCACAGTAAATGTATCAATCTTCCTAAAGACTTTGGCTTTAATTTTTTCTAAAAGTTCGTCTAAATTCTTATTAAATTTAGTCTCATTGGAAAAACCGTTCCCTGATCCGGCAGGAAATATAGCCAGAATCTTATCTGTATTAATAAGGTTTCTCGCCACCGTGGAAATGGTTCCATCCCCACCAATCGCCACAAAGATATCTACCTTGTCAAAATTTGCCATGATGAAATCATCGGTCCCCGGAATGGATTCGGAGATATAATACAAAGGATTGTCAACCTTTTTTTTGAGTTCGTCAAGAAACGGCTGGTAATTTTTTTTAGCCGAAAAAGGATTAATGATAAAAGCTGCTTTTTCCATTACCGCAAAAATAGAAAATGCTTCCTGATGTGGAAGCATTAATTTACTTTATTTTCATTCTTTCTTTAAATTCTGTATTCAATGTTCCTTTCAATTCTTCCCAGGAAACAGGAATAACAATGTCTCCGGCAGCAAAAGCCGCGATCTCGTAAGGGCTGTAATGGAAATACAGGTTTTTCTGGTCAAAATAAAAATTATTAGTAGCCGGAATCACTTCTACCAGAAGCATTTCAGAATTATTGACATCCCCTTCACTGTCTGTTGTTCCACTCTTTTCCTTATTGATATTCTTCATCAAAATAGATTCAAGCTTGGCTTTTGGCATGGAAGTAATGTCCTTAAGCTCCAGTTTCTTATTGTTTTTAAGGTCAAAAACTCTTTCTGAAAATCCGTAATTGTCATGGGCACCTCCTTCATAAGCACTCTGCACATACTCGATATGCATATAGCCATTATCATTAGAGATCAAATTCATATGGGAACTTGTATACCAGCTCTGTGCATAAGAAATGTCTGAAATCCAGTCTTTGCTGTCGCTTTTTACGGAATTGAAATAACTATTTTTATCATTGTCGAGATACACTTCCAGGCCTTTTTTAGAAAAATCCTTAATTCCCTGATGATTAAAATAAATGCTGTCCAATAGTTTTTTGTCTTTCAAAGTAGGAAAAACAAGCAGTTTGGAGGTGAAACGTACAGTCAGAGAGTCAGCTATCTTTAAAGAGTCATTTATTTTGACAGAATCCAGCACAAGTTTTTCAGGCTGCGCTGCTTCTGTTTTATCGGAAGGTCCGGTGGTATTTTCCCCTTTTTTACATGCTGAAAAGGCAAGAAAAGAAGACACTGCCAGAACGGCAATTGTATTTTTCATAATTCCATTTTTTGTTATTAATGCAAAAACCATTCATTTTTGAATGGTTTTATAAAATTATTTCGCAATCTGAAAATCTAAAGGATTTTTATGATTTTTTCACCAGACTTATGACCTGATTTTCACTTTTTGAAGCGGTTCCCCAAATCTGTTTGAATGCCGGATAATATTCTTTGGGATAATCCGGGCTGGCAATTTTTGTGGTAGAAATCACTTCCAGCTTGTTGCCTTTCTGTTCGGCTACATAACTGTATTCAATTTCTTTATCTTCTGTAACGATCTTTTTACTTTTAGGCATGGTCTCTATCACATAACCTTCCGGTATTTCCAAAATTACTTTTTTCACTTTAGTAAATGAAGAAATAAAGTCAATAGGATACTTTCTTTCATCGGTCTGATCAAATTCGTTGGAATTTTTGTTTAAAAACAGCATGGGATTGATGATCATTTTCTTTCCTATTTTATCGATAAGATTGTCTGAAGAAAATTTCATGGTACTTTCAAAATCTCCGTTTTCCAGAATTTTAGAATCAATTCCTGTAAAGTCTATTGAATAATTTTCTTTATACTGTTTCTTATACTTTTCAGCATTTTCATCGTAACTCTCTTTAACAAACATGGCATAGGAACCGGTATCTTTATCAGAATATGTTCCGGAAATACTGCCGTCTTCGTTGATCTTTGCTTCCGTGGTAAGATAATTGAAACTTGTTGTGGTATTTCCCATCTCCATCAGCTGTGCTTTATCTTTAGCAATGAGAACACCATATTGATTCCAGTCTCTTGGGGGAAGATTATTAATGGAAGACTGTTTTGAGGTGGCATCATAGAGGTTGAATCCATCTTTTATTTTAACCGCTGCAACAACAAAATTCATTCCGACTATACTGGGAGAAACTAAATTGATCAAACCATTATCTACGGTGGAAATGACAAGCGGATCTGCTTTCAATCCAGCCTCTCTAAGCATCATGATCAGAAAAAGGTTGATTTCTGCTGCATTTCCGGTCTTCGTTTCTAGGAGTTTTTTGATTCCATTTTCTGTATAAATACCACGGTCTTTGTTCCACGTGAATGTATTTTTCACATAATTAAAGATAGCATCTGCTTTTTCAGCTTCTGAGCTCAGGCTTGAAATAGCTACCGGCATATGTTCTTTAGCCAGCTTTGTTTTTTTCAGCTCGTCACCAAAGTCTTCATCTTTATACAGTTTTTCTTTGATTTCCTCCCAGGAAGAGGAATGCATTTTCAGCTGTCCAAAATTGGAAGAATGAAGTTCCGCACTTATTTTTGTACGGTAATTCCTATCATTTTTGACAAATTTTTCCGTTTTAAATCCTTTCAGATTCTCATATCCGAATCTATAGGTTTTAAAGGGCATTCCGTACATTGTTTTTTCCTCTATCATACGGTGTTTTGGAGACAATGATCCTGTATAATTTACATTGTAAGCTATATAGGTAGGCGCATCCAGAATATATTCCGTATACAGAGAAGGGGCATCGGACTCTATGATAATCTGTGGTACAGCATATAAAAACGGGGATAAAACCTCATACTGATATTCTATCACGGAGCCATTCTTTACATTGGGGAATGCAAATTTCGTAATGGCTGTATATTTACTTTCTTTGCTTTTATACTTTGAGCTCTTATCCACCTTTGTGGTTGCTGCTGCTCCATTTTCAAGATTATATACAAAGGCTTTCATCTTATGTAAAACCTCTTCATCCCCTGCTGAGTTTTTATGAAGTGGAATTTCAAGATTCAACCAGTCTTCGGCTTTATCTTTATCATAAATCTTTATCCGGTAAAAAACCTCTTTTCGGAGATCTCCTGAAGAGGTATCAACACCAAAGTGTACTGATTTGTATAAAATTTCTGCAGGTGCATTTTCATCCAGGGCTGATTTTGTCTTAGCCAGATCTGCATTGTCGAATTTCGGAGGATTCAGAAATTCATGTTTCTGACCGTTCACAACAGTCAAAACTCCAGAGCAGAAAGCTGTTAACAATATTTTTTTCATGGTTATTTTAAATTTTAGTCAATAAGATTTTAGAATTATCACCATTTAAGGTCTTTTTTCGGAAGCTGACATAGTCGTTGTATTTTTCTTTTGGAAATATTCCTTTGTTTATTTTGATGAATCGGGTAACTTTCAGTGATTCTCCATTTTTCAGAACAGTAAGTTTGTAGGTTCCAAATTCAGAGCTAACGGTAACATTTTGAGGAACTTCTTCAATTTTATAGTTCTTGGGAATAACGAAATCAATTTCATATTCATCTTCAAAAGACTGTCCTATCTCAAAAGGAAGTTCTCTGTTCTCATCCGATTTGTAGTAATTATTGGTAAAAATAGGGACTGCTCTAAAGATCAAATTCTCCCCTGTAGCTTTGGAATAATTGTTTGCTTTAAAATCCATATTGAATTTTACCACTGCATTATCTTTATCATTGACAAAGTCTTTCATTTCAACTTTTTCAAAATTCAGAACATCAAATCGCTTCTTCATGGCCTCAATTCTTTCTTTTGGCGATAAATAGGTATACGGTAAATTATTATCATACTGGCTTCCGGTGTAGGCAAACTGAATTTCTCCGTTAATGCTGTTGTCCTCTGCAAGATTAATTTTTAAGATCTGCTTTTCTCTGTTTTGTTCAGCCGTATATGTTGGTGTATTAATCAGCTCAATTCCTTTTTTGGTTATGGCAAGAACATTTCGGTCTGTAGTACTGTAACCCAAATGATTAAAGGCAATTTGCTGGGACGTATTTTCCAGCCAGATATTCCCTTTTTCAGTGGGCACCATAAGAATCGCGTGATTTCCACCCATTGATGGAAAGTCCGGATCAAAGGAAACCTGAGATGAACTGGAATTGATCACACAGTAGTGCGATGGAATACCCGCCTCGTTCAACAAGGTTTTCATATAATTAGTAAGCCCTTTACAGTCTCCATATCCTTTCTTTTGAACTTCATCAGGAAACATAGGAAGCCACCCTCCTATTCCCAATCCTACAAATATATATCTGGTTTTTGACTGCATATACTGATAAAGCTTTTTTACTTTATCCTCTGTTGAACCCTCTAATCTGAGAGCAGCCACCTCAGCCTTAATAGCAGGGGTAGATGCAGAAACAGGCTCTACAAGATTGGTATAGTACCAGGTTCCAAAATCTGTCCAATTGTTCAATGTTCCCTGTTTACCTTCCAGATTAAATTTGGCCAAAGCAAAACTTACTTTTGGTAATATTTTTTCGGGCTGAGGCAGCATCTGGACATCCTCAATAGCCGGAACATTTTTGTAGGAAAAGGTCTTTTCAGTACCATTGTCAGCCGTGGAAACCGAAGTATAGTTGTATTTCGATGGATAGGTTTTGGTTCTGAGATCGATCCCCGATGTATTGATTATTTTAAACTGAGCTTCTTCCAGGGATGTATTTGGAGAAGAAAAAGGCGCAAAATCAGGAATGAAAATAGTATTTTCATCAGTTTTCTGGTAAGAAAAATCAATTGTATAAGGATAATAAGCTGAAGTATAGGACAATGCTAAAATCCTGCTGTCTGAATAAAATACACCTTGGGTATTATTGGCAAAGTCTCCGAAATCAGATTTTGAAAAGCTTTTTACTTTCTTCCCGGATGCATCATAAATAGTGACTTTCACGTCAGAGATATTGTCTCCTTTTTGATAGGGGATATAAATGTGGGCTTTAGAATCACCATCTTTATTTAAAACAGTAGTTACGGTACTATACTGATACCTGATTTCATCAATTTTATTAATATGAATGGTTGTAAAATCCTTTCTGACCACAACATCAGCATTTTTCTTTAAGTTTTCAGGGATGGCAGAAACCGGATAGTTTTGGGCGAAATATAGAGAAGCTGTTGAGAGAGCTCCCAAAATTAATATTTTCATCATTTATTAAAATTTTAAATAAATATTAGCGTATCGTTATTTTTTAACCAAACTAATCACCTGGTTTTCAGCATCTGAAATTACCTTCCAGGCCTGTTTAAAGAAAGCATAATACTCTTTTGGATAGTTTTGGCTTGCAATATTTATTTTAGAGGTAATGATAAGTTTATTTCCTACAGTTTCTACTTTATAGGAATAGGCTATTTCTTTATCATCTGTCTGTATCTTTTTATCTTTTGGAAGACTAGCCACTTTATAATCTGCAGGTATTTCCAATTCTATTCTTTTCTCTTTTTCAAAAGCAGATAGAAAATCTATCTGGTATCTTCTTTCATCGGTTTGGTTAAATGAATCATTTCCGACACCAAGAAACAGAACCGGATTAATTACAATTTTACTTCCAACCACATCCATTAAATTATTCCCTGAAAACTTCATCTGGGTCTCAAAATCACCATCTGCATTCAGTTTAGATTCTACATCTTTAATATCCGTCCCATATTTTGACTTAAAGGACTCATTATATTTATCCTTATTAATATCAAATTCATCATAATCTTCAATGGCAAACATTCCATTGTCTTTCTGAATAAACGTTCCTTTAACCTGAGAATTTTCAACATCTATGGATGCTTTGATCACCTGTTCTTTTTTACTGACATTTGTATTGGAGAAAGAAAAATCGGCACCTTTATCTTTTTCTATCAAAACTCCGAAATCATTCCAATCTCGCTCTGGTAAAAGATTTGCCTTAGAAGCGTAAGATGTTGCATCATAAAAATGAGTCTGGTCATTAATTTTAACTGAGGCCAGTACAAAGTTCACATCATTCAAACCTGGTGAAATAATATTCAGTACCCCATTGTCTGTTGTAGAAATCAGTATAGGATTAGCTTCTAGCCCGGCATTTCTAAACAGCATGACCAGCAGAAGGTTGATATCTGCGCTGTTCCCTGATTTTGTTTTCAAAAGCTTACTCAATCCTTGGCTTGTCATTACGCCATCGTTCCGGTTCCATTTATAATTTTCCTTAACAAATTTGAAAATTTTGTTTGCCCTTTCCGTATGGTCATAGTAATTCTTAATGTCTTCAGGCAGAATATCTTTTACATTACTTTTTAAATAGCCTCCGAAATCATCAGAATTATGAAGTACATCAGCAACACTATTCCAGCTTTTAAACGCAGTATACCATCTGAAATTTCTGGATGAATAGCTTTTTAACTCAGGTCTGACTTTTCCTCTGTTCCTGTTTGGATCTTTTATAAATTCTTCTTTTTGGGTAGATTTTGTATTTTCATAACCAAATCTTAATATGTCGTATGAAACACCAAGACGTGGCTCTGAACGGATATACTGATGATCAGGTTTTATAATCGTTCCTGTTTGATCAAAAGTATAATCTATATTATCATGAGGGTACTCTAAATTATATTCCTGGTACACTACAGGAATGTTATACTCCAGAAAGTAATTGGTACTAAAGATATTTGATGATGAAATCTTATATCTATATTCTATCACAGCTCCGTCTGACACATTAGGAATGGCCAGTTTAAAAAATCTTAATCCTTTTGTGTAGTTTTCCTTGAGCTGCTCTTTTTTATCAATTGAAATTGTCTCTACTTTATTATTGACCAGATTATATACCTTCACTTCGTATTTATCCAGTATAGTACCAGACTGGATGGGAATTTGTATATTCAGCCATTCTTCGGCATTTTTCTTATCGTATATTTTTATTTTAGAATAGTACTCTTTTACAACAAGGAAATCAGATCCAACGGAGTTGGTTGCAATGTTATAACGTACACTATTATAAAGAATTTCTGCAGGGGCATTCTTTTCTATCAGTGAGTTTGCTTTTCTTAGGTCAGCTTCATCAAAAGCAGGTTGAACCAGAAATTTATGCTGCGCAAAAAATAGATTAAATGCGAAACAGCATACGGCTATATTGAATTTAGTATTGATTATCATAATGTTTTTTATCACTTTGTTTGTTAAGATTTTTTAGATATTAAAATTTTCGAATTATCAGAATTGAGGATTTTTTTCCTAAAACTTACATATTCATTATATTTTTCTTTAGAGTATAGCCCCTTGTTGATTTTCACATTCCTCTTTACCAGCAACTTGTCATCCTGTTTTATAAAAGAAATGCTATAGCTTCCGAATTCAGAACTCAGGCTCACATCTTTGGGGATTTCTTCAATAAAATAATTCGCAGGCAGCTGATAAGCAATATTGGACTCATCCTGATAGGATAGCTTACTTTCAAAAGGTAATACTCTGTTTTCCTCCTCCTGATAAAATACATCATTATAAATAGGGACTGCACGGAAAATATATCCGTCACCAAGCATTTTGGAATAGTTGGAAGCTTTAAAGTCTATATCAAGGTCAATGATTGCCTTTTCCTTATTATTTGTAATACTTTTGATATCTAAATTTTCAATACCAAGGGTGGAAAATCTCTTCTTCATATACTCTACCTTATCTTTTTCCGGCAGCATGAGATAAATAAGATTGAAATCATACTGGTTGCCTTTATAAGAAAATTTAGCCTTTCCCGAAACTGTTTTATCTGTGTTTATCTGAATATTAATATCCTGTACCCCTTTGTTTTCCTCTGGAGAATAACTTGGCGTCTGCATAATTTCTATCCCATCAGGTTTTACAGCCAATACATTTCGGTCTGTTGTACTGAAACTCAAATGGTTGAACGCAATCTCCTGAGAGGTATTTTCCAGCCAAATATTGCCTTTTTCCGTAGGAACGACAAGAATTACATGATTCCCAGCCATTTTAGGGAAATCTTTATCAAAACTTATGGGTGAAGAATTAGAATTAATAATCGCATAATTGGATTTAATACCTGCTTCAGTCAAAAGTGTTCTCATGTAATTGGTAAGACCCTTACAATCTCCATATCCCTTTTTCTGTACCTCATCAGGAAGCATAGGCTGCCATCCACCAATTCCCAGGGCTACAAAAATATATCTTGTTTTACCCTGCATATATTGATAGATTTTTTTCACCTTTTCTTCTGTAGTTCCTGATAAATTTAAAGAAGCAACTTCTGCCTTGATCTGAGGAGTGGAAACCGAAACAGGATTCAATAGATTGTCATAATACCATTTCCCGAAATCCTGCCACGAAGTGATACTTCCCTTTTTCCCAACAAGATTAAACTGATCCAGGGAAAAACTCACCTTCGGTAATATTTTCTGTGGACTTGGAGCAAGATCTTTGGTATCAATAGCTGCTACATTCTGAAAAGAATACAATCTGTTACCATCTTCAGTTTTGGTATTAACCACAGCATAACCGAAAGGAGATTCGTAAGTTTTTGTCCGGAGATTGATTCCAGATTTGTTTATAATGCTGAAGCTGCTTTCCTGCAAAGAAACATTGTATTCATAAAATGGCGTATAATCCGGAATGAAAACCGTATTTTCATCATCCATCTCATAACTGAATTCTACAGTATATGGAAAACTGGAATAATCATACGGAAGTACAAGCATCCTGTTATCCGAATAAAATGTACCTTGTGGATTGGCAGCAATGTCAGTAAAATCGCTTTTAGAATACGATTTTACCTTTGCTCCTTTTTCATCATAGATAACCACTTTTACAGCAGAAACATGGTTCCCTTTTCCATAAGCTATCCTAGGAATAGAATAACCGAAAGCATCTTTATTGAGAATAGTAATTACCGATGATTTTTTATAAACAATTTCATCAATTTTATTAATCTCAATAGCCGTAGTTTCTTTCCGAATAACGACACTTGCATTTTTCTTTAAGTTTTCAGGGATAGCAGAAACCGGATAGTTTTGTGCGAAATATAGAGAAGCTGTTGAGAGAGCTCCCAAAATTAATATTTTCATCATGGTTATTAAAATTGAGCAAAAATAATAAAATCTTAATAAATGTTAATTTTTTATTTTAATATAAATAATAATACCACAGAAAAACCTTCATTAATAAAGTCTTTTTATGTTACCATTTTAATAAATTACATCTCTAAATGAGGATGTTTTGTAATTTTTCTATAAAATTATTTTTCTGACGCTATCATGTTAAATTTTTCAATTACAGAGTATGGTATAAAAAAAGACTCCATTTCTGGAGTCTTTCAATATCTTGTATTTAAAATTATTAATCATTTGGAATTCTGTTGCTGTCATACTTATCATTACTAAAAGCCAGGACAGGAACGAAAATAAATCCAAAGAAAAACAAAAGAATGGTATAAACCGGAGTTTCTTTACCAAAAGCTTTTGCTAATCTGTCATTAACTACCCATGAAGCATATAGGTTTACGAAAGGGATCAGGAATAAGATGATCCACCAAATTGGTTTTTTAACAATATCCAGCAGCACAATGATATTGTAGACCGGAATGAAGGCCGCCCACGCATCTTCTCTTCCCGCTTTTTGAAATATTTTATACATACAGTATCCATAAAATAAATAAATCAGCAATCCGAAAATCATAGAGCCCATTCCAAGCCCTGCCGCTGCCGCACCCGACATTGCATCAACCCCTTCATAAGGGTCTGTTTGTAAAAGAGTTAACATAGTATTATTTTTTATTGGTTTGCACCAAATATAGAAAAAGCTTCTAATACATAGAAGCTTTTTTTAATATATTTTCAATAACAATTATGCATCGATCTTAGCATATTTTGCATTTTTCTCTATAAATTCTCTTCTTGGTGGCACCTCATCTCCCATTAACATTGAGAATATACTGTCTGCCTCTACTGCATTATCAATCGTTACTTGCTTTAATATTCTGTGTTGAGGGTTAAGAGTTGTTTCCCAAAGCTGTTCAGGATTCATTTCCCCAAGACCTTTATAACGCTGAACCTCTACTCCTTTTCCATCCGGAGCCATCTCTAAAGTAAATTCTTCACGCTCTTTCTCATTATAGGCATATATCTTCTTGTTCCCCTTCTTCAATAGATATAATGGCGGCTGAGCAATGTAGATATATCCGTTCTCAATAAGTTCTTTCATAAATCTAAAGAAGAACGTAAGAATCAGGGTAGAAATGTGAGATCCGTCAATATCGGCATCGGTCATGATTACTACTTTATGATATCTCAGTTTAGCCATATTCAAAGCCTTGCTGTCTTCTTCAGTTCCTACAGAAACTCCAAGAGCGGTATAGATATTTTTAATTTCCTCGTTGTCATAAACTTTATGAAGCATTGACTTTTCAACATTCAGAATCTTACCTCTTAACGGTAAAATAGCCTGGAAGTGTCTGTCTCTACCTTGCTTAGCTGTTCCACCTGCGGAATCTCCCTCTACCAGGAAGAGTTCAGATTCTGCCGGGTCTTTGGATGAACAGTCAGATAATTTCCCTGGAAGTCCAGAACCACCCATTGGCGATTTTCTCTGCACCATCTCACGGGCTTTCTTCGCTGCCTGTCTTGCTTTTGCGGCTAAAACTACTTTTTGAACAATAATTTTCGCTTCATTAGGGTTTTCTTCCAGGAAGTTGGAAAGCATTTCCCCAACAATTTTATCTACAGCACCAGAAACTTCAGAGTTCCCTAGTTTTGTTTTGGTCTGTCCTTCAAACTGAGGCTCCATAACTTTTACAGAAATCACAGCCGTTAATCCTTCACGAAAATCATCACCGGTAATTTCTACTTTTTCTTTTTGTGGAATCCCTAAATCATCAGCATATTTTTTCAGTGTTCTTGTCAAAGCACGTCTGAAACCTGCAAGGTGAGTTCCTCCTTCATGCGTGTTGATATTGTTGACGTAAGAGTGTAAATTCTCGCTGAATGATGTATTATAACGCATGGCAACCTCTACAGGAATATCATCTCTTTCTGCTTCCATAAAGATCACATTCTCCATGATAGATTCTCTGCTTCCGTCAATATATTCTACAAACTCTCTCAGACCACCTTCAGAATGGAAAATTTCACTTGGAAATGATCCGTCTTCATTAGGAGTTCTCTCATCAATAAGCGTTATGGTAATTCCTTTATTAAGGAAAGCCAGTTCACGTAATCTGGTTGCAAGGGTATCGTAATTGTAGACCGTTTCCTGAAAGATCGTAGCATCCGGCTGGAAGAAGACCTCTGTTCCTCTTTCATCGGTAGTTCCTATTTCAGCAACATCTGCAAGTGCCTTCCCTTCTGAATATTTTTGTTGATATAATTTACCGTTAAGGCTTACTGTTGCCACCAATAAAGTAGAAAGTGCGTTCACACACGACACCCCCACTCCGTGAAGACCTCCGGATACTTTGTAGGAATCTTTATCAAATTTTCCTCCTGCTCCAATTTTAGTCATGACAACCTCTAAAGCAGATTTTTGTTCCTTTTCGTGAAAATCTACAGGAATCCCTCTACCATTATCTTTTACAGAGATACTCTCTCCTTCGTGGATGGTTACCAAGATGGTATCGCAATACCCTGCCAAAGCCTCATCGATAGAGTTATCTACTACTTCATAAACCAAATGATGAAGACCTCTTACTCCTACATCTCCAATGTACATTGATGGTCTTAGTCGAACGTGTTCCATACCTTCTAAGGCCTGGATACTGCTAGCTGTATATTGTTTTTGACTCATATAAAATTAATAAAATTTGCCTAATGCAAAGACCTACAAATATCGTGATTTTTTTCGACTTATGAAAGTTAAAATATGTCAAAAAAGTACATAGTTTTTAAGAGAAAATAAGAAGGTCATTCCATCCAAAAACTTTTAAAGTTATTACCTATTTCCCAAACAGCAACTGTATTAAATCATATGATACTTCCGTATTTTATGCTTAAATTTATTTACTCAAAAGTTGATAGTATGGATGATTTTATTGCAGCCCGCGCGCAGATGGCCTTGTCGCTAGGCTTTCATATCATTTTTGCCTGTGTGGGAATGGTAATGCCTTTTCTGATGGCCTTCGCCCACTGGAAATATCTAAAGACCAATAACGAAGTATATAAAGGCTTAACCAAAGCATGGAGCAAGGGCGTAGCGATCCTTTTTGCTACCGGTGCCGTTTCGGGAACGATGCTCTCCTTCGAACTTGGGCTTCTCTGGCCGGGATTCATGAAACACGCTGGACCTATCTTCGGAATGCCGTTTTCTTTGGAGGGAACTGCATTTTTTATTGAAGCTATTGCCATCGGGTTCTTTTTATATGGCTGGGAAAAATTCAACAAATGGTTCCATTGGTTCTGCGGATTTCTGGTAGGGTTAAGCGGACTGGCTTCGGGTATCCTTGTGGTGGCTGCTAATGCCTGGATGAATTCACCGACAGGTTTCGACTATATCAACGGACAGTATGTAAATATAGATCCTATCAAGGCGATGTTCAACGATGCCTGGTTTCCACAGGCTCTTCATATGACGGTGGCAGCATTCTGTGCGACAGGATTTGCCGTTGCAGGGGTTCATGCCTTTTTAATTATGAAGAAGAAAAATGTGGAATTCCATACCAAAGCGTTCAGAATTGCAGCCGGATTTGCATTAATCGGGGCATTCGGAGCTCCTTTGAGTGGTGATGTTGCAGCAAAATCTGTTGCGGAGAGACAACCTATTAAACTTGCTGCGATGGAAGCTCACTTTGAAACAGAGAAAGGAGCGCCTTTCATTATTGGAGGAATTCCTGATCAGGAGAAAGGAGAAGTAAAATATGCCATTAAAATTCCGAAAGTTTTAAGCTTTTTGGTAAGCAACGATTTCAATCATGAAGTAAAGGGATTAAATGATTTTCCAAAAGACGAATGGCCTCCGGTAGCGGTTGTTCATTATGCTTTCCAGATCATGATCTTCTTTGGTGTGGTGATGATCTGCATTGGAAGCATTTATCTATATTCTTTCTTTTTCAAAAAGGAATGGCTGAACAAGAACTGGCTTTTAAAAACTTTTCTGATCGCGACTCCTTTCGGATATATTGCTCTGGAAGCAGGATGGACGGTGACTGAGGTGGGAAGACAACCATGGATCATTTATGGAGTTATGAAAACAATTGATGCTGTAACGCCAATGCCCGGAATACAGTATTCTTTCTACTTTTTTACTGCTATTTTCGTGTCATTATCATTGATTATTATCTTCCTTCTGAGAAGACAGATCCAGATGGTACCGAAACTTTACGACCCTACAGATGCTCAGTTTAACGATAAAAACAAAAAATCATGATCTACGTTGTTATAGGTTTTCTATGGCTTTCTATCTGCCTCTATATCATTTTGGGCGGTGCTGATTTCGGAGCCGGAATTGTTGAGCTGTTCACCCATAAAAAAGCCCGTCACAAAACCCAGGAGATTATGTATGAATCTATTGCACCTGTATGGGAAGCTAATCATATGTGGCTGATCATTGCGATTGTGATCCTTTTTGTAGGATTTCCTGAGATTTACACGACCATGTCTACCTATCTTCATATTCCCCTGGTTCTGATGCTTTTGGGAATTATTGCAAGAGGAACGGCTTTTACCTTCAGACACTATGATGCCGTGAAAGACAACTGGCAGGTTTTATATACCCAGATTTTCTATTATGCAAGTCTGTTAACCCCATTTTTCTTAGGGTTGATCGCGGCAGCTACTGTATCCCATTCCATTAACCCTGATGCGGTCGGATTTTTAGATTTATATATCTTCAGCTGGCTGAATTGGTTCGGTGTTTCGGTAGGTTTATTTACCGTATCATTATGTGCTTACCTCGCCTCTATCTTTTCGTTAAGAGAAACCCGTGATAAAGCTGATCTTACATTGATGATCAAAAAATCCAGACAAACTATGGTTTTTGTAGTAATCACTGGGATGCTGGTATTTTTAACAGCTTATATTTCCGATATTCCTCTGGTGATGTGGGTATTTTCAAAACCATTAGGAGTCATGGCGATTTCCTTTGCTACGGTAGCATTAGGACTGATCCTTCGTGCCCTGCATCATCGAAAACTGCTTCCTGTAAGAGCGTTAGCAGGCTTTCAGATGGTGATGATTCTGATTGCGGCTACCTATCAGCATAATCCCGATATCATCCTGCTTGGAAACGGGCAGCATCTTTCACTACTGGAACACATGGCTCCGCCAAAAACCATTGCCGCTCTGGGTTGGGCACTGATGCTGGGTTCTTTATTTATTCTTCCGTTTTTATTTTATCTGATGGCTTCATTCAGTAAGCAGAGAAAGTAAATCTATGGTACAGTATAAAGATAAAACCGAACTGATTGAAGCCGTAAAAAAGAATTACATGCTTTACGACAGGGAGTTGGATGATATCTCTGAAGAAGAAAAAGATCTTTTGAAACCCGGAATCGATAAAAGTCCCTCACAGAATCTATCTTATCAACTAGGTTGGACAAGCCTTCTTTTACAATGGGAAGCAAATGAGAAAAAAGGAATAGAAGTACAGACTCCGGCACCGGGATATAAGTGGAATAATTTAGGAGGACTTTACGAATCCTTTTATCATAAGTATGGAACTTACAACCTTCATCAGCAAAGAGAAATGCTGAAGAATCAGGTTGATGAAATTATAGAATGGATTGAAAGCCTTGATCATGAAACATTATTTATTCCCGAAAAGAGAAAATGGGCTACCACACCTGCAAAATGGCCGGTCTGGAAATGGATACATATCAATACGGTTGCGCCGTTTAAGAATTTCAGGGCTCAGCTGCGGAAATGGAAAAAATAAAAAGGTACAGAATTACTCTGTACCTTTTTATTTTTATTTTATATTTTAAGCTTACGCTAATTTCATCAAAAGAACCTCATCAATCTTCTCCACTTTCACCAAATTATTTTTAGTTAAAGTTTTAGATGCTTTATCCCATTTTTTTCCGGAAAGTTGACTTTGTTGTTTCACATCATTTAAGGCAAGCTGTTCTCCTGATTTTAAAATTTCAAGAATTACTTTTTCATCTTCACCCAATTCAATCTGAGGAACCGTTTTTTCCGGTCTCATCTGAGGGAAGAATAACACTTCCTGGATCGATGCATTGTTCGTCAGGAACATGATCAGTCTGTCCATTCCGATTCCTAATCCGGAAGTTGGAGGCATACCGTATTCCAAAGCTCTTAAGAAATCCTGGTCGATGAACATTGCTTCGTCATCCCCTCTTTCTGATAAAGCCATTTGGGATTCAAAACGTTCTCTCTGATCAATAGGGTCATTTAACTCGGAATATGCGTTGGCAATTTCCTTTCCACAAACCATTAATTCGAAACGCTCTGTCAAGCCCTCTTTGCTTCTGTGTTTCTTTGTCAATGGTGACATTTCAATCGGGTAATCTGTGATGAATGTCGGTTGGATGAAGTTTCCTTCACACTTTTCACCGAAAATCTCATCAATTAATTTTCCTTTCCCCATCGTTTCATTTACGTCAATTCCGATAGATTTAGCAAAATCAAACAGTTCCTGTTCAGTTTTCCCAGTGATATCGAAACCTGTATATTTTTGGATAGCTTCCGTCATGGAAACTCTTGGATAAGGCGCTTTCCAATTGATCGTATGTTCTCCGAAAGTAGATTCTGCACTTCCATTTACCTGATTGGCACAGAATTCCAGAAGTTTTTCCGTGAAATCCATCATCCAGTTGTAATCTTTGTAGGCTACATAGATCTCCATAGCTGTAAATTCAGGATTATGCGTTCTGTCCATCCCTTCATTTCTAAAGTTTTTAGAGAACTCATATACCCCGTCAAAACCTCCAACGATCAGTCTTTTCAGATATAATTCGTTAGCAATTCTTAAATATAATGGAATATCTAAAGCATTATGGTGTGTGATAAACGGTTTTGCTGCCGCTCCTCCCGGAATCGACTGCAGAATAGGGGTTTCTACCTCAAAATATCCGGCATCATTGAAGAAAGTTCTCATCGCATTGAACATTTTTGTTCTTTTTACAAAGATCTCTTTCACTTGCGGGTTAACCGTTAAATCTACATAACGCTGTCTGTATCTTAGTTCAGGATCTGTAAATCCGTCGTGTACGACTCCATTTTCATCAGTTTTAGCCTGAGGAAGCGGACGTAAAGCTTTAGTAAGAAGCGTAAAGTTCTTCACTAAAATCGTCATCTCCCCTACCTGAGTAGTGAATAAAGTTCCTTCGATACCGATGATATCTCCGATGTCCAAAAGGTGCTTATACACCTCATTGTACAGTTCTTTATCATCACCCGGGCAGATCTCGTCTCTGTTGAAATAAACCTGGATCTTACCCTTAGAGTCCTGCAATTCAGCAAAAGAAGCCTTTCCCTGAATTCTGCGGGACATCAATCTACCAGCGATCTTCACCTGTTTATTCTCAGAAAAATCCTGTTTTATAGATTCTGTAGTATCTGTAATCGTATACTCTTCCGCAGGGAACGCATTTATTCCCATTTCAGTAAGCTTATTAAGCTTTTCTCTTCTAATGATTTCTTGTTCTGATAATTGCATTTCTTATTTTTCTAAAAGCGTACAAATTTAGGCATTTTTAGTGATTTGTCAATTATGAATTTTGAATTTGCTTCGCAGTGAATCTGTCAGCGGATATTACTACTGGATTAAACGTGAATTGTCAATTGAGAATCTGCTCTGCAGTCAATTTATTAACAGGTTAAAAGTGAATCGTCAATTGTGAATTTGTTCAGCAATGAATTCATTGTTACGAACTAACATTGACCATTAACTTGCGCAGCAAAATTCACCATTACCATTTTACAACCAGTCTTTCCTACTCTTCTGAGGAATAAAGGTCCAGGCCAGCATTCTACTTACTTTTTGCCCCTGAGCCATATCGATTGTTTTGAAATCTAATGCTTTGACCTTCTTTAATAGGTTAGTCAACTTATACAGGTTGTCTTTTTTAGACACTAAACAGGTAAACCAAAGGACTTGTGAGGAATATTGGGTGCTTTCCTGAATCATTTTGGTAATAAAAGCAAGTTCGCCACCTTCGCACCACAATTCAGACTGTTGTCCGCCAAAATTAAGGAGAGGTTGTTTAGATTTTGATTTATTGATGTTTTTTGTCTTTCTCAGGTTTCCTTTCAAAGCAGATTCTTCAGAATCATGAAATGGAGGATTACACATAGAAAATGTAAAACGGTCTCCATTCTCAATGATATTTTTGAAAATATGATTGGCATCAGGCTGGTGTTTTAATTGAATAACAGGTAATAAATCCGGATTGTGATCTAAAATACGCTGTGCATTTTCCAAAGAGCCCTGGTTGATATCTGTTCCTAACATTCTCCAACCGTAAGATCTGTTGGCCAGTAAAGGATACACAAGATTCGCCCCTGTTCCGATATCCAAACCTGATATGGAAGCTCCTATAGGAATTTTAGTCTGATGATCTGCTAAAAGATCCGCAATATAGTGAACGTAATCTGCCCGTCCTGGAATCGGAGGGCATAAATTAGTCTCGGGAATATCCCAATTTTTAACTTGATAAAAATGTAAAAGTAATGCCTGATTAAGAAGTTTTACTGCTTTAGGAAGGCTAAAATTGATGGTAGCCGTTTGGTAAGCATTAACGAAGACATAGTGTTTCAGTTCTGGCACACAAGAAATAAGCTGATCAAAATCGTAGGGATTGCGATGCAGATTTCTTGTGTGCAGACTGGATTTTTCAGTAGTCATATTTATTTTTTCTGACTCAAAATATATTCTACCATTTTCTTAGCATCTTCTTTAGATACCTGTGGATGAGGAGCCATCGGAACACCTCCCCAAACTCCGCTTCCGCCTTCTATAATCTTCGATGCCAGCATTTCAATATCCTTATCAGAATATTTTTCTGCGATCTCTTTGTAAGAAGGTCCTATCATTCTCTCATTTACGGCATGGCATCCTGAACAGTCTAAGGTTTCAATGATCTGATCACCTGAAAGATTAGCTTTTACCGGCTCCGAAACAGCTGATGTTTCGGAAGGCATACTGGGTACCTCCGTATTTTCTTTTTTAGAACAGGAAAGGATCAAAAATCCTATAGCTCCTGCCAAAAGGAGTTTCTTCATTATTTTTTTGCTGCAGTAGAATCTGTTTTAGCCGCTTCAGGAGTAGCTGGTGCAGGAGTTGTTGCAGCAGCCGGAGCAGCTTTCTTCGCTGTTGAGTCTACTACAGTAGTAGTAGTTTCAGGCTCTTCAAGCATTGTGTTGCTGTCCTGTAATGTATGATCTGGTTTCTTAGAACAGTTTACGACTAATAAACCTCCAATAAATGCAATTGCTAATACTTTTCTCATTATTTTTTCTATAAAATTTAGACAAAAATATAAAAAATAAGCTTTTAAACTCATGACAAATGTTCATGTTATCCATATTTTTCCAGAAAATTAATGATTAGATAATGATTATATGCTCTAATAATTTTAAATTTAAGCTATGATTTTTATCTCCAAAATTCTGTTTTTCACCAGCCATCACGGTTTTTATACTGTGATTATACTTTTTGTATTTTTTGGACTACTTTCATATGTTACAAAAAAGGCCTGGTTTCTGGGTCCAATACTTCCTTTAGCTATTCTGAACGGTTTTGCCGGACAATATCTGAATGCCTGGTATTTAAACAAATATGGTGTAGAAAGTACAGCGATCATCACCTCTGATGTAGAAACCAATTCCACGCTGAACGACATGTATATCCATGATTATGAAGCCATTGTCAGGAAACAGGATGGTAAATATACCTCAACATTCTTTTCTACGACAAGCGCAACGATCTACCCTATTGAAAATGCCATCAGAATTCCTAGAATGGGAAGCCATTTTCCTGTAAAATATATTCCGGGATATGAGAAAAACATAGTCATTCTTTACTATCAATCCGAGGAAGGAAACAATGCGCTTAAATATGAAAAAATAGCCCCGATACAATCCGCAAAGATCAAGTATGAAGCGGACAGAACGAATAAAGAATTTATTGAAGAGTATATTGCCGCGCTGGAAGATTATGTAAAAACCTATGACAGTGAAGAATACAAAATAAAAATTGAAGAATTAAAAGCAGAGCTGAGGAAGCTTAAATAAAGAATTTTCATTTTAAGTTTTTTAATTTTTTGCTTTTTTCTTGTTTTGGTATAAAAAAAATTTCTACATTTGTCCCATGTTTAATATGAGCAACAATATTTGGTGGTGGCTTTCAAACTCTTCGTCGGGTCTGGAGGTATTGTCATGTTGCTAAGTACAGCAGAATAATTAAAATACACAATATATAGGCTTTGACGGATTCCGTTAAAGCCTTTTTTTATTTAATCCAAAACAAAAAATACAAGTCAGATGTCCATTCAAAAAATAAAAATAAAGACAGATTCTAAAAAAACATTGGGAGATCTTTACACTCCGATGAATATCTATCTTCAGATCAGAGACAGATTCCGGGATACGATTCTTTTGGAAAGTTCAGATTCTAAAAATATTGACAACAACTTTTCATTTATTGCCGTGAATGCAGTTGCAGGAATTGAAGTAAAGAACCTTAATGAGTTTGAAATTAAGCTTCCAGGTTCAGATCCTGTGAAACAAATGATCGGAGATCGCAATATCGCTGATATTTTTGATGAATTTCAAAGTGTTTTCGAATGTGAAACCACTCACGATCCTATTGAACAGACGGCTCAAAGTCTTTTTGGATATACAAGTTTTGAGGCGGTACAGTTCTTTGAAAACATCCATTTGAAACCGCAAAGCCCGGAAGTGGAAATCCCAATTCTCCGTTACAGATTATACCAGTACGTTATTGCCATCAACCATTACAATGATGAGATGCATATTATTGAAAATCAAATCCCTGGTTTAAAATCTGAACTATATCTGCTTGAGAATCTGATCAGAAATCAAAACACCCCGGTCTACCCTTTTGAGAAAACCGGTGACGAAACTTCTAACCTTACGGATGAAGAATATATCGAACTGGTAAAAACAGCCCAGAAACACTGTATGAGAGGTGATGTTTTCCAATTGGTACTGAGCAGAAGGTTTGAACAGAAGTTCAAAGGTGATGAATTTAATGTCTACCGCACACTTAGGAATATCAACCCCTCACCTTATCTTTTCTTTTTTGATTATGGAAATTATAAATTATTCGGATCAAGTCCCGAAAGCCAGCTGATCATCAAAGACAATAAGGCAATCATCCACCCTATTGCAGGAACTTTCAAGAGAACGGGGCATTTAGAAACTGATCTGGAGTCTATTGAAGCTTTAAAAAATGATCCGAAAGAAAATGCAGAACATACCATGCTGGTAGACCTGGCAAGAAATGATCTTGGAAAACTCGGCAAAAATGTAACGGTTACCAAGCTTAAGGAGATCCAGCTTTTCTCCCACGTTATTCATATGGTAAGTGAAGTGACAGCTGATCTTCCGGAAAACATCAATCCTCTTGACATGGTTTCTGCCACATTTCCACAGGGAACTTTAAGTGGTGCTCCCAAACACAGAGCTCTTCAGCTTATCGATCAATATGAAAAAGATTCCCGTGGCTATTACGGCGGATGTATTGGGATGATCGGATTAAATGGTACCTGCAACCAGGCAATTATGATCCGTACTTTTTTAAGCAGAAACAATACCCTTTATTACCAGGCCGGAGCCGGATTGGTGGCAAAATCAGTCCCTGAAAATGAATTGCAGGAAGTGAATAATAAATTGAATGCACTGAAAAAAGCAGTAGACAAAGCCGGCAAAATAGTGATGAGCTAAAAGTGATAAGTTAACAATAACTATCAATCGACAACCAGCAACAATCAACTCCCCAACAATTAAAAAAACAAAAAATGAGCAATAATATAAATCAACCAGCAACCCAAGAACAACTTAAAGTTCTGGTTTTTGACAACTACGACAGTTTTACGTATAATCTGGTTCAAATTATTGAAAGAATTCTGGATCAAAAAGTAGATGTGGTAAGAAATGATAAGATCACTTTGGAAGAGATCGGGAAATATGATAAAATTATCCTTTCACCAGGTCCCGGAATCCCGGAGGAAGCAGGAATTCTGTTGGATCTGATCAGAGAATATGCTCCTACCAAAAGTATTTTAGGAGTGTGTCTGGGACAACAGGCTATTGCAGAAGCTTTCGGAGGAAACCTGATTAATCTTTCAGAAATTTTCCATGGCGTAGCCACTTCCGCTGAATTAGTTAAAGAAAATACGAAAATTTTCAAAAATCTTGCATCAGGAATGGAAGTAGGAAGATACCACAGCTGGGCCGTTAATCCGGAAGGTTTCCCTGAAGAACTGGAAATTACTGCCGTAGATAAGGACGGAATGATCATGGCATTACAGCATAAAACCTATGATGTGCACGGTGTACAGTTTCATCCCGAAAGTATTTTAACTCCTGATGGAGAGGTGATTATCAGAAACTTTTTGATGAACTAAAATAAAGCTGACAAGCGAAAGATTTGCAAAAAAGCTTAGTTTCAGTTCAGTTGAAGATTTAATGCCTTTTGTTTACCCCTTAGAATTATGAAACCAACAGAAACAGATTACCCGACCACCATAAAAACGCCACAAATGAAAGAAATATTACAATACCTGTTCAATCATCACACTTTGTCCAAATCTGAGGCAAAGGCAATGATGATCGAGATTGCTCAGAATAAATTTAACACCGCAGAAGTTACAGCTTTCATCAGTGTATTCCTGATGCGGAATATTACGCTGAAAGAGTTGGAAGGTTTCAGGGAAGCTCTGCTGCAGATGACAGTACCTGTCCATCTTAATACCGAAGACACTCTGGATATTGTGGGAACCGGAGGTGATGGTAAAAACACCATCAATATATCAACGCTGGCAAGCTTTGTTGTAGCCGGAGCGGGACAGAAAGTGGCCAAACACGGAAATTATGGGGCTTCTGCCACCACGGGATCCTCGAATGTAATGGAAGAACTTGGCTATCAGTTTAAAAACAATTCAGAACAACTGAATGAAGAGCTTGAAAAAGCTAATATCTGTTTTCTGCATGCTCCCTATTTTCATCCTGCCCTTCAGTCTGTCAGTGCTTTAAGAAAAGCTTTAGGATTGAGAACATTTTTCAATCTTCTGGGCCCTCTTGTTAATCCGGCGAAACCTAAATATTCAGTTATAGGAGTTTATAACATGGAAATTGCAAGAATCTACCAATATCTTTTGCAGAAAGAGGAACGTGAGTTTATCCTTGTGCATGGTTTGGACGGATACGATGAAATAAGTCTTACGCAGGACAGCAAAATCATTACGAAAAATGGCGAAGAGATTTATTCCGCTGAAGATCTGGGATTTGATTCTGTAAGTCCGGAAAGTATCCTGGCTGGTGAAACACCTCAGGAATCCGCAAAGATTTTCAGGAATATTCTAGAAGGAAACGGTACGGTACAGCAAAACTCTGTGATTCTTGCGAATGCTTCGACTGCCCTTTTTCACACCCAAAAATTCGGAACCTATGAAGACTGCCTCTTACTGGCCAAAGAAAGTCTCGAGAGCGGAAAAGCATTAAAAAGCCTTCAACTATTGTTAAAGGGTTAATATTGCTATTTAAAAATTTAAATTATTAGTTGCTGGTTATTAGTGATACTGAAAATCATAAGATATCTTCCGGCACATCTAACCTCTAATATCTAACTTCTAGTTTCTAAACAAATGACCATACTAGATACAATTATTAAAAGAAAAAGAGAAGAAATTGCAGTTTCAAAAGCAGAAATTTCAATTGAAAGGCTTAAAAACTCTGAGTTTTTTGGAAGAAAAAGCTTTTCGTTAAAAGAATCTGTAAAAAATAAAAGTGGAATTATTGCTGAGTTTAAAAGACAATCTCCTTCAAAAGGGATCATCAATAATCAGGTTCAGCCTTTGGAAGTAGTTTCTGCCTATGAACGTTTTGGAGCATCAGGAATTTCGATCCTAACCGACCGTGATTTTTTTGGAGGAAATTTTGATGATATCCTGAATGTCAGAAACTATATCAACATTCCGATTCTGAGAAAAGATTTTATGGTAGATGAATACCAGTTTTATGAAGCTAAAAGTATTGGAGCTGATGCTGTTTTACTGATCGCAGCATGTCTGTCTCCTGATCAGGTTCTGGAATTTACTGAATTGGCTCATGAATTGGATCTGGAAGTTCTTTTAGAGATCCATACGGAAGAGGAACTGAAACATTTTAATGCTGACATTGATCTTGTAGGCATTAATAATAGAAATTTAAAAGACTTCAAAGTTGACCTGCAGCATTCTGTCCTTTTAAAAGACCAGCTTCCAAAAGAGGTGTTGTCTGTAGCGGAAAGTGGCATTTACACGATCGAAGATTTTAAATATTTAAAGCAAAAAGGATTTGACGGTTTTCTGATGGGAGAATATTTCATGAAGAATGAAAATCCTGCAGACAAATTCGCTGAATTTGTTTCCAATGTAGCAATGTAACAGTTTATCAATCTAGCAATGAATAGAAATCAGCAGCCAAAAATAAAAGTTTGTGGATTGACTCAATTAAATCAAATTCATGAATTGATCTCTATGGAAACGGATTTTCTCGGTTTCATCTTCTATGAAAAATCACCAAGATATGTTCTGGACAGATTGAGTTTAGAGGAAATTTCGAAGATCAGTCATCCGGGAAAAACAGGAGTTTTTGTCAATGAAGCAATTAAGAAGATTACAGACATCGTAAAAAAGGCAGGATTGAAACTTATTCAGTTACATGGTGATGAAAGTGAAGATTTTATTATTGAATTAAAACAAAAATTACATTCGGACGTTACCATTATAAAAGTGATCAGAATTGGGAACAATGATAATGAAACCCGGGAAAGGATAAAATACACCCTCAATTCTTACTGTTCAATGGTTAATTATTTCCTCTTTGACACAGACGGAAAGGCATTTGGAGGAACAGGAAAACAGTTCGACTGGACCCTGTTGAACGAATTTGATATTCCACTTCCCTATTTTTTAAGTGGCGGAATTTCAGAAAAAAACATTGACAATATCAGTCTTTTGAACCAAAAGCCATTTGCAGTTGATATCAATTCAAAATTTGAGCTAGAACCTGGAGATAAAGACCTTGAAAAAATAAGAAAATTATATCGCAAGAGTCCCAAAGGGACGATTTAACAAATAATTGGATGCAGTCCAATTAAAATTAAAACAAAAAAACACAAAAATGCCCCAGTCCCTAGTAAAAAATTATGTCCACATTGTTTTCAGTACAAAGTACCGGCAGGATTTCATTGATGAACAAATAGAAAAAGAATTATTTTCCTACATCGCGGTGATATGTAAAGATTTTGAAAGTCCGGCATTGCAGATAGGTGGATATGATGATCATATTCATATATTATGTCTTCTTTCACGGAAAATGGCTCTGATGAAACTGGTTCAGGAAATCAAGGCCCATTCTTCAAAATGGATAAAAACCAAAGGACCTCAATATGAAAATTTCTTTTGGCAGGATGGATACGGAGCATTTTCGGTAGGCAGAAATGAAGTTAACAGAGTTATTAATTACATCAAAAATCAGCGACAACACCATCAAAATCAAAAATTTAAGGATGAACTGATTGAAATGCTTGAAAAACATGATATTGAATATAATGAAAAATATATTTGGGATTGAATTTGGTGCAGAATGATAAGTAAAGGATTTTATCCTTTACTAAAGGTTAAATCGTCCCTTCGGGACTCTCTAAAAAATACACTAAAATGATGAACATACATCAGTTAAAAAAAACATTTTACAAAACCTTATTTCCGCCCAAGTTTGGGAATAAAAAAATTCAGTCTCTGTATAATTTTGTTTCTCATAATGACAGCGATACGGAATACTGGACCGTTAACGGGCAATTGCAGGAGTTTATCGGCATCATTAAAAGCTTTGATGAAAGTGATATTCAATATTTCTTTGAAAGGATCAGCCTTTGGAACAGCTATTATCTTGTGATTATTTCTGATAAATTTTTAGACAGCCACGTGAAAGCAAATGTCAAATATGATCTTGGAAAGATTTATGCTAAAATTTTCCTGCTTTATGAAGATTCGGATCCTTATTTTTTAATTGACAACCTGGAAATTGCTGTTACCATGTATGAGTCGAAAATAGATACGGCCACATTAATTGACCTGATCAGTAAAATTGAATTTATGCATCATAAAAAACTGATCACCAGACAACAACGAAATCATAACATTCACTTTATCAGCAGTCTGACCGATGAACTATCAAATTAAAAACACACATGAACTAACGGATCATGAAACAGAACATATTGTAGACCTTTGGGAAGTACAAATAACCCTTTCCGGTTTTCTAAAAAAACGCTTATTTAATCAATAAAGAATAAAAAAATGAATTATAAAAACCCTGATGAACATGGATATTATGGTGAATTCGGAGGCGCTTTCATCCCTGAAATGCTTTACCCGAATGTAGAGGAACTGCAGAATAATTATCTTGAGATCATAGAATCTGAAGAGTTTCAGAATGAATATCAGGACCTGCTTAAAAATTATGTGGGACGTGCTACACCACTCTATTTTGCAAAAAATTTAAGCCAGAAATATAATACTCAGATCTATTTAAAAAGAGAAGACCTTAACCATACCGGAGCCCATAAAATCAACAATGCTTTGGGGCAGGTTCTTCTGGCAAAACGTCTTGGAAAAACTAGGATTATTGCAGAAACAGGTGCCGGACAGCACGGTGTGGCCACGGCTACAGCCTGCGCCCTTCTTGGTTTGGAATGCATCGTTTATATGGGTGAAATTGACATCCAGCGACAGGCTCCGAATGTAGCAAGAATGAAAATGTTGGGTGCAGAAGTTATTCCAGCCACTTCAGGTTCAAAAACACTGAAAGATGCGGTGAATGAAGCGCTTAGAGACTGGATCAACAATCCTGTGACGACCCATTATGTAATCGGAAGTGTAGTGGGTCCTCATCCTTTTCCAGATCTGGTAGCCCGATTTCAAAGCATCATCTCAAAGGAGATCAGGGAACAGTTGAAAGAGAAAATAGGAAGGGAAAATCCGGATTACGTGATTGCCTGTGTAGGCGGAGGAAGCAATGCAGCCGGAACTTTTTACCATTTCGTAGAGGAAAAAGACGTTAAAATCATTGCCGCAGAAGCTGGCGGACTGGGCGTTGATTCAGGGAAATCGGCAGCCACGACTTTCCTTGGAACATTAGGCGTTCTTCACGGAAGCAAAAGCCTTGTTATGCAAACTGGAGACGGACAGGTGATTGAACCCCATTCTATCTCTGCCGGACTAGATTATCCGGGAATCGGACCATTTCATGCTCATTTGTTTAAAGAAAAACGCGCTGAATTTTTCAGTATTAATGATGAGGAAGCCCTAAAATCTGCTTTTGAATTAACAAAACTGGAAGGAATTATTCCAGCTCTGGAAAGTTCTCATGCCCTTGCGGTTTTGGATAAAAAGAAATTCAATGAAAACGATGTTGTTGTGATTTGCCTGAGCGGACGCGGGGACAAGGATATGGAAACTTATCTGAAGAATTTGTAAAATGTAAAAAGTATTGATGTACAATGGAACAGTTCCCAACATTTTACATCAATACTTTTTACATTCATACTTTTTACATCAATACATTAAAAAAACAATGAAAAAACTAAACATATACTTCACAGCAGGAATTCCGCAACTGGAAGATACCGCTGATATTATACAACTCATTCAAAATTCCGGAGCTGATATGATGGAGATCGGGATGCCCTATTCTGATCCTGTAGCAGACGGTCCGGTGATTCAGCAGGCGCATGAACTGGCTTTAAAGAACGGAATGACCATTGAAAAGCTGTTTGTCCAGTTGAAAACAGTAAAAGACAAAATACAGATTCCTGTTATTCTGATGGGATATATCAATCCTGTTTTGAGTTTTGGATTTGAGGAATTCTGTCGCGAATGTTCGGAAAGCGGAGTTTCTGGACTGATCATTCCTGACCTCCCTCCTATTGAGTTTGAAAACAATTATCAGCAAATCTTAAAAAAGTATAACCTTAATTTTACGTTTCTGGTGACTCCTGAAACCTCGGATGAAAGAATTCTGTATTTAGATTCTTTAAGTTCAGGCTTTCTGTATGCGGTAAGTTCTTCATCAACTACAGGAAATGACACTGCTGTCTTGAAAAATGAAAACTATCTGTCAAGGCTGGCGTCACTTCCCATTAAAAATCCTGTGATGATTGGTTTCGGAATTAAATCAAAGGACGATTTCGGGAATGTTACTGAAAAAGCAGACGGTGGGATTATCGGAACAGCTTTCGTCCATACGCTTTTGAATCATAAAGACTGGAAGAATGCTGCCATAGATTTTATCCATTCTATAAAAGGTTAAAATTCACTAAATTTGTATGTTAAAAATGGCAGGAAGTCGCGATTCCATATGACCATTACAAGAAAACAGACAGCAACGTATGAATACAAATCAAAATAAATCGGTAGAATTTGAAGATCTGGGTATCAAAGAATATCAGCCCGCCTGGGATTATCAGGAGAGTCTGATGAAAAATATCATTGATACTAAAATAAAAAACCGTGATTTACCTGCAGAAGAGCACATCACGACGCCAAACCATTTTTTATTGGTAGAGCATCCTCATGTTTACACGTTAGGAAAAAGCGGTCATGAAGAAAATATGCTTGCGGGTATCGACAAACTGAAGGAGATTGATGCCACTTTCGTAAAAGTTAACCGTGGTGGTGACATTACCTATCATGGTTTCGGCCAAATTGTAGGCTACCCTATTTTAGACCTTGAAAACTTCTTTACGGATATTCATTTGTATATGAGGAATCTCGAGGAAGTGATCATCAGGGCGATTGGTGAATTTGGTCTTAAAGGGGAACGTTCACCGGGAGAAACCGGAGTATGGCTGGATGTTGGGAAACCTTACGCCAGAAAGATCTGCGCGATGGGAGTAAAAGCTTCGCGATGGGTAACCCTTCATGGTTTTGCGCTGAATGTCAATACGGATATGCGTTATTTTGAATATATCATTCCTTGCGGAATCAAAGACAAACAGGTGACTTCTTTAAAAAGAGAACTTGAAAGAGAACTGACAACGGAGGAAGTGGAAGATCTGAAAGCAAAGATCAGAAAGCATTTTGCAGATGTTTTCGGAGCTGAGCTTATTCAGAAATAATACACTCCCGATTAGAAATAGAGACTGGCTGTCATTGTATAGCCAGTTTTTTTATGGTGTATACAAAAGAGAATAAGCAAGTTTAAATTTCAAAAATTTTCCATTCATTATATTATTTTAAAACTTATTTTTGATCTTCCTTATCATTTTAACATCACCTCTAATTTTTTTTAAGCTAAAAAACCAAATGAAGCCATTTATCAGAATCCTCTGCACTGCAGGATTGCTTTTCACAGCCTCTCAATCATGTGCACAAAGTAAAAAAAACGATTATATAAGCAGGATCGACAGTTTAATCGAGTCTCCAACCTCTCCAAGGCCTTTCAACGGAGTGGTTCTGATCACCCAAAACGGAAAAATCAAATACTCTAAAGCCTATGGTTTCAAAGACAGCAGGACGAAAGTTCCTTTGAAGATGAATGATCAATTCGAGATCATGTCTAATACCAAACAGATCACTTCTGTATTATTATTAAAACAATTTGAAAAGGGAAAAGTGGATCTGCAGGCTCCTATCAAAAAATATCTTCCCTCTCTGACACAGCCCTGGGCAGACTCGGTCACCGTTCATCAGCTATTGAATCACAGCCACGGAATTGTGGACACAGAGAAACCATTACTTTTCAAACCTGGCACTGAATTCAAATACGGTAATCTGTCGAATATTCTTTTAGGAAAGATCATTGAAAATGTTTCCGGTACCTCCTATATCCAATTGGCAACCGATTTATTTAAAGAGCTTCATTTGAAAAATACTTTCTGCTATTCCAAGGATAGCCGCAGGAATCTGGTGACTGGTCATATGAATAAGGATAATCATTTCACGCCTGTTGAGAATTCATTTATTAACAACGAAAATATGCCCGCTGACGGCGTTGTTACCACCGCTGAAGATATGGCACTCTGGAATTCACTTCTTCATAAAGGGAAAATTTTGAGCACTAAAAGCTATCAACTGATGACTACCTATTCTATCCTCTCACAGCATGATGTATTTGGAAAAGAGAAATCAGGTTACGGTTATAATATCCGTATCGTACAATACAGAGGTATTCCCTACTTAGGCCATACAGGGTTGGGTGATGGTTTTGCCTCTCTCAATGTATACGTTCCCGGTTCGGATGTCAGCATCATTGTCATGGAAAACCAGATGAGTGAAGACGGTGATCTGTACTACTACCAGGAAGCACTGATAAGAGATATCGTCTTACAAAGCAACCTGATCAAGAGCCAACGATAATTCTATTAAACTATAATACATATATATCCCGTCATTGCAGTGTGCGGGATTTCTTTTATGATTACTGAATTTTTATTAACATATTGATATTGAAACCCTACTCTAAACACGTAAAACACAGGTTTTAGACAAACATATGTTAAAATAATTATTTTTTTATCATAAAATAATTTGCTGGTATGGTATTTTTGTCTACTTTTAATATCACATTAAAGTGAACTATTTTTCAGTAAATGATTCGCTCAAAAAGCAACACACACCAAAACTTAGATAATACATTTATTACTAACCACCAAACTATGAAAATTATGAGAAAATTTCTGTTATCAATGATGGTATTTGTGGCAGCCTTGTCATTTAATGCCTGTACAGACTCCACCGCAGAACAGCAAATGAGTCAGAACGAAACCAGCACCAAAAATCTTACGGATCTGGGGAAAACAGTTCCGGTAGGGATAGAAGATGAAAACGGAACTTTAAAAGTTTCATTTATTGTTACCGCACAATTCTATACCATAACCCCAACAAAAGAGAATGAAAATTACATCAGCCTGATCAGAGAAGCGCTGAAAAATGAATCTCCTATTCAGGTTTTCATCAAGCCTAACACACATGAAATTGCAAAAGTAGAGAAAGGAAGCGAGGATGATGTACGCTATTTCAAATCTGTTTTCACAAAAGAGGCTAAAGATCAGGCGGGAAAATTAACCAGTGTTTTACCCAACATAGCTACCCTAAACAGCATGTTTACACTGATCAAAAATCAGGCTTGCGGTACTTCAACGGCTTCTTCACCATGTATCACATTCAGATATCCTGTTGACGGATGCTATGCAAGAGCTCACAAAATGAGACAAATCCTGATCAACAATGGCTACGACTGTGAGAAACAGTTTGTATACGGAAACCTAAAAGCCTCTACAGGGACTTGCTGTGTAGCCTGGAGTTACCACGTTGCCATTCTGGTAAGCTATAAAAATGCTTCAGGGGTTACTGAAAAAAGAATTATTGATCCTTCCCTTTTCCCTAGCGGACCTGTTACGGATACCGCATGGAGAAATGCATGCATCAATACGAGCTGTGGATCTGCATCTGTATCATCTTATGCCAACACAGCAGGAAATGTTTATTACAGAAGCCCTAGCGCCTCTTACCTGTATGACAACAACCTGGTGAACACCAATTGTGTACTGAACATATTCTCTTCACTTTCAGGATGTTCTCCTTCACCAGCTCCAAACGTTGGAGGTTGCGGATTCTAATTAACTTATACAGCTCCTGCTCTTTATCATCAATGAATTGCAGGAGTTATTTACTAAATATTTTTTCTATGAAAGTCTGGACTTATATACTATTAATACTATTTATGATCACATCCTGTTCCGGCAGTTCAAGTTCACAGAACCTGACCTGGTATAATAACTCAGTCATCACTAATGTTGCAGAGGATCCGGAGAAACCGGAAGAATTCACACGAGTATCCATCGGAATAAGTCCGCAAATCTTTTATCTGTCTAAAAAGGCAGATGATTATAAAACCCTTCTGGAAAAAACAAGCCAGAGCCACAAAAGAGGAAAAGCCTATAATATCGGTATTGAAAACAAGACCAATATTATTAAACAAATCAATGAAATTCCTTCAAAGAAGTAGCACCTCTTTTTGCTCAAAATACTGCACTTAAAAGCAGACTGATGAAAAAATCAGATGACCTCCCTCAAAATCCCCCATCACAAAGCATGATGGGGATTTTTAATTTATCGTATGACGGAAATTCCTGCATCCACCTTAAGTTCCGCACCGTGAATGTAAGAAGCTTCTTCCGAAGCAAGGAATAATACAGCATTGGCAATTTCAGTGGGCTCTCCCTGCCTTTTGAAAGGAATCGTAGGAAGAATATGATGAACTGCATCTTCAATCTGTTCTGCATTCAAGCCTGTGTTATTAAAAATATTGGTTTTAATATGGCCCGGGCTGATTCCGTTTACCCGTATTCCACGTTCTGTAAGTTCCACAGCGAAGGTCTTGATAAAAGACTGTACTGCTGATTTTGCCGCAGAATACACTGAAAAATTGGGCATGGCAATCTCAGTAGCCACAGAAGTATTGAAAATAACAGAACTTCCTTTTCTCATCAATGGTAACATTTGCTGAACAGTAAAGAAAGGACCTTTTACCAGCATATTGAAAAGTTCGTCAAAATGATTTTCATCCACATTTTCGATAGGAAAAAATTTTCCGTAACCTGCATTGGCAAAAAGTACGTCGATGCTTTCTGTGTATTTTCTTACCTCCATCCGCAGGTTCATAAGATCTTTCATACTTCCTGCATCCGAAACGATACCTGATGCTTGCTCACCCAGTTTTTTTAAAGCATTATGTACGCTCTCTTCACTTCGCCCGGTGATGATTACATTTCCACCATCATTGATGAACTGCTGTGCTGTCGCAAATCCCATCCCATTCGTTCCCCCCGTAATCAGGGCTGTTTTGTTTTTAAATCTCTGCATTGTTTCTTGTTTAAAATTATACTGCAAAGTTTCAATTAAAGAACTTCTTAAAAAATCCGATTCTTGTTGAATCCTGTTGCTTTCCTTCCAGACCTTTTGTTTTTCTCTAAAATTGTTATAAATTAAATCTATCAAAATTAAATTGTACACAATTTAATTAGTTATACATTTGTCCTGTGATTTTAATCTCTGAGTTCAGTTTCAGAAATAATCATACCAAGAAGTATAATTTAAAATAAAAGAAATGTCATTAATAGAAGACTTACAATGGAGACATGCTGTAAAAGCATATGATTCTTCAAAAAAAGTATCAGAACAAGATCTTAACACTATTTTGGAAGCTGCAAGACTAGCTCCCACTTCATCGGGACTTCAGCCATTCAGGGTTATCGTTGTAGAAAACCAGGAATTAAAAGAGAAGATGGTTCAGGGAGCGCTGAATCCTGAAGTCATGAGAGACAGTTCACATGTTTTGGTATTTGCTGCATGGGACAGCTATTCGAATGAAAAAATAGATAAAGTTTACGATCATCATACGGATGTAAGAGATTTACCAAGAGGCCGTTTCAGCAGCTATACGGATAAGATCAAAGAAATGTACGGAGTTCAGACTCCAGAAGAGCATTTTGCTCACACCGCCCGTCAGACTTATATTGCGTTAGGTTTAGCAATGGCTCAGGCTGCAGAATTAAAAATTGACAGTACACCGGCAGAAGGTTTCAGCAATGAAGTGGTTGACGAAATTCTTAACCTTAAAGAATTGGGATTAAAAAGTGTAAGCCTTTTATATCTTGGTTACAGGGATGCAGCGAATGACTGGCTTTCTACCATGAAGAAAGTGAGAGTTCCTATGGAGGAATTCATCATCAAAAAATAATACATTCATCATATCTTACCTCTTCAGCCTTATGGAAAATTCAAAATCGTTACAATTAGAAAACCAGATCTGCTTCCCGCTCTATGTGATTGCGAAAGAGATTACTGGACTTTACCGACCATTTCTGGATGAGATCGACATTACGTATCCACAATATCTTGTGATGATGGTACTATGGGAAAATGACGGTCTTGCAGTGAACCATATTGGTGAAAAGCTGTTTCTGGACAGTGGAACTTTAACACCTCTTCTGAAAAGGCTTGAGGCTAAAGGAATCATCGACAGAAAGCGAAAAAAAGAGGATGAAAGAGTGGTTGAAGTCTTTTTAACGGAATCGGGAAAGCAGCTTCAGCAGAAAGCCTGTGAAATTCCCGGAAAAATTCAGAATAAAATAGGTGTAGAGACGGAAGATCTGCTCCACCTCAAAGAAACGATCTTAAAAATATTAAACAAAATAGAAAAATAAATGAAAACGTTATACACAACAAAAGTAACAGCACAGGGAGGAAGAAACGGTCACGTAAAAAGTGAAAACGGAGTTTTGGATGTTGAAGTAAGAATGCCTAAAGCCCTTGGCGGTGGTAATGATGATTTTGCTAATCCTGAAATGCTTTTTGCAGCAGGATATTCAGCTTGTTTTGACAGTGCTCTAAACAGAGTAATCAGTTTAGTTAAAGCAAAAACTGGTGAAACAACAGTAACCGCTCAGGTAAGCATCGGACAGATTGAAAACGGAGGTTTCGGACTGGCGGTAGAACTAGATGTCAATATTCCGGGTGTATCTATTGAAGAAGCCCAGTCATTAACTGATCAGGCTCACCAGATTTGTCCTTATTCTAATGCGACAAGAGGTAATATTGAAGTGAAGATTGCGGTGACGAATAACTAAGTTTAATTCCTTTTTCATAAAAAATCTGTTTCTTTGGAGACAGATTTTTTATTTACTAACGGCAACCTAAAAAACATTAACAGAAATAGCATACCAACATCATGGATATTAGTTTTTTAATTATTTCTCTATTAGCCCTAGCTATCTTATTTCTATTAATTAAATACTATACTCCAAAAATAAAAGGGTTTATTGGTGAGAATAAAGCTTCAAAAGCTCTAAAAAGACTAAATAAAGAAAAGTACACTGTTCTGAATAATATTGAATTCAATATTAAAGGCTCCACTTCACAGATAGATCATATTATTGTTTCAAATTATGGAATATTTGTTATCGAAACGAAGAATTACAAAGGTTGGATTTTAGGCTACGAAAAAGATAAATCCTGGATTCAGGCTATTTATAAATACAGACGTAAGTTTTATAATCCTATTTTACAAAATCAAGGTCATATTTATGCTTTAAAACACGTATTGAAAAATTATCAATATTTGAGGTATTATTCAATCATTACCTTTACAAAAAGAGCAACGCTTAAAACTAAAACATATACTGACGTTGTTTATATCAATAAGTTAGTCAAAACAATTAAAAAATATGATCACTACCACATTAACGAACACACTAAAAACGAAATTGTCACAAAAATTCTAACGGCAAAAACAAACAATCGAAATAAAGATAAAACACTACGAGCTAATTCTAACATCAATAAAAATGTTTTATGCCCCAACTGCGGTGGAAATCTTATAGAGAGAAATGGTCAATATGGAACTTTTTTTGGCTGTAATAATTTTCCCAGATGTACATATACAAGAAATAAAAAGTAACAATTCTGTTAAAAAAAGTATGGGGAAAACACAAAGAAAGATTGAATTTATACTGAGGAACAAAACTATTATCTCGTTACAGAATCACTCTTCTTAAAAGCATCCACCTTTTTATAAGAATCATTTTTCTCTTTTTCCTTTTTATCTGAAATTAAGATTCCGAAAAGATGGTCTATCTCATGCTGAAAAATAACAGCCGTAAAACCTTCTACGATTTCTGAATACTTCTGCCCTTTCAAATCCACATATTCTAACTGAATTACTTTGCTTCTGTAAAACTGATCTCTGAACTCGGGAATGGATAAGTCTCCTTCAGGTCCCAGATTCTGTAATTCTGATCTCCAGACAATCACAGGATTGATGAAATATTCCTGAGGATTTCCCTCTTTATCAAAACGCTGTACCCAGATCACTTTTCTGTTGATTCCAACCTGTGGTGCTGCAATGCCTACTCCGCCATCAGTTGATAAGAGAGATTCTTTCATTCTCTTGACCAAAGTTGCGGTATTGGGATCAACCGGATCAATTTCTGTTGAAAGACTTAATAAAGTTTTATGCTGATGAGAATCTGTAGTCTGGTAAATCGGTAATGCTGTAGTAATATCTCCCTGATTAATAATTGAGGTTTCGTTTGGGGTCAATTTTTGAGCATTAATGAAGCCGATAAAAAAGATAAACAGAAAAGATATTTTTTTCATTTTTATTATTTGGAGATACAAAGATAGCTAATGTGTTTCAAACATATAATTGGGCTGAAGCCCTGTTTGGCTATTTTTATAAAATTAAACGGGCTAAAGCCCGTTCCTATTGAATTTTAAAATGTCTTCGTCATATCAGCCGGAATGATCAGGTTGAAATCTGTTGGAATATAGTCTTTTGCGGGTACTTTCAGTTCCGGATCTTCAGACTCAAAAACAGAGATCACTGCCATTTTAAGGTTAGGATTTTTCTGCTTGATATACCAATAAATCCCTCCAAATTCTTTGCTGTGATAGTTTCCGTTGTAATGGATAAACGTTTTCCCGGTCTGCATCCATTTCAGGATAGATTCAGCCATGGTAGCATCTTTTGTAGCCTGTGCTGAAATGAAATTCATCACTTTCGTTCCTTCTGCATGATCCCCCATCATCGCTTTCATTTCCTGATAACCCGGAGTGTCCAAAGTTATCTTAATAGGAAGCTGAGCGATATAGGCTTTCTCTTTGTCACTTAGTTTATTCAGAGATTCCAGCCCTTCTTTTGCGGTCTGAGAAGCATATCTTCTCGGGATATTTGTCGCGATGAAGTTCACCTTTTTGTTTTTAGCGAAATCAACCAACGGTTTATAGTCGGTGGCATAATTATTCCATAAACGGGCTGAATCTTTGAATGTTTTAGCATCAAATTTCCCTTCTAAATATTGAGTCAGCTGAGCCTGATTGTCTCTTTCAAACATCTCGGCTCCCAGAATGATCTGTCCGTTTTTCTTTTGAAACAAACCTTCTGTCACTTTCAGCTGAAGCCAGTGGTTCACAGAGCTGTTGTGATTTTCTCCGAAGAAAACAACATCATACTCAGCCAGTTCTTTAATCAGCTTGTCTGTTTTTACTTCTTTTCCTTTTTTGTCATAAAACTGGTAAGCTTTAAAATCCTGTCCGCTTAGAGAACAGAAACCAGCCAGTAAAATGGCTATGAAAATATTTTTCATTTTTATTTTATTTAAACACAAATTATACAAATGATTCTTTACAAATATCACAAATTTTTATGTTGATTATAAACCACAAAAGTCACAAAAGACTTTTAACTGATTTAAACACTTTAGCATACCTTAGTTTCAAAAGCTTTACTATTTTGAAAACAATAAGAACACATAACCAGAAAATCAAAGATTTTCACAGAACTTAAATGTACTTTATATGCACAATATATTAACTTTAAAAATAACTAAAGTGTTTAATTAGCTTTTGTGACTTTTGTGGTTTAAAAAAATTGCAGTTTATTTATTCTTCAGCAAATCCAGCTATCTGCTTCAAAACAAAAGGCCGCCTTGAATTAAAAAAACAAAACGGCCCATTCAAAATCATCTAATTATTATTTTTCTAATTCTGCCACAAGATCTTTCCACTCCTGCAGTTCAGGGATTCCAGGTTTTCTTTTTCCAAAGAACTGAACGATGAAGTCTCCTTCTTTATTGAAAACTTCAATAGCCGTTACTTCTCCGTCTTCAGTAGGTTTCTTCACGATCCATGCTTCAGCAATTTTCGTAACATCTAAATGTAAATTGAAGTCAGGATCCATTACATTGAACCATTGCTGGTGCCAAAGTGTTTTCTTCACGTTTCCTGTGTGAATCTGGATAATTCCTCTGTTTCCAACGAATACCATGATCGGAATATTCTTTTCTGAAGCATCTTCAATAACATTCACCACTTTAGCATTGTCGATCTTTTTAGCAAATCCTTCCGGTGCCAATCTTAATGCCTGAGTTCTGCTTACCCCGAATTTTCTTGTCATCATAAAGAAATCGTGGGTGTCTTTTAATTCTGTCCATGCTTTTTTAAATCCTTCAGCATCGATTTCAGCATCTGCTTTTTCCGGAGCTTTTGGAGCAACCGCCTCAACCGTTAAAGCCTGACTTTGATCTTCTGCTTTGAATTGTTCTACAATAGTATCAAAAGCTGCTTCCTCACTGTTTTTCGTCAGATAAATCTTATGAAGGGCAAGACCGTCTTTTCCGAAAAACTGAAGGCTTTTTTTGTCTCCTTCCACTACTGCAAATGCAGATTTCCAATGGTTCAGAAATATTCTAAGGTCGATATCTTCTCCTACAAAAAGCTGTGCATGCGGGCTGCTGAAGTCTCCATTCTGATACACTCCTTTTCTTTCGTGCACACATTCGTCATTACGGGTAAGAGCCATTACTTTTCCCAATTTCTCTGCTTCTGTAAGGATAGCCGGAAATTCAGGGTTTAAAATGGTTACGCCTTCTCCTATGCTTGTTGCTAATAATTCAGCTTCGCTTACGCCTAACTGTACCGCAGCATTTCTTATTCTGATATGTGGATTTTCTGCCTTCAGAGCCTCCCATTTTTCCTTTAGATCATTAACTAACGTGCTCATTATTTTATTTTTTTATGGTTAAAACTGTATAAATTCTATGGATGGTTTCGTTTCCTGACTTGCTTTGTATATCTTCTTCTTTTTCGGAAATTTTCATTCTTTTAAAGTGACTTTCAGCAACCAGCTCTTCCATTTCGGAGTTGCTGTACATGGTGAAATTATATTCCGTAAACGGGAGTGTTTCCATGAATTTTTTCTGTCCGAAAGTAAGAACGAAGGTTCCATCGTTCTTTAAAACTCTATAGATTTCATTGAGAAACTCAACCGGATTTTCCCAGAAATAGACTGTGTTGACAGTAAATATTTTGTCAAAGGTTTTGTCTTCAAAGGGAAGTTTTTTTCCTTCATACAGTACAAAACCGGCCTGGCTTTCAAAGTCTTTGTTCAGCTTTTTGGCTTCATTGTACATGGTTTCGGAAATATCGGCTCCTGTATATTTCAGATTGTGGGCTCTGTTTAAAATATGTTTAAGATGTCCCGCATTTCCGTGTCCTATTTCAAGGATGTGTTCATCATCTTCTATCAAAAGTGTTTTGATACTTTCTAATGTCATGCTGATGTTGGTAGCATTCATCATCTCACCGATCTCTATCCCTTTTTCTCCCTGTGGATTGGCGAGATTCTGCGCGAGGATTTTTAATTCATCTTTTTCCATGGTTATCCAAAAATGATCATTGGGTTATTTGTAATAGGGTGTCCGCAGATGGTGCACGGAAAATTGTACGCCTCACTGATTGTTTCAGCGGTAAATACTTCCTTCGGCGTTCCGTATGCGGATACCTTTCCTGATTTCATCAGTAAAATTTTATCTGCAAACTGTGCTGCAAGATTAAGGTCATGAAGCACAACGATGGCACTGTTGGCTTTTTTCGTGAAGTTTTTAATAATTTCTAAAGCCTTGTATTGATGTTTTACATCTAAATTATTCAGAGGCTCATCCAGAAATACCAGTTTATGGGCAATCTCATTTTCCAGCTGGGCCATTACTCTTGAAAGATGGACCCGCTGTTTTTCACCTCCGGACAATGTATTGTATTCCCTGTCTTTCAAATGATAGACATCTGTTTCGTACATCATTTTATTCATCGCCTCAAAATCTTCTTTGTGTGGCTGCGAATCGAAGTACGGATAACGCCCCATCATGACCACGTCTTTTACGTCGAGAGGAATCTCGTTGGAATTATGCTGGGAAAATTTAGATTTATGCTGAGACAATTCCTTCACTTCCCAGTCTGCAATGGATTTATCTTTAAATAAAATTCCCTGTTTCCCCTGTTTTATTTCATTGGCCAAAACACTGAGAAGACTTGACTTCCCTGCTCCGTTGGGTCCTACAATCGCTAAAAATTCTCCATATCCTAAAGAGACATCAACGCCCTCAAGAATATGAAAATCCTTGTGAAGATAATTGATCTGATGCGCTTTTATCATTAGAGTGATTTTTTAAATTTAATTAAAATGGCGATAAAAATAGGTCCTCCAATCAATGAAGTCAAAATACCAATCGGCAATTCTGACGGTGCTACAATACTTCGGCTGAATGTATCGGCTATCAACAGTAAAATACTTCCCAAAACTGCAGACAATGGTAAAATGAAAACATAATTTGATTTAAATAAAAGTCTTAAAATATAAGGTACAATAAGACCTACAAAGCCAATCGTTCCTGAAAATGCCACACAGGTTCCCACCATTAAAGAGGTGATGATCACAATTTGCCTTTTCAGTTTCTCAACATTGATTCCTAAATGCTGAGCATCTCTTTCTCCTAACATCATCGCATTCAATGCTTTTCCTTTTGGAAGTAAAATCATATAAGAAATCACAATCACAGCGGCCAAAATGATATTTTTTGTCCAGGTAGCAGCGGCCAGACTTCCCATATTCCAGAACGTAAGATCTCTTAACTGTTCATCTTTCGAAATATAAATAAGAAATCCTGTAATCGAAAAGCCGATGGATGTGATGGCCACACCGCTTAACAGCATCATGACAACATTGGTTTTACCTGCGCTTGTAGAAATTCTGTACACCAGCATCATGGCTAATAAAGCACCTAAAAAAGCGGAAATACCTACGAGTGAAAACTGTACTACCTCAGGAAGATATTGTTTGAAATGTCCTCCTAAAACAATGGCAATGGCCGCAAGCAATGTGGCTCCGGAAGTTAAACCTATCGCTTCACCGGTCGCTAAAGGATTTTTGAATAATCCCTGCAGACTTGTCCCTGAAACAGCAAGCATGCTTCCTACTAAAATGGCCATGACAATTCTGGATGCTCTTACCTCCCAAATCACATATTTGTCGCTTAAAGATAAGCCCGGGTCCCCTTTTATATATTGCCACAAAACTTTGAAGGGTGATGTTCCTCCAAAATCGTAGACTCCTGTATTAAGTGCCAGTACTGCTATGATCGCAAGCAGTACGGCACCTATAGTTAGATAAAAGTATAATTTACTTTGTGTTCTCAATTAAAAGTTTGTTTAATGCTACTGCTGCTTCTCCTAGTCTAGGTCCGAAACCTGAAACCAATCCTCCGTCCATTGCGATGATCTTCTTATTTTTACCTGCGTTAGTCTGAGCTACCCCCGGCATTTTAAGAGCTCCTTCGTTTCCACCGGCACCCTGAAGTCCTGTTGAAAAGAAAAATAAAACGTCTGGATTAGCTTTAACAACAGCCTCGGGTGTTAGGGGCTTGAAATCTTCAAAATCATTCACTGCATTTTCTCCACCCGAAAGACCAATCAGTGCGGCCATAGGGGTATTTTTACCAGAAACCATCAACATATTTCCTCTTGCGTAGATGAACAGTACTTTTGGTTTTTTAGCGATAGGCTGAATTTGTTTTAAATCAGCATCGATTTTATCATTTAATTTCTGATAATCTGTATTTCCTACTGCTTTTGCTACATCAGCAATCAGCTTTTTAGTTCCTTCTACAGTATATTCCTGCTTGAACACCTCAACTTTTATCCCTGAAGATTTGATCTTAGTCATTAATTCAGGATTGATATCTTTTTCTGAAGCTAAAATCAAGGTCGGACTTACTGCCATGATCGGCTCTATCGTCATAGATCTTACGTGTCCAAGGTCTTTAGCTGTAGCTTTTAATGTTTCAGGATATGTACTGGTTACGTCTGTTCCAACGATTTCTTTTTCGTGGCCCAATGCACTTACAATCTCTGTAACTCCGCCGCTTAATGTAACAATTTTGTTGTTGCTTTTCGGAGCTTCAGCAGATGTTTCTGTTGTATTTTCTTTTTTAGTACCTTCTTCTTTTTTGCAAGAATAGACTGCCATCAAAATGGAAGCTGCAAGGATTAATTTTTTCATGATATACTATTGTTTAATTTATTCATAAGGGGTCAAATTCAAAATTAGAAAAGCCTCGGTTTCCTGTTTTGTCTTTCATGGCATTGAATCTCAGTTTAAAATAAAATCCTTCTGCATCTTTAAGGACAAAGAAACGGTCTGAGTACACAAATGGCTGCGGTATATCAGGCGTTCCGGTAGTCGTTCTCCACTTATCTCCAAGAGCTCTCTGATCGTTAAAAACAAATTTAGACTGGTCTATATCACTTAATTTGAATGCATTATACGCCTGTTCGAGATTACCTCCGGTATTTACCTGGTATACTCCAACGCCATCCAAGGTATTCGTGATAATAAAATCAGCATAGAAATAGCTTCCTGCACTGGTGGTTGGGGCCGAGAACACTTCGTTGGTAAAGGTTGTGAATGCCAGATCCCATTTTTTCTTTCTCGGTTGTACCTTAGCGGGAGTTGCGGTTTTAAGATTGAAATAGGTAAAATTATATTCGGTGTCTTTTGGAATAACATATTCCTGATAAGTCGTTGCTGCTACATCAGCATAACGTATTTTATATCCGTTCAGGGCACGTAGAATCTGAATTTTCTTCCAGCCTCTTGCAGATCCGGATAAATTGACAGATCCAGCTCCGATATTGGCTGAAGGTGGAATATCTCTTCCTAAGTTGACCAGATAGATTGGATTTTCGGCATCGTTTTCTTTAATGGCATCAATTCCTGTAGTTTGTGTCAGGAAATTTCCAATTGGATTATCCACGTACTGCATATTGGCCACACTAAATGTTCCAACCTGAGCTTCTGCTTTAAGCGCAGTAACATCTGCTTCCTTTACCAGATTGATGTCTGTAGCATTCGGAATTTTCGCAACTGTCATCGCTATAGATCCATTGATCACTACACGGAATGCATCTCCTGTATAAAATCCAAGATCCCAGCTGGTTCTGGTATTGGTGACCGCATTCTGGTAATCACTTAAATCAATCCACACCTGGTTAGGCTCTGTAGGTCCTCCTACGGCAACATCCACTACTGATCCTGTAAGGGGAGCCACCGGCACCGGATCTTCATCTGCTGCAAGGCATGACTGCAAAGCAACAATGGACAGAAGGGATAGTATTTTTAAATATTTCATAATGATAGCTTATGTTTTAAAATTGATAGATTAATCTTGCAAAATAGCTTCTTCCGTAATATAAATTAATACGGTCTGCCCCTGCAGTGTGAGCCGATCCTGCATTTGCTGTAGAGTTCAAACTTGTAACATCGAAGATGTTTTTAACTCCCACAGACACTTCCATATGATCTTTCCAGAAAGGCTGACTTACAATGAAATCCATCATATGAAAACCGTCTGTCTTACCAAGTCTGAAACCTTCGGTATCATTCTCCAGAACATAATTTCTTCCAGGACCTGTATATTTATAATACAATGAAAAACCGGTCCCTATATTTTTCAGTTTATAGTTGGCTGATGCACCTGCCTGTACAAGATATTGGAAATCGGTAGGAGAAGTGTGTTCCAATTCATTCAATGATACAGAAGTGCCATTTACCGAACCTCTTAAAGAAAATGCTAACTGATCTTTTCTAAAATCTATGTTGGCAGATAAAAGCATATTTCTATAGGTATTGAGGTTCATATATTTATAGGTGGAAGGTTTTTTTACCATCACCATTTCTATTCTGTCCTGTACGTCAAGATAGAGTGCATTAACGCCATACGCTATTTTCCAATCATTACCCGCCGAAAAATTCTGATCCCAGAAAAGGCCGGCTGAAAATCCTTTTTCAGGATTCAGATCAGGATTTCCCTGAAGGTCATGATTAATATTCACAAAGTAGGTAAACAACTCGTCGTAAGTAGGAAAACGATTGGCTGTACCGGCAACAGCTCTCAGATTTGAATTTTCAGAGGTTTTAAGTCTTGCAGAAAGAGAATAATTAAACTGATTATCAAACATATCACTTACCGAAAGCCTGGCTCCTGGTCTTAATGAAAATTGATCTGAAATGTTCCATTCTCCTGAAATAAAATTGGAGTAAGTGAAAATATTTCTTTTCACAGAATCCCCAAAAAACTGTCCGGCAATAAGGGCTGCCTGACCGTTTGTATAATCTAGTTCATAACCAAGCTGGAAATCAAAGGTTTTATTGTTCAGGAAATTACTGAACATTCCTCTTGAATAGACGATATCTGTCTGATAATAAGATCTTTTTTCATCCTTACTTGTAACAGACCTATTAGGAATATCGTAGTTATAATCGAAATATTTTCTATCCTGGGTCTGATAAGAAAAGTCCCCCATATAGCGGATATCTCCAAAATTCGTCTGAATATTGAACTGATGAATCCATCTGTTGGTATTGTATTCTCTATCCCTGCTCTGGTAAACAACGCCTCCCAGCCCATCGTTCAGAGGAATTCTACTCATTTCGGGATTGTAAAAATTAAATTTTTCGTTCAGATAAGAAAGCTTATAATAAAATGAAGTTTTGTTCTTGGCGTATCTTACCAATGCTGAAGCATCATACTGGTCCTTCGGATTCCATTCGTAGCCTCTTTTTATCTCAGGATCTGTCCCGAAATATTTATAGCCTCTGCTCTCGCCTTCATACCCCATGAATTGATTATGGTTGAAACTGATATTCGCAAACCAATTCTTATCTATATTATAATCTACATTAAAGTTCTGAATATGTCTTCCGTTTCCTTTTTTCTTAAGATCGTAATTATTTCTTACCGTTTCTTCCTGAAGTGATGCTTTTACAGCCACTTTTTTCGTACTTGTTTTTCTTGTAATAATATTGATTACTCCTGCTACTGCTCCATTACCGTATTCTACTCCCATACTTCCTTTTACAATCTCAATCCTTTCTACATTGTTCAGAGAGAGTTTGGTAAGGTCGATGTTACTTCCCAGTCCCGTATCTCCTACTACCGGAATATTATCGATTAATATTTTTACATAATTTCCATCAAGCCCCATAATATTGGCTGTAGAATTACCCGAACGGGTGTCTGGCGTAATCTGGATATTAAGACTTTGATTGAGAACATCCGCCACATTGGTTGCCGCCATATTTTTGATCTGCTGGGCATCAATAACGTCAACTTTATATATTGATTTATTGATGGACTGCTGTGTATATTGCCCTGTAATGACAACTTCCTCTATTTTGTTTTTATTAAGAGAATCTTTTTCTTGTGCGTTCATCCAAAAGGCAATGGATAATGATAGAACGGAAAGCACCTTCTTCTTCATAGAGTAAAAATTTTGGCAAATATAATGCTTTATTTAGAACAGTTAAAAATAAATACTTATTTTTGTAGAATAATTCTAAATAAAAATAACGTTATGAAATTAAAACTACTTTTAGGAACATTAATGTTGACGGCTTTTACGGCGAATGCACAAGTAGCGACGCTTAATGAAAATTTCAACAACTTTACTACCGGGACGACCACTTTTCCACAGGGAGGATGGGCTGCAGTGGTAGCTCCTATTACGGGTGCATTTCCACCGGCACCCCCAAGAATGATTGTAGCTGCTCTGGAAAATGATAATACACAGAGATTTATCCAATCTTATGCAGGTAATAATGCGACAGCTCCTTCTTATCTTATTACTCCTCAGATCGAGAATCTGACAGGAAATAAAGTTTTAACATTTACCACTACATTGGTATCTCCATCTCCGGGACCCGGAATCATCCAGATCGGATTAGCAACAAACCCTAGCGATATGTCGACTTTTGTTTCTGTAGGAAATCCTATCAATGTTACTACAATTGGAGTCATTCAGAACATAAGCGTTAATATTCCCTCGACAACAGGTTCTTATATTGTTTTTAAATTTACTCCTAGTGCTACTCACGTTGCTATTCAAATTGATGATGTAGTATATAAGGCTTCTACCGCTTTGGGAGTAAATGATACTTCTACCGTAAAAGAGAACTTTAAATTTGCTGTAAGTTCAGACAACACTGCTTTAGAATTTATCACAAGAACAGAACCTAAAAATATTGAGGTTTACTCTGCAGCAGGACAAAAAGTGGCCGAAGGAAAATTAAAAGGACAAAAATTTGATATCAGTACTCTTCAGACAGGCGTTTATTATATGCTTGTTGAAACCACTGAAGGATCAGGAGTAAAATCTAAGTTTATCAAGAAATAAGGTTTATTAGACATCAATACCTTTATAAAGCCAGCCGGAAGATTTCCGGCCGGTTTTTTTTGGTCCTAAGCCCTATTATTCTGTAGTATCAATTATAATGAAACAAGATAAATGTCATGTTTTTATTTAGACTGATTAAAAATAATTATATAATTTTGTAGAATCATTCTAAATAAGAATTTAAAAAATCAGTTATGAAAACAAAACTATTTTTGGCTTCCGTATTCGCTCTTACAGTTCAACAGACTGTATTGGCACAAACAGATGCATGGGGATACACACAGGTCGATATGACGATGGGAGCGCAGTATCAAAATCGTGTCTTTTTTGGTTTATCCGGAAACACGACTGTTTCTCAGCCAGCCAATACATGGGATATTGCTTTTTATAGAAATTCAATGACCAGTTTTGGGTCAAGAATTAATGATGCAAAAGATATTGAAGTATATGAAGCATCCAACAATCTTGCTGACTGGGATAATATCAATATTTCTAATATTTCAAACTGGGGAGAGCCTATTTACAATCCTGACCAGACTACCTCTATCCAGGAAGGTGCTTTTGAACAAGGGTCTGCTCCATACGGATGGGGCCAGTACAATGGAGGAACACATCATGTGGATGGAAAAATTATTTTCGTATTGAAATACCTTGATGGCACTTACGTTAAACTAGCTCTTCTTGATTATTTCGGAGGCTATACTTTCAAATATTCCAAGTGGAACGGAACATCATGGGACGCTACAGAAACAAGAACTATAGCAAACGGCTCGGATGATGCTTATTTCAACTATTTCTCTTTCACTACAGGTGCAAAAGTTGCGAACTTAGAACCTTCTAAAAATTCATGGGATTTCATGTTCACAAAGTATTATACATTCTATAATAACATCATGATGTACCCACTTTCGGGAGTCATTCAGAACCCCAACATTAAGGTGGCAAAAGTGAGACCGGAAACACAGGAAACTTCTACATTCACCATGCCTGCTGACACCAATTTCGCTTCTAATATCACTACAATTGGCCATTCATGGAAAGGAATAGGTACAGCCTACAACGATCTGGTTTATTATATCAAAAAAGGAAATGATTATTACAGAATGTATTTTATCACCAATGGAGGTGCATCAACAGGAAATATGTACTTCAAATACAAAAAAATAACGGGAAGCCTAGGGATAACTGAGGTCAGCAAAAAAGCTTCTTTCGGGATCTATCCTAACCCTACAACGGCTGACAAAAAGGTAACTGTTCTTTTCGATGTTAAAGAAAAAGCCAACAACAAAGGAAGCATAGAAGTCTATGATCTTACCGGGGAAAAAGTATATACTGCAGAACTGACCAACCAGGCTGGTTTCTACAAGCAGGATCTGGACTTATCTCACCTTACTGCCGGAAACTATCTGGTAAAAATAACTTTCGGAGGCAGTACGGAAACAAAAAAACTTATCATAAAATAAACTCATAATTTAATACTTTCTATTTTTTCTAATCAAAAGGCGGTTTCAGTATTCTGAGACCGCCTTTTATATGGTATTTTTAATTCAAAGATTGAAAGATTAAAAGACTACAATTTCCGTAACCACTGAATCTTTCAATTTTTAAATGCTTGAATCTTTAAATCTTTAAAATCAATAAATTTTAAACCCTTTATATACCTCTACAGAGCTTTCCATGATTTTTGAAGCATCTTTACGGAAATCCAGAAGATGATCCTGTCCATTATGCCTGTTGTGGTGGTCAACGCTTTCCCAAAGTTCAACCATAAAAAAAGTTCCTTTATTATCTTTGTCCTCCACAAGATCATACTGAAGGCATCCTTCTTCTTTTCTGGTCTCTTTCACAAGATTCTGAAAAAGTTCTACAGCGTCCATCAGATAGTTTTCATTAAACTTAAAAAGCGCTATTACATGTAAATTCATTGTCTATTATTTAATGATGTAAATGTAAAATATTTTCAAAGCCAAAAACGCTTTTGAAGCTTTTATTTTTCCACAAATACCATCTATTTTTAATTAAAAACTGATTTATAAATAGTTATACAACTCATCACAATAACGAGGATCCCAATCACCAGAAACATTTTCTTCACGGGAAGCTTTGCCGTAAGCATGGCAGAAAACGGAGCGGTAATGATCCCTCCTATCAGAAGACCGAGAATGATATTCCAATGCTGAATTCCAAGAGTAAGAAAGAACGTAACAGCCGCTGTAATGGTGAGTATGAATTTAGCTACCGTAGAACTCCCCACTGCAAACCTTGGGGTAAATGCATTTTTAATAAGGGTTCCTGTAACCAGCGGGCCCCAGCCTCCTCCGGCAAATGAATCTATAAATCCACCAATTAAACCAAGCCTTGTAAGATTGGTTTTTCTTTTCATCGCCCGGTTTTGTTTCTCCTTAAACGCATTGGACAGAATTTGAATTCCCAGATAAAGTGTGTAGAAAGCAATAAGTGTTTTCGTAATCTTAGAATAATACTCTCCCAGATAGGTAAGGCTTAATGCTCCTATAATCGCTCCGATTACAGCAGGAACAGCCAGTTTTTTAACCAGGCTTTTACTTACGTTTTTCAGTTTGATATGACTTAGACTTCCTGCGGCTGTCGTAAAACTTTCCGCAGAATGGATACTGGCACTTACGATATGAGGCGGAATATTAAGAAACAAAAGGGTTGTTGTACAGATCACGCCATACCCCATTCCCATGGATCCGGCTACAATCTCAGCAAATACACCTACCAGCAGCATCCAGTAGAAAATGTAATGGTCTTTGGCCAAAACATTCAGCAGCTCGTCCATATAACCTAATTCGTACATGGATAAAGCAGTAATCAGCAGTACTACAGCTGTAACAAAGAATACATTAAGTCTTATCTGAATTTTTCTTGAAATTATCATATTACACTATCATTACAGTCCGTCGCTACAATTCTGGTTTCATAGATCAGATATTTTCATTTATCTGGCTGTCAGAAACGGTTAAAAACCTTCAGCAGAACAGTTTTTAATTTGATTGAGTCATTCGGTGCACTGCAAATATCTAATAAAAATATTATCCTACCAAACAAGTAGACTAATTATTCAAAAAAAAAGGACCGGGTCAGTCGACCAGATCCATTAAAGTTTTTCTCTCCAGAATATTCAACGATGCGTCCCGTACTTCTATCAGAACATCATGCAGTCCGCAATGGTCTTCATTGCAATCAGCACATTTTTCATAGAAATTTAAACTGACGCATGGAAGCATGGCAATAGGTCCGTTCACCAAACGGATAATCTTTGCAAGTTTCACATTTTCAGGATTTTCCCTCAGGAAGTATCCTCCTCCCTTTCCTTTTTTACTGTCAAGGATATCCGCTTTTTTCAATTCGAGCAGAATATTTTCTAAAAACTTTAAAGGGATCTTCTTATGTTCCGCAATTTCGGAAATAAGGACCGGGCCTTCATTCCTTTTTTCTACAAGGTACGAAAGCGCTTTAAAAGCATATTGAGATTTTTTTGAAAGCATTACAGCAAAAATAAGAAAATAGTTTGAATTAGATAAATCGAGAAATCATGATGAAAAAATGAATATGACCTTGTCTAATAATTAACTTTCATCCTTTTCACTTTTTTGCCCTTTTCCCATTAAATCCTTAAGTTTGTTCATATGTTCAGTAAACAAGAAGCACAGCAGCTAAAAAAGGAGTTTTGGACGGCATTTGGAAAGTCTTTTCCAAGAAAATGGCTCCTGTATGATACCAAGATCAAGGATTTGTCATTTAAATTTAATGCCGATAATAAAAAGGCAGAAGTCTCATTGGATATAGAAATGAAAGATGAGATTTTCCGGAATGCTTACTATGAAAAAATATGGTCTCTGGAAGATATTCTGAAAGATTTCATCGGAGAATTTCACAAAGAAGAATATTTTACCCTTGACAATGGAAAGGTAATCAGTAAGATCTGGATTGAAAAACATCAGGTTTCAATATTCAATAAAAATTCATGGCAGGAAATTTTCGAGTTTTTCTGGGAGAAAATGGATGGTTTTGAAAGATTTTATTATGAATATGAGGATTTTATCAAGGACGTTTAATTCTTTTTATATCTTTAAATAGAAAATATTTTCAAATGTTTTTAATTTATGGCCATTAAAGATCTGAATGTTTTAGACCAATATAAGCGCTTCTTCGTAGACCGCCCGTTCACTTTCCCCGGTGATAAAACGGTCAATATGAAAACAGCTATACACCGTGTTGACAATGATTTCCTTGGATATTTTTCTGCTATTGAAAATCACAATCCTGAGATTCCGTACATTTATGCTTCTGAGATGGATTTGATTTACCCCGGCTTCTTAGCAAAAAATCATTATGATAAAAACTCAGATATGATTCCTTAATTCTCTGATTTTAAATATATTTGAACTCACAAAAAAACTACCCATGAAAACCGAGTACAGAGATAAGAATTTTAAACTCATGGACAGCACCTATGCCTATGGGAAAAAATACAAATGGTATGTCATCCAGACAACCAGAATAAAGGCTGACTAACTCATGCAGCGGATGAAGATTCCGCTCAGGATATATACAGACCTACTATTAACAAATTTCTACCACCACTGTAAATAAATATAAACGGCTTTAATTAAACTTCAGGAATAATAATCCTGAAAAAAGACGGCATAAAATTGCACAAAATTCCTAAAACCAACTTAACCAAAGCAGGATAATTTAATCTAAAGGCTGTGGGGTTTCAGGATGTGTAAGATGTTTCCTATTTACGATGACACAATGATAACACAACATATTAAACGACTAACATGAAAAAAGTATACAAAAACATTTTTGGAGAAGTGATTTCAAAAGCGCAAGCTGAGAAATTGGACGACTATCATTTATATTATTACGAAAAAGATTCTGAGGTACTTAAAGAGATTGAATTTCTTACCGAAGATGAAATATACAGCATTAACTATTTTATGAATCAGGATGAAGATGACGAGCAGATCATCAATTATCTAAAGGAAAAATCCGATCTTTTTGATATTGAGAAAAGGGAATATGCCGGAGACTTCATTATTGCCACCAATAAAATATACTCTTTATCTGTGGATGAGCAGCCTTTGATCTCAAAAACAGTTTTTCACCACGATGATCCTGAGAATTTTATATGCTCCCAAATCCTTGATAATAAAACCCTGGAACCTATACCGGAAAGAACAACAAAATGCTGGTATGCTTATGATGAAAACGGTGAAAAATATGCAGCTATAGAATTCAGCTACCAGGAAGACGGAAAACTGGAGCTTGCCATAGACAAAACTCCTAACCCTGATAATGATTTGGACTGGGAACATTATGAATATGCTACTTTTAAAAATCTTCAGAGCAAGATTGAGGCAGATATAAGTTATTATAAAACCGCAGCACTGCTTCCAAAAACTGCAGTTAAAGAATAGAAAAACATTAAAAAAATTTCGAAAACATCAAACATCCGTTTATGTTTTTTCGTATTTTAGTCAAAATAAAAAATGCCGGGTTTAAGAGCGTTACAGAACACTTTTGAACCCGGCATTTTGATCAACACCAAATTTAACTTTATCAATCCCCAATCACAATGGAAGAGAATTCGTTTATATTTACAGACGGGAAAGACCCTAAAATGATCGAAGCGTATGAAAAAGCAAGAGAAACTTTTAAATATTTCTGGCGGGAGCAATCCTGGGAAAACAGAAGGATTATACCCGGCCTTGACCTTGCCTGTGTAAAAGCCTCCTTTAGCCAGGAAGATCCTGAAACAGGAGAAAATACAGTGGAACACATGTGGATCAATGAAATTGATTTTGACGGCGATATTGTAAGCGGATTCCTGATGAATGAACCGAATAACCTTACCAATATACAGCCCGGGGATTATTTTGAAATTCCCCTGAACGAAATCAGCGACTGGCTTTTTGCCATCACACCAGCTGTAAAGAAACCGAAAGGATTATCTCAATTGTTTTCATCCCCTGAACAGGTAATACCGAGAGCTTACGGTGGATTTACTATTCACAAAATGCGTGCAGATATGCCTGAGGATGAAAGAAAAGAGCACGATGATGCATGGCAGCTTGATTTCGGAGATTTCAATGAGATACTCGTGGTGAATGAGCAGAAAGAGAAACCTGAAAATCTTCTGGAACATCCCATGAGTAAAAATATGGAAGGGGAATTCATTAAATTTCTCCAGGAATATCCGGATGAGCTAACCCATGCAGACGAAAAAGGTCTTACCCTTCTGCATAAGGAAACCATCGCCGGGAATTTAACCTCCGTCAAAATTATTCTGGAGGCAGGGGCAGACAAAAATTTGAAGTCAGAGAAAGGAAAAACAGCACTGGATTATGCAAAACAACTGAATTGGGAGCATATTGTTCCTGTTTTGGAAAGCTAGTTATTACTTTAATTGAGAACGTGATATGATATAAAAGAGAAGCTTTCTAGCTTCTCTTTTTCTTTAACAGCTAAAATTTCAATTTTAATTGGAAAATTAATTTACCTAAGTTTAGATTAAGAAAGTTCATCAATCATTAAAATTTTGGCTAAAGCCGGATTGAATGTTTTATTTATAAAACGGACTAAAGTCCGTTCCTATTGATGTAAAATCCCAACGCTGGCTCGAGCGTCCCGCTTGTAACTACACAAATAAAAAACCACTGCTTTTCACAGTGGTTTTTATATATGCTATCCAAATTTTCTCTTTCTCATCCAGAAGAACAATCCTCCCAGCAAGCCAATCACCACTAAAGGCAGCAGTAAATTCAGCCATTGCCAGTTTGCTTTTTCTTCTGTGATACGGTTCCTGTCCAGAAGTCTTTCTTCGATGTTTCTGTTTCGGAGCGCCATCAGGTTACTATCGTCCAGAAGGTAATCCAAAGCATTTCTCAGAAACTGCTCATTTCCGAACTCCTGATTCGTAAGGCGGTCAATTCCCATTGGAAGAGGCTCACCTTTGTGCATTTTATTTCTTCCGACATCTCCGTCTGCAATAACGATCATTTTATTTTCAGGACTCTGGCTTTTGAAACCAGGATATCCCTTTCTTTCAATCCTTGATGCATAGGCAGAGTTAAATTTCCCTTCCAGTGCAACAGCAAATATTTTTGGTGTACTTGGTTTCTCCCTCTGTCCAAGACTATCTACACTTGCAATTTCTTTAAGATCCACATAATTCGGAACTTGTTTAAGAAGTGTTCTCTCGCTGGATTCAAAAAGAACCTTTGTTTTAATATTTTTTCTCCCGCCCAAGGTATCAATGGAGGTTGGGAATTCAAATTTTACAGGGTTGATATTTTTCGTGATCGGATTGTCATTTTCAGCAATTCCAAGTGGAAAATACGGCCACGGAAGGCTTGTATACTGAGGGTTCCCTCCTACTTCACCGGTCACCAGTTTCAACAGTGCAAATTTCTTTACATCTTTCACCAACGCCGGATTGATCCTGATTCCGTAATTGAAAAAGAAATCCGTCATATTGATATCCACGGGGAAAGGCATTACCTTTTGGGACCTTGTCAGCGTATCCATTTCAGCGTTCACCGCATCGATCATCCAAAGGGTTTTCCCGCCATTCATAATAAACTGGTCAAGAATTACCTTTTCATTATCTGTAAATGCTTTTCTAGGCTTCGCAATGACCAAAGCGCTCATCTGTTTTAGTAAAGGAAGATCCTCCAGCGTAAGTTCTTTTTGATTTCTTGGGATCACGGGACCTGCATCATAATTTTCCATGGCCAGCTGTACAAAACCGTGAAATTCTTCAGGGCTCAGCTCGTCATGATTCACAAGGATTCCCACCTTTTTTCTTTTGTCCGCTGCAATATTCTTGATATTGGAAACCAGGCTGTATTCCAGACCTTCTATAGATCTTGTCAGCTGTTGGTCTGCGTCTATTCCTGCCTGCTGTACCACCAACGGAATAGAAACGCCTCTTTTATTATATTTTATAACAGCATACGGAAAAAGAGTGATCTGCGAGATCTTACCGTCTTTCACATCCGGAAGAACGGAAGGCTGCATCCCCATTGCCATCAGCGTATCCTGAGACATTTTTGTTTTAATAGGATCGATGAATTTGAAATCGATCTTTGGATTGATCTTCCTGAACTCTTCCAGCATAAATCTGGTTTCGCTCTGAAGCTGCTTAAAGCTTGCCGGAAAGTCACCTTCAAGATAAACATCTACCGTAAGCGGTTTTTTCACCGATTCAAGTACTTTGACTGTACTCTCAGAAAGTGTATATCTTTTTTCTTTTGTTAAGTCTAATCTGATCCCGGAATACGCAAGCAGAATAACCAAAGGTACCACTGCAATTAAGAAAATTCCTAATGGAGATTTAATGTTGAACTTCTTCATAATGCTACTTCTTTTTAGTGATAAAATGGTTGGACAATAATAACGTAGCACCGATGATCAGAATAAAATAAGCCACATCCTTAAGATCAATAAGACCTCTGGTAAAGCCCAGGAAATGCTGATAAAATCCTACATTCTGAAGGATAAAATCGGCACCGCCCAACAGCTTATAGCTTGCCAGCTGCTCTATTCCGAAGTACATGATAAAACACATGAAGACCCCTAACAGATAAGCCATAATCTGGTTCTGAGAAAGAGAAGAAGCCAGTATCCCAACGCCTGAGAAAGCAGCAATTAAAACAATCAGCCCAATATAGCTCCCAAAGGTCATTCCAAGGTCAATATTTCCTGCCGGAACGCCCAGAACATATACGGTATAAAGATAAATTAGTGACGGAATAAGGCATAAAACCCCTACAATCCATACGGAAAGAAATTTCCCTGCTACCAGATCTGAAACTTTTAAAGGTTGTGAAAACAGCCAGTTCAGTGTTCCTGTCTGCTGCTCTTCCGCAAAGGTTTTCATAGAAAGTGCAGGAATATTAAACATCAACAACCATGGAACCAGTACGAAATAGCTCTGCAAAGAGGCCATTCCGATATCGAAAATATTAGAATCATTCTCGAAAAAAAACAGGAAAAGAGCGGTTATCAAACTGAATGCGCCGATAATCACCCACGCGCTCCAGTTTCCAAAGTAACTCCAAAGTTCCTTCTTTAAAATTGCAATCATAGTTTTTTTGTACAATGTAAAAGGTAAAATGTACTCATGCATACATTCTGCTTCAACAATTATTTGTTTTTTTTATTTTTATTAACGAGTTTCACCGTCATCATGATCAGAAATACAAGAACGAAAAATCCGGTGATTAATTGCCACCAGTATTCAATAACTGAAGATTTCAGGATCACGGTGAACACTACCAGAAACAGAAGGAATGTAGCAATCTCATTGGCCTGTCTCAGTTTGATATTTGGCGTTTCGATCGTTGCTCCGTTCAGTTCTTTCAGTTTCAGCACTTTTTTCCAGCACCAGTAATGATAGATCGCAAGACCGATCAGGAAAGTCAGTTTTAAATGAAACCACGGCATTTTCATCAGCCCCGTATTCAGAAAGATCATCACAATTCCGCAAACTGCCATAATAACACCTGCCGGAACGGTAATGATATTCCATAGCCTTCTGGCCATGAACGTGTACTGTTCTCTGAGGATTTTCTTTTTTTCGTCAGCAAATTCGTCTGTATCCTTATAGTAAACGAAAATTCTTACGAGATAGAAAATTCCCGCAAAATAGCTTACCATAAAAATGATATGCAGTGCTTTGATTATTGTATAAAGCATCAGTAAATATAAAAATTATTGATCGGTAGCGTCAACAGGCGGCATTTCCTGTAGTTTTACTCTTTTGGCACCCAGATTAACGTAATATTTTTCAAGCTTATTCAAATGGTCTTCACGGGTCTCCTTTCCTTTCACCTGTAAACCGTAATCGCTCCAGATGTTAATGCAAAACAGACCTTTCACTAAAATTCTTCCGTTGGACTGTTCAAAATTTTTAGCAAGAAAGACATCCAGATCGGTTTTTGTTTTAAACTCATACACCATCACTCCACCATCGTTTCCTTTCGGATTATTATACGTGAACGTGTAGAAGTTTTTGATGGTAGCCGCTGTTTCAGGGCCTTCTATTTTTGAAATGATATCGGGATTATCCGTCACAAAAGGGATCTTTGTAATCCCGATATCTTTCATTTCTTTATTTATTGTCGCAGGTTTCATTCCCTGCAGTTCTACATTTTTAAGATCGAAATCCATAATGCTCTGCGCAGAGAAACTTTGAAAACATACAAAGCCGATAATCAGAAGTATTTTTTTCATAAACCTGTTTTAAATAATATACTATTTTAATTAAGAAATAACGCCAAGCTCTTTTCCTACTTTTTCAAAAGCAACGATCGCTTTGTCAAGGTGGGCTCTTGTGTGGGCAGCAGAAAGTTGTACTCTGATTCTTGCTTTTCCTTTCGGTACTACAGGATAGAAGAACCCGATCACGTAAATTCCTTCATCCATAAGCTTTTCAGCCATTTTCTGAGCAAGGGGAGCGTCATACAGCATCACCGGAACAATCGCAGCATCACCCTCCGGAATGTCAAATCCTTTAGCAACCATCTCCGTTCTGAAATACTCAGCGTTTTCCATGACCTGATCACGAAGTGAAGTATCATCAGAGATCATATCTAAAACCTTTAATGCAGCTCCAACGATACCTGGTGCTAATGAATTGGAGAATAAATAAGGACGGGAACGCTGTCTCAGCATATCGATGATCTCCTTTTTACCGGAAGTAAATCCTCCCAAAGCACCTCCTAAAGCCTTACCTAATGTAGAAGTGATGATATCTACTCTACCCATTACTTCATTGGCTTCATGCGTTCCACGGCCAGTTTTTCCGATGAAACCAGTAGCATGAGAATCATCTACCATTACTAAGGCATTGTATTTATCTGCAAGGTCACATACACCCTTCAGGTCAGCTACAATACCGTCCATAGAGAAAACTCCGTCTGTAACGATGATTTTAAAGCGGTGATCTTTTTCAGAGGCAGCGATTAGCTGAGCTTCCAGATCCGCCATATTATTGTTTTTATAACGGTATCTCACCGATTTACAAAGACGTACTCCGTCAATGATTGAAGCGTGATTCAGTTCGTCTGAAATAATAGCATCTTCTTCCGTAAACAGGGGTTCAAAAACACCTCCGTTCGCATCAAAACAAGCTGCATATAAAATGGTGTCTTCAAGACCTAAGAAATCGGCAATCTTTTTCTCCAGTTGCTTGTGGATATCCTGTGTTCCGCAGATGAAACGCACAGATGACATTCCGTAACCGTGAGATTCTATCATGTCCTGAGAAGCTTTCATAACCTCCGGATTGTTGGACAAGCCCAGATAATTATTGGCACAAAAATTTAAAAGCTTTTTTCCGTTAGCTTCTATTTCTGCGCTTTGCTGGGAAGTGATGATTCTTTCTCTTTTATAAAGACCGTCATTTTCAATGTTTTGCAGTTCGTTCTGTAAATGTTGAAGATATTTTTCAGAGATCATTTTTTAGTAATTTTTTAGATGCGCTAATTTAATAAAAAGGTGTTAAAATATCAGCTTTTAAAAGTTTTATTCTAAAAATAGGGTTCAAATTAAGTTTTAACACTATTAGTCTACTAATTTAGTAGGATAATATTTATCTTTGTTCTTTAAATTCAGGAATATGATACTGACTCCTATAGAAAAAGTAAATAAAATAAGCCCGAAAGATTTTATAAACAATTATATGAAGCCCCGATTTCCTGTAATTATGGAAGATTTTGTGGATCCTGAAAGTCCGGCTTTCAAAAAATGGAATTATGAGTACTTTAAGGAAATAGCTGGTGATCACAAAGTGAATATCTACGGAAGCGAACTGGAATCTCTGGACAGAGTGGCAAGTAGCCCCATCGGACAGACTACTTTTTCAGAATATTTGGATCTGATCAGTACCACGCCTACCGAACACAGACTTTTTTTATTTAATCTCCTCAACATCAGACCGGAACTTAAGGATGATCTCCATTATAATGATGTCACGAATGGGAAAATACTGAAATGGCTGCCTTTTATGTTTTTCGGAGGTGAAGGTTCTATCACGAGAAATCATATCGACATCGATATGTCGCACGTTTTCATCACCCAATTTCACGGTATTAAAAGAATCTGGCTTTTTCCCTGGGAGCAGTCGGATCTGATGTATAAGCTGCCCTACAATTTCCACAGCTTACCCAATATCAAAGATCCCGACTACAGAGAATTTCCCGCCCTGCTTTATCTGGATGGTTACGAAGCGGTCTTAAAGCCGGGTGAAACCCTCTACATTCCTTCCGGCTGGTGGCATTACATACAATATGAAACCGAAGGTTATTCTGTTTCTGTAAGAGCACTTCCCTCCAGTCTTCTCGAAAAATGGCGTGGCTTCAAAAATATGGTATTCACAAGGAATTTTGACAATATAATGCGTAGACTCTTTAAAGAAAAATGGTTTAGATACAAAGTAAAAACTGCCAGAAAAAGAGCATCACGGGCTACCAGAAAACAAAAAAGCTTTCTGATCTGAAAGTTTCTTCATGATCATATTTAACCTTTAAATTTTTAACAATGGAATTACTGTCTGCAATAACATCTGCTGAGCGTGCTCACTATTTTTACTATCCGCTTTTTTAGCATCTTTTCGGCTGGTGAAACTTTCCAGATCATTATCAGATAAACTCTCACCTGCTTTTGCCATTTTGTGGTATTAATTTTTCGTGACTGCTATTTCTAAAAATGAAAAAACGGACCATGAGTCCGTTTTTGTTATTTAATTTAAATTTGTCAAGATGAGAAGATGGAAATTACTCTGTATCCTTGGCAAGGTTTAAAACCTTGCCAAGGATAGTTTGAGACTTTTCTCAGGACTAGTTTATTGAAAAATTAATAAAACGTTATCCAGTTCTGATTTTGGCTTCAATAACTTCCCTCTTCCAGCTTCAAACTTCCTGACTATTTTTAATGTTTGACAAATTTTATATTTTTTTCCTGAACAGTCAATATATAAGTTCCGGGAACAAGCTCTGAAATCCCGATTGATTTTCCAGGTTGATACACTTCTTTTCTGATCAGTTTTCCATCTATAGAGTGAATGGAATAGTCAGCTGACTGTTCTAACCCCTTCAGAAACAATTCGTTCTTAGCCGGATTTGGATACAATGCAAAGTCTTCCTTCTCTGCAGAAGACACACTTAATGTATTATCCTGAACGACTGTAGAGTTTTTATCCAGAATCTGATTTTCATAATTAAACTGAACACTCGCAACAGGGAAAGGAACTGTTTCCAGGAATCCCTGATTATTAGTAGTATGATTTAAAACAAAATAAGCAGTTTGCCCTCCGGTTCCGTTTACTTTGATCGGTAACGGCATTTCAAAGAAACTTACAGAAGCATTACTCTGCGTCTGTCCTGCTTTGAACAAAATTTGATTTCCGGTCTGTCTCCATTTAATGGAATACGTAGGATACCCCTGCCCATATAGCCAGTCATTAAAAAACTCTGTAAAATCTTTTCCGGTAGACTGAAGAAATGAAGCTTTAAAATCTGCTGTACTGGCATAACCGTACGCTAAATTTGGCCTGGCATGATAGTCTTTCACCGCCTGGTAGAAAACATCATCTCCCAATATCCACTTGATCATTCTTACGATATATCCACCTTTCGCATAGGAAAGTCTGCTGCTGAAAATACGGTTGGAGTTGGACAGTTCAGCATCTGAAACATAGGTACTTCCTCCGGTACTGCTTGTAATTAAGTTTTTCTGACCTACCAGAAAGTTCATAAATTCAGTATTCGTCATGAGAAGTTTCTCATTGGCCACATGCTCTCCGAAAGTTGCAAAACCTTCATTCAGCCAGATATCATTCCACGTAGCACAGGTTATTTTATCACCAAACCACTGATGAGCAAGCTCGTGAGCAATAATATCCCTGCTCCAGCTACCCATAGAAGACATAGTCTGATGCTCCATGCCACCACCCCACTGAAACTCCATATGACCATATTTTTCGTTACGGAAAGGATAGGGCCCGAAATAGGTTTCAAATGTGGTCATGATTTGTTTCGTCCATTCAATATTAGCCATTCTTGTTGCATTGGCATTGGTGGAAGGGAATACATAATTCACAAATGGAAAGGGCGGATTGCCAATGGTACTGGTTAGTTTCGTGAAATTGGTAATAGAAAGTGCAATCAGATAGGCTGCTGTAGGATAAGCCGTTCTCCAGAAAGTAAGCTTCTTTGAACCGGGAAGTATCGTTTCAGACATTAGTTTACCATTTGCTGCTACATTGTACTGTGAAGGAGTGGTAATTTTAAAATCAAATCTTTCAATTTTATCGTTAAGGCTCTGCTTGGTAGGAAACCAGTCCTGTGCACCATAAGGCTCGCTTAGTGTAGAAAGAACCGCCGTTCCACCTTGAGTACCATTAAAAAAAGCACCATAACCTGTAGAGGGAGCTCCTGAATAATTGATGGTCAGGGAATCCAGTGTATTGGCAGGAATAGAAGCCGGAAAATCGATTTTCAACTCATCTGTTGGAAGCTGCTGAAAACTTAAGTTTGTTCCGTGATAATTTACCTGAGAGACTGTAAGAGCATCTGTAAGATCAAAATAGATGCTGCTCATATTCTGAGTGGGCTTAAAATGAGAAGTGACAGAACCAGAAATATTATAGACCGCAGGATCCAGGACAATATCCATTCTCTGATACTGCAGATCATAATTTAAAGTATTGGCGCTCACATTGTAAGTAGCCATTTTGTCGGAGAAGGATTTCATCTCCTTTGCTACCAATCCTTTCTTTTCAATATTGTGATCAAGTTCATTCTGGCTGTAGAATACCTGCGGAAGCAAGAGGCTCAGAATCAAAAGATAAAGTGTTTTCATATCCAATAAAATTATGCGCATAAATATAGATAAAACCTTTCAATCAGTGATCAAAAGGTTAATTTTATGCAAAAATAGATATTCATATAAAAAAACAATGCGAATTTATAATTATAACAACATTTATTTCATTATATTTTCAGTAATACATGATTTTATAAATAATAAACACAAACACATATTTATTTTATTTAACAATCAACCTCATTAAAAACGATATATTATTAAATATAAACAGATATTACTATCATTTTTTTAATATTTAATGAATTTTATCTGCTGTTCCTGAATAGTAAAAATATAAGTCCCCGGAACCAGTTCTGAAATTCCGATTGTTTTCCCAGGCTGATATGCTTCTTTTTTCACCAGTTTACCGTCCATAGCATGAATTGAATAATCCGCAGACTTTTCAATTCCCTTCAGGTACAGTTCATTCTTTGCCGGATTTGGGTATAATGCAAAACTGTCTTTTTCTACAGACGACACGCTTAAGGTGTTATCCTGAACAACGGTAGAATTTTTCTCCAGGATTTGATATTCATAATTGAATTCAACACTGGCAACCGGGAAAGAAACCGTTTCTAAGAAACCTTGATTATTAGAGGTATGATTTAAAACAAAATAAGCAGTTTGCCCTCCTGTTCCGTTTACTTTGATGGGTAATGGCATTTCAAAAAAGCTTACAGAAGGACTGCTCTGGGTCTGTGAAACTTTAAACAGAATCTGGTTTCCGGTCTGTCTCCATCTTGTAGCATACGTAGGATAACCTTCACCATAAAGCCAGTCATTGAAGAATCCTGTAAAATCTTTTCCGGTAGACTGAAGCAATGATGCATTAAAATCTGCAGTTCTCACATAACTATAGGCTAAATTAGGTCTGCCATGGTAGTCCTTCAACACCTGATAGAAAACGGCATCACCAAGAATCCACTTGATCATCCTTAAAATATAAGCCCCTTTTGCATAGGTCAGTCTGTTGCTGAATATCCTGCTTACATTGGAAAGTTCAGCATCCGGAACATAGGTAGAACCATCCGGAGCAGAAGTGATATTGTTGATCTCTCCCAGCATAAAATTCTTGAATTCAGCGCTGGTCATGAGTAATTTTTCATTGGCCAGAATAGCCCCGAAAGTTGCAAAACCTTCATTCAGCCAGATATCGTTCCATGCCCCGCAGGTCACTTTATCTCCGAACCATTGATGGGCCAGCTCATGGGCAATAAGACCTTTGCTCCAGCTTCCCATGGACGACATGGTCTGATGTTCCATACCTCCTCCAAATTTAAATTCCATATGGCCATACTTTTCATTACGGAAAGGATACGGTCCGAAATAGGTCTCGAAAGTACTCATAATCTGTTTGGTCCACTCAATATTGCTCATACTTGTTGCATTGGCATTGGTGGAAGGATATACATAGTTTACAAAGGGAAATGGCGGATTGCCTATGGTATCATTCAGTTTAACAAAGTTGGTAATGGAAAGGGCGATCAGATAGGCTGTTGTAGGATAAGCCGTTCTCCAGAAAGTAAGTTTCTGACTGCCGGGAAGAGTTGTTTCAGACATCATTTTTCCATTGGCAGCCACATTATACTGGGAAGGAGTGATGATTTTAAAATCAAACCTTTCAATTTTATCATTCATGCTCTGCTTCGTCGGAAACCAGTCCTGTGCCCAATAAGGCTCATTTAAAGTACAGAGAATAGGAGTTCCGCTTTGGGTAGTGGTTGTAAAACCATTCCCTGTTACAGGAGCACCTGAGTAATGGATCGTTAATGAATCCAGAGTATTGGCGGGAATTGAAGCTGGAAAATCTATTTTAACTTCTTTTGTTGGAAGCTGCTGAAATGTCAGATTCGTTCCATGGTACTGCACCTGGGAAACAACAAGAACATCAGACAGATCAAAATAGATGCTGCTCATATTCTGATTAGGCTTAAAATGAGAAGTCACTGAACCTGAAACCTGATACACCGCAGGATCCAGATTTAGATTCATTCTCTGATACTGGAGATCATAATTTAAAGTATTGGGATTAATATTGTAGGTAATCATTTTCTTCGTAAAAGCTTTCATTTCTTTTGCGATGAGACCCTTCATTTCAATATTTTGCTCCTGTGTCTGGCTGCGGAACTGCTGGGAAAGGAAAAGTCCCAGAACTAAAAGGTAAAATTTTCTCATACTCAGGATATTAGATATAGCCAAAGATAAAAAAAACCTTCTAATCATTGATTAAAAGGTTTTTGAAGATTGAAATTAATATTTTTTAAAGATCCAGAGCCGGCTCAAGAATTTTTTCCATTCTTTTCTTTACCATATCTACAGATCCTGAATAATTGTTGACCATTAAAGAAAACACCAATGTTTTTCCTGAGTTGGTTTTCAGATATCCTGCCAGAGTTTTTACTTTATTCAAAGTTCCTGTTTTAGCAAAAACCTGTCCGTTCCCGGTTCCGATGAACATTCTTTTCAGGGTTCCGGATTGTCCTCCTACTGGCAGTGAAGTGAAATATGTTTTGTAATATTTCTCATCCATTAATGAGGTCAAAAACTTTACCTGGGAAATTGGGGTTACATTATTGCTTCTTGAAAGTCCGCTGCCATCCATATAATTCAGTCCTATCATATCGAAACTTTCATTCTTCAGGTGGTCCGTTACCACTACTCTTCCTGATTCTGAAGTCTGATCTCCCATTTTCTGGAAACCTACCGTTTTCAGTAAAGCTTCTGCCAAAGAATTATCACTGTGCTGGTTGGTGTAGAATATGATATCACCCAATGTAGGAGATTTATACGCTGAAACCAGTTTTCGGCTCTCAGGAGTTGCATCCGTCATTCTAGGGGTTACTTTTCCTGTTACTCCAATTCCGCTTTTTACCAGTGTTGTTCTGAACGTATTGGCAAGATAAGCCGGAGCATCGGGAAGTTTTGTTGTTAAAACACCATCGCCTTCATACTTTTCGGCATAAACCATTTGTTTTGCGTAAGGAGAAACATAGAAATACTTTTTATCAGAAGTAAGTCCTGATTTTTTCACGATCAGCTTTTCGTTGGCTGGGCTGATCTCGCGGGTAGTTCCTACGGGCAGATAATAATTATTGTTTTCAAGCCATACAACATTTTCCGGAAGCATTGCAATATTGCCTTTGAAAAGCGCTGTCTGAATGATAATATCACCATTTACCTTTCTGATACCTTCGCGGGAAAGTCCGCTCATGAAGTCTGAAATAATGTCTCTGTAAGACCATGCACCTGCTTTATTGGTTCCTAAAGAAGGGTCACCACTGCCTATGAGATACAGATTTCCATTTAAAACTCCATTTTCATCAATAGTCCCTGAATATTCCAGCTGTGTCATCCAACGGTAATTCTCCCCTAAAAGGCTTAAAGCAGTTTCCGTTGTTAATAATTTGGTAGTAGAAGCTGGAACTAAAGGAGTATTTTCGTTGTACGAAGAGATCACCTTCTTCGTTTTCGGATCATACACTACGAATCCCCAGGTTGCATTTTTCAGCACAGGATCCGCCATCATTGTGTTCACATTAATGTCTACAAGCTCTTTGGCCGACAACATTGTTTTCTCCGCTACCGAAGTAATGGGAGAAGGCAAGTTCAAAGTATTTCTTTGATTATCGTAAGCCTGAGAGTAAAGAACTGTAGAAACGGTAGATTGAGCAAGGAAAAACCCAGAAGCCAATACCGCTACGCTTGAAATATATTTTCTGTAATTTACCATCTATCTTTTTTTGGTTTCTATAGTTTGACGCTATAAAAAATGATAAGTTAAATCATCCAATTAAAGAGCCAAACACTTAATCAACGACCAAAAGTAGAAATTATTGTCAGATAAAGGGTTAAAGAGGTCTTATAAAAGACCGTAAAGTTTGTTAAAAATTGTTAAAAATCCACAATAACATCTTTTTTAATACTTTGATAAGCAGTAATTTCATCAAATTCATTCAAACTTAACAAAACCATTTTTTTGAATTCATCATACTTTTTGCCGCGTGGAAGTTTAAGCATAATCTGAAACTGATACAAATTATTAAGCCGTGCAATCTGAGCTCTTTCTGGTCCTAAAACACATTCTTCGGGAAGGTATTTCCTTAAAATAGATCCTAAAAACTGGGAAGCCCGGTTCACTTTGTCTTCTTTCCTGTGCTTAAGCTCAATCATAATGAGTTTTGTGAACGGCGGATAGTGGAATTTCTGACGCTCGGTAAGAATATATTTATAAACTTTCGCAGGATTATTCATCTTGATCAACTGAAAAACAGAATGATCCGGATTATAGGTCTGAATTAAAATTTTTCCTTTCCCGGAAACCCGTCCTGCTCTTCCTGAAACCTGTGTGATCAGCTGATAAGCTCTTTCTTCAGCTCTGAAATCCTGCACGTAAAGCAGAGAATCAGCTTTCGGAATCGTCACCAATTCGATATGATCAAAATCAAGACCTTTAGAAATCATCTGTGTTCCCACGATGATATCGGTTTCGCCATCTTCTATTTTTTCGTACAGCTTTTCGTACGCGAATTTCTTACGCATAGAATCTACATCCATTCTGTCAACTTCATGGTCCGGAAACATTTTGGAAACTTCTTCATGAATCTGCTCTACCCCAACTCCCCTTTCATTCAGGTTTTCTGACTGACATTTCGGGCAGCTTCTCGGTTTTGAAGCTCTCTGTCCGCAATAGTGGCATTTCATTTCATTGGCCGCCTTATGATACGTCATCACCACATCGCAATTCGAGCAGTAATTCACATAGCCGCAACTTTCACATTCTATAACATTGGCATAGCCACGACGGTTATGAAGCACGATGGCCTGATTTTTTTCATCAAGCGTTTTTTTGATCTCATCAATCAGCTGTAAAGAGAAATTCCCGGACACCTTTTTGGAATCCTGAGCCTCTTTAAAGTTGATGAGTTCGTATTCGGGTAAATTCACATTTCCGAATCTTTCATTCAGGAAAATATACTTTATTTTATCTTTTCTGGCGTTATAATAGCTTTCTACAGAAGGTGTGGCTGATCCCAGAATAACTCCGGCACCGTACAAATTTCCCAGGACCAACGCAGCATCTTTTGCATTGAAATTGGGTGAAGCCTCTCTGGGTCTGTAAGCAGAATCATGTTCTTCATCAACTACAATCAATCCCAGATTCTGATAAGGCAGAAATAAGGCATTCCGAGTTCCGATAAGAATTTTAATATCATTCTGCTTGATTCTCCGCCACACTTCCACACGTTCAAAATCCGTCAGTTTCTGGTGATAGAAACCAAGCTGTCTGCCATATTTCTTTTCTAATCTTTGGGTAATCTGTTTAGTCAGAGAAATTTCAGGAAGCAGGAACAAAACATTTTTCCCTTCTTCAATACATTCTTCAATTTTCTCTAAATAAATATGGGTCTTCCCAGAGGAAGTCACCCCGTGAAGCAGTACATTTTTCCCTTCTTCAAAGGCTTCATCAATCTCAACTCTAGCTTCCTTCTGCTGTTCGGAAAGTTCTTCAAGCGCTTCAATTTCGCCTTCGTAGCTTTCGATCCTGTCTTTCTGCATATAATATTCTTCAACAAGACTTTTATCTGCAAGGGCTTTAAAATGGGAACTTCCGAAATATCCGTCTTCAAACAGTTCTGCTTTTTTGATTGGAATATCGGGATGCTCCGTCTGCTTTTCCAAAATTGCCAGGAAAAGGTCTTTCTGCTTCGGAGCTTTGTTCAGTTTTAAAAGAATATCTGTCAGGTTCCGGTTTCCCAAAACCTCATCATTGATCTTTACGTAAGCTACTTCTTTGGCTTTATATTTTTCAGCAATTTTTTCATCAATTTCAATATACTGCAAATCGATGAGTGAATTGATTGTTTTGATGATATCTTTTTTAGGAACGAATGCTTCAATATCGGTCAGGTTAATCAGCTGGCGTACTTCCAAAGCCTGAATAAGGTACATTTCATTGACATCCAGGTTTTCAAAATCAACCGTAATCCCCGGTTTTAGTTTTAAATAGGTTTCGCTTTCCAGTTTTAAAGAGGAAGGAAATGCGAAGCGGTAAATCTCGCCCAATTTGCTCAGATAGTAGTCTGAAAGCCAGTTCCAGAAATTGATCTGTTCTTCAGGCAATATCGGTTTGTCATCCAAAATGCTGATGACTTCCTTAGCCACAAAATTTTCAGGGGCATTGTCGTGAAGTTCAAAAACAATCCCAGTATAGATTTTCTTCCCGCCAAACGGCACCAACACTCGCATTCCCGTCTGAATATCAGACATTAGTTCTTCAGGAACTTTATAGGTGAAAGATCCTTTTAAATTAAGTGGTAAAACGATTTGGGCGTATTGCAAGGGAAATTTTTAAAGTGTAAAATTAGATTTTTCTTTAGAGAACTGCAATTTTTTATTGAGATTGTCTTTCGTCATTACAAGGGGGCACTCGGTAGCAATCTTAAAATAAAGTGATGGGTTATTTACTCAGACCAATTTATCCATCAATACAATGATTTTTCTCTGATGAAATTTAAATTTTGGCTAAAGCCGTTTGCTTTATTATTATAATTTAAACGGGCTAAAGCCCTTTCCTATTGAATAAGGTTTACTAACAATCCGCGGGAGGTTATTTCAAATGTAATACGATGTAGTTTTTTAACGCAAAGTCTGATATTTGGAGCTTTTGATTTTAAGGAAGGCAAAGAGTCCGGCTGCGCCGATGATGAGATGTATAGATAAAACGTTCACCTAGTCAAATCAATGCTCATTGATTTTTCTCTTTGTTTAAGGTTTTAAAATTAACCTTTTCTTCGCTATGAATGACAGTATTCTACCTGTAGAGGATTAATTTTAGAAAAGCCATTCGGTAATGTGATACCAACCCGCAGAAGTGAGGAATCCCACAATAATACTGAAACCGATGATGAGATTGGTAAGCTTGGTATTGAGTCTGAACTGTTCTGCAATAATACTTGAGGTGACCACGGTAGGCATTGCGGCTTCAAACACGGTAATTTTTGCTACATCTCCTTTTATATTGAGAAGCAATGCCAATCCCAAAACAATAGCCGGAGCTAAGATCAACTTATATAACATGGAAGCAGACATCTGTGGAATCAGTTTTTTCCATCCATTGAATTTCAACTGGAGCCCTACCGAAAATAATGCCAATGGACTTACCGTGGCGGCCAGTTTATCAAAAAACGGTTCTGCCGGCGTAAAATCAATAAACTGCGATAATACCAATGCTGCGATACATCCTACTAAGGGTGGAAAGGTAATCAGTCTTTTCAGAATAAATAAAGCGCTTATTTTGCCGGATCTGCTTCCACCTTTCACTGCTGCAATGATTCCTAATGTGGAAAGGGCAAAAAACATGGTCTGATCACAAATAATGGCAATGCTTAAAAGACTTTCGCCATAAAATGCACTGATCAGCGGAAAACCTATAAATGAAGTATTGCTATATCCACTCGTTAGTTCCAATGTGCTTCTGGAACGCCTTGAGTAGCCTTTGCTTTTGCTGTAAAACATCATAAAGAAGAAACAGAAAACAGAGATGAGAAAGGTAGCTGCAATCGGGAACAGCATTTCTGTTGTCCATTTGACTTTGGGCAGGTATTTAAAAGACACTGCGGGCAGCGCAAGATAAAGAATCCAGGTGTTGATGCCTTTATGAGCATCGGGATGGATAGATTTTGTTGCTTTGAATACCATTCCTGCGATAATACACACTGCAATCAGAACAAAATTTACCATACTATTTTAAAATATAATACGAAGTTACGGTTGATTTTTTATTTACAAACTGAAAAAGCTAATTTTTATTTAAAATAATTTTAAAGAGAATATACTCAATATAATTCAATGAATATCGCGTTTTAATAATACTTAATTCCACTTTAATCACCAAATAAACTAAAACCCTTATATTAAATTTTGATATTTTTTACTAAATAAATCACAAAATATTGAATAAATTATTATATTTACAAACCACAAAAAATATTTAATATGAAAAGTAAATTAATGTCTTTAGCACTAAGTGTGCTATTTCTCTCCTCTTGTAATTCCAATGAGGACATCACAACTTCAAATCCCGAGCAAACTCCTCAGAAGCAATATGCTTTGGGAGCAAGACTTGTGGATGAACAGACTTTTAACTCTTATCAAAAAGCAGATGTAGATGCATTGACGCTGAAATTTAAGGGTAAAAGTTCTGAGGCTGCTAAAACTACGCTTCCAAGCAGCTACTCTATTCCGAGCTCAACCGTTGGTAATCAGGGATCGGAAGGTTCATGTGTTGCCTGGGCTACGGCGTATGCAGCAGCAAGTTCACTTGAACGCAACTTTAAGGGGGTTACGCAAAGCAGAAGTCCTGAGTATGTCTACAACCAGATCAAAGTAGGTACTTGCGCTCAGGGAGCTTATGTTACTGCAGGACTTAATCTGATTAAAAATCAAGGGGTCTGCAGCTGGAATGAAATGCCCTACACCGATGCAGGATGTTCTACCCAGCCTAATGCTACACAGAAAAATGCGGCAAGCACGCATAAATTTACCAGTTGGGGAACAGTCAATAAAACGGATATTGCAGGGGTGAAAAATCTACTGAGTATGAATCTTCCAGTGATCATTGCAGTAAGTGTAGATGACAGTTTTTACAATATGGGAAGCACAGGATGGATCTGGAAAGCCCATTCCGGTCAGAACTATGGAGGACATGCGATCTGCGTTGTCGGATATGATGACAGCAAACAGGCATTTAAGGTTCAGAACTCATGGGGATCTTCCTGGGGAAGTAGCGGACATTTCTGGATAGATTATACATTCTTTGCAAAAACTTCTAACGGAGCGATTAATGAGAGTTATGTAGCGTATGTTCAATAATCAAATAACACCACATCATTTTATATAAAGAGAAGCCTTCCGTAGTAGTGGAAGGCTTTTCTTTTTTAGATGTATCAGGTTTATTTTTTAAGCTTGCGAAGATTGAACTCTGTATAATTGGATGACACAAAGACGTGTATTTTTTAATCTTATATGTTCTTAAGGTGCAAGGATTTTATTGGAGATAAAATTTTATACTTTTGAATTTTACTTCTATTACTTATCTTGCATGGTATCCCAAAGGCTCATGACTTCTATGTTTTCCGAAGGTTTTGAAAGTTTGATTTTTTTTGACGTATTCGGAAGGAGGTCAAAGAAATTATCACTACAGTGAGCATCTCCTATCAGATAAACATCTTTTGCTAACACATCTGTGGAAATCTCAATCTCGTCTGTTGCAGTTCTTTTAATCTTAATATTCGGTTTTGTCAATTGCAAATCTTTAGGCCTGGAAAAGAAATGATGATTGACAGCAATGATTTTTCCATTCTCATCTCTTAGCCTAAGCTGTAAAAAGACTTTATTTTTATCGGATTCAGTCATTAAATTTTTCATTTCAACCGGATCAAATTTCAGAATACTTTTCAACATTTTCTCTTTTGAAGTTGCTTTGGTTTCTTTTAAAATCTTTCCGTCAAAACTTAGTATTTTAATTTCTACATTAACACCATTAAAATGCTTCAATCCATCATTAATCGCATAGAAATTTAGCATTCCCTCTTTTTCTTCAGTCAAAACAACCTGTTGTTCAAAGCTTCTTTTCATTTGATACTGAAGCGCCTTCCAGTTTCCCGCATAATCTATGGAAGACCAAGAAACTACCGGCCAACAGTCATTCAGTTGCCAGTATAGGGTTCCCATGTTATAAGGTTTTGCCCGGCGATGAGCCTCAACAGCGATTCTCATTCCCCGCGCCTGCAGCAATTGGGAAATGTAATTGTATTTCACGAAATCTGCAGGAAGATGATAATCTCTTTTAATATACTCATTGATGATCTCCCAACCCCGTCCATGCTTTTCGTGAGCTTTGACCGTAGGATTCTGAAGGTTCAGATCCGGGGTTCCGGAAAACATCGATTTCACAGCTTCCAGGCTAGGCATTCCCTGAAAACCATATTCGGACATGAATCGGCCTACTTTTTCATTATAGATTTCAAAAGGCTGCTCTCCCCACCAGACTCCCCAATAATGGGAATCTCCTTCTGTGAGACTTTCTTTATGCCCCCAACCGATAGATGGCGAACTCGGCCAGTAGATATTTTTATCCGGAGTCAGGTTTTCCTGTAATGCATTTGGAATCACTTCATGAAACAGCTTTTTATAATCTTTCCAAACCTGAAGGGAATCATCTTTTGAATATTTGAACTGCTTCTGATAACCCCAGTTAACGATGGCTTCATCAACCTCATTATTTCCACACCACAAAGCAATGGAGGGATGATTCTGAAGTCTGTTGACCTGATCTTTTACTTCTTCTTTTACATTGTTTAAAAAAGCATCGTCAGCCGGATAAAAACTTCCCGCAAACATAAAATCCTGCCAGACTAAAATACCATTTTCGTCGCAGGCTTTGTAGAATTCATCATCCTCATAGATACCACCACCCCAGACACGAATCATATTCATATTGGCGTCTTTGGCGTCCTTGATCAGTTTCCTGTATTTTTCTTTGGATGTTCTGGGTGAAAAACTGTCGGCAGGAATCCAGTTTGTTCCTTTTGCATACAAGGGTTTTCCATTAACCTTAAAATAGAAAGATTTTCCAGCTGCATCTTTTTCCTGAACAAGTTCGATCGTTCTAAGACCAACTTTTATATTCTTTTGATCTAAAGCCTTATTATTTTTAAAAAGTTCAATTTTAAAATCATGAAGATTCGCCGCTCCCCATCCGTTGGGTTGCCAAAGTTTGAATCCACTCATATCATAAGGAACACGAATTGTATTCATTCCTTTTTTAAGAGAAATGGTCTTGTTCAATTCATTAATCTTCAAACTATAATTACCAGCCTCCTGCGCATTAATCTCTACTTCAAAATTGAAATCCAAAACTTCAGGGGAAAAGTTCTGATGGTATTTAACATTCTCAATTTTCGCGAAATTCCAAAATTCCAACTGTATATCTTTCCATACTCCAGCAGTCACGAGCCTTGGTCCCCAATCCCAGCCAAACTGATATTGAGCTTTTCTCACAAAACTCCTGGGTGATTCCGGCATAGCAAACGGAACTTTCTTGGCCAGTTCTTTTCCTTTTTCAACTGCAGATTTGAATGTAATTTTCAGTTCGTTATCTCCTTCTTTCAGAAAGTTTTTTACAGGAATCTCCCATTTCCGGAACATATTGTCTGTTTTCTTCAGCAGCTTTCCATTCAGATAAATTTCTGAGAAAGTATCAAGACCATTAAAAATCAGATCTACATGATTATTCCCAAGCTCTTTTGATGATACTTTAAAACTGGTTTTATATTCCCAATTCTCATTTTCTACCCATTGTACTTTTTTTTCATTTTCATCTTTGAAAGGGTCCGGAATGATTTTATGATCCATCAGATCAAGATGAACGGTACCCGGAATTTTTGCAGACAGCCAGTTTTGTTCTTTCGTGTTTTTGAACTGCCATTTCTCCGAAGACAAACTTCGTCCTGTTATCTGTGCAGCCATAATTGTTTGGATAAAAAGGAAAGCTAGAAGGATAGATTTATTCATTAATAAGTTTGTTTACAATTCTGTGAATCCCGTATTTGATAAGCTCACTATTGAAATTGATAAGAAGTCCTAATTTAATATTGGTGAGTTTCAGATAGGTCAATACCTGGGAGTAGAAAACAGGATTCAGTTCGAGAACAGATTTTATTTCAACGATAACTTTATCTTCTATGATCAAGTCAATTTTATAGGCATTTTCTACAGTAATTTCTTTATACTTTAAAGGTAAAGAAATCTGTTGTTTTACATCCATTCCCAGTTGTTTCAATTCATACGCCAAAGCTATTTCATAGGCGTTTTCCAATAATCCGACTCCAAGATTCCTGTGAACCTCTATGGCGGCTCCTATTATTTTATAGGATAGTTCGTTTTCCGTCATTCATTTGTGTTTTATAATTAGATTACTTATTATTTTTTAACGCAAAGTTTTATTTTGAAGAATGTTCAGTTTTAAGTCTGCAAAGCCAGAATCAATTAGCATTGATTCGATTAAGCGAACGTTCTATTCATTCAGCTTCATCAGCGACGCAGTCGAATTCTTTGCTCTCCTCAAACTGAACATTTTCCAAATAAACCTTTGCGTTGAAAAACACTCTACATATTTTAGCACAAAGGTTTATTTTCAATACTGCATATTGTAAGTCTGCAGAGAAAGAATCAATTAGCATTGATCCGATTAAGCGAACGTTTGATCCACAAAGCTTCATCAGCGACGTAGTCGAATTCTTTGCCTTCCTTAAAACTGAACATTCTTCAAAATAAACCTTTGCGTTAAAAAGTACACGTTCTATTTGTTTTTCAAAGCAGCCACCTCATCTGCACTGGCAAAAGCTCCTCCATCCGTGATTGCTGAAGAATGAAAATAACCTGCATTTGTACATTCTCTGAGTTCTTCAATATTTGTTGACCGGAGACCGCCTCCAACCAGAATTTCGATCCTTCCATTGGAAAGTTCAACCAGCTTTTTCAAATTTTCTTTGCCTTCTGAAACATTGGATTTCTGACCTGAAGTAAGGATGGTCTTAAAACCACAATCAATTACTTTTTCCAGAGAGCTTTCAAGATCGGTCGCTCTGTCAAAAGCGCGGTGAAAGGTACATGGAAAAGGATCAGCCAATTTAACCAGAGCTTTGTTTTGTTCTACATTCACTTCATCATTTTCGTCTAAGATCCCAAAAACAAAACCATCAACATTTAAAGATTTTAAAGAGGTCAAATCTGTTTTCATTTGCTCAAACTCTGCCTCTGAATATGTAAAATCTCCTCCTCGCGGCCTGATCATTACAAAGATTGGAATATCTATTTTTGTTCTGAGACTTTTTACTGTTTCAAAATCCGGAGTTGTTCCCCCTTCGCTTAATTCATCACACAGTTCTATTCTGTCAGCTCTGTTTTCAAAAGCTATGATTGCTGATTCGGGATTGAAACACGCTATTTCTATTTTTGACATTTATTTTTGATTGAAATTGTAAGAAAATTAGGTTTATTTCAGGGCAAATTCCGGTTTTTCAAGACGGTTTCCTTTCTGATCATATACTGCAAAATTAAATCCGTCTTGAATACAATAAGAACCGTACTCGCCTTTTTTATTCAAAGCAATAAAACCAACCTGAATATCTTTAAGATTTTTATTTCTTCTTTTAGTAATATTGACAATTCTTTCAACCGCTTCCTTGCATGCCTGTTGAGGGTTTCTGCCCTGTCTCATCAATTCAACCACAAGATGTGTTCCTACTGTGCGGATGACCTCCTCACCTTGACCCGTCGCTGTGGCCGCTCCTACTTCATTGTCAACAAATAAACCGGCACCAATGATTGGGGAATCTCCTACTCTTCCATGCATTTTAAAAGCCATTCCGCTAGTGGTACAGGCTCCGGAAAGGTTTCCCTGGGCATCAAGAGCAATCATTCCTATGGTATCATGATTTTCAATATTAGCAACAGGCTTGTACTCGCTGGTTTTCAGCCATTCTTTCCACTCTTTTTCTGATTCCGGAGTGAGAAGATTTTCTTTTTTAAATCCCTGCGATAATGCAAACTGAAGCGCTCCATCTCCCACCAACATCACGTGTGGTGTTTTTTCCATCACGGCTCTTGCCACAGAAATAGGATTTTTAACATGCTCTAAACATGCAACAGAACCAATATTATAGTTTTCATCCATAATACAGGCGTCAAGGGTCACCCTTCCATCTCTGTCCGGACGTCCGCCATACCCGACACTTCTTTCAGTGGGATCCAATTCTACAAGACGAACTCCTTTTTCCACGGCATCAAGCGCTTTTCCTCCTTTCCCCAGAATGGTCCAGGCTTCTTCGTTGGCTTTCAGACCAAAATTCCAGGTGGAAAGAACGATAGGTTTCCCTATTATATTATGATGATCTGGCCGTTCCTTAGCCATCAGATCCAGTGGATTTACGGCAAGTGCCAGAGAAGCGGCAGCCGTTTTTTTAATGAAGTTTCGTCTACTTTGCATGTGGGATGTATTTGACTCCCAAATTAGCAATTTTCCGGCTATCAGAAAAGAAAAAAGACCATGGTAACGAGCCCGTGGTCTTTTTCTTATTTTCTGATGATCAATGAGGCAACTTATCTCTGAAATAACCATATACCCAGGTTCCGGCAATAGCACTGAGAAGGGTGACACTTACGGCCAATGCCCCGGTTCCGATCTGTGCAAAAAGAGGTCCAGGGCATGCTCCTGTAATAGCCCAGCCAAAACCAAAGATCAATCCGCCATAAATCTGGCCTTTATTAAATTTTTTGGATGGTATATTGATAGGTTCCCCGTATATGGTTTTTACATTGAATTTTTTGATCAGCCAAACTGAGATCATTCCTACCACAATGGCACTCCCAATGATTCCATACATATGAAAAGACTGCAGGCGGAACATCTCCTGGATCCTGAACCAGCTGATCACCTCAGCTTTCACGAAAATGATTCCGAAAATAATTCCTGTCAAAAGATATTTCAAATTGTAGTACCAGGGATGGTGAAGGCTGCTTCCATTAGAACAAGCTGTATCCTGATGGCGGATATCGGATTCTGTATTTTCTATCATGATTGATCTTTATTTAAAGGTTGGGTTAAAGAGAAAGGATGATCGGCAGAATAAGGTTAGCCATTATAAAGCCTCCGGCCATAAAACATACTGTAGCGACTAATGATGGCCATTGCAGGTTGGAAAGCCCCATAATTGCATGACCACTTGTACATCCTCCGGCGTATCTTGTTCCGAAGCCCACTAAAAATCCTCCGACAATCATCATGATAAATCCTCGAAGGGTCAAAAGGCTTTCAAAATTCATCAGTTGTACAGGGACCAGGTTGGTATAATCTGTAATACCATAGCCTGCCAATTCTGTTTTTAGCTTAGGACTAACGGTAATTTCAGATGTGTTGAGCAGGAAGTGGGAAGCGATCATTCCGCCAAAGAAGATTCCAAGAACAAAAAAAAGGTTCCAGGCTTCTTTCTTCCAGTCGTATTTGAAAAAGTTGATTCCGGCCGGAATGCATGCCGCACAAATATGTCTTAATGAAGAACTTATTCCGAAAGATTTATTCCCCAGAATCAATAAGGCAGGAACGGTAAGTCCTATCAAAGGGCCAGCCACATACCAAGGCCAAGGTTGTTTTATAAGGTCTAACATTTTTTATCTTAATTTAATTCTTAGTAAAAATGGGAATAGCTGAGGAGAACTACAGCTACTTTTGTTACACAAGGAGCTTTTGGGGAAACTTTTTTAAAGGTAAAAAATTAGCGTAAAGAAATACATTTAAGTCTTTTGAAAATCAAAGGTTTTTCGATGTTAAACAGAATACCAATCATAGATTTTGTAAATTTTATGATTTAATTTCAATATTATTTTCTTCTTTAACCACCCCGTCAAAAATTCTTTGAATTTTCGCCACCCCTCCACAGGAGGGGAATGAATACCGGCGGAATGAGAATGATGATGTTATCTTACAAAAGAGCAATCTTGTTTCTGCCAAGTTTCAGTTTCCCGGCTTCTTCCAATTGTTTAAGCAGTCTTGATACAACCACTCTCACCGTTCCCAGTTCGTTGGCTAGCTGTTCATGGGTGATGACAATAGTTCTAGAATTGGTGAGTTCAGATTTTTTATTCAGAAGGTCCAAAAGTCTTTCGTCTACTTTTTTAAAGGCAATGGCATTAATAATCTCCAACAATTCTTCAAAGCGTTTGTGATAAAGTTTAAAAATATAATCCAGCCATTCCGGATGTTCTCTGATGAATAATGAAGCTTTGTATACAGGCAGGAAAAGGATTTCGGTATCTTCTTCCACTTCGGCTTTGACGATGCTTTTTTCGTTGTGCATTCCACCAAGAAAGGACATGATGCAGCTTTCTCCGGCTTTGATGTAATACAGCAGAATTTCCCGCCCGTCTTCGTCTGTTCTGATCACTCTGATCATTCCCTTCATAATGATTGGAATGGAGCGGATGGAGTCATTTTCGCCCAAAATAATATCTCCTTCTCTATAGGTTTTAGCAACCCCGTTTTGATAGAGCTTTTCAACAAGTTCAGGTGACGTGGCAAATTCTGAAGCGAGGATGTCGTTCTGCATGATATACCTTCGGATTTAGGACTAATTTACGCCAATTTCATCCACAAAAAGCCAGGCTTTTGAGTCAGCTCCGGGATTTCCGGCAGGAATGATGCCTGCATTTTCTATTTTAAGCTTAATATATCTTGAGTTCTGGTTTCCTATGTTCAATTTTATTTTCCCTTTTGAGCTCTGGATCTCTTCTTTTCCGATTTCTTTGATCATTTTAAAATTCTTACCGTCGTCTGAAACAAAAATCTGTGCAGATTTCGCCAGATGAATCCAGCTTCCTTTGTTTTCTAAGGTATTAAAATAAACTTCTGAAAAGCCTGTCTTCTGCCCAAGATCAATGGTTGCTACAACATCTTTTCCCTGAAAGCCAAGCCATGTTTTGCCAAGCTGCCTTGTATTTCCAATAATTCCGTCCACTAAAGTAAAAGCTCCGCCAAAAGAATAGTTTTCACTTGGCTGTTGGTCTAATGTGATTTTTTTTCCTGTCGTTTTCGAAACTGTAAATTCCTGTGAAGAAACAGCACTTTTAAGCTTTCCGTTTTCAAAATAGACAGATTTAACCGTCATAGATTTAATAATATTGACAGGCCCCTGATAAGTTTTTGAGTTCAGAGAGGGTTCTGTTCCGTCTGTTGTATACCGGATTCCTTTCGGATCCTGTGATACCGTAAGTTCATAAGCAATGGCGCTGCTGGCAGGAATAACCTTTCCGGAGATATTGTAAATACTCCTGGCATAATTGACTCCCATTTTATCCAAAACCTTGAACTTACCAATTACTCTGCTTTCAAATTCTTTATAATTTTTAGGGTCTGATGTTCCCCATCCCACTTCGGAAAGCGCCATTAGTCTTGGGAAAATCATGTATTGCACTTGCTTAAAATCTGTGATATATTCTGTCCACAAATTGGCCTGAACACCCAGTATATATTTTGCCTGTTCTGCGTTGAGTTCTGCCGGAACAGGATTATAGGAATAGACTTTCTCTAAAGGGGTAAAACCTCCGAAAGCATTCGGTTCTGACTGCGGATCTCCCTGATAGTGATCAAAATAACAATAGGCACCGGGTGTCATCACTGCGAAATGCCCTGATTTTGCCGCTTCAATCCCCCCGTTTACGCCTGTCCAGCTCATAACGGCAGCATTGGGTGCGAGACCTCCTTCCAGAATTTCATCCCAACCGATGATCTTTCTGCCTTTGCTATTGACATATTTTTCAATTCTGTGGATGAAATAGCTTTGCAAGCCATGCTCGTCTTTCAGATTATTTTTCTTAATCAGTTCCTGGCAATGGGCACATTCTTTCCATCTTGTTTTCGGGCATTCATCACCACCAATGTGAATGTACTGGGAAGGAAATAATGTCATAACCTCATCCAAAACGTTTTCCAGGAAGGTGAATGTTTCCTCTTTCGGGCAGAAAACATCGTCAAAAACTCCCCATTTTGTGGCGGATTCAAACGGTCCTTTTGTGCAGGCCAATTCCGGATACGCTGATAAAGCAGCTAAAGCATGTCCCGGCATTTCAATTTCAGGAACAACGGTGATGTGTCTCTGCTGAGCATATTTAACAACATCTTTGATCTGCTCCTGGGTATAAAAATAGGGACCATAAGGTTTTCCGTCGAATGTATTATCTACGTAAGCTCCAGTCATTGATTCTTTACGTTTTGAACCGATCCCGATCAGTTTAGGATATTTTTTAATTTCAATTCTCCAGCCCTGATCGTCTGTAAGGTGCCAATGGAAAGTATTCAGCTTGTACATGGCAAGATAATCGATATACTGTTTAACCTCATCAACGTTGAAGAAATGGCGGCAAACATCTAAATGCATTCCGCGCCAGGCAAATTTTGGACTGTCTTTTATTTCCATAGCCGGAATAGCACCGTCTTCTTTATGTTCTTCAAATAGCTGAATCAAGGTTTGAAGGGCAAGAAAATAGCCCTGTTTGGTATCTGAACTTATGAAAATTTCTTTTGGAGAAATGTCAATAGAATAACTTTCTTTCTTCCCTTCAGGATTAACCGGAATTTTTGGCTGTGGAACCTGCATATACATTACATGGACTTTCTCGGTACTGCTGATGGATTGAAATTTAACCTGAGAACCCAAACGTTTTTTGAAATACTCTGTCTCTTCTTTCGGAAGTTTATCGTTCAGTATCAGGGTTTCAGGAATGATAAATTTACCTTCCTGCAGGGTTAAACTTTGAGGATAAGGAATTAAATTAGGTTTCATCTGAGCATTAAAAACTGTGGAAAAAAGAGTTGAAAATATAAAGAGAAAACGTTGCATCTGAGTATGATTAAGGTTTTAGCTAATATAATTATTTTCCAAAACTCTTTTACCTATTTAACTTATTAAATAATAAAACATCTAAATTTGTAAAAAAATACAATGAGAAAAAACATTTTACTAGCCGCAGGATTATTATTTTCAATTTCTTCGCAGGCACAGCTCTTAGATATCATTAAGTCTACTGTGAAAACTAAAACAGGTGTTGATCTTGATAACCCTTCGCAAACTAAAAATTCTACAACCCAAACAACGACTACCACAACGACAGCTCCAGCCAAAACTTCTCCTATCAACCTGGGAAATCTTACTTCAACACAGATTTCTTCGGGATTAAAAGAAGCTTTAAGCCTTGGGGTAACTGATGGGGTAAAGAAACTGGCTTTAACAGACGGATTCTTAAAAAATGAAGCGGTAAAAATTTTAATGCCTGAAAAATTAAGAAAGATCGATACCACACTTCGTTCTCTGGGAATGGGAAGTCTGGCTGATGAAGGGGTAAAGCTCTTAAACAGAGCTGCTGAAGATGCAGTGACGGAAGCTGCTCCTATTTTCACCAAAGCGATTACTTCCATGACGATTACGGATGCTAAAAATATTTTATTAAGCACAGATAATGCAGCCACCAATTATTTACAGACCAAGACGCAAAGTCAGCTGTTTACGGCCTTTCAGCCAAAAGTGAAAGCTTCATTAGGAAAAGTAGGTGCGGATACAGTATGGAAAAATCTGATCTCCAAATACAATACGTTTACGGGACAGTCTGTAACGACCGATCTTAATGAATATGTTACAACAGAAACCATCAACGGTGTCTTTAAAATGGTGGCAGACAAAGAAAGCGGCATCAGAAATACGCCAGCGATGAGAACGACTTCTATTTTACAGAAGGTTTTTGGGGCGCAGGATGCTAAATAGATGTCAGATATAAGACACTAGATATTAGACTTACCAGTGAAGGTTTAAAATTTAGTAGAGCTTAAAATACAAAAAAGGCTGTTTCAGAAATTGAGACAGCCTTTTTTATTTTATGTTTTGAAACAAAAATTATATGATATGCTTCGTGAACTTCGTTCTTAAAGTATCTTCAATTATATTAGAATTGCATTTCAGGAATTTCTCCTTCAATGATAAGATCTGCTTCTGTAGACTGTACAATATGTTCCACTGAAACGCCCGGCGCTCTTTCTACCAGTTTGAATCCTTCAGGAGTCACATCTAATACTGCCAACTCGGTCACTACTCTTTTCACGCAGTTAACGCCAGTAAGCGGAAGTGTACATTTTTTCAGGATTTTGCTTTCTCCAGCTTTGTTCACGTGCATCATGGCAACGATAATGTTTTCTGCGGAAGCTACCAGGTCCATCGCACCTCCCATTCCTTTTACCATTTTTCCCGGAATTTTCCAGTTGGCGATATCCCCGTTCTCTGAAACTTCCATAGCTCCAAGGATGGTAAGATCTACTTTCTGGCCGCGAATCATCCCAAAACTGAAGGCTGAGTCGAAAAACGAACCTCCAGGCAGAATAGTGATCGTCTGTTTTCCAGCATTGATGACATCTGCATCTTCTTCACCTTCGAAAGGAAAAGGTCCCATACCTAGAACTCCGTTTTCACTTTGGAATTCTACGGAAATACCTTCTGGAACGTAGTTGGCGACCAAAGTAGGGATTCCAATTCCCAGGTTTACATAGTAACGGTCTTTCAGTTCTTTTGAAATCCTTTTAGCAATTTGTTCTTTTGTAAGCATAATAAAAACTTAAACTGCAATTTAATTCTTTTCACTTGAATACAAAAGGGCTTTGTTATTGAAAATTATTAAGATCCCCCTGCTTTCTGTACAAAGCATTCCTTTGTCTGATAATGTCCCGAAACAAAGCATACAGGAAATATCCTTGTCAAGGTTTAAAACCTTGACATTCTATGTTAATTAGCAAATTTTATAAGTTAAAATATTTATATTT